>JAQUHA010000008.1:32933-99279 GCA_028683855.1 Desulfuromonadaceae bacterium
TGCTTTTTCTGATGCTGTCTCCATGACTACCGGTTTCGCGACAACGGGGGAAGATTTGACTTCAACTGCTGGTTCGTCTCTAACAGCGGATGTCTGGTCAGAGGCAGGTGCTGTTGAAGGGGCGACTCCAGATGTTGAAGTTTGAACTGCAGGGGCAGGTTTGGTGCTGTCTGCAGGTTCTGTTGATGTTGCTTTTACTGCGGGTGCTGCGGACACTTCCGGTACTCGGTCTGCTGCAGGGGATGATGGTACGCGTACTGCGGCAGCTGTTAACTGTTCTGCTTTTACTTCTGCTACTGCTACTTTGACTGCGACTTCTGTTCCTGTTTTTGCTTCTACCGGATCAGGGGGGAAAACTGCTTTTTCTGATGCTGTCTCCATGACTACCGGTTTCGCGACAACGGGGGAAGATTTGACTTCAACTGCTGGTTCGTCTCTAACAGCGGATGTCTGGTCAGAGGCAGGTGCTGTTGAAGGGGCGACTGCTTCTTCCATAAAATCAGCATCAAATACCTGAGTAGATTCAGAAGCTCTAACCGGCAGAGAATACGCAGCCATAAGCATCTGGATTGTAACGTCAGAGACTTCTTTTCGGAATGGAATAAGAAGCTCGTCACTTACTTGATCACCACTTGCTTCCCTCTTCTCAACATCAAAAACATCTGGCTCAATTGCTTCTGAGATCTCAATTATCTCTTCTAACACCTGATTTGATCCAAATGAGTCAACAACCAAATCATCAGAATCAAAATCAACTGTACATTGTTGTTCAGCATGAACAACAACCGGCTTTTCAGTTGGTAACATATCCGGTTGAGATTTATTGATTACCAGATTTTGCAACCCTTTCAGAACATTCGCAAAATCGCCGACATTCTGTTGCATCTCAACTCCGTCCAGAGCGACATAGCCGTTTGACTCAAAAGATATTATCGGCATTATCAACTGTCCGGAAGTTGCATTTGATAGTCCATTATTCATTAGTTTTCACCTCCTTTCATAAAATATTTTTTACGGAACGGACTCTCACTTTATCCCGTAAAATTTATTGCAGATTATCTGTAATCCACTTTACTACACGTGGTTGACTGATAAATGGTGCAAGCTTGGCAACTGTCTTGGTGTCAAGCCTGCTTAAGAGCATAAGTGCCTGATCCTCTTTCAGGGCATCGATCATTTTAGCAGACTGTTCACTACGCATCTTCTTAAAGAGCTTAACCATCTTCGTTATTTTCTCATCCTGCTTCTTATTATCAGCCTCAGCTTGAGCTTTGATGCTGTCATCAACTCGTTTTTTTGATGCCTCAAGCTCTTTTAGCTGCAGTTCAATCTTTGAACTCAATTTTTTAAGTTCCTGCTCTTTTGCCACCAGAGCGGCTTCTTTCTCATCCAGCAGTTGCCGCCTGGCATCCTGCAGCGCTTTTTCCTCTCTAGCCGCCCTTGTTGCGTTAATCGGGAGTTGACTTGAAGTTGATGTCGCTTCATTTGTCTCTGGAGAACTCGCGATAACAAGACCGGGAAGATAGTTTAAAATAACAACGGATAGTGAAAGAAAAAAAACCACCAAGCTAATTTTGTTAATATTCACGTCTATTTAACCTTCTTCTGAATTGATATTTCATCAAGAAAAGACTGTTCTTTAGCTGCCATTGTCTGCCTGAAAATTGCGGCTTTCTTCTCTTTAAGTGACTCCAGCACCTTTTTATCCTTACTAGCCTCCATCAAGCCAGATCTTTTCTCATTCATAACCTGGTCGAGGTTTTCAATATTTTCCTTCTGCTGCCTTATCTCGTTACGTTTACGAGAGAAGAAATCTGAATACATACGAACATCATCTATACAGACCAGATTTTTCTGGCATAACTTAAACTCCTGCCCTAAGAGCCCGACAAGTTCTTTTTCACGCTCCAACTCCTGATTTGCCTTTTCCAATACATATTTTGCAGCCGCCAACTCCTGTTTACGAAGTTTTTCCATTTCACGACGATAAATAAGCACCTGTTCAAGCTCAAAATTTTTGCCAGCCATAGCTAGTCACCCCACTATCAAGAGCTGAAATCAATCTTTGAATATTGATTTTAAATTTTGTACCGCATCTTCCAACATTACCGGATCATCAACAGCCTGCTTCATGAAAGCCTGCATCTGAATATTGTGTAAGACAGCATAATCTATACCAGGATTACTTCCTGTTTTATAAGCACCTATATTAATGAGATCCTCAGACTGCCTGTAAGTAGCTAACGTCTCTTTAAACTTTGAGGCGAGGCTCAAATGTTCTCTTGAAGCGACATCTGTCATTACACGACTGGCACTCGCCAGAACATCAATAGGGGGATAGATGGAGCGCGCGGCAAGATCACGAGACAATACTATATGCCCATCCAGTATACTCCGCATAGCATCCGATATTGGCTCATTAAAATCGTCACCTTCGACAAGAACGGTATACAATGCGGTTATGCTCCCTTCAGGGAAATTGCCGGTACGTTCAAGCAGTTTAGGTAACGCAGCAAAAACTGAGGGGGTATACCCTTTTGTAGTGGGCGGTTCACCAATAGCTAAACCAACTTCACGCATCGCCATTGCAAAACGGGTTGCTGAATCCATCATCAGCAGCACTTTCTTTCCCTTGTTCTTGAAATATTCTGCAATAGTTGTAGCGAGGTATGCTCCGCGCATCCTTACAAGAGGCGGTTGATCGGAGGTTGCGACAACAACGACCGTCTTCTTTAACCCCTGCTCCTGAAGATCCTTTTCTATAAATTCACGCAGTTCTCTGCCCCGTTCACCTATCAATGCGATAACATTAACATCTGCCTCAGTATAACGGGCAATCATTCCAAGCAGAGTTGATTTCCCAACGCCGGAACCCGCCATAATACCGACACGTTGACCCTGCCCGCAAGTAAGCAAACCGTTAATACTCCGAATGCCTAAATCAAGTGGCTTGCGAATCGGCGGCCGTGACATCGGATTTACCGGTAATGCGTAGATCGGATACTCCTCCTCTACGGATATAGAGCCTTTATCGTCAATAGGATTACCTAAACCATCAATAACACGGCCAAGCATCAGAGGACCAACTCCAAGAGTTGCATTGTCGCGACGCACAGAAATCAGACTATCCAGACCTACCCCGCGCAGTTCACCAAGTGGCATCAGCAATGTTTTATTGTTTCTAAAACCAACCACTTCAGCTGGAATCGGATTGCCTTCAAGAGGTTTAATTTCGCAGATGGCACCAACAGAGGTATCGGGGCAATACCCCTCAATGACAAGACCAACGACCTGTGTCACTTTGCCATGAAGCCTCACCGGTTTCGCGCCCTCAACAGCATTATGGTATTTTGAAAGGTTGAGTTTTGTATCAGGCATGGCAGTTCATACCCAAATCATGATTCTGCCACTGAATGCGTAGTTCTTTGTTCAAGGAGAGTGCGATAGAGCTGTTCAAGCTGTGCATCCAGAGATGCGTCAACAGTTCCCATGGCAGTATCTACAAGACAAAAACCCGCTGCAACGGTTGGATCTGATTTAAGCTGTAATAGCTCACTCAGAAGTTCTTTAGAGAGAATCTCGTCACGACCGGTTGTGACAAGCAGATAGTCATCAGGGTTAATTCTTACAGTAATCTCTTCACGGGCTGACAACGAATCAAGTGCATTTTTTACAACCGACGAAAGAATGGAGCGATCTTCTGTTACCTCGCGAATGATTACTTTGCGGGCTACCTGCATAATAAGAGTTATTAACTCATCCTCTGATTCCCGAAGTATTTTATCACGAAGGTTGTGAATTTTTTCCGTTGAAGCCCGCAACGCCCTGAAAACATTGACAAGCCCACGTTCAGCCAGCTCTTTCCCCTCCTTCAACCCTTCATTAAAGGAGCTATTAAGCCTCTGTTCCAGCTCCTCCTCGCTGATTTCAATCGGAGGGGGACCGAGATCACCCGCATCAACATCCTGTTCTTCCTGTTCAGGATGGTAAAGCCCCATTGGCACGAATCCTCCGAGGCTCTGCTTATCACGTTCAGGGAGTCCAAAATGACCTATATTATTGAAACTGAACTCAGAAACTTCCGTTTTATTATTGTCTGCCAGTTTTATTATTTTAGACGAGGACATCTTCGCTTCCACGACCGGCTAGAACTATTTTACCCTCTTCTTCCATCTTACGAACAATCTTGATAATCTCACCCTGTGCTTTTTCTACGTCAGAGAGGCGTACAGGTCCCATAACTTCGAGATCTTCCTTAATCATATCGGCGGCACGGCTTGAGATATTTCTGAAAATTTTCTCTTTCACCTCGTCAGGCGAGGTTTTCATTGCAAGGGTTAATACATCATTCGAAATTTCACGCATAACAGACTGAATACTACGGTCATCCAGCGCAAACACGTCCTCGAAAGTAAATAGGTGTTTACGAATTATTTCTGACAGAGGTGGACTGAGAACATCAAGTTTGTCAAGAATCTGTTTTTCTTTACTCCGTTCGAAGTGATTAAACATATCTACAACTTTGTCAATGCCACCGACTTTGTAGCGCTGCGTCCCCCCCATAGACTGAAGTTCCCGCTTCATAACCTCATCTATTTCCTTCAATATTTCAGGGGAAATCTGCTCAACATCAGCTATGCGCAAAACAACTTCCGCCTGCAACTCCTGAGGCAGAAGACTTATTATTTCGCTGGTCTGCTTTGATTTTAATTTGGCGAGAATTACCGCGATTGTCTGTGGATGTTCCTGGGAAAGAAAGTTTGCAATTGTTTTTGAGTCCATATTTGCCAGGATATCAACAAGATCGCCGTAACTTGATGCTTGCAGCTCATCCATTAATATCTGGGCTTTTTCCGGACCTAACGCTTTTTCAAGGATCTTAAGAACAAATTCGTCACCTTGAGAAAAAATCCCGG
Organism: Desulfuromonadaceae bacterium; assembly: GCA_028683855.1. Lineage (GTDB taxonomy): Bacteria > Desulfobacterota > Desulfuromonadia > Geobacterales > Pseudopelobacteraceae > JACRCG01. The sequence goes on from JAQUHA010000008.1 coordinate 37,850, forward strand.
CTTCCGGGTCAATAACAGATGTAAAATCGGTAACAACATCCATAATAGTGTTACGCGGGACGTGACCTAGCGTCCCCATACTCTTACTTATTTTTTTTATCTCGTTATCATCCATATGTTCATAAACTTTTGCAGTCACATCATTGCCAAGATATAGCAACAAGATTGCAGCTTTTTCTGAACCTGTCATATCACCCTTCTTTATGGCAGAACTGAACCTCACTCCACCATCAAATCAGTTTATTTGTCCTCAGAAACCCAATTCTGCAAAATTTGAGCAACCTGATATGGATCTTTCTTCGCCTGTTCTATCAGAGTCTGCTGTTCAGCAAGCTGCGAATTGAGCAACGCCCTGTCTGCTGACGACAGCTGCTCAGTACCAACCCCCAGAGACTCAAAACTTTCAAGTGTTGCTGGAGTTTTTGTCAATTTCAATGAAGTCAGAAGAGGGCGGATTACAAACAGGATTAGCAGCAGAAATGCTACAGCTATAATGAGATTCTTTGCCAATGAAATTAAGAACGGATTTGACCACCATTTCGCTGTCTCCGTGGTGCCAATATCATCGGGATCCTGGAAGGGTATATTTTGAACCGTCAGCTGGTCACCCCTTTCAGAGTTAAACCCTACGGCACTTTTAACAAGAGTTTCTATTTTTTGCAGTTCATCCGGAGACCTGGGGGTATATTTTGCCTTTGAAGGCTGCCCCTCCTTTACCGCGGCAGGAGCTTCATACTTACCATCTATTAGAACCGCAATCGAAATTTTACTGAGAGCGCCTACCGGCTCAATAATTTTAGAGGTTGAGCGACTTACCTCATAGTTCAGCGTCTCATCATTTTTAGAGCCGCCACCCGATGTTGCACCAGCACCCTGTGTGGTACGCCCCAGATTTGTCTGCACGCCGGGAACTCCTGCGCCGCTAACAACGGTTGACCCCTTCTCTTCCGTTCTTTGCTCACTCCGAACTGCAATGGATTCAGGATCATATTTTTCCTCGACCCTCTCCACCTGCTTGAAATCAAATGCCGCTGTAACACGAGCTACTGACTTCCCGCCACCTACAATCCTGTCAAGAAGAGACTGAATCCGCTCTTCAACATTTCTCTCATATACCCTTTGGGTCTCCTGCATAGCCGAAGTCATGCGGGTTGTGGCATCGCTGTTCCCGCCTTTGCTTAGAATTTTCCCGCGACTGTCAAGCACTGTTACATGTTCAGGCTCCATCCCCTCAATTGAAGAGGCAACGAGATGCACAACCCCCTGCACTTCTGAATCAGTAAGCGCTCTGCTTGATTTCATCTTTAAAACAATGGAGGCTGTTGCAGATTTTTCATTATCCTTGAAAAGCGATTTTTCAGGTATTACCAAGTGAACTCTCGCCTGTTCAACTCCGTTCAATTGAGATATCGTTCTTGAAAGTTCTCCCTGCAGTGCACGCTGATAATTAAGCTTCTGAACAAACTCTGTCATGCCGAAATTTTTACGATCAAATATTTCAAAACCGACGCCACCCCCCTGAGGTATACCTTCAGAAGCCAGAGTAAGACGCAGTTCATAAACCTTGTCTGACGGGACAAGCACCCCCTTACCGTCAGCAGTTATCTGATAAGGCGTTTTTGCATCCTTCAATTTTTTGACAATTTCACCGGCATCTTCGGAAGTCAAATTAGTGAAGAGTGGTTTGTAATCAGTTCTGTTTGCAACGAAAATAAGAATGGCAAAAGCAACTGCAGAGACTAAAGCTACCGTGGTAATCAGCATCTGCTTACCCGGAGTGAGCGCTAAGAAAGGCTCTATGAGACGACGAATTCCCTCTGGCATCGGTTGTATTTAATTTCCTTTCAATGTATGCAGCTGTTCATAAAAGCAACTAAGATCAAACCTGCATCCGCATAACTTCCTGATAAGCTTCGATTGCTTTATTGCGCACCTGAGACATAAACTGAAAAGAGATGCTTGCCTTCTCAACAGCAATCATAACTTCGTGAAGATTTTTATTTTCTCCACTGGCAAGCCCCTGAATAGACTTATCAGACTGAATCTGAATATCATTAACCTTTGATACCAATTCGCTAAAAAACTTGCCAGCTCCGTCTGATGTGGACGAAGCGCCAGCCTTTTTAATCTCCGGAAAAGCTTTTGATATGCCTATACCACTCTCAACACCTCTAATTCCCATGACTATATCCTCTTTATATTAAAAATTATCATTGTGGAGATCAATTACCTGCCAATTTCAAGTGTTTTCATCGCCATGCTTTTTGCCGCCTGGACAGCAGTTACATTCGCTTCGTATGCACGTGTAGCACTTATCATATCAGCCATTTCTTCAACAACATTGACGTTTGGCATAGCAACATATCCCTGGGGATTGGCGTCGGGATGCCCGGGATCGTATTGAAGACGCGGTGGATTCTGATCTTCAACTATTTCAGAAACGTCAACCTTGCGAACCCCCTGTCCTGTCGCTCCATCAAGCACTCTATTAAAAGGATTTTCCAATGGAGTCGCGGCGAATACAGCATCCTTACGTTTGTATGGGCCACCCTCAGGAGTCCTGGTTGCACTCGCATTAGCCAGATTACTCGAAATAAGATTCATTCGAGTACGTTCGGCAGCAAGAGCCGACGAACTTACCGTCATGGAACTAAAAAAATCCATTTACAGCCCCCCTTTGATTGCAGTTCGCAACCCCTCAAACTTCTTTGAAAGCATCTGAACAGACGCATTGAACATGACCTGGTTTTCAGCCATTCTGCCCATCTCATTTTCAAGCTCGACTGCATTACCATCTATACCTGGAGTTTTAGCCGGTGCTTCAACAACCTTTCCAGCAACCGACTGCAGAGCAAAACCAGCTCCTCGCAGTGGGATGTGGCGAGGATTAGGAGACGAGGAGGGGCGCTCTGAATTACCGTTTTTCATTGCTCCCTGCAACTCTTCTTCAAAAACCAACGCCTTGGGTACAAAGTTGGGAGTTTCGGCATTAGCTATATTAGAAGCTATCAGATTCTGATTTTTGGCTCTCAGATCTATACTTTTTCCCAGAAGTTCTATAGTGTTATTGAAAATACCTTCAACTTGCATATATCCACTCCTCTCGGGGCGCGAATCTGCAAAAAGCATACCAGACAGAGACAACCAAGTAAAGACATCTCCCCCCTCTACCCAACCGCCAGCGTGCAATAAAATTTTAAGACATATACCTATCAAATTTGAACAAACATGGTGCCATTATTTTGACCGAGTCATAATAATGACTTTTGCGTACATCTCTCTGGAAGGATTATTTGATATTTAACAACGCCTGCTGAGCAAGCCTCCGCCAATCTGCATCTTTACCGTTTTTGGCAAGCTGTCTAAACAACATTTCTGCTCTGGCGGTATTACCTGCCTTAAAATTGACCTCTCCGGTTCTGTAGATAAATTCCTCATTACGGGGGTTATCGGGTAGCTTGAGCGCTTCTTCAAACAGAAGTATAGCCCCCTTTTTATCACCGTAATTATCTCGTGCGGAAGCAGCAACAAAATAGGCGTCAGGCAAAAGAGTCGACTGCCTGTCGGAAGCTGCTGAAATAAAAAGATCCATTGATTTTGACGCCTGACTGAACTGCCGGAGTTCGTAGAGAGCTCTCCCAAGCTGATAATAGCTTTTAAGCTGTGTTGCGTGCTCTTTCTTATTGAGCAGCCAGAGCAAAGTATCCCTCGCCTTTTGATAATTGCCGGCAACATAATAAATAGATCCGAGACGCTCTCTCATCAATCCAGCATTCGGATTTGCAGAATATTTTGAAAGGAATGTCCTTATAGCTTCTTCAGCGGTTTTTGAATCACCTATCAACTCGGCATTTTCAGCGACACTCAGATAAAGTTCCGGCGCTAATGCAGTCGCCCAGGAACGCTCAACGATTGCTGATAATAATTTGACCAGCTCAATCGGTCTTCCGGATTCATTATAGGCAAGCGTAACCGCTTCGAGAAAACCCGGTTGCTGAACACAAATGGCAAGATATTCATTTTGGCTCTCCATAAAACGCACCAGCGCAGCAGCGCCCTTTTTCCAGTCAGTGGCCCGAAACACCTCTGCCACCAGAACCTCCCGAATAGTTCTGGTTACTGCAACATATACACCCCTCGGAAATTTGCGCTCAAATCCCATTACAAACTGTAATGCTTCGCCAGCCTCGCCATGAATAGATTCAAGCAGAATATGTTTGAAGTGTGCCTCTTCTCTCATATCAAGATCACCACTATTCATGGAGGCGGTTAAATATATATCGCTGATTGAGCGATAATTCCACGGTGTTGTTTCCAGAAATCCGTTATCAGCAAACCGCATTAGAGCCATCTGACTCGCTTTATTTTCTTTAAAATTCTCTGCTACATTTTTGTATATGGCGAGGGCTTCATTTCCGTGCCCCTGACGCGTAAGTATATCCCCAAGCCTTACAAGAAGCGCCGGAGCGTACGTTTTGTCCGCAAGCCTGGCAACAAGCTCAGCCAGTAAAGTTCGTGCCGTCAGCAGTTCTCCCCCCCTGGCTATACTGTCACCGTAATAGAAAGTTACACCTGGATTTATACGAAGATAGTCGGGCCAGAGCTTTTCAGCCTCTCTGAATGCAACCAGCGCCTGTGGATACTTCTGGAGCTTGTACCATGTTTCTGCGAGTCGATATAACGCCAGGGGGCGGATTGATGTTTGGCGAGCCGAAAAGCTTACAAACAGCTCTTCAGCCTCTGTCAACCTACCTTTGTACAGGGCTGCCTCCGCAGCCATGAACGTTTTCTGATCATCGTCAGCAAGAAATCTTTTAAGAATTTCTCTATCCGTCTGGGTGAAAGGTATTTCTGATTTAAGAGGGGGGTCAAAATCACGTACAAGTTTTTCGACACCCTTACGAATCCTTTCCCTGCCAGGCAGAGAGCGTTGATAATCCTCCTGTTTGAAAACGGCGCCAACATCAATTGTGATTGCTGAGACCTCCGGACGGGTGAGATCACGCCAACCGCTTTTTTCTGACATCTGGAAGGTAACAAGCAGGTTGTTGCCACGTTTTTTTATGACAACCCCGCCCATGTTCTTATCCGAGTATCCACGGAATTTTTTAAATAGAGTTCCAGCTGTATCCTCAATCACAACCCGCAGACGATTACCGGGAATAATTGAGACAGAGTAGCGTGGTGTCTCCTCAAAACGGAGAGTAACCCTTGTAAACCCCTTGTGCGGGCGAACGTCTACACGATAGATATGATTTGGAATAGATGCATTGGCTTTATACGGGGAGGAAGAAAGAAGCAGCAGAACTAGCGATAAGCATAAAAAGAGGATGCGATGCTTCAGGAATGCCGATTGTAAAATATAAAGTATGTGCATCTGGTTAAGCTGATGGCGCTATTTTACAGTAGCGACGAACTTTGGTTTTAACATCGTCTCCATTCAATGGCTTCATTATAATATCACGAGCCCCGTATTTAAGAGCTTTCAAAACTGCAGTTCTTGTCCAGCATTCTGCGCTCATGATTATGGGGGGGGGGAAGTCCTGACGTATCGCGTTAACCTTTATACAGACTGCTAATTCCCGATCGTCGGCATCTTGAGAGCCAATTATAACAAGCTTTACGTTTCGCCCGGCAAAGAGCTCTTTAATATCAGAATTAAGCGACCCTTCAGCCGTCTGAAAACCGGTAAACGAAACCAGCTCGATCAGCTGCTGCCGCTGCTCTTCGTCATCTTCCAGCACAATAATACTGTCAATACCGGCAATATCAGATGCTGCCGCACCATCTTCCACTCCCCCTGAAGCAGTATCGGCATCAGCAACGGTTTTTGACTCTTCCTCATCTTCTGGCGCAGGCTCGGAAACAACCGGCTGTGGATCAAAGAGGTTACTCAATGCAACGGGAATGAGTACGTCAAGATGGTTCATCTCCTGTCCGGGCATCTCCAGCTTGGAGCGAAACATAAGGAAATCACCGTCTGGAAGAGGTTCTTCTGCATTCAATTCATCTATTTCAGGTATGTATTTTTTGGGAGGTAAAAGTTTCAGCCTGACTTTGTCAGGAAGAGTTCCCTGAAAAACCGTATTGAGCGCTCCGTTTACCATGTTGGCTATTTCGGAGAAAGCATCAATATCATCATTTTCAATAATCGAGAGCCGTTTTTTTTCTTGAATTCGAGCAGGAGGAATACCGAGAAGTATGCTGCTCAGAACAATTGCGTCCCGAAGCGAAAAAACCAGATAAAACTGCCCTGTATAAGCCTCACCTGAGTCAATTCCAAGCACGAAACAACCATCATCAAGCCCTCCGAAGTATGAGCCTTTGGTTGTTGCAAGCGAGTCGGCAAGAGCAATAGAGAGCTCCTGTCCAAGCAGCATACCACTCTCTTCGCCTGCCTGTTTCAGGGCTGTTTCCAGCATCCCGTATAGAGTTGTATAACCATCCATCAGATATTGTCTTCCGGTGCGGATTCAATTTAACAGCTTTACTACACATCAACAGCCAGAGTATTAGTCTTCTTTTTTAAGCGTAAGCCCAACCAACAGGGTGAATTCTTCAATTGTAAAAGGCACGACCACACAATCATTGTCTGAAAGTGAATTTACAGTATAATCCTCTCCGGAGATTACAGTCGGAATGGAGAGCTTAACATCAAGCCCACCCTTTGAGAGAACCTGTTTAACGCTCCCTCCGAGCATATTGGCAATTTCACCGATAGCGTCGTTCAGATCGTCATTTACTTCATCGCATTCAATCCCCAACATATTAGAAGTAACTTTAAGAGCCAGATCAACCGGACAGTGAATCGAGATCACCCCGGAATAAGTACCGGCAAAGCCTACCATACCGGTAATACTGCATTTGAAACGACTTACCGGTTCTTTCAGCGGAAACTGATCTGCTATATCCATCATAACCATCGTAGAAAAAACTTCTTTTGTCGCGTCAATCACATAACCGGCTATCTGCTCTTCAGTAAAACTGGTTGATTTTGAGATGTCCGCATTAAGACTCATAAAAGGCCTCCCAGCTTTTCCTGCAGCTGGTCAGGCGTGAACGGCTTCTTAATACTGTCACTTGCTCCACTTGACATGGCTTCTGCAATAATCTCTTCGCCACCCTCTGTAGTAATCATAACGATCGGAGTTGAATTACCGTTGCCGCGAACCGCCTTAACAAACTCAAGACCATCCATGTTTGGCATATTTATATCCGAAAGAATCAGCTGAATTGTTTTACCGGAAGCAAGCACACTCAGCCCCTCTATGCCGTCAGCCGCCTCATATATTTCGTCAACAGCAAGTCCTGCCTGACGAAGGGATCTTGATATAATTTTACGCATGGTTGATGAGTCGTCTACAATCAGAATGTTTGCCATAATAGTGTACTCCTTTTGATATATTTCCATAAAAATGGATTACTTCGGTACAACGTATAGGTGTGTTAATTACAGTCATATATGTGAGGCAGGATTATAGCTGTTTTTTCTATCAGTGCAACCGTGTAGTGACAATATAGACAAAAAATCTTAACAGCCTGCTATAAGCAACCCCTTTCGGAGAAAACTTTCAACCTGCTGCAAAGAACCGGCTTCACTGTACAGACGAAGCAGTGGTTCTGTGCCGGAGGGACGGATAAGCAACCAGTCACCATTTTTAAATATAAATTTGAATCCATCGCTAAAATTGGTGGAAACCACCTGATGACCATCTATCTCAGTTGGTGGATGCGAGCGGAGCTTTTCTATTAGCCGCTCTTTGTCGGCATCATCAATATGACGATCAATGCGCTGATAAAAAAAGTGGCCAATATCATTCATTGTTTCATCCAGCAGTTGCCGTAAACCCTTTCCGTTGGCAGCAATCACCTCCATAAGCAGGAGTCCCAACAAAATACCATCCCTCTCGGGAAGGTGCCCCTTTACACCCAAACCTCCAGACTCCTCTCCACCCATCAGAACATCCTGCTCCAGCATAAGTTCACAAATATGTTTGAAACCTATTGGCGTTTCAAGAAGCTCTAATCCGAATTTGTCTGCCAAAAGATCAATCATCCGAGTTGTAGAAACGGTCTTTACTACCGCACCGGTAAGCTTCTTGTGATCGATCAGATGTCGCAGTATAACTGTAAATATGTAGTGAGAAGAGAAAAAATCCCCATTCTCATCAACGGCCCCGATTCGGTCAGCGTCGCCATCAAGGGCAAGCCCAACACCGTATTCGCCTGTTTTCAGCAGAGCGGACAACTCTGCAAGATTCTGACTGATTGGTTCAGGCGGTCTACCACCAAATGACGGATTCTCAATGTTGTGAATCTCCTTAACATCCGGAAGAAGCCTTGAAATATAACCGCAACCGGCACCGTACATCGAATCAACTACCACTTTTACCCCTGATTTTTTAATAAGTTCCAAATCCACATAACGGCTCAGTTGATGAAAATATCCCTCAGAAGGATCAAACAGCTCTATGTAACCTTTATTTAAAGCTTCTGAATAGGAGAGTGCAAGCACCCTGCGCTCGTTTACCAGGTTATATGCAACAATCTCCTCAATAATCTTTGTAGTTACTGGAAGGGCAGAACCGCCAAACGACTCTTTTATCTTAAATCCGTTATATTCAGGCGGATTATGGCTTGCTGTGATCATTATTCCAGCTCCGGATCCGGTCTCACGGACTGCCCACGAAACCGCCGGGGTAGGAGCGTAATCTTCCGTTAAACGAACATGAATATCATTTCCGGCTGCTATCTCCGCAACTCGTTTTGCAAAATCACGAGAAAGGAATCTGCGGTCATGTCCTATAACAATACCTCTGTTGCCAAGCCCTTCCCTGTTCAGATAATCCATTGTTGCCTGAGCAACTCTCGAAAGATTTTCAAAGGTGAACTCCTTGGCAATAACGCCCCTCCACCCATCGGTGCCGAATTTAATCTGCATTATTCCCCCACTTAAAATTATATTTATTCTCCACTATCAAGCCACTGCAACCAGACGAGAATCTCGGCTACAGCCCTGTACAATTCTGGAGGTATGTATTGATCTGTATCGACCTGCATAAGCAACTTTACAAGATCCGGAGATTCATGGACGTAAACTCCAGCTTCATGCGCAGAGGCTATTATTGCCTCTGCAAGCACACCTTTACCACGAGCAACAACTATCGGAGCATAATAGCCCTGTTTATAGGAAAGTGCAGCTGCGCGACGTTCGTCATCCTCATGACGCGACATACTTTATACTCATCTCCGTCGGGGTTAACCCGGCTCCCTCAAGTTGTTCCGTAAGACGCTCTCTTCCTGACTCAAGAATCGTAACGGTCTCATTTCTCACCGCAATAAGCTTTACAGCAATACGCGTGCCATCAAGAGTAAGCTTCGCTGTAACCTCCCCCATATTAGGCAGATTAACAGTTACACCGCTTTCCCAACTACTTTCACGCCCACCAGAACTGTTACGCCCGTTTCGCCTTTCTGCAACTGTCCAATCCATACGCTGCCCCGGAAACAGGTCTCCACTTAATAATAGCTGCCCGTTTTGCAAAACCGAAAGCTGTTCAGCCACAATTGGCAGTGAGCGTTGGTCAGCTATCCCTTCATGTGCCTGACTTTTTCCAGCCTGCTTGAAAATTGCTTCCATAATTTCAGCTGAACCGCTCCTGACAGCTACGTGGGCAATGGCGTCAGCAAACAGGCTTTTCTGTTCACCGGTTGCCCGAAAACAGGGTGACAATAACCCCTGTGGCTCTTTCAGAATATCCCCCAGTTGGAACTCTCCACCAAACCAGCGAGCCAGGTGCGATTCGTAAAAGAGACCGCTTTCCCTCAAACCCTTATGCAACATTTCAGAAAGTAGAGTAGCATCAGAGGTCGGACCGGCAAGAAGAGTATGCAGAATTCCGAAAACTGTCTGAGCGGGGAGTTGTGACGATGTCTCACCCCAAAAAGTACTGAGCCATCGTCCCGTCTCACTAACTTTTGCCCCCACGGGAGCCCCGGCACGAAGCATAAGAAAAGTCTGACTAGGCTCTTCAGCAACAAAAAAGAGATTTACAACATCGCCGCTCTTTACACCTTTTGGCATAATAAATTCAAATGTTTTCCCTGCCACTTGAACAGCAAAACGTCCTCCACCCAGCGTAGATATAACCTCCCCTTTTAGCTGCTGCCCCGGAAGAAAAAAAGTGGAAGTATTCTGCCGGTTCAAAGATTCAATAAATGCAAGACGATTTCCGCTGATCACAGCCTGTAGAAGCTTTGCCATATCGTTGCTCAGTAAAATGCCATTTCCAGATACATTTTCCTTTTGCACCATCACCTCTTTCATTGAAACAGCAGAAAAGCGGCTGTCAGGGGGTGGCTGCGGAGTATTTCGATACACCATAGCTTCATCTGAAATTGCCCCGAACAGTGGAGAGTCCAGCGGCAGACTCCTAAGAACAGTATTTAATCGCTCCAAAACAAATGACTGCTGCACGGACATACCGCTTTTGCTGTGTTCAAGAACGCTAAGCCAACGACCGGCATCACTCAGTAGAGATGGGGTACTGCCGTCATCAGCTCTCCGTGCCATCGCAAATATTGGTTTCTGATCACCTGAAATATATGTCAAACGCAGAATATCGCCTGACGCAACCTTCAGAGGAATCAGAAGCTCCAAAGCTGACCCAGCGACTTCAACAACTACGCGTCCGCCAGATAAAACTCCGACAACAACGGCATCAATCTCCTCTCCCTGAACAAGAGGAATAGAGTTCACCGGATTATTAGTTGTTTCAAGCATAATGTAACGAGAACTTTGAGCAACATTTTCAAGCAAGATAGATGCATTAGTTTTAAACGCCGCAAGCCGTGACTTATCAGGATCAGGAGACAGCTGTTCACTCTTTAAGTCCGCTGAAACTCCATTACCGGCACGCTGAAGCGACAACTTTGACTCTTTAAGATTACCAGGCGAAGCATATATCAACGCCTCATCAAGAATATTTGAGAGAACAGCAGTTTCACCTGAAGAACCGCGTAACAGTTGGCTGATACTCTGCAACGAAGATCTGAACTGAGGAGTGAGCAGCTCTTCTTCCGAAACCAGCGAACTTAACAGACGTGACGCATCTGAAAGCTTTACAGAAGGCGGAGTTTCAGTTTGGGGGGCTATAGCAAATGTGGAGCGGGGGTCTGCAGATACAAAAATCAGCTCCAGACTTTGACCGACTCGTACCGGCATAGGCAGGTCAAGATTAAACCGATCGATCCCAACGCTCACCTGAACCCTGTTATTCGGGAGAAGGGACAAAATTTCGGCTACAACCTTCTGGCCGGGAATCAGCTGTCCGAGACTACGTGAATCCACATCTGATGTAACAAAAGATATGTTTGAAGCCCGGGAGAGAAGATCAAAAACCTGCTGTTGAATATCTGGAGCTAACGCCATATTTTCCCATGATTATATTCGAATTTGACGAGGTTACAGCCTAAGAACAAGGCTCTTATAACATAGTTTTTTGAAATGTTGTTCCTGTTCTCTCTGCAACTCAAGAAAACAGCACTGACACCACACAATTTCCCCTACAAAATTCATATTTTATATTGACATAGCTATTGACCATAAGTATAAGTTCCATTACTGTGGAAAAAAGTGGAATATTGTGGAAATTGACACCAAAAGAGGCGTTGTGTTCAGGGGAATTTTCGAGACAACAATAGATAGTAAAGGACGCACAAGTCTGCCCGCCCGGTTTAGAGAAACTCTCTCCGGCACGCATGATGACGAGCGATTCTTTCTCACAAATTCCGTTCCGGTGGATCTCGGTGACAATGTCTACAGCTCCGGTCTCCTTATTTTTCCATACAAGGAGTGGTTCATTTTTGAAGAAAATTTTAAAATCAGCAGAGGTTTCACCGCAGAGCAACGAAACAGCATAATACGAACTATAATTTCTCCGGCACAGGAGTGCAGCGCAGACAAACTCGGACGTTTTCTTATTTCACCTAGCTTTCGCAAAAGCGCGATGCTTGAACGTGAAATTCAATTTGTCGGCAAAATGGATAAAATCGAAATCTGGAGCATGAGCGAATGGGATAAGGTTCGCGCCCAGGATGTTAAAAACTTCCCTAGCGGCACCGAAGCAGCCGCAGAACTTGGTCTATAGTGACTGACTTTCACCACCTTTCAGTTTTGCCGGATGAGGTTATCCGCTTTCTTAATCCGATGGACGGCAAAACATATCTTGATGGAACAGTTGGCGGTGGCGGTCATTCTGCATTGATACTTGAGACTGCACAAAAGGCTCTTCTGGTTGGCATTGACCGTGACCAGACTGCTCTTGCTTCCGCAGCGGAGCGACTCTCGCCACACAGCAGCCGGATTAGACTTCTGCATGGTGACTTTGCGAATCTTTCGGCACTTCTCGGCAGTATTGAAATCAGCTCTATTGATGGATTTATTCTTGATCTGGGCGTCTCTTCTCACCAACTGGACACAAGAGAGAGGGGTTTCAGTTTTCAACAGGACGCTCCGCTTGATATGCGTATGGACAACAGTTCCGGCAGAACCGCTGCAGATCTCGTAAACAATCTTCCTGAAGCGGAACTGGAGAGGATAATAATCGAATATGGTGAGGAGCGCTGGGCAAAACGTATAGCCGCCTTTATAGTTAAAGAACGAACTGGATCACCTGTTAACAGCACCTTTAGGCTGGTTGACATTATTAAAGGTGCTGTACCAAAGGCTAAATGGGATGAACGAATTCACCCCGCAACACGCACATTTCAGGCACTCCGTATTGCAGTAAACACCGAGCTGGAAAGCCTTGAAAGGGGTATGCGGGCGGCACTCGACCTTCTGAAGCCCGGTGGAAGGGGAGTTATAATATCGTTTCATTCGCTGGAAGACAGAATAGTGAAACATATATTCCGTGAGTATGCGGAAGGCTGCACCTGCCCGCGTCAGTTTCCTGTATGCGTCTGTGGGAACAAACCGAGGGTCAGGATTCTGACAAACAGACCGGTCACCGGAAGCGAGTCAGAAATAGAAGTGAACCAACGCGCACGGAGTGCCAAGCTCCGCGCAGTAGAAAAATTGCAATCCTGAACCTGAAATTAGACTTTGAGTCTCCTCTTTCAGGGGGAGCAAGAACAAAACTATCGCCATCTGCAAAAACCGCATTCAGACAGGTTAAAAACCGAGGTAACTAATTATGGCACAGGCAAGAACTCATTTCAGCAAGGTTGCCGCTCCAAGAGCCATTGGCGGGCTAGAGTTCACATCGCACCGGATTGACCTTTTCAAATATCTCATGATCTGCATGATTGTCTTCACTCTTGTATCAGTATTTCACGTATGGTCCCGCTTCAAGCTTGTTGACCTTAACCTTGAAATTTCAGAAATGAGCCGTCAGATGCGGGAATCAGATCAGGAGCAGAAGAGATTGACACTGGAGGCAGCTTCACTGAGAAATCCTGCACGTATAGAGGCAATTGCCAAAAATGAACTTGGAATGGCTCTGCCTACAGACCAGCAAATAATTCACGTCAAATGAAAGACGATCGGGAAAAATGGTCGCGAATCCGGATCATAATAATAGGAACCTTATTCGGCCTGATGTTTCTTACGGTAATAGGACGCGCCTTCTACCTTCAAATCCTCGAACACGAAAAACTCGTAAAAAAGGCTGACCGGCAACATCAGCATAAAGTTGACCTCACTCCGGCTCGAGGGAGCATCCTGGACTGCAACGGCACGACACTGGCTGAGTCGATCCACATGGATTCCTGTTATGCAGAACCACGTAGAATAAAAGATGTCGCTGGGACAGCCGCTATTCTGGCACCAGTTCTCGGAATTTCAAAGAAAGAGCTGACAGAAACGCTTTCTGTTGACAAATCTTTTATCTGGGTCGCTCGCTGGCTGACTCCCGACAATGCAAGTCGCGTGAGAAACATGAAGCTACCCGGCATCGGATTTGCGCCGGAGACGAAACGTTTTTACCCAAATATGGAGATAGCAGCTCATGTAATAGGCTTTACCGGAAGTGACCCGAATGGTTTGGAAGGGATAGAGCTTAAATACGACAGTACCATAATGGGTAACACCGGTTATATGATTACCGAGCGGGACGCTCTTGGAAGAAATATTGCGGTAAAAAGTACCGTAATTAAAAACCCGTCACCAGGGAAAAGCGTCATACTTACTCTCGACAAAACAATACAGTTTATTGCCGAGAAAGAACTTGCAAAAGCGGTAACGGAGAGCAATGCGAAAAGCGGAATGGCACTGGTTATGGAGCCTGAGACAGGGAAAGTTCTTGCAATGGCAAACTACCCTACTTTCAATCCGAACTCCTACTCCAGATACTCACTGCCGCAGTTGCGTAATCATGTAGTTACTGACAGCTTTGAACCTGGCTCAACATTTAAAATTTTTACCATCGCAGCAGCAGTTGACACCGGCTTAGTAAGACCTACTGATGTATATAACTGTGAGAACGGTGTTTACAAAATTTCTGGCCGTACAATTCATGATGACCACCCTCACTCACGCTTGTCAGTATCGGAAGTAATTAAATATTCCAGCAACATCGGAACTGCCAAGATTGCCTCAAAGCTTGGTGATGGCAAAATGACCCGTTATCTTCGCAATTTCGGTTTTGGGGGACGAACAGGCATCGATCTGCCGGGTGAATCAACCGGAAATCTCAGACAGCGACTGTATGGCATTGACCTGGCTACCATATCCTTTGGACAGGGGGTATCATTATCAACCATACAGCTTGTTTCAGCGATGTCAGCAATTGCAAATGGCGGCAACCTTATGAAACCGTATCTGGTTGAACGAATCATGAACGAAGACGGGACAGAAGTTCAGCATTTTGAGCCACAGCTCGTTCGCAGAGTAATCAGCGCCGAAACCGCGGCTAAAGTCTCCAAAATGATGGAGACGGTCACCGCAAAAGGGGGCACTGGAACAAACGCTGCTGTTGAGGGTTACCGTGTTGCCGGAAAGACCGGAACGGCGCAGAAAGTCGATCAGGTGACCCGTACATACTCCCTTACAAAAAGGATAGGATCATTCGTCGGCTTTGTACCGGCTGAGAACCCAAAGCTGACAATTGCAGTAATCATTGACGAGCCTCAAGGGAATAAATACGGGGGTGTTGTTGCTGCTCCAGCATTCAGAAATATAGCACGAAACTCATTGGCATATCTAAAAGTTCAGCCAACAATGCCTATAGACAGGAGTGCAAAACCTCCCGAAGAATCTGATTCTGAAGATACCGACGAATCTGAGACAACATCTGAAAGGGATTTTGTTGAAAACCTGGACGTCAACGGTGCAATGCCTAATTTTAGAGGTATGAGTATGCGACAGGTATTACAGGTTATGGAAGAACGGGGCATTAACATCCGATTAATCGGAAGCGGTCGTGCCGTGGAGCAGAGCCCTATACCTGGCCAGCAGATCAGGGGATCCGGTAAAGTCTGGATCAAATTCACACCATCTGCATAAATGCAGACAGCCTGCCGGAGAACCGACAGGTTTTCACGTTTTCAACAGGAGGCATGATGATACTGACTGAGTTATTAAAAAATCTGCCTGATATAGAGTTTCATGGCGACTCTACTTTAAACATAACATCAATAACCTGCGACTCCAGAGCGGTCAAGCATGGAACCCTGTTCTTTGCTCTACGGGGCATTAATGCTGACGGCCATTTCTATATTGAAAAAGCTGTCGCAGCCGGCGCTGCAGCAGTTGTTCTTGAGGATTCCGGCTACGCACCCGCAAACACTCCCTGGTTGAAAACCAGTGACAGCCGATCAACAATGGGAAAGCTTGCGTCCATCTTCAACGGAGAACCAACAGCGAGCAAACCGCTTATCGGAATAACCGGTACTAACGGAAAAACCACTACAACTTATCTGATTGAAGCTATCCTTGAAGCTGCCGGAATTCCGGCAGCAGTACTTGGCACAATCAGCTACCGATTCGGCTCAAAGAGTATTGCAGCGTCGCATACAACCCCCGAATCAACCGAACTCCAATCGGCTTTCAGGGAGCTTGCCGAGACTGGCGCCAAAGCCTTTGTCATGGAGGTCTCTTCACACGCACTTGAGCAGAAAAGAGTTGATGGCTGTCACTTTGATGTCGGCATTTTCAGCAACCTTACACGCGACCACCTTGATTATCATGGCGATATGGAAAATTATCTTTCAGCCAAAACCAGACTTTTTTCTGAGCTGTTGGTTGCAGATGAAATAAAGAAAAAACGTTTTGCGGCAATCAATATGGACGACCCATACGGAGCAAGAGTATCTGAAAAGAGTGCCTGTCCAGTCATAACATTCGGAAGAGAAGGAAACTGGGATGTTTGCCCCGTAGAAGTAGAGCTTTCTGTAAAGGGAATCAGCGGAGTCTTGAAAACTCCAAAAGGAGAATTCCCGTTTGCCTCAAGACTCCTTGGTCGTTTTAATTTGTCGAACATTCTGGCGGCGGTTGCTGCCGGAATTGCTCTTGATTTTCCACTTACAGACATTAAGGCTGGCATTGAAGGGCATAAAACAGTGCCGGGGCGTATGGAGTCGGTTGAAAACATCTGCGGAGTGACCTGCCTCGTTGACTATGCTCATACAGGGGATGCTCTAGAGAATGTACTTGCAACAATAAGAGAGATAGCAGCAGGAAGAGTTATTACTGTTTTTGGCTGCGGCGGAGACCGCGACAACGGAAAGCGACCAGTCATGGGTAGAATCGCCGCTCTCATGTCAGACCTGGCTATAGTGACCTCCGACAATCCGCGAACTGAGAATCCGTTATCAATTCTGAAACAGATTGAAGATGGAATCACCCCCCTTGGCATCTGTAAATACAGTTGTGAGGAGGATATAAATCTTTCAGATCATAAAGGTTATATTGTGGTGGAGAATCGGCAAGACGCCATACGCCTTGCAATCAGGCTTGCAAAAGCCGGAGATGTTGTATTGCTGGCTGGAAAAGGTCACGAAGATTATCAGATAATCGGAGCTGTCAAACATCACTTTGACGACCGTGAAGAGGCGGCTAAAGCATTTGGAGAGAAGGGGCTTTAATGTTCTCAATCAATGAAATAGCCCTTGCTACCGGCGGGCGTGTTACCGGACAGCCAGATAC
Organism: Desulfuromonadaceae bacterium; assembly: GCA_028683855.1. Classification (GTDB taxonomy): domain Bacteria; phylum Desulfobacterota; class Desulfuromonadia; order Geobacterales; family Pseudopelobacteraceae; genus JACRCG01. Next base: position 54,996 of record JAQUHA010000008.1, read on the forward strand.
GACGGTTTCTTCTGTATCGACCGATTCGCGAAGCGTTGCTCCAGGTCAGCTTTTTGTACCGTTGCGCGGCGAAAGATTCAATGGTCACGACTTTATTGAGGAGGTTGCATCCAGAGGTGTAACAGCTGTAATTGCAGAGGAACATTGGCTTAAAAGCCATTCAATACCAGACTCAATATCCTGTGTAGCTGTAAAGGACACATTGAAAGCCCTGGGCAATCTGGCTGCAGAGTGGAGACTTCACTTTGATCTCCCTGTTATCGCTGTTACAGGCAGCAACGGAAAAACAACTACGAAAGAGATGCTGGCAACAATTCTGCAGCAGACAGCACCCGGCCTTAAAACATTCGGAAACCTTAACAACCTTATAGGGCTGCCACAGATGATCTTTCAGCTGAGAGAGAATCATTCCTGGGCAGTATTGGAAATGGGAATGAGTGAAGCCGGAGAGATAAACCGCCTGGCTGAAATAGCCAGACCACGGGTTGGAATAGTTCTTAATGCTCTGCCGGCACACTTACAGAGCATGGGAACTGTTGAAGCTGTTGCAGCGGCTAAGGGGGAGCTTCTGTTCCGGATCAGTGACAACGGTCTGGCAGTAGTTAACGCTGATGATTCAAGGGTAGCCTCGCTTTCCCAGAATCCGTCAGCCAGACGGATCAGTTTTGGCATAGATCGCGGCGAAGTCAGAGCGCGCGAAATCAAACCGATAGGCTTGACCGGACAACAATTTCTTTTGGTAACACCAAAGGGCGAAGTTTCTATTAACTTGAAAGTTTGCGGTCGCCACAATGTTTATAATGCCCTGGCTGCTGCTGCTGCGCTACTTGAAAAAGTTGCATTATCTACCATAGCTTCTGGTCTCGAAGCCTTCACCCCATACACCGGACGTTTTCAAGTGGAACAATTTGGTGACATAACCCTGATCGACGACAGTTACAATGCTAACCCTGCATCAATCAAGGCAGCTCTGGAGACATTGTCCCAGACTGTCGAATCCGGGCATCGAATTGCCGTACTGGGTGATATGCTAGAACTTGGCGAGCAGGAGGGAGAGGCACACCAAGCTGTGGGCACAATAGCCGGACGCAATGTTGACCGCCTATATCTACTTGGTGCAAGAATGACCGGGCACGCAGAGAGAGGTGCACTGTTATCTGACATGGCACCGGAATCGATCTTCTCCTGCAGCAGCCATGAGGATATAGTCACTTTGCTCAATAACTCATTGCAAGCCGGCGATGTAGTTCTTGTAAAGGGGTCGAGAGGAATGACCATGGAAAAGGTGGCAATGGGATTAAAGAAGCAGAAGTTGAAAACTAAAGGGGAATAGCCCATGCTTTACCATATTTTTTACCCATTGTCGTCAAACATAAAGCTTTTCAATATCTTCAGATATCTGACTTTCAGGTCAATATACGCCATGATTACAGCCCTTATTGTCTGTTTCGTTCTTGGCCCATGGATCATACGCAAACTTGAGAGTCTGCAGGCACGACAGGTTATACGTACAGACGGGCCGGAATCCCATCTGCAGAAACAGGGTACACCCACAATGGGCGGGCTCATAATTCTTGCCGCAATAATTATACCTACCCTTCTCTGGGCTGATCTGACAAACCACTATATCTGGCTTACACTTTTTATTACGATCGGATACGGAGTAATTGGTTTTATCGATGATTACAAGAAGGTTGTCGAGAAAAACCCGAAAGGGCTTTCGGCGCGACAGAAAATGTTCTGGCAGCTGCTACTGGCTGCAGTTGTTGCTATCCTGCTATTTTTGAAACCCGACTTCAACGAACAACTCTACTTTCCTTTTTTCAAGAATTTCCACCCCGATCTCTGGATCTGGTCAATTCCCTTCGTCATCCTTGTTATTGTAGGAGCTAGTAATGCCGTCAACCTGACAGACGGACTTGACGGTCTTGCAATTGGGCCCGTTGCAATTAATGCAGCGACATATATGCTTTTTTCATATATTGCAGGACACGCTACCCTTTCAGCCTATCTCCAGATTCCAAGAGTTGCAGGGGCAGGCGAACTGGCTGTCCTATGCGGTGCATTAGTTGGTGCAGGGCTTGGTTTCCTATGGTTTAATTCATATCCAGCGGAGGTATTTATGGGTGATGTCGGATCTCTGTCTCTAGGTGGAACTTTGGGAACTATAGCTGTAATTACCAAACAGGAGATTCTGCTCGTCATCGTCGGGGGAGTTTTCGTTGTAGAGGCTTTGTCAGTTATATTTCAGGTCGGCTCATATAAATATCGTGGAAAACGTATATTTAGAATGGCTCCGATTCACCATCATTTCGAGTTAAAAGGTGTTGCCGAGCCGAAGATCATCGTACGTTTCTGGATTATAACCATAATCCTGGCGCTGGTCGCAATTTCAACGCTAAAGATGAGATAGCCGGTGAGTATTGTCAGTACATATCTGAAAACAGATGACCTGAGAATATTCGATGCACATTTTCATATAATTGATCCCCGTTTTAGATTGACTGGCAACAACGGTTATCTGCCTGATAACTTCACCTGTGCAGACTATCTGAACATTATGAAGGGGAAAAATCTCGTTGGAGGTGCCGTTGTTTCGGGCTCATTTCAGGGCTTCGATCAGAACTACCTTATCGATGCTCTTGCACAACTCGGATCATCATTCTACGGTGTAACCCAAATATCACTACAAACAACTGACGAAGAGATAGCACATCTAAATAGATGCGGTGTTCGCGCAGTTCGATTTAATTTGAAACGGGGCGGATCAGAAAAAATTGAACACCTTGACCGACTTGCCCGCCGTGTATATGAGCTGGCAGGGTGGCATACCGAACTGTACATTGACTCAACTGAACTTAATCGGCTATATGACGATATTGTCGCATTACCAAGCGTGAGCATCGACCATCTCGGGCTTTCATCTGCGGGGTTTAGAACCATACTAATGCTTGCGGAACGAGGTGTCAGAATTAAAGCAAGCGGCTTCGGGCGGGTAGATTTCGACGTACCGACTGCTCTGAGAGAGATATATGCTGCAAGCCCTGATGCACTAATGTTTGGCTCTGATCTCCCTTCTACAAGAACACCCCGCCCTTATAAGGATGAGGATCTTACGCTTGTTTTTGATACATTAGGGGATACCGGAGCAGCTAAGGTCTTATATGAAAATGCCATTTCCTTTTATGCTCACAATTGAGGTAACACTGTAATGAATTTGAAAGATAAAAATGTACTTGTCGTAGGATTGGCAAAAACCGGCGTAGCCTGTGCCCGTTTTCTCGCTGCCAGGGGTGCACGGGTAACGGCAACTGATATGCGAAATGAGGTTGCCCTACAAGAGCAGCTGGCAGAACTTTCAGAGAGTAAAGTTGCACTTGAGCTTGGCAGACACGCTGAATCAACTTTTACAGCAAGCGACATTATTGTACTTTCGCCAGGCGTGCCAATGGACCTGCCTCAGTTGTCAGCAGCAAAAAATGCAGGTGTCAAGATAATGAGTGAAGTCGAGCTTGCCTGCCGATTTATCGACGCACCGCTTGCAGCTATTACCGGAACTAACGGCAAGACTACTACAACTACAATTCTTGGAGCAATATTAAAACATGAGGGATATCACACTTTTGTAGGTGGAAATATAGGTACGCCACTCATTGAGCTTGCAGATTCACATGAGATTTTCAATCAGGTAGTGGCTGAAATAAGCTCTTTCCAGCTTGAGTGGATAGCAAAATTTAAACCTACCGTTGCTGTCCTCTTGAACCTCAGCGAAGATCATCTTGACCGTTATCCAGATTATCAAGCCTATATAGATGCCAAACTACGCATTTTTGAAAACCAGACCGAAGACGATTTTGCAGTAGTTAATCGAGACGACCCTCTCGTATGGAAATATGCCCAAAATATTAAGGCATCTCTATTTCCGTTCAGCCGCAAAATGGAACTTGACGAAGGAATTTTCTGCGTTGATGGGGTTATAACTTACCGTCATAAAGGGAGGGAGGAGTTTTTTCCGACTTCGGCAATCCGCCTTCAGGGTGTTCACAACCTTGAAAACATAATGGCTGCCATGGCTTGTGCTTTACTGTTAGGGTGCCGTGCGGACGAGACATTTGAGACAATTCTATGCTTTGACGCACTTCATCATCGTATGGAGTTCGTGCGCGAGATTAACGGAGTAAGGTGGTTTGAAGACAGCAAAGCGACCAATGTTGGTAGTGTTGAAAAAGCACTGGAAAGCTTCGAGAACATAACTCTTATTGCCGGGGGAAAGGACAAGGGGGGATCTTATGCTCCGCTTGCGCCACTTGTAAAAGAGCGTGTAAACCATCTGATACTAATAGGTGAAGCAGCAGGACGCATGGAACAGGTACTGGGTTCCATGTCTGATACACACAGGGCTGATTCGCTTGAAAATGCCGTAAAACTGGCAGCAGAAATAACTGTAAACGGTGGTACAGTACTGATGTCGCCAGCCTGTTCCAGCTTCGATATGTTCAAGGATTACGAAGAACGCGCGCAGCGTTTCATCTCTGCGGTAAAGGCACTGTAATTGTTAAAAAAACTGGAAGAATATGATCTTGTTATAATGCTTATGGCGATTGCCCTGACCTGTTTCGGGGTGGTAATGGTCTATTCAGCTTCATCCGTTATGGCAGACAAACGTTTCCATGACGGTTTTTTCTTCCTAAAGCGTCAGGGGCTGTTTGCATTACTGGGCTTTGGTGTCATGCTCTGGACAATGCGCATAAACTACCAGTTCTGGAGAAGATTGGCTGTACCGATCCTTTTTGGCTGTATCGCGCTACTGATACTGGTTTTGATCCCTGGAATAGGTGGGAGTGCCGGGGGTGCTTCTCGTTGGCTCAGGCTGCCTGGATTTAATCTGCAACCATCAGAGGTTGCCAAAATTGCACTTATAATGTACATGGCTTACTCACTTGACAAAAAACAGGACAAGATAAAAAAACTCGGACCTGGCTTTGTGTCATATATGCTGATACTTCTGGTAATGTTGGGACTTCTGCTCAAACAACCGGACATGGGATCGGCTCTTACTCTCGCTGCAGTTGCTATTATCATGCTCTTTGCAGCCGGCACACGACTGGTTTACATAATTTCAATATTTCTGTTATCACTTCCTTTTCTCTATTTTCTCGTAATGAACGTAGCCTACCGTAAACGGCGCATTCTCGCTTTTCTGGACCCGTGGCAGGATCCGCAAAACAGCGGCTTCCAAATTATTCAGTCATGGTTGGCACTCGGAACAGGGGGCGTTTTCGGTCAGGGTCTTGGTGAAGGGAAACAGAAGCTTTTCTATCTGCCGGAAGCTCATACTGATTTTATTCTGGCAGTTGTCGGTGAAGAGCTTGGCTTTCTGGGAGTAATAGTTATAGTCGGGATGTTTTTTCTTCTTGTTCAGCGAGCTATGCGTATAGCAGTAGCGGCACCAGACACCTTTGGCCGCTTTCTGGCATTAGGCATAGCTGTTCTTTTCGGAATAGAAGGATCAGTAAATATGGGTGTAGTAACAGGACTGCTTCCAACAAAAGGTTTGGCACTTCCATTTATAAGTTATGGAGGCAGCTCACTGATCATCACTCTTTTCTGTGTAGGCATATTATTAAACATTTCATCGGGACTGAAGATCTCCTCCATCAGCCTCAAGGAGGAAAAATGAAACTTGTCATAGCGGGTGGCGGCACGGGGGGACATCTTTTCCCTGGCATTGCAGTTGCTGAAGAATTTCTGTCTCGAGATAAATCAAATGAAGTGCTTTTTGTTGGTACTGAACGCGGTATTGAATCCAGGGCTGTCCCGGCAGCGGGTTACAGACTGGAGGTAATATCCGCAGCTGGGATTCGTGGGAAAGGGATGCTAAGTCAATTAAAAGGCGCAGCAATGATGTTGTACGGATATGCACAGTCCAGAAAAATATTGAAGGATTTTTCGCCAGATATGGTACTCGGTGTTGGAGGTTACGCCTCCCTCCCGATAGTTCTTGCATCGCGCGGCATGCAGATACCACGCTTCATACACGAGCAGAATGCGATACCAGGTCAAACCAATCGTCTTCTGGCAAAATTTGCTAACCAGGTTTTCATAACACTGGAGGAATCCGGTTCATACTTTCCAAAGGATTCTACCTTATTAACAGGCAATCCGCTAAGACGGCAAATATTGAATTCCATAGCTACTGGCGATAGCTGTGCGATTGAGAGCAAAAAAAATGAAGCTGATCTTTCAACGCAAATCACTCAGCAGAGCTTTAATCTTCTTGTGTTCGGCGGCAGTCAGGGAGCTCATGCAATAAACTCCGCCATGATCGCCGCACTGCCGTTGCTGAAAGATTGTGGTCTGAATTTGAATATTACTCATCAGACCGGTGATAAGGATCTTGCTGAGGTTTGTGCCGCCTATCGTGCGGCAGAGGTCCAGGCTGATGTAACAGCATTTATAAGCGGAATGGCAGAAGAGTATGCAAAAGCCGACCTTGTTATATGCCGCGCCGGAGCCACCACCATTGCAGAGACAACAGCCTGTGGCAAAGCGTGCCTGTTTATTCCATTCCCACACGCGGTTGACGATCATCAGCGTAAAAATGCTGAGGCGCTTCTTAAAAAAGATGCCTGTTTTATGATGCTGGAAAGGGAACTGACAGGGATCTCACTTGCAGAATCAATACAGACACTGGCACAGGACAGGATACTTGTTCGCAATACCGGTGATCTCGCCTTCAGTCTGGCAAAACTCGATGCTGCAAGAATAATTGTTGATGAAATGCTGAAAAAAATGAACTAAAGAGGGTGCCGGTATGTACGGGAAAATAGATAAAATTCACTTTGTTGGAATTGGCGGTATCGGCATGAGCGGAATTGCCGAAGTTCTTATCAATCTGAAATACAAAGTTTCCGGCTCAGACCTGAGAAGTTCGGACACCACCGAACGTCTTGCTGAACTGGGCGCTGAAATAGGCATCGGACATAAAGCCGAAAACCTGAAGGATGTCGACGTAGTTGTAATCTCCTCCGCCGTACATGACGATAATCCTGAAGTTGTTGAAGCCAAAAGACTGCACATTCCGGTAATTCCGAGAGCAGAAATGCTTGCTGAACTTATGCGCATGAAATACGGCATTGCCATAGCCGGAACTCACGGCAAGACGACTACAACTTCTATGACTGCATCCATTCTGGGACACGCAGGCATTGATCCTACAATTGTTATAGGCGGTAAACTGAATGCAATAGGCACAAACGCAAGACTGGGACAGGGGAAGTTTCTGCTGGCTGAAGCTGACGAATCGGATGGTTCATTTCTTTTACTGTCACCTACAATTGCTGTCGTAACTAATATCGATGCCGACCATCTTGATCACTACTCCGGCATTGAAGAGATAAAGGAAACATTTGTTAAATTTATCAACAAAGTACCATTTTACGGCCTCTCGATACTCTGCCTTGATGACAAGAACATCTGTGAAATACTGCCGCAGGTTAACAAACGCTATACAACTTATGGACTTTCAGCTCAGGCTGACATCCGAGCCACCCATATAAGGCATGATGGTTTCAACACTTCATTTGTTGCACATTTCAAAGGATACCGTCTCGGAGAGATCACCTTCCCTATGCCAGGGCCGCATAATGTGCTTAATGCAATGGCGTGCATCGCTATTGCACTTGAGCTCGACATTCCGTTTAGCGATATTCAGGAGGGGTTTGCCTCATTCAGCGGTGTAGGTCGACGTTTTACAGTCAAGGGCGAACCGGGTGGAGTTATGGTGGTTGATGACTACGGGCATCATCCGGCTGAAATAAAGGCAACTCTGGCTGCAGCACGTCAGGGGTGGCCGGAACGCCGCATAGTTGCTGCTTTCCAACCACATCGATACAGCAGAACCCATGAACTCTTTAACGAGTTCGTCACAGCTTTTTATGATGCTGACGTGTTGATTCTAACAGATGTATATTCTGCAGGTGAAAAGCCTATTGAGGGTGCTTCATCCGAAAGACTGGCTGAGGAGATTATTCGTCACGGTCAAAAAGATGTAACATATATTGCGAATCGAGAGAGATTGCCGGAGCATTTAGCTGAGATTGTCAGAGGCGGTGATATTGTTATTACTCTTGGTGCCGGAAACATCTGGCAGCAGGGAGAAGCTTTAGTTAGATTATTAGAGGTAAACAGTTGAAAACGCGCCCCCCTGGACTAAGCGGTTTACTACTGTATGACGAGCCTATGAGCCGTCACACCTCTCTAAAAGTTGGGGGCCCGGCGGATCTGTTTGCTATTCCGAAGGACATTGAAGACCTGCAGGTTCTAATCTCATGGCTGCAGGCAAACGATATACCGTGGCTGACAATTGGTCGCGGTTATAACCTCTTGGTACGTGACAGGGGTATTCGAGGAGCAGTTATTTCTCTGGAATGCTTTAACCGTATTACAAATGCAGACAATAATCAGATAATAGCAGAGTCCGGTGTTGAGAATCTGGCTCTTGTCCGCTACGCCCAGCAGTTAGGATTGGGCGGAATCAGCTTCATTTCGGGAATTCCCGGAACAATAGGCGGGGCAATAAGAATGAATGCCGGGGCATACGGTCGAGGAATACTGGATTGTACCGAGTCAATAACACTTTTAAGAGGTGCTTCAATAGACACTTTCTGCTTAGCGGAGATGAAGTATGGTTATCGCTATCTTCAACTGGAATCAGGAGATATAGTTATATCAGCAGTTTTTAACCTTCACCCGTGCGATTACTTAGAAACCGAGGATGAAATTCGCAAGGATCTTGAACTGCGACGTTCAAAACATAATGTTGGTTTTCCGAGCGCAGGCTCTTTTTTTAAAAACCCTGAAGGTGAAGCAGCCTGGAAAGTTATAGATAAAGCAGGAATGCGTGGTGCACGAGTTGGCGGAGCACTGGTTTCAGAGCAGCACAGTAATTTTCTTGTGAATACTGGCACCGCAACAGCAGATGATTTCATCGAATTATCGAAAAATCTAAAAAAGGCGGTATTTAATAAAACTGGCGTGACTCTAATAGAAGAAGTGCGTATAGTGGGGGATGTTTAATTTTCTCATTTGGCAACGTAAAGGCTTTATATGATCAAGTCAAAAAAAATAGGTGTGCTCTGTGGCGGTCTCTCCGCAGAACGCGAGATTTCATTAAAGAGCGGGAACGCGGTTTATGAAGCTCTTATCGCTCAAGGTTACAATGCAGTTTTAATAGATGTCCGACGAAATCTCGCTGAGACCCTCAAACATGGTGGCATAGAAACGGCATTCATAGCCCTTCATGGACGTTATGGAGAGGATGGTTGTGTACAGGGTCTGCTTGAACTTATGCATATTCCATATACCGGCTCAGGGGTTCTGGCAAGCGCTCTTGCCATGCATAAACTATACAGCAAACAGCTGTTTACAGCAAATGACATACTGACTGCGCCTTTCCGCTGCTATCGACGGGGGGAAATCGTAAATATTTCCGAACTGCCGTTTGACCTGCCGATTGTTGTAAAACCGGTACAGGAGGGGTCATCAGTCGGAGTATCTATAGTAAAGGAGGAGTGCCAACTTTCAGCAGCGCTTGAACTTGCCTTTATGCATGACGATGAAATTCTTCTGGAGCAGTACATTAAGGGACAGGAAGTGCAGGTTGGCATTCTGAACGATCAGCCTGTTGGTGCAATCGAGATTGTACCCAAAAATGAATTTTACGATTTTGAGGCAAAATATACAGATGGAATGGCAGAGCACATTTTCCCTGCACAACTTGAAAACAATTTATACAAAAAAACATTGAATGTTGCCCTTAAAGCTCATACTGCTCTTGGCTGCAGGGGATACAGCCGCGTTGATCTTCTTGTTACAAGCTCCGGCGATTGTTATGTGCTTGAAGTAAACACGCTGCCTGGAATGACAGCACTTTCGTTACTACCTGAAATTGCGTTAAAAGGTGCGGGACTTTCTTTTAAAGAACTTGTTTCGCAAATAATTGAATCGGCATCTCTCTCTATAAAGGTGCATTAATCAGTGCGGGACTTTTCAAAATCATCACATCAGCGCAAAAAAGTGGCGCTAAACAAAGTAAAGGTTCAGCGAAAGCCGCTTGATCTGGGTAAATATCTGCGCCCATTAAAGACTGCTGCAACCTGGTTTCTGCTGTCAGCGTTTGCAGGAGTTATCCTTTACGGCAGTTACCGCGCCATATCATCAGTAACACTATTCACACTTAAATCTATAGAGGTATCTTCTGCCAAACATTTGACCCGTGACGAAATAATTGGATTGGCTGAGATTGAGCCTGGAAAAGATCTGTTGCGACTTAACTTGAAACAGATGGGGGAGCATATCCTTCAGAATCCATGGGTAGAGTCAATACGCATAAACCGATATTTTCCGGATACACTTTCAATCAACATCACCGAACGCGAACCAATCGCAATAGTAAATATGCGATTTATATACTATCTTGACAACAAGGGCAATATATTCAAGGTACTAAACCAGGGTGATAAACTTGACTTTCCAGTAGTAACCGGTTTTAGCGAAGAGGAGTTAAGCAGCGACCCTGGCGGCACCAGAGAAGCTCTTGTAGCTACATGCGATCTACTTAAAATATTAGCTGAAAAGGGTGCGTTTATTCTTGCGGATGTATCTGAGATTCATTACGATAAAGGCTATGGTTTCACGCTATTTACTGCAACCGGAGCACTTCCGGTAAAAGTCGGAGCTGGGGATTTCGCTTCAAAGATTGAGCGGTTTGCACGAATTTACAGGGATCTGATGGTACAGTTACCCTCCATACACTATATAGACATCGATTTTGATGACAAGATAATCGTAAAAAAAAGTTAGCGTTTAGAGTTATACATAATCGCAGCAGGGGAGAATTGGTATGTCAACATCAAAAAGGGATAACCTTATAGTCGGTCTCGATATCGGTACCACAAAAATTTGTGCAATTGTCGGCAATGTCACGGAAGACGGCATTGATATAGTCGGCATAGGAACCAGCCCGTCAAGCGGTCTGCGAAAAGGGGTGGTAATTAACATAGAGAGTACTGTTGGAGCAATTAGAAAAGCTATTGAAGAAGCTGAACTTATGGCAGGGTGTGAGATAAAGTCAGTTTATGCCGGAATAGCCGGCGGTCATATAAAAGGTCTGAATTCAAATGGTGTAATAGCAATCAAAAATCGCGAGGTCTCTCAGGAAGATATTCGCAGAGTAATCGACGCTGCCAAAGCCATAAATATTCCGATGGATCGTGAAGTTCTGCATATTCTACCACAGGAATTTATAATTGACGAACAGGATGGCATTAGAGAGCCACTTGGCATGAGCGGAGTGCGCCTTGAAGCAAAAGTCCATATAGTCACCGGCGCCGTAGCCAGCGCACAGAACATAGTAAAATCCTGTAACCGTGCCGGACTTGATGTGGCTGACATAGTGCTGGAACAGCTTGCCTCATCTCACGCAGTCCTTTCTGAAGATGAGAAAGAGCTTGGTGTATGTATGGTTGACATTGGTGGAGGAACTACTGATATAGCAATTTTTGCAGATGGCGCCATAAAATACACTTCAGTCATCTCACTGGGGGGCAATCAGCTAACAAATGATATTGCTGTAGGTCTGCGCACACCATTTGCTGAAGCAGAAAAAATAAAGCAGAAGCATGGCTGCTGTCTTGCTGCTCTTGTTGGCAAAGAAGATAAAATTGAGGTTCCAAGTGTTGGTGGTCGTAAACCACGCGAACTTTCACGAAACGTGTTATGCGAAATTCTAGGTCCTCGTATGGAGGAGATTTTCTCTCTGGTTAATAGAGAAATTATTAAATCGGGGCTCGAGGACTCAATTGCTTCCGGCGTAGTAATAACCGGCGGTTCAAGCATTCTGGAAGGAATTCCAGAGTTGGCGGAACAGATTTTTAATCTGCCGGTAAGACGAGGTCTTCCACAGAAAATCGGAGGTTTGACTGATGTTGTAAAATCTCCGGTTTATGCCACCGGTGTTGGACTTGTTGTTTACGGAAGCCGAAACTCCGGTTCAAGGGAGTTTCCTGCAGGCAAACCCGAAACCAATCTTTTCGGATCTGTGTTTGGTCGAATGAAAGGGTGGTTCAGCGAGTTCTTTTAATCCTGTTGAGGTCACTTTTTGTCTACGTTTTTCTCATGGTAGACCCCTTTTAGCTGAACATAAAATTACGTTCTCCCCTCCGTTCAGACAGACAGAAAAATATATTATTTTTTCCTTTGATTCTTTCTCAAATAGAGGTTACATTTCCGAGAATAATCTATGAATTGTGATCTAAAACATATAGGAGGAAAAAGCATGTTTGAATTTGATGAAACCATTGAACAGAGCGCTGTTATTAAAGTAATCGGGGTAGGTGGCGGTGGAGGCAATGCCGTCAACACGATGATAGCCAGCTCGATAAATAAAGTTGATTTTATAGTTGCAAATACTGACGCTCAATCTCTACGGATATCAAAGGCACCGGTAAAACTTCAGCTCGGTCGCGAACTTACAAAAGGGCTTGGTGCCGGTTCAAAGCCTGAAGTAGGTACTGCAGCAGCACTTGAAAACAAAGGGCAGTTGGGAGAAGCAATCAAAGGTGCTGATCTAGTCTTTATTGCGGCAGGAATGGGTGGCGGCACAGGAACAGGTGCTGCTCCGGTTATTGCTGAAGCAGCACGCGAAACAGGTGTACTTACAGTCGGAGTTGTTACAAAACCTTTTACATATGAGGGGAAAGCTCGTTCTGTTCTTGCAGATCAGGGTATTGCCGAACTTAAAAAACACGTTGACTCGCTCATAATAATTCCTAATGACCGACTTATCAGCTTGGCAAGCAAGAATATGTCACTTTTTGATGCCTTCAAACCATCCGATGACGTATTACGTCAGGCAGTTCAAGGCATCTCCGAACTGATAACCTCAACTGGCTTGATGAATCTGGACTTTGCCGATGTAAAAACCGTCATGAGTGTCCGCGGCATGGCTATGATGGGGATTGGCATGGGAAGTGGTGATAATAGAGCTGCAGACGCCGTTAGCAATGCAATATCAAGCCCCTTGCTGGAGGACAATGACATCTCAGGAGCCAAGGGTGTTCTCGTTAATATAACAGGTTCTGCCTCAATGACCATGGATGATTACAATACAGTAAACAGAATAGTCCATGAGAAGGTCCATGAAGATGCAAATATCAAAATCGGAGTAGTTCGCGATGACGAAATGGGCGACAACATAAAGGTAACAGTTATTGCAACTGGTTTCGGTGATCGTTTCGACGCAGAAAAAGGTCGTGATTCCCGTAAAGGCACTTTATCATCCGTAGACAAACATTCCGTCATTCCGGTTTCTCTTGATCGACCAACATTTCAGCGTGACCGCGAGCGAACTGAAAATACCACTAGAATCCGTCCTGCGGTATCGTTCATTGACGACGATGAAGATCAATATGATATACCTACTTTTTTAAGAAAGTCAGTAGACTAACCCCCCATTAAACCAGACAGAAAATTTTGGACTGCAACAGATTGTTGCAGTCCAAAACACCGTCCAAACCTTGAAGCAATCAATGTCGGTTCCATCTTGCATATCATAAAAGCTACCCATCCGCTAGACATCCAGAGCTGAGTAATTCCTACAACTGCATCTGAACCACCCATAAATATAAACAATTTTTCCAGTACAAAAAGATAGTTACGCAGTAATAACAATCAATATGGGCTGGTATTTGGCTTTATAACCGCACATCTTTTTAAAGAATTATTCTCTGATTTTATCTATATTAAAACAGCGTTTAAACAGCAAACTATTTCGTATTGCAATTTTAAATTTTCCATGTTATGTATACGCCGAATTTTGGCTTTGATATTTTGTTTTATTATTTAACATAATACATAACAAGCTGTTTTAACTAGATATATATCAGTTTTATATGGGCGACTATTTGACTTAAATAAACGGGATAAATTGTCATTTTAATCCAGCATATTCTGTCAAAAAGAATAGCATCGCAATAATAGAGACAGAAGAATTAAGTGGGTGTTTTAAAACAATTGAGAGTTATTTTACTACCAAGGAAGAGCACGGAAGCAAATTCAATAGAAAGGAGTATGGTAGTTAGCGCTCGCAAACAAATTTCCTTAAAAAAACAGAAAGGAGCTACTAAATGGCAGAAAAACAGTACGATTGGTCGGCAATAGCAAAAAATCCGAAATTCATCGAACTCCATCACAAAAAACAGGCATTCCTCTTTGGCTGGTGGATATTTTCAACAGCCTATTATTTCTTGCTTCCAATAGGCGCGGCTTATGCGCCAGGACTGTTTAAAATCAAGATAATAGGCGTAATCAATTTTGGCTATATCTTTGCGCTGTCCCAGTTTTTTGTTTCATGGGGATTGGCGCTTTACTATGCTCACGTTGCCAACAAGGATTTTGACCGTTTAACCAGAGAACTAATTGAAGATCTACATCTTTAGAAAAGGGGGATACGACATGACTTTTAAAAGAATAATAATCGCTTCAAGTCTGGCACTTTCAATCGCCGCAGCCGCCTTTGCTGAAGAGCCGAAAAATGCTTCCGTTACAAGTGCAGTTGCAACTGCAGCTACAGCCACAACAACCACATCTCCTGCTACAATCTCGGGTGCAGAAACCAAATTTGAGACTCCTGCTGCAGTAACCACCCCAGCTCCTGCAAAAAAGAGAGAGCTTAAAGCAAACAAAGCCATTACGCTAACTATGTTTGCCTTAATAATCGGCATAACTATGTCAGTAGTTGTATGGGCAGCAAGACAGACAAAATCAGCAGCCGACTTCTACGCTGCCGGAGGCGGAATAACAGGCACCCAGAACGGATGGGCTATTGCAGGCGACTATATGTCAGCGGCATCTTTTCTCGGCATTTCCGGCCTTATCTCACTATATGGTTATGACGGATTCATGTATTCCGTTGGGTGGCTGGTTGCATACATTACTGTACTACTGATTGTTGCAGAACCGTGCCGAAATGCCGGGAAGTATACGCTTGGTGACATACTTTCTTTCCGTACCGACCCAAAACCTGTTCGTGCTGTGGCAGCTATATCTACTGTAGCTGTTTCAACATTTTATCTGACCGCACAGATGGTTGGCGCTGGTAAGCTGATGGCTCTTCTGATTGGCGTACCGTATAAAACTGCAATTGTAGGTGTGGGCATCCTGATGGTGGGTTATGTTGTTTTCGGCGGAATGACCGCTACAACATGGGTACAGATAATTAAAGCCGGACTGCTTATGTCAGGTGCAACCTTACTATCAGTATTAGTACTGGCTAAAGCTGGCTTCAATCCTATTGCTTTCTTTGACTCTATTGTCAATAGCCTTGAAATACAGGATCATGTTTCAAAGTTAGCACTCAAAGATGGAGTTACTCTAAACGGAATTGAGGCAGGACAGCGTTTCCTTGAACCGGGTCTTTTTCTCAAGAAACCGCTCGACCAGATTTCGCTTGGAATGGCACTTGTTCTCGGAACTGCAGGGATGCCGCATATCCTGATGCGCTTCTTTACTGTACCGACAGCTCAAGCGGCACGTAAATCCGTTATAATCGCCATGTTTATAATTGGTGGTTTCTACGTCCTTACTACTCTTCTCGGTTTCGGTGCTGCAGTAAACCTTACACCTCAAGGGATAATGCAGGTAGACAAGGGGGGTAACATGGCTACCCTTATACTCGCACAGCAGTTAGGTGCTGATATTGCCCCTATTTTTGGTGATTTATTCCTGGCATTCCTCTGTTCAGTTGCTTTCGCAACTATTCTGGCTGTTGTTTCCGGACTGGTTCTGGCTGCTTCCGCTGCAATAGCACACGATATTTATGTAAATGTTATCAAGGACGGACACGCAGATCAGCATGAGCAGGTTAAAGCCGCACGCATTACCTCGCTGGTTGTTGGCATTGTCGGTATCGTAATTGGACTTATGGCGGAAAAAGCGAATGTCGCACACCTGGTTGCACTTGCGTTCGCAGTTGCTGCATCAGGCAACCTGCCTGTTGTTGTGCTTTCGCTATTCTGGCGTAAGTTTAATACTGGCGGTGTAATTGGCGGCATTGTTGTCGGTACTATTGCGTCCATAGGACTGGTTATGGTTTCCCCTAACATGACTTACCCAAAAGTTGTTGCT
Organism: Desulfuromonadaceae bacterium; assembly: GCA_028683855.1. Classification (GTDB taxonomy): domain Bacteria; phylum Desulfobacterota; class Desulfuromonadia; order Geobacterales; family Pseudopelobacteraceae; genus JACRCG01. Next base: position 71,181 of record JAQUHA010000008.1, read on the forward strand.
GAGGGAGCAGAAAAAATCATAGTTGCAATGGAAACAAAACAGGCAGCCTTACCTGCAGGCGCACAGCTTGATGAAAACGATGCCAAGGCACTTGCAAAAGCTAAGGTTGATGTCCTTGGTAAAGACGGCACATCAATGATGGGGCTGACCAAGCCTCTTTTCAAGCTTAAAAACCCTGGTATTATTTCAATACCGCTTGGCTTCATTGCCGCCATTTTAGGCACTCTAATGTTCCCCAACAGAAGGGCTGAAGAGATGTTTGATGAAATTTATGTACGCCAGAATACCGGTATTGGAATGGCTAAGGCTATAGACCATTAAAAATTATTTTAAGACTTTTTTCAGGCTCTTGAATTTATGTTGACTTGTGTTACTTTGGGGGATGGCTTATAGGCTATCCCCCTTTTTTTAAAAAAAGTGCGGTTGATTATTTTTTGCCTTAGAAGGGGTACTTGTGGAATCAGTTTCGATTGTCCGAGCGTCAGGATATGATTATGACGAACTGAAAAAAGCGGTTTGCGAGTTACTTGAACCACTCGGAGGTATTAACGCCTTTGTGAGCAGTGGAGAGAAAGTGCTGCTTAAACCAAATATGCTTTCTGGAAAAAGCCCCGAAAAAGCGGTGACAACACACCCCGTTCTGGTACAGATAGTGTCTGAACTCGCAAGAGACGCGGGGGGGAGAGTCGTTATTGGTGACAGTCCCGGAATCGGCGGTTTCTTGAGTGTTGCAGAAAAGTGCGGCTTTTATGAGGCAGCGCGTAAAAGCGGCGCGGCGCTTGCTGAATTTAAGGATGGTGTTGAGTTAAAAGGGGGGGGTATTTTCAAATCAATTAGAGTCGCTCGCAATTATTATGAAGCTGATAAAATAATAAATCTTCCAAAACTTAAAACTCACGAAATGATGACGTTAACCTGTGCTGTTAAAAATCTTTTTGGGGCGGTTATTGGAGCAGAAAAGGCTGGCTGGCATCTTAAGGCAGGAACTTCAAAGAGCTTATTTGCAAGACTCCTGCTTGAAATTTACCTTCTTAAGAAACCTGCTCTTAATATTGTTGATGCAATTGTTGCAATGGAGGGTGACGGTCCTAGCAGCGGCACTCCAATTAAGCGTGGCATTCTGATAGCAGGTGCAAATGCTGTAGCAGTTGACGTCATTGCAGCAAGAGTGGCAGGTATACCTGGGACACTACTACCTATTGAGCGTGAGGCAGCAAGCCTGGGACTCTCTGGAGCAGTAATAGAAGAGATAAATATGCTCGGGGAATCAATTCAGAATATACCGGCAATGAGTTTCAAACTGCCAAAAGGCATGGACGTACAATTCGGATTACCACCTTTAGTCACAAGAATAATGAAGAGTCATCTTACATCATATCCTGCAGCTGATCATAGCATTTGTATTCTATGTGGCATTTGCCGGGATGCGTGCCCACCGGTAGCTATAAAAATAAGAAACAGCGCGTTGTCGGTTGACAAATCGCGCTGTATACGCTGCTGGTGCTGTCGAGAGTTATGTCCACATAATGCTATGGGGATAAAAAGCGGCAGACTGCTTAGGGTGCTGAAGAAGTTATCCGGTAAAAGCTCTGTTTAGTTAGGACTCTTCGTCATCTGCACCAAGTGGAATTTCCCGATAAGCCCTTTCTTCCTCAACTCTCTTTGTCTGTGCCTGCATTTTTTCAAGATCAGATTTGCATTTTACGCAATGACGAGTAAACGGCATTGCCTTTAATCTTCCAAGCGGGATATCTTCGTCACACTCTTCGCAGATACCGTATTCACCTTCATCTATGCGTAAAAGCGCCTCATCAATGCTGTGAATCTTTTCGCGTTCACGATCACCGAGTAGCAACCCCAGTTCTCTATCACGCTCAGAAGATGCCTGATCGTAAATATCACCGCCAGGTTCAATTGCAGCAATTGCCTCAGTTCCGTTTTTAACTGATTTTTTTATTTCACGCAGTGTAGCTTCTTTTAACCTTTCCAGAATATGCTTAATTTCCTGCCATTTTTTTTCAGCACCTTCTGCAACCAAAACCTGAGTATCTGCCTGTTCTTCAACTTTCTCTAAAACTTTGCTAACAGATTCAACCTTATCATCAGCCACTTTTTTTACTTTTTTCTGTTTGGTTTCACTCAACAGAGAGGTTGCGCCTGAATTAAGCTTTGGAATCTCTTTATCAGATTTTGAATTAGAAGATGATTCCGTTTTCTGCGAAGCTTTAATTGACGGTTTCAATTTAGGCTCGTTTTTCTTTGCCAAGGCTGGTTTTAATGCGACTGTCTTTTGTACTTTAGTCGCGGATTCATCCATCTTCTTCACTTTTGTAGCCATAATATTTATATCTCCAAGTTAAGAGGTAGAAGTAGCCAACCTTAAAAAAGGCGGAAACTATCACAAAATTGGGAAGGTTTGTCAAGCAGACTTGCACTCCGAAGCGCTAAAAAACAAAAAACACGCCCAATTGCAAGAGCAACGGGCGTGTTCATAAGAAATGACTTAAAAGCTCTATTTATTTAACAACAAACTCGGCACGTCTATTTTTTGCCCAGGCACTCTCGTCGCTTCCTTTAACTGCAGGTTTCTCTTTACCATAGCTTATAATTGAAAGATTTTCTGCTTTTACACCCAAAGTTGTCAGGTATTTCTGAGCAGATTTGGCACGGCTTTCACCAAGTGCCATATTGTACTCAGCAGAACCACGTTCATCACAATGTCCCTCTATCTGTATTTGAGAAGCGCCAAGTGACTTTATGATTGTTTCGGCATTTTTAGACAATGTATCACGCGCATCCTGACGAAGGTCAGCTTTGTCGAAATCAAAATAAGCTGTTTCAAGAGCACTCTCAACTGCGGGCTCAGTTACAACTGCGGCAGAAGTACTATTTGCAACATTCTGCGCTCTCTTTGCCTGAGCTTCTCTTGCAAGACGTGCCTGTTCAGCAAGACGGGCTTCCTCTGCCAGACGGGCTTGCTCTGCCAGACGGGCTTGTTCTGCAGCATCAACCGGCTTTGCCGGTTCTACTTTAGCTTCAGGATTTGTAGCAACAATAGCCTCTTCAGGCTTTACCGCTTCAGTATTTGCACATCCCGCTGAAAGCAGCGCAACCATACTTACGCCAGCCAATAATGTTACAATGCTTTTTTTCATAGTAATCTCCTGTTCAAGTAGAATTAGGCTTACGCCTTTAAAAATGATTATTTTGTTGATTATACATAAGAGAGTTTGTATTGCAACAGGTAATAAATAAACTCTTCCAAATAAAGCACCCCTTAACCACCTATTATTTTTACAATTGCAATCCTATACTGTTGATATTATCGTACGATTCTGCCATTGTACGATTTAAAAATTTCTCCAGTTCTTCCAAAGTTATTGATGAGGAAATGAGCCGTGGCTGACAAAAGAGATATCAGGCGCATAAAGAAACGTATTTCTATACGTTTCGGCGTTGATTCAGCTGTCCGGGTTGCCTTTACAGAAGACATTTCCATGACAGGAATGTTTCTAAAAACACCGAACATAATCCCCCCTAACTCAAAAATATTAATTGAAATAGATCTCCCAGAAGGTACAAAAATTGTCATAGAGGCTCGTGTTATGTGGGCAAAGAAAGTTCCGGCAAATCTTTTCCATCTGGTGAAAAAGAGCGGTATGGGAATTCGTTTTTTACGTTTCCTTTCGGGGGAGGAAGCGTTTGACGATTTTTTTGAAAAACTTGCAACTAATCAATAACCTTATCAGACAAAGAGGATTTTGGCTCAATGTGTAGAAAGATTTTTATAGGCGCAACTGGACAGCACTGTGGCAAAACAACAATCAGCCTCTCGCTGATGCATCTTGCGCTTAAAAAATATGAGCGAGTCGGATTTATGAAACCGCTTGGCCCAAAATGGGTCGAGTTTAACGGCAAAATTGTTGATAAAGACGCAGCGATGTTTTCCTCAGTTTTCGGTGTTGAGGAGGATGTTGAGCTGATGTCGCCAGTCACCCTTACCGCCGAGACCACGCGCCGCTTCCTTGACGGGGAAATCAAGCATGACGCACCTCTCAAAGCTATGATTAATGCCTGCCATAAACTTGAGGAAAAATACGATTTCCTGATTATTGAAGGGGCTGGTCACAGCGGAGTGGGCTCTGTTATCAACATGAATAATGCAAGGATAGCAGCTGAGCTAAAAGCACCGGTTCTTCTGGTTACAGGCGGAGGCATTGGAAATGTTATTGACTCCGTTGAGCTCAACCTTTCGCTGTATCAACGTGAATCTGCCGATGTCAGAGTTATAATGGCAAACAAGCTTATCGCGAATAAAAGAGCAAATACACTCACATATCTCAATAAGGCTTTTGATGGAAAAGGCATTATGGTCACAACTGCCTTTGACTACCTTCCAACACTTGCAGACCCAACATTACAGCATATTTCCAAGCTCCTGAGCCTACCGCTTAAAGGAGACTCTAATGACCAAAGTCGCTTATGCCACAATATTCAGCTAGGAGCCGCCTCCTCACAGATTGTTATTGACCATCTGGCTCCGTCTACCCTGCTTATTGTTACAAGTTCCAGAGATGAACTACTGGTAACAGCATCCTCTCTGCATCACATTCCTGAATACAGAGCTCGCCTTGCAGGTCTTATAATTGCCGGGCATGTTCCTGTATCTAATATAACCCAGCGGATTCTTGACGACAGTAATATTCCATACATAAGAATTGAGGAAGTTTCTTCCGAAATATTCTATCAGTTGCGTGAGCATGTTTCAAAAATAGGGCCTGAAGACTTGGAGAAAATAAATCTTATAAACTCAATTGCTGAGCGGTATATTGACTTTAACGCCATAGACTCAATTATATGATATATCCGGCGCGACCTTAAAAGGTAAAAAGTTCTTGACCTTATAGTACTTTTGATATTTATAGAACCAATGTTTGTAACTAAAGTTGTGAGGAATATATGATCGCTGTTAAACGTCTGGATAAACAGCTTATGTACCTTAATCCGGATCATATTACCTGTATTGAAGAAACACCGGACACAGTCATCACACTTTTCAACGGCAATCGCTATATAGTTACCGACCGCGCAACTACAATTGTAAGTAAAGTTGTCGCTTTCCGTGCCAGAATATCCAGGCGAGCCGCAAGTCGTTCAGCAAAAAGATATCTGGCTCGCAACAACCATTCTAGCTGTTTTATGACTGATAACACTGAGCAGGATGAAGTTCTTTCGAGTTTGCAGCGACACACTCCATTTTACAGTCGGGATTACTAAAGTATGGATTTGGCAACCATCATAGGCTTGGTTATGGCTTTCGCATCAGTTTTTGGTGGTGCGGCGATTGAAGGTGTTCATATATCTGCGCTTATTCAGCCAACTGCAGCCATGATTGTTTTGGGTGGAACATTCGGCGCAACTTTTGTCTGTTTTCCATTGCCAGCTATAATTGGCGCACTGAAAAACGTGAAAATCGCGTTTTTACCCGCAAAAGTTGACCATGAGCAGGTAGTTAAAGACATCATCAACTACGCCACTAAAGCCAGAAGAAATGGACTGATTTCGCTTGAACAGGAGGCGCAGTCTGCTCGCGACCCGTTCATAAAAAAAGGTATATCACTGGTGGTAGACGGTATAGACCCTCAAAAACTGCGCGAAACACTCGAAGCTGACATCATGGCGTACGAGGATCATTTCAAACATTCCATCGAGTTTTATGAGGCAGCTGGAGGCTTTGCACCAACCATAGGCATCATCGGTGCAGTTTTAGGCCTGATTCACGTTATGGGGAATCTTTCCGATACATCAAAGCTTGGTGGTGGTATTGCAGTCGCATTCGTTGCTACAATCTATGGTCTCATGGTTGCAAACATAATATGCCTTCCGATAGGAACTAAACTTAAAATACGTATGAAAGAAGAAATGCTGCGACGCATTATGATTCTGGAAGGCCTTATCGCTATACAGAACGGAGAGAATCCTCATTTCATCGAGCAGAAACTAATGGCTTATGTAGGCGGCCACTAAACCACCTATGGCACTAAAAAAAGAACCTGAAAAGCATGTAAATCACGAACGGTGGCTTGTTTCATACGCAGACTTCATCACCCTGCTTTTTGCCGTTTTTGTTGTGTTATATGCAATGGGACAGAGCGATAAGCAAAAAGTAGAAGAGATAATGAAGTCCATTCAGGAATCATTCGGCATGGCTACCGCCGGTGCATCTTCTCCTAAAATAAATGTTATTGACTCCCAGTCAATAACTGTAATTCCTTCACTGAAGCCGGAAATACGAATTAACCCTATGGGGCAGTCACGAAGCGGTCAGAGAAAATCTCGCGCAGAAGAAAGAGATTTTAGACAAATCAAGTCTGCCGTTGAAGCCTATCTTCTGAAACAGGGTGCCCAAAGCAAAGTAACTCTTGAGATTACAAGGCGAGGGCTTATCGTCAGCCTTAAAGAAGCCGGTTTTTTCGACTCGGGTCAGGCAACCATAAAACCTGAAGCTTACGACCTGATAAACACCATTGCGGAAGTAATGACTCAGTATAACAACCCGCTTAGACTTGAAGGTCACACCGACAATATCCCAATAAGCACCTCACAGTTTCCCTCCAACTGGGAACTCTCTACTGCACGGGCAACTAACGGATTAAAATATCTGCTTAAAAATTTTGATGTAGATGCCAACAAGATTTCTGCAACTGGATACGCTGAGTTCAGACCAATTGCTGAGAATACAACTCCGGAAGGTCGTGCAAAAAATCGAAGGGTAGACCTGGTAATGCTGTCAGCAGATGCCGAGCACGGTGAGCCGTAATTGTTTTAAGACCCGAAAAGTTAGCAACGCTCTCCAAATTAAATATTATCTTCGTTTAAAAATATAAACCGCTGCATCCAACTCCGGCGGTAACACCTGACAACTCAACCTCTCATCCAACTCAAGATCAAAAGCTGACTGTTGATTATAATCATCCCAGTTGCCAGAACCAAAATGGTGACGACTGCCAATAACAATGTACAGCTTAACATGGCTGGATCTGAATACATACCGTTCAAAACCATTGCCAGCCGGTGGCCAGGAGCAGATAACCACCTCAGGGAGATACTCCCGTAAAGCATCAACTGCATCCTGTTTAGTTACGAACTTCGGATAATTAACCTCATGCTTCCAGCTATAATCATCCGTAGCTTTTACACTTACCCCCCTTTCAGACAAAAAAGCGGCTAAAGTACCATCACCAGAGGCAATCTCAAGGCAATCTTTTTCACCTATCAGCGCAACAAGTGAATCAACAAGCTTGCTTGAATAAAAGCAATATATACCCTCTGGCTGTACAAGTGGCATCAGAAGCCTTTTTTGCCAAACAAGTGGCCATATAATTCTAAACCAGAACAATGATACAGGCTTACGCTCCAGTCCAACTCTAAAAAACAGCTTTTGTGCCAAAAATCCATTAAACAGGTTAAAACGGATTTTACCTTTTTTAACTCCTGATGCCTCCGAAACCAGATGCTGCTTTATTACCAAATGTGCTACACGACTACTTAAAAGATGCACAGCCAACTTGCCGATATTTTTCTCACCACGATTATTGCTGTATAAACCTTTCTTTAATACACGTTCTTTCTGATTCATCTGCTCAAGATATGAAACCAGTTCAGCCGATGTTTTATGCGAAATTATTTCAGCGATGTCGCTCCTGACATCCTCGACAAGCTCCGGATATTGATGGTCAATATCCTTAAGCGTCGGACGGGACTTCAGCCACTCTATTATTTTCTCTGGATTCTCAATTTTCACTGCTAAATTTTGACTTTCGATTCAGGCAGTACTTCAGACAAAATAGCACTATTTCGATAGAGTGTAGGGTCAAGGAGATGACGGGGGTGAACATTTGACAGAGCTTTAAGGAGACTGCTTTTAATATGTGGAATATCCACCTGGAGTTCATTGAGAAGTTTCTTCATTCGCTTACGCTGCATATCAGCGGTTCCACACGCTGGACAACAACAACAGACTACAGGCAGACCAACCTCCTCTGAAAAAGAGGCTATATCCTCTTCTGCCAGATAAACAAGCGGTCTTATCACTGTAACCACTCCATTATCAGCAAGCATAGATGCAGACATCGATTTTAGTGAACCAACAAAAAACTGATTCAACAGTAACGTTTCTATGAAATCATCCTGATGATGCCCCAAAGCAAGCTTATTACATCCAAGCGCCTGAGCAGTTTCATAAAGAGCACCACGTTTAAGTCGAGAACAGATCGAACAGTAAGATGAACCAGGGCGGCGTTTTTCCTTAATAATATCGTAGTGCTGACTCAGCACCATTTTATACGAAAATCCATTTTTACAGAAGAAATCTTCTATAATATCAGCACGATAACCAAGGTATCCTGAATTAATATTAACCGCAATCAGCTCAAACGACACCGGAGCCCTTCTACGCAACTCCTGCAACAGAAGAAGCATCGTGTATGAGTCTTTACCTCCGGAAACCGCAACAGCAATTCTGTCTCCATTTTTAATAAGACCAAAGTCTGATATAGCTTTGCCAATACCGTGACGCAGTTTTTTAAAAAGATTATTGTCTTTCAAATCATAATTAGACTTTTGTTTTTCAAATATTTTCAAAGTTTTTTTACCCGCTCAAGAAAATCCCGCACCATAGGAGTGAATGTTTCATGTTCCAACAGAAAAGCGTCATGCCCGTAGGCAGATGTAAGAAGGTGATATTCCACTTCTTTATCTAGTGTTTTTAGACACATTACCATCTCTTCAGTTTGATATGCCGGATAGAGCCAATCTGAGCTGAAAGCATAGAACTGAATAGGTGCTTTAACAAGGCTGAATGCCTCTGACATTGACTCATATCCCCATGCTACATCATATATGTCCAGCGATTTAGCCAGATAAAGAAAAGAATTTGCATCAAAACGGTCAACAAAATTGTAACCATTATAATTGAGGTAACGCTCCACCTCAAACTGTCCAAAAAAATCGAATTTGCCATCCTTTGCAGAAAATCTGCGACCAAATTTGGCATTCATAGATTCATCAGAAAGGAAAGTTATATGGCCGATTCCACGAGCCAGCGCTAAACCATCCTTTGGATTGTGTTTATACTCCCCCTTTCGCCATGTAGGATCGTTAAAAATAGCCCACCTTGCGACGGCATTAAGTGAGATGGCTTGCGGAGATGGACGGGGAGTCGTGGCTAAAACAACGGCAGAAGCTATACTGTCAGGGTATTGTGTTGCCCATTCGAGAGCCTGCATCCCACCCATACTACCACCCATAACAGTTAAAAGTTTATCAACACCAAGTGAGTCTACTAACAGTTTCTGTGCGCGAACCATATCGCGGATAGTAATTACCGGGAATGAAAGGTTATAGCGTTTACCGGTTTTGGGATTAATTGAAGCAGGTCCGGTTGAACCAAAGCAGGATCCGATTACATTTGAACAGACAACAAAATAACGATCGGTATCAAGCAGACAGCCTGGTCCAACTATAGCATCCCACCAACCGGGCTTTGTTTCGTATTCATTGTGCTTACCTGCAAGGTGTGCATCGCCGGTCCAGGCATGTTCTACAAGAATAGCATTACTTTTAGATGCATTAAGACTTCCGTATGTCTCATAACTCAGCGTAATTGGAGCCAACAAGCGCCCGCTCTCCAGTCTGATGCCGGATTCAAAAGTGCGGGTTTTCTCAACAACATAGTTTTCTGGCATAAAAAAACCCTTCACATAAAGATGAGAAGGGGCTGTTTAATTGGCAGCACGCCTCTCATCTTCGCCTCACGGCAGGATTTAGCACCTGGCGTCAAATTGACCGGTTGCTGTGGTTTCACAGGGCCTTTTCCCTCCACCACTCTTGATAAGCAGGTTAGTTGTGGAACGATACGAAATATATGGCAGTTTTGTCAATATAATTGAGTATGCCAGATACTTTCTGCAGTGACAATGTACCCCTAAATTGAGTAGAAAACATCCATCTTTTCTGCTATACCATCTAATCTATAAAACAGGTAATCGGAGACAGGCATGAAGAAACTGGTTTTTTGCTTCTTATTTTTATCTTGGTCAATCTTTGGATGCGCTCAGAATCATTTCAATATACCAGCAGAGAATTTTGCAGAAAAAGTTAAGGTTATTGGAGTTGTACCAATTTTCGTAGATCCTGAGTCAGACATTGTTTACCCGGAAAAAGATCTTCTTATACCGCTTGTTTACGATATGAACAGAAGATACGAGCCGATTCTTATCAAGAAACTTAAAGCTACAGAAAACTTCTACTCAGTTGCACTGCAACAGGATGAATCCAAAGAACTTTTCAACAGACTTTTTTACAGACGTGAAAAAAGGGATGATGCCGGAGTACAGTACAATAAGTATTTCTGGAAAAACGATGAAATATCTTCATACCTGAGAAAAAACAATCTTGATGCAGTTATGGTCGTTGTAGTAAGCGGACTTACTAAAACAACTAAAATCTATTCAAGTAATCTGATGACTTCTCTTGAAACAGACTATAATTTCCTGACCATGACAGCACAGATACTTGGCTCAAATGGTGAGCTGCTGTGGGAATACCCTAATTTCAGGGGAAGGATACTACCATACTACCCCTTAGTAAATCTTCAGTACCCGGATTTCAGCGAATCAGAGGCTAACCTTTCAACAGCAACAGCAGTAAAATTCAAATCTATTGACGGAATTCGCCGCACACTGGAAAAAAAGAAAAGCGACGTTATTTTCAGAGAGACCAGAGAACCTGAAATTTACGGCAGATTATTTGATGAAATGATTTACCTAATTACAAACTCTGCCGCTAAAAAAAGAAGCACTAACCAGACGCCTCAAAATAAAACCTCTGACACCCCGAAAGAGTCAAATGAATCTAAAGCAGCCGGGGACGAAGTAGTTACGGCTCCTGTAGCTGTTTCAAACACAAACAGACCTGAACAGACAAACGGTGACAAAGTCGAAACTAATGAATCTGACACTCTACCTACCGTTTCCATCCCTGCCGGAGCAAAAAAGACACGTTAACCTTTTATTTTGACATCGCATAACTATTTTGCCACAATCTGTACTCATACTTCAGCACTTAAAACATTTTTGTGAAATCAAGGATTTATGACACATTCACCAACTGATATAGCTCTTCCTCGAGGCATAAGTGATTATCTGCCGGAAACTGCCGCAAAAATTGGATCTATTGAAAAAGGTCTGTTGAAAGTATTTGAATTGTGGGGCTTCCGAAGAATTATCACCCCAAAACTTGAGTATGAAGATGTGCTTGCCATTGGCATGGGGGATGAGCTTAAAGGTAAAACTTATAGATTTGATGATCGACAATCGGGAAGATTACTTGCACTTCCCCCCGATATAACTCCCCAGATAGCCCGGATCGCTGCAACGCGTATGTCCGGACTTGCTCTGCCTCATAGAATCAGCTACAGCGAGAGAGTGTTGAGACAGACTGAAATTCAGGCAGGCCGAAGTCGGGAAATATTTCAGACAGGCGTTGAACTTATCGGACTCGATTCGCCTGAAGCCGACGCAGAAATGATTGTTATGGCAATTGAGGCTATGCAGGCTCTTGGAGTTGACAATTTCACCATAGATCTCGGGCAGGTTGAGTTCTGCCATGGTATTTTCAAAGCTTCAGGCTTAAGCGGTAAACCTCTGCAGAAACTGCGTCAGGCTATATCTCACAAGGACAGCTCCGCTGTGATGTCGCTTCTTAAAGAACATCCGGTTTCAGATATTTCTACACGTGAAATAAGCGCATTACCCCGTCTCTTCGGAGGGAGAGAAGTTCTGGAGGCTGCAGGTAATATTGCTTCTAACTCACACTCGCTTACCGCACTTGATAATCTGCAACAAGTATTTAAAATACTTGATATTCATGGTGTTGTTGACTTTATTTCTCTCGATCTTGGAGAAACCAGAGGTCTTGATTATCATTCAGGAATTACATTTGAGGGTTTTGTCAGCGGCTTTGGAGAACCGGTATGTTCCGGTGGCAGATATGACAATCTGACCGGTCGTTACGGTTTCCATGCACCAGCAACAGGCTTTACATTTAACCTTATAAACCTGCTGCAGACAGTAGAGCGTAAACCTGAATTGCACGGCTGCACAAAAACCGACTTCCTCCTCTTCAACACAAGCGATGACAAACGTAATGTTCTGCAGATTGCCAGGCAACTCCGTTTAATGGGATACACGACCGCCCGTGACATAATTCGCCGCGATTATGACAAATCGCTGGAATATGCAAAAAAAATGAATATCCGCTGTATACTTATGATTGGTGATGACCAACATAGGTTTACCGCTGTTCGTACTTTTGATGGACGCAGCATAATGTTAGATAAAAGCATCATAGCAAAACCGGGACTAATGGAATATATCGAAAAAAGCCAGGGAGAAAACTGAACATGGCAAATGTAGTGGTGGTTGGAGCCCAGTGGGGCGATGAAGGCAAAGGGAAAGTAGTTGATATTTATACTGAGTATGCAGATGATGTCGTAAGATATCAGGGTGGAAACAATGCCGGGCATACTCTGGTGGTTGGAAATGAAAAGGTTGTTCTTCACCTTATTCCTTCCGGCATCCTTCATGAGGGGAAGCGTTGTATTATCGGTAATGGAGTTGTTCTTGACCCTGAGGTATTTATTAAGGAGATAACCAAACTCAAAGAGACCGGACGAATTAAAGATGATGAATGCCTGCTCCTTTCCGAGTCTATGCACATTATCATGCCTTACCACAAACGAATTGATATCGCACGTGAGGCAAAAAGCGGAGACAAGAAAATAGGCACTACCGGTCGCGGCATCGGCCCATGTTATGAAGACAAAATTGGTCGGCGCGGAATTCGTCTGATGGATCTGATAGATGCCGATACTTTTTCCAGAAAACTAAAAGAGTTTTTAATTGAGAAAAATTTTCTGCTTGAAAAGTTTCTTGGAGAAGCTCCATGCAGCTATGATGAAATATATTCAGAATATCAGGGTTATGCTGATATTCTCCGACGCTACGTTGCCGATACATCTCTCATACTGAACAACGACCTTTCAAATGGCAAAAAAGCTCTATTTGAAGGTGCACAGGGGACTCTGCTTGACATTGATCATGGCACATATCCTTTTGTGACATCGTCATCAACCTGTTCCGGCGGAGCAGCCACAGGCTCTGGTGTAAGCCCCAGGGCAATCAACGAAATCATTGGAATATCGAAAGCTTATGTCACACGGGTTGGCAGCGGTCCCTTCCCTACTGAGCTTGATGATTTTTTTGGTGAGGAGTTACGCAGGATTGGTGGAGAGTTTGGAGCTACCACAGGTCGCCCGAGACGGTGCGGCTGGTTTGATACAATGGTAATACGTTATGCGGTCAGAGTTAACGGGCTTACCGGCATTGCACTGACAAAGCTTGATGTGTTGTCAGAATTCGACACAATAAAGGTATGCACAGGTTACACCTGTCATGGTAAAAAGCTTGAGACCCTGCCGGCTCAACTGGAACTGTTTGAGCGATGCGAACCAATTTATGAAGAGCTTCCCGGGTGGAAACAGGACATTACTTCTGTCCGAACCTTTGAAGAGTTACCAGCAAACGCAAAGTCCTACGTTCGACGTCTGGAAGAGCTGGCTGGCTGCCCCATAGTTCTGGTCTCTGTCGGCCCTCGACGCGACCAGACAATCACGATAAGAAACCCGTTTTCCGATTAAATTATTCAGCTTAGCAAGTAAGAAGAGAGGTTGACAATTATCTGTCAGCCTCTCTTCTTTTCTGATTGTTTTTGGATAGTTACTGCTCTGTTTTTTCCGTTTAAAGTTCGAGCCGCTTTACGTTTCTGCGTTTGAGGCACAAACAGTCTGCTCCTGTAACCTATCACCTGAGCCATATCCAAACCTGAAATTATATCTCTCTCCGCTTCTCCCATTTTCAAAGATATGAACCTTGAAGAAGATGAGATTGTACGTTCATTCAGAAGATTCAGTAGCGTTATCCATTGATAGAGTTCAACAAAACGCTCCTTGTTAAACCATTCAACCCCTCCGCTCTCATGATTCAACAAGAAACTCTTACAGGCTTCGAGCTCAAAAAGTCTCTGCATCTGCTTCTGTGAACTTTCTGTTACCGTACCGTCGCTGGAACGCCACCATTCCAACAATGCTGAAAGGAGGGATGTTGCATGAGCAGAATTGCCTGAGAGATTACCCCCAGAGATAAACTTGCGAAGAGTATAATCCAAACCAGATTCGACCGGATCAACAGATATTTCTCTCAACACGAGAAAGGCTAATAACACGCAATCTGAGAAGAGGTCTGAGAATACTGTTTTAAGTCTTATCTGAAATGATTTTGCATCTTTTACTGTTGTTTTGTGCCCCATCAATTCGTAAAAAAATTCAAAACTATCTGGAATCAGATTTTTATTTTTACAAACTTTACTATCTGGATTAACGCCTGAACCATGTTTCAAAAAGGTCTCGATAGCCGACAAAAGCTCCGCACCAATTAAAGCTTCACAATCCAGCCCCCTATATTTAACGAACAGTTCAAAAAGCAAATAGAACGATTCATTCAACTCCTTAAACATGAGCTGCTTCCGTTCTTCTTCAAGCGATTCTACACCTGCCCCTTTAAGATGATGGTACAACTGTTTCCATGTCTGATGTTTATCGTCACATATCTCCCTGAAATCCATGAATACATTAAACTGATACTCTTTGAGTTCAACGTACAAACCCTTTTCGCGAAGTTCAGTAACGGATCTGATATATTCCAATCCTCCAGTCTGATCCCTGAAAACCAGGTAACAATCGTCACCACTGCCTGCCAACAGCGCATCCGCCAATAGTTTTCGCTCAAGCCGCCCCCCCTCGACCTCACCGGCAGCCAGAAAAAGCACCGACTCCTTGATCCAGCCTGAAGTTTTTGAATGATTATTGTGAAACAGAATAAGCGCCCTGTTTTTATCAACACGATTGGAGTAAGCAAAAACATTTTCATCTATATTTTCACCGGCAAGGAAATCATAAAGCATAAAGTTTTCGGAACCTGAAAAAAGCCAACGTTTGCGGAGCAGCGGAAAAATCCACATTTCGTGACCGCGAACCAGCCCCTCGTCGACTTGTTCATCCCAATATGCACGTTTATACTCCATACCGTATTTCTCATGAAATCCTTCAATCTGGCCATGACCAAACATTGGCAACCCTGGCATAGTAGACAACAGAACTGAAGCTCCAAAATATTTACCCTGCGAACCAAACTGTGCAACCGCAGTTTTTTCATCAGGATTATTCATAAAGTTTACGAACCGTTTGAGGATTTCATGATTAAATTCGAGTACATTTTTTATGGTTTTACGATATTTGGCATTCTCCTCCGTCATAAGCATATTCATAAAAGCACTATTATAGACTCTGTGCATGCCTAGAGTTCTGACAAAATACCCCTCCATCATCCAGAACGCCTCAGCCAGTAAAAGCGTCCCCGGTACTTCAGCGGCTACGCGGTCAACCACTTCACGCCAGAATTCAAGCGGAAACAGAGTATCGAAATCATCTTTGCTCATACCATGTTCAGCTCTTGACGGAATCCCGCCGCCATGACCGAGCAGTGGAAACCAGAGTCGCTGATAATGCTTCTTGGCAAGTGTCATTGCTGCATCGAAACGAATTATTGGGAAATTGCGTGCCACGTGCAGAATAGTTTGGATAACTGATTCGCGCAATTCAGGGACAAGGTAATTGAGCTGTGCAGTATCATTCCATGGAATGCTGGTACCGTCGTTACCATGATATATGTAACGCGTCCGACCGCTGTTTTTATCGTAATGCTTAAAGACCACTGCGGCATCACTCTTGTTCCAGTAACCATCCTCAAGCTGAAGAGATACATTACTGTCACCTGACAGATCTTCGCCGGTAAATTTATAACCTGGAAATGGCGAGTAGTCCGTCTGAACAAACCAATCGGGGTGCTGTATTACCCAGCGCGAATAAATACCTGTATGATTTGGAACCATATCACTGGCAAGCCTTATGCCACGTTTTTTAGCGCGATCACGCAGATCTGCCAGAGCTTCCCATCCACCAAGATCAGCCGCCACTTCGTAGTCGTACAGCGAATAGGCTGAAGCAATAGCTTCCGGATTACCGCATATCTGTTTTATATGTTGTGACGCAGGAGAACGCTCCCAAAGGCCGATAAGCCATAGACCGGTGAATCCTCGCAGGGCAAGTTTGTCAAGCTCGCTGTCCGGTACCTGATCAAGCCTGGCTATTTCATAACCATGAGACCGAGTCAGTTGATCAAGCCACACGTAAACCATCTTCGCCATAAGAACAACATTAGACATCCAGTCCGCATCTGATGAAAAAGCTTCATAAGCCGGATAATCAAAACCTTGAAAAACAGGATTTCCAGCAGATGATGAGTTACCAGGCAGTTGATCTTCGGCGAATCCGAATTCAAGTACTGGAGCCGGACCAGGCTCCCCACCACGCTCATACTGTTCTTCGCTAAGTATATCAAGAGACATTTCAACATCTAGCAGCAATTCGACCGGCAGGACATCATGCCACACGGAGCGCAGATACTTAATCTGGCCGGACAAAGAGTCTGGCGATGCTTTTATTACAGATATAAGTGCCTCAAACAGAGTCACCCCTTTTTGAGCTATGACCGGCTCTTTTTTAAGAGATTCATCCATTACATCCAGAATCTCCGAGTAGTCAGACGATAACGCGAGAGCACTATCATCAAGCAACTCACGAAAGCTCTCTATTGCAGGATTCAAAGATGCCAAGCGCAAGAGCAGAATCTCGCATAGTATTTGATTGACGCGATAAGTATTATTAAGACTCTCTGCAAACCAGCTATTGGACTCGACATTTTCAAGTAAAACTTCTTTGGGTGGAAACAACTCTACAAAGCGCTGAGCCGTTTTTTTAAAATTTTCACCCTGTAAGTCATACCCTCCACTTTCCAGAGCGTTTATAAGAAGTGAGCGGTCACCCCCCTCCGCAACTTGAATTATCAGATAACGCAATGTTTTCTGAAGGGAGGCAAATAGATTCAGTTCAGCTGCATGAACAACCGGAGAGGTGGGTGATCTGGAATTATTCAGTTTGAATGACAGTTGTCGAAAAAATTGAATCTGCGGTATTTTGTGTGCTCTGATGTTGCGGGACAGCGTCTCCAGCTCAAGAGTCCGCCAGTGGTGATATGATATCTGGATGCCGTGTGGAAAATATGAATCTGTACCGCTAGAGTCGGTCATGATATTTCCAGTCAATAAAAGCGATTATACAGACTCCTGATAAACAGGATGGAGACGCAGAAAAATATTAAATTCATAAAAGACAAAGAAAAATAACTTACAACTCAGACGAACATACTGTTTTTTTAAAAGCAACTAAATCAAGACGGCTTTTTCTTAACAGCAGGCTTCTTTTTTACATCACTCTTTTTTGATTTAGCCTTGCTCTTCTTGGTACGCTTGCTTTTTTTAACTTTTTTATGTTTGGTTGATTTTCGTTTTATTATTTTTCGCGGTTCAGGGTTAAATTCGTCACGAATGTTATTAAGCAGAATCGATGTTTCTTCCATGGTTGGATCTGCTTTTTTTGCCGCTTCAAGAGTTTCCTTAGCTTCACTCAACCTGCCGGTTTTCATATAAAGGCGTCCCAGTGCATTGAGCGCCCTGGCGTTATCTGGTTTCAGTTCGATAGCTTTTTTGTACTCTTCAACTGCATTTTCATACTCTTTTTTAAAATCATATATCAGCCCGAGTTTATAATGATTTATCGGATCATCTGGAGTCAGTTCAACAGCCTCTTTGAGCAGTGCTGTGATTTCATCGTACTGTTTATTTTTAACATAGATTGATATCAGAGCTATTCGCGCTTCGTTATTGCTCTTATCAACGGCAAGAGCCTTATTGTAATGTACAACTGCCTTTTCTGTGTCTCCTGTTTGAGCATAAATAGCGGCTATTTCACGATTGGCATCCGCATCGTCAGGACTGTAGGAGAGAACCGCCTTATATGAGGAGATTGTTTTCGCTGTCTCCTTGCTCTTGGCAAATATTCTTGCAAGCTTCAGATGTATGTCAGGACTGGCGGGACGCAACCTCAAGAACTCTGAATAGTGTTCCACTGCTTCCTGAAACAGCCCCCGGGAAAAGCGTATATCGGCAAGACGCAAATGGGATTCAGCACTGTCACGATCTACCGTCAGCGCCCGCTTATAGGCAACTACTGCCTCATCAGTCTGACCTTTTTTCTCCAGCAATACACCTAAATGGAGATAAACATCGCTATTCGTACTTTTACGGTATGAGGCTTCGCGATACAGATCAATAGCCTCCGAATCCTTACCCGCTTCAAGGTATATATGACCAAGCTTTTCATAAAGAGCTGTCTCTTCAGGGCGTTCCTTGATAGCAGCCTTAAGATCTTCTACCTCCTTATCAACTCCGGTCGCGTTAGAACTGACAACTTCTTCAGGAGGATTAGCAGGCAACTTGCCTCTGCCACCAAGAAGAGCATGATAATCCGCAAGTTTACTATCACCTTTTTTCTCGTAAACATCAGCCATCATCAAGTGAATATCTTTATTCTGCGGAGCAGATAATTCGCCTTTCTTTAGCTGTTCAAGAGCCTTATCCAAATCTCCATCCTGCTGATTTATAGATGCAATTCCGATATGCGCTTTTACCGAAGAAGGATCAGCCGTCAATGCCCTGCCATACTCCTCCAGCGCCTTATCCCTCTTATCAGAAGCAGTATATATCTCAGCAAGTGCTATAAAGATTGAAGTATCATCCTTCAACTCAAGTGAAGCCTGATTATAATGATAGGCAGCAAGTGAATAAACTTTTTGTGCCGCCAGAATCTTTGCAAGTGCTTTGTGATAGTAAGGATCTGAAATTGCGGAAAGCCCTCGAGACAACTCAACCGATGCCTCATCGTCCATCCCTTTACGAGCATAGAGAATACCAAGATTGCCATCTGCGCGCGCAAATCCAGGAGCTAAATTAAGAACACGTTTGTACTCTTCGATTGCAGCATCAAAATTGCCTGCCCGTTCCTGTTGAAGTGCGGTGACAAAATGGGCAGCAGCACCATCCGAACACTGCGAAATCATCCTGGCTTCCGCCTGACGCATCTCGGTTGCATCCTTAATAGTATGTAGATTCTCGGCTGATTCAAGTGCGGTTTTACATGGATCAGCATTAAACCCCCAAGTAAATCCAGTCAAAAGGAGTGCCGCAATAAGCAGCAACATATATGTTTGAATTATTTTCATAAAAGGAGCTTCCTTTATTTACTGTACGTTAGTGCTGCGGGATTATACACACTACTTCACACTATCTCAACTATTTAGGGAATTATTAGGCTAAATGCTTGATTAATTACCCGCGTTTGTAGATAATAGGCACCGCTTATACATCCAACATTTTGGAAATCAGCATATAAAATCTTCATTGCGGCAGATTCTGCCGGGAGTATAGAATTGCGATGAACAGAGAACTGGAATTAATGATTATGACCGCCAGCGACTTACCAACCATCCCGGTTGTCGCTACAAAGGTCATGCAGCTTATCGAATGTGAAAGCGCAACCGCTGAAGAATTAGCAAAAGTCGTCGCATCTGACCCCGCTGTTGCAGCACGGGTTCTAAAAATTTCAAACTCATCTTTTTACGGCTGCCAGCGTCAGATTCAGACTCTCTCCCATGCTATAGTGGTTCTTGGCTTTGCGACTTTAAAAAGCCTCGTAGTCGCCGCATCAGTAAAACAGGTCTATCAACCTTATGGTTTAACCGAGAAAATGCTATGGGAGCACTCTTTTGGCGCTGGCTTGGCGGCAAGAATCATTGCCAAGGAGACCAGACTCGTAAGTGAAGAAGAGGCTTTCTTAGGTGGACTATTTCACGACATCGGCAAAATCATCATGAATACCATGAACAGCAGTCAGTTTCAGGATGCAATGATGAGATGCTATAACGATGCCATCAGTTTTGCCGAAGCCGAGCGCCAAGTATACTCATACACTCATTCTGAAGTTGGCGGTCTGGTTATTAAAAAATGGAACTTTCCTGATATGTTGATGCAGGCTGTACTTAACCACCATACTTTTGCTTTTGTCGATGAAGAAGACTCTTATCAGATTAACCTGACGTGCGTGGTAGGGTTGGCTAATATGTTCTGCCATAAAGCGGGAATAGGAGTCCGTGAACCTGAAGAACAACTTGATCTCATGAAAACTATACCTGCTGAGCGGTTGAATCTTAATGATGAGCGTATGGAAGCACTTATGGAGAGGTTTGCCGAAGCGTACGAAAAGGACAAAAGCTTTTTCGGCTGAACTCATACGGACTATGGCATTTCTTCATTTTTTTCAGCGTAATGAGACTAACTAAAAAGCTCTTTAAGATATTCAAGAAGACTTTTCTTTTTCCTGCCAGCCGAGCGACTGCGCGCCACTTTTGATATTTCTACAAGATCAGCCTGATACTGAACAGCCTTTTTCTTTTTATGATCTTCGGAAAATTTACCGCCACTATAGCGCCCACCAGCCGACGGCCCTTCTGTACTGCTAACACCATTAAGCGGATCGGTCATTGCAACACCCCAGCTTACAAAACAAAGATGCAAATTGATTTTATAACTATTCGATAGTATCATGGTGACTTTATATCTTCAACAAAGGATTCAGAATGATTCGCACTATCCTCACCTATCCGAACCCTGCACTAAAAAAAAAATCATTGCCGGTCAACATAATTACTGACTCAACAAGAGAGCTGATTCAGGATATGGCTGAAACTATGTACGCTGCTCCCGGTATCGGGCTGGCAGCTGTACAAATAGGTGTTCACCAGCGTGTTATCTTAATTGATGTTTCCGGTAAGAATGAGCCGCCCGATCTTATAGTCGCGATAAACCCGGTCATTGTGCATTCAGAAGGTGAAACCTTTGAAGAAGAGGGTTGCCTCTCTGTACTTGATTATGCCGCCAACGTGAAACGCCACGCCAGAGTAGTTGTAAAAGGGCTTGATCGTGACGGGGTTGAGCGAACCTGGGAGGCAGAGGATCTTCTGGCTGTTGCATTCCAACATGAGATAGACCACCTTGACGGAATACTGTTTGTCGATCACCTTTCTCCACTGAAACGAGAATTATTCAAACGTAAAGCCCGTAAAGCCTCAGAGGAAAAACGATGAAACCTCTACGGATTATTTTCATGGGAACCCCGGATTTTGCTTGTCCTACTCTGCAGAAACTTATCGATCGCGGTGAAGAAATTATTGCTGTTATCACTCAGCCCGATCGCCCAAAAGGGCGCGGACAAAAGCTGATGCCCCCCCCCGTTAAAGAATTAGCCGAAAAACATACAATCCCCACATATCAGCCTCTCAAGGTTCGCGACCCTGCATTTATTGAACTGCTAAGCGCCATGCAGCCCGGCATTATCGTAGTCGTAGCTTTTGGACAGATACTTCCGAAAGCACTGCTGGATATTCCGAAATATGGATGCGTCAATGTCCACGCTTCTCTGCTCCCAAAATACCGGGGTGCTGCGCCATTAAACTGGTGCATAATAAACGGTGAGCATGAAACAGGGGTTACAACAATGATGATGGATGTCGGCCTCGACACTGGCGATATGCTGTTAAGTGAAAAAACTGAGTTGAACGAAAACGAAGACATAGCATCACTACATGACCGTATGTCAATAATGGGTGCCGACCTTCTTGCCAGAACTCTGGATCTGCTTGTTATTGGAAACCTAGCACCGGAGAAACAGAATAATGACGAAAGTTGTTATGCCCCCATGCTTAAAAAAGATGATGGGATCATAAACTGGAATAACGATGCCCGTACTATTCATAATCTGGTTCGCGGCTTAGCCGTATGGCCAGTCGCCTGCTCCACCATAGATGGGCAGACCCTGAAAATTTATCGCACCCTTATTGGTGAAGGAACAGGAAAACCTGGAACTGTGTTGCAGGCTTCAAAAGGATTTTTTGAAATAGCCTGTCAGTCAGGAAGCCTTTTTCTTCTTGAGGTGCAGCTTGCCGGCAAAAAAAGACTTGATTGCGCCAGTTTCCTGTCAGGATATCAGGTTCAGGTCGGTGCCATGCTCGGGGCTTCAGAATCTGAGGAAAAGGAATAGTGTCAACTACTCAACAGCCAGCGAACATACCGCCACGTAAAAGACTCTTTGTCACCCTAATGGGCTTTACCTGCCTTATCGTAGTGGCAATTATTTTTTTGGCATGGTGGATTCCTAATCGTGGTCTGGCTAACATCCATCCCGATCTACCCCGCATTGTAGGGATTATAATGGTTGTCCTCTCAGGTATTGCTATATTGGGAACAGGCCTGCTTGTACTTACAACCGCTCTTGGCAAAGACATTTTTCTAACACGTTTTATGCGGTTGGTCGTTATCAAGTTTTTGCTGCCGGTAATAGAACTGGTAGGCCGAATAATAGGACTTGATAAGGATCGTATTCGTCAATCGTTTATAGCTATGAACAATAGTCTGGTGATGTCTCAGCGCATGACTGTTAAGCCGGACAGGATATTGGTTCTCTTGCCTCACTGCATTCAACTGTCCGATTGTGAAATAAAGGTTACTGGAGATGTGCATAAATGCCTGCAGTGCGGGCGCTGCAGCATAAAGGGTCTTGTAGATGTAGGTAGCAAATATTCTGTTGATATTTCAGTCGCCACAGGCGGAACTCTTGCACGGAAAGTAATAGTGGAAAAGAAACCGAAGCTTGTTCTGGCTGTCGCCTGCGAGCGGGATCTAACTTCAGGAATAAAAGATTGCTATCCATTGCCGGTTATAGGGATACTGAACGAGCGTCCATTTGGCCCTTGCTTCAATACCGTTGTGGACGTTTCAAAGATTGATCATGCTTTAAGTCAGGTACTGGAGGCAATCTAATGTTCAGCCAACAACAGCCGGAGATCATCCACCACCACCCCTGACGAACCGTTTTCAGAATAGGTAACCCTCTCAACCCTTCCGTCGGGGCGTTGCGCGTAGCGCGTCCCCTCACCTTTAGCAATTATTGGCAGATACCGCCCGGAAACATCCTCATACAGGTCTACCCTGAACAACTCACACCCTTTATTTCTGTCCCATTCTCCGCCGAGGTTCAGAGTACCGTCATTGTCATAAACTATCGTATTTCCGTTTGGATTTCGATAGCCTACATAATATCTCCCCTCATGTTTATGATATATAGCCGCATTCATAGCAAACAGATTGTCATCAACCACTTCGCAAAAGGTTTCACCCTTTATCAGAAAAGTTTTTTCCGCTTTACTGAGAGCCCACTCAGACGTAATTTTGTCAGGGCTATGAGTTAATATAGTCTGTTCTTTTTTCAACTTTGTATGCCGAAGACGCCTGTAATCCGTGTGGACCACGCTTTTCCCAATAGCTATATCGTGGATTACAACTGCATTGTCAAAAGCGGATATAGCATCAAGATAGCGTTCCCTGCTCCATACCCGCTCGATATAGTCATTTATATCTCCATAGATTACAGACAGTTCATCGAACTCCGCCTTTGAAAAATTCATGCGCTGCGCTCTTTTCTCAGAGTGTAGTTTTTGCCACAGTTCCAGATCATTGCAAGTGTCACCACTGAAAACCAGCGACTCATTTTCAGTTTTGAAGCGGAGTCCTATGCTCGGAATCCCATGCCACACAGACGCATTAATTGCCTCTATAGTATAGCCGGCTGGATCACTGTATATGTTGCGGTTATCTTCGTAAAAGGTTGCTGATGAAAACGGGTAAAAAAGTTCCGGTTCAATCCATTCAGCACAATCCGGATCTTTAAAAAGCAATCTAGCCGCACCGTTTTTGCAACTGACAACAATCTTCGCTCTTTCTGGGCCAACTTTTATACCCATTTCATCGACCACAAAGAGGCGTGAATCTCCAACGCAACCACTTTCGCTCACAATCCTGAATTTTGGACGGGGTCCAAGGTTGTGAAAATCTATATAATCATTGTAAGAGAGGTCTACTACAGAGCTTGAATCACCACTTAGACTGTTATTAAGAGAGGGGCCTGACGAGATTTGCAAACCATCGTTTATGATTTCTGAGGTAAAAACCGGAAGCTTATGCTGCATATCAGGGGTATATAGATTAAATAGAGATAGATCAGTAAACCATCTTTTGTGATCATCATGGCAATGAGTAATAATCAGCCCCTTGACAGCCTTGAGTCCATGACCGCCAATCTGCTGAAACAGCGGAGAGCCGCAATCAACTAAAAAAGTGCTGCCACCGATACTTACCTGGTATCCAATGCTTTTCCCCATTGATGAAAACGGACCATAATCACCTAAAACACGGACGAGTATACCATCTTTATTCAATTGCCACCTCTTGAGGATTATGTAATCAGACAGACGTTGAGTACAACAATTAATGCTGATCTTGCTCCAGGCGACTGATCAGGCTCTACAGGACAAAGAATGACGTGCGACCAGACGCTCCATGATTACCGTATCTTCGAGACATGGAGGGAGAGGAGAACCAATCAGATCCAAATAAGTAGCTTGAACCCCCGTATCAACTGCACTAAGGCGTTGCAACCGGAGGAGACGGTTCCCCGGCAGGTGTACCCATGCCATACCCTGCACCTACACCATTACCATTCCGCAGATCTGGATAAGCCTCTGGATATAGACTGTCATAAAACCAACGGTATTTATAGAATACCTCTCTCTGTATTCTCGGTGAAATCCTGTGATGTGAAGGAAGTATGATTTTAGAGCGGGTTTCATGCCTGTATTTATAACGGTAGTAACTGTCACTCTCATGTGGTTTTACAGGCAGGTTACACGGATCTATATAACAATCAGGCATCCCAAGCCACTTGAAAATTCTGGACATCTCCTCAACAGGATTACTTACCAATCTCTCAAAAACAACAAAGAAAACGCGCTCTTTTATGCCGCAACTATCAGTAATATCCTGAAAATTTTCAATCGCGCGGAGTGGACCACCAACCACACCACTATTACTGAAAAGTGCATCCCCTCTAAACCACGCAGAATTAGGCGCCATGTGATCAGGGAAATCCAATAGCAGTGTTTTCTGGTGTTGTGCTTCTATAGAGCCGAGAATCTGTATCGGATCACGAACACAGACAAGCATACGAAAACCGGGATCCAACTGCTGTACAGTCTGTACCATGCCGAGCCAACTCCGGTTTTTATCGACAACCACCGGAAGATCGGTCTCCTGAACCCAACCATTTATAAAACCACGAAACGCATTGACGATACGCCCGTATGCCAGATCAAAGTCAACGTCCAACTGTGCAAGTTGAAAGGGGCTATCGCTAATGCCATGTCGGAGCTGTTCAAGAAGATTTGCCAATGGAGAACTATGAACAATACTGTATATCTGCGAATGAACTCCCAGTAACTGGCATAGCAGTGTAGAGCCTGCTCTTGGAAGACCTGTTACATATACCATCTGCTTAGCCAACCCGAATGTCGGTGTCGTTAAATCCATAAAAGTCCTCCGAAATACTTTGTCATACAAAATTACATCGGCTACGAAAATGCCCTTCATTCCTCACAACGAAGGGCATTTTTACAAGTTATCTCTTTAAACCGGCATTTATCTTACACCACACGAACTACTCTCCAACGGCGCAATATCGAGACCAAGACTCGGTTCAAATGGCAATAGCACCGGTAAAGTTGAGTCGTTCATCACATAACCATAAGTACCCGCCCCAAACTCTACCGAACCGGCTCCGTTAGAAACCTCTATTGCTCCATCTGTAACATAGAAATAAATACCATCTGACAGACCGGGACAGTTTCCATCACATATTTTCATATCATAAGAAGTACCACGAACTCCAATAGTTGCAGTAGGAGCTTTCATCTTGTACGCATTCACGTTTCCACGCTTGCTGACCTGCCCCGTAACAGCCCTTAAACTACCCTTCAGCAACGAGAATACCGCCTTATCATCAGCAGGTTTATCTTTATTAAATACATAACTTTCAACAACAAAAACAGTGCCGGGACGAAGAGTAACCTCTCCGCCATCTGTAAACTTAACTCGACCGTATGTACGCTTTTCAGCAACCAGAGTATCCCCCTGTTCAACTGCAGAATTTATTGATAAAACACGCTGCGCGCCATCACCCTTTTTGCCGAAAAGAGGTCCGCTCAGATGAGTTACAGTCCCTACCCCACCTGATGCCGCAAAGGTAGTTGACACAAAAAACAACAGTACAATTATATTAATTATTGCAACTTGGAAGCGATTGGAATTTAGTGCCATAAATTTCCCCCTCATTTGTCTCTTCTGTTTCATCAGTTATGAGTTCATCTTCTTCATCAGGATTACCCACAGCATCTTCATTCATAATCGCAACAAAACTATTTATTGCTTCGTTTACTATAGGGATTTGAGCCACACTCTGCGTAGTGAATTCCGGTAGAAATGAACCTCCGTTCAGATTATCAGTAATGCTGATTTTCCCGTTAGGTGCTGACAATTTACCGGTTACTTCAACAGCATTTCCGGCTTTAAGAATAACATTGCTGTTTATTGAGCTTACATTACCTTTTATCAGCAGATTGTCCTGCAATGAACCGCTTGAACCCGCAACAAGAGTAACGTCACCGTAAGCAGTCACATCGTTGTATACCGTGAGTGGACTGTGTGCAGTAACAGTAACATAACCACTCTTTGACTCTACATTTCCGCTCATATTTGTTGCACCATAATTATCAAGCCTGATAGAACCGGCACTACCACTGTTTGTAATAGATGCTACTGTAAACGTTGAATATTTGTTTATCAGAACTATATCGCCGTTCAAGCTGTTATCCGCAGTATACTTGGCTATTTTATTCGCACTATTAAGAATGGTACCGGTTGCCGAATGAGTTGTTAAATCAGACGTAACAATAGAACCGGTCTGGGTTATTCTTCCAGTTTCAGCAGTCAGAACAACCACCGGAGCTTTAAGGCTCGCAATATTCATGTCGCCTACCAACTGGGTAAGCGTTGCAGTACCCGCTATATCAATGCTCCCACCGAGCTGATTAAAACTGTTCGTAACATCAACCGTACCGGAACCGGTTATAGAACCACCCGTCTGTTGAAGATCCGACATTTTTAGGGCTTCAATAATATTGAGACTACCATTTTCCATAACAAAATCCTGCTGAACATCAAGGCTGTTCAAAGTTGTACTGCCGGAATCAAAGGTAATATGCCCACCGACCGCGGCAGGAATAGAAACAGCCAGTACGTTCTCGTAATCAGGAAGAGCATCCCAGTTATCCGGATTGCTCCAACGGGAATCCCCCCCCATACCACTCCATGTCGATATAGGGCGTACGGCAATATCAGCCGTAGTTTTGGCATCTGTACTGAAACTGTAATTCTGAGCATCAGACCCGGAGAGCGTTATCCCCATAACATTAACAGTCTTATTCTCTCCGACATTTTTGTCCATGAAACCGGCAACTCCGTTAATATCCAGAACATCTCCGCTAACACGATCATCCGTAAGTATAACAGTCGCCTGGGTGGTTCCATCGTATATTTTATCGACTCCAGCAGCCGTTATTGCAAGCTCCTTTCTGCTTATGTCGGCGGTGAGGCCGCTCTGTTCGATCAGGTTGTAGTTGCCGGAGTCAAGACCGCTAAGCACGCTGCCGCTTACGGTCACGATTTTGCCGCTACCAACGTTTTTGTCGAGGAATTGACCGGTGGTCGTGCCGCTTAGGGTGACGTCGTCACTACCTATCGGGCTGATCATGCCGCTGCCGCTAAGGGTGGCGCTCGTGCTGCTGTCGTACGTTTTGTTCTCGGCGATTAAGCCGCTTACGGTTAGGTCGGCTTTATTTATGTCGGCGGTGAGGCCGCTCTGTTCGATCAGGTTGTAGTTGCCGGAGTCAAGACCGCTAAGCACGCTGCCGCTTACGGTCACGATTTTGCCGCTACCAACGTTTTTGTCGAGGAATTGACCGGT
>JAQUHA010000008.1:99379-123729 GCA_028683855.1 Desulfuromonadaceae bacterium
AGGGTGACGTCGTCACTACCTATCGGGCTGATCATGCCGCTGCCGCTAAGGGTGGCGCTCGTGCTGCTGTCGTACGTTTTGTTCTCGGCGATTAAGCCGCTTACGGTTAGGTCGGCTTTATTTATGTTTCCAATTGCCGCATTAACACTGTTGTTTACACTGTACCCATAAACCGTAGCGCCACCATCTGTTGCGCTGGCAGTAAGACCACTTGCGGTAATGGTTTTTCCGCTCCCGACATCTTTTGTGTCAAAAAAACCATTAGTAAAATTGTTCAGAACTACAGCATCACCATCAATACCGGAAGTTATAGTATAGTTGCTGGTATCAAGAATCGCACTTGTTGTGGCATCATAGGTTTTGTTTACACTCCCCGTCAAATTTGCAGTTACGGTCGGAGCCAGAGTGTACAAGAAGCCGTTTCCGCTGCCCAGAACAGACGTAATACCATATTCTGCATTATACTGTTTGAAATCGTAAAGAAGCCCACCCCTGCTATCAGACGCAGGGTCAGACGACCAGACGAGCCAGTTACCACCTGTAGTGTTAAGCGCCCCTACACCATAATTGTTGATAAAATTTGTACCGGCAGACAGAACTATTGAATTACCTGCTGACGAAGCTGTAACTGATCCGTTCAGCGTTATATCAGTAGCAGAGTCCACAAACAGACTGCCAGCACTCAGACCATTCGTTCCGATGGAGAGTGAACCGGCGCTTATAAGTGAAATATTACTGGCTGACTGATTAATGGCTCCATCGACGGCTGCTGTAATAGAACCGGAAGAAGAATCCCCTATCACTATGTTTCCGGTGGTTGATATGTTGGTAAGCATAGAGTCAGTCAGATTAAACAACTTACTAGCATCTTCCAATCCAATAACAGCTCCGACTGTATTAGGTTTTAGAAACAGATCCGCCGCTCCGGCATTTACAAAACCGGTAAAACCGAGTGCATCCGCCGTTAAAGTAACAGCTCCACTGTTTGTAGTTATACCACTGCCTGCAACCGTAAGAATATCACCGGATATTTCAGAAACGGTAAACTTACCGCCGACCGAAGAGTTATCACCACTAACTGTAAGCCCTCCTGCAACAGAGGCGCTATAAGTTACGTCACCGACTGAACTGTTACTTAAATTCACAATAGACGTCTGGTTATCACCAGAGAATGTTATTCCGTTTGCGGAAACGACCGACAACAGATTGGAAGCCGTAACACCCGCATGAACCGGGCCACCACCGCTGTCAACCGTCTGACTACCGGCTGTAACCGTTCCATTGGCAGAAAGGTTTATATTTGTAGCAGAAACCACTGCCGAAGAATCAATTTCTAAATTCTGTCCGGTGATAATATTCAGATTTCCGCCTGCACTAATCGCAATCGCACCATACTGTAATGAATCGAAACCTACAGTGAGATCCGAAGCAGCCCCTGAGGCTTCAATGGCAACGTCACCGTTTACCTTTATGCCGTTGCCATTTGCAAGTGAAACGGATACAGCACCGGCATTAATAATCTGGAATCCATCAACAGAAAGGACACTGTTGTTTATGATTCCATACATATTCCCAGCCCCGTCATCAAACAACCCTGAGTCAATAGTAAGAGGGGCAGAATTAGCCAGAGCTATATCACCGGAGTAGTTGTTGTAAGCCCCAAATGTGCCGACCTGATTTGCCGGGTTGGCAAGATCGGTGCCGGTCTCTGAAAGAGTAGCAAGCAGAGGTGAAATAATTGCGCCACTATCGAAAGCATCACCATTTGCTATCGAATGCTGCATCACCGAACCTGTCTTTGCATCCAAAACTGTTTTTGTAGTTGATGATATTCCAGCCGTTCCAACGATAATATCGTAATTTTCTGATATCAGAGATACAGCTCCGCCAGCATTGGCAAGGGGATCGTATGGCGCGCTGTTATTTGATGAAACTGTAACAGCTGTGTTGTGGTCATAAAGATTTGTGTACTCGATATCTCCACTTACGCTATTGCTTAAATCAATTGTATCTATATGCCCTCTGAGAGATACCCCCCCTACCGAATTTACAACACCATTAACCGCATGAAGAGAGCCCGCTGCGCCGGTCCATGTATCGTTTACACCAATCCCATTCAGACTATTTCCAACGGTACCGATTCCGCCACTACCGGCACTGCCGGTCAAATTTACAGAGTTCGAGATTGACTCTATAGCAGGATACAAATATGAATTGCCTGGGTTATCAAAGCGTAAGCCATCACCACCGGCACCACCGTAACCACCGGTAGAATCCCCCCCCGATCCGCCAAAAGCATCCAGCGTGATCTGCGCATCAGTTTTAACAAGTGAACTACTGTCACTGTCAGAGCTGAGATAAACAGCAGTTCCACCGGTTCCACCCCAGGCAGAACCGCCGTCACCAGAAACAGCATCGGCACCTTTTCCACCAAAACCTTTTAAGGATATCTGACTGTAAACTGAAGTAACTGAAGATTTATTCAGATGTATACCTTCACGAGCAGATCCGTAGTTGCCATAAGCATCATTTGCATCACCACCCATACCAGATGTACTGCCACTACCCCCCTGAGCAAAACCTCCACCGCCACCGTAACCGGTTAGACGAATTTCACCGTATAGTGAAGATATGGAACTGTTGTAATCGACATAAATAGCTCTGCCGCCAAACCCGCTGTATGCATTACCGCCATAACCGTTTACAACTGCATTACCGCCAATACCGATGCCACCATTACCACCTGTGGCAATCAAAGTAATATCTGCCGGCGCTGCGCTATCGTATGAAGATGTACTGAGGTTTGAATTGTACAGATAAAGACCCTTGTAACCTCCACCACCGTACCCTTTCCCCCCGACTGCGCCACCATTACCACCAAAACCACTCCCACCATCGCCGCCCGAATGAATGTAAGCTCCGTTAACATCAAACAGAACGTATCCGTTAGCATCCGTCTCAACATTGCTTAGAATTGTAATATTGCCAGAGCCACTATGTACATTAGAGATGTAGGAGATATTAACGCCATAACCACCATAGCCGCCACGTCCAATACCGCCAGAAGCAAGCTCCCCTGCACTCCCCCCTCCACTGCCTGTTCCGCCGTTACCACCATTGCCTATGAGTTTTATGTCACCAGCGCCTGATGAGATGTAACTGTTCGACAGGTAAAAACCTTGACCGGCATCACCCGCCTTTGCGTCGCCACCAGATCCAAAGGCAGAACTGCCGCCAGTAGCAAAGCCTCCATTTCCACCACGACCACTCATTCTGACTTCAGACGAACCGACTCCGTACACAGAACCGCCGTTGATGTAAGTTCCATAACCGCCTCTACCACCTATTGCATTTCCTCCCGCGACATATTCGGCTGATCCCGCGGTAGCGCCACCACCGGAACCACCGGTTCCGGCAAGAGTTATATTTACAGAACCGTCTGAGTAAGCACCACTTCTAATTGCCCCCAGACTGTCTATCCCATGAGCACCATCGCCACCGTAAGCAGAGCCGCCCTGATAACTGCCAAAGCTGCTGCCAGCCGCTGCGACACCTCCATTACCGCCAATACCGGTCAGTTTGATAAAACCTGTCTGACTGCCTGCCATATATGAATATACATCAGACATATAGTCGAGTTTAATCCCATAACCGCCACCGCTCGCGGAGGCGGCGCCTGCAAAACCACCTGATCCTGGCGCAGCAAAAGCCCCAAAAGAGTCTCCACCGGAACCACCTGTACCTGTTATTTCAATAGCACCGGTTCCGCCAAAATCTGACGTCGCGTGTATATTGGTTTTGACCAGCACACCGGTAGCACCTTGTCCGGCAGTACCACCATAAATAGAGCCAAGAGCATCAAGTGAGTCACCACCTCTGCCACCTGTACCGTTTACCGTTATACTGCCCCCATAAACATTCAACGGCGCTTCAAGCAATACACCATAACCACCACTATTGCTTAATCCAGGAGCAGCAGCACCTGCAAAACCATCCGAACCGGGCGCACCAACAGCCCCAGACAAGTAACCGGCTGCAGGCTCTCCACCCGCTCCACCAATACCGGCAACACCTCCAAACCCTGAATTGCCGCCATTTCCACTACCGGCAGAAGCACCGTAGCCACTAATATTTATATCACCATAGACCGCTTTGATCTCTATACTGCTGGCTACCCCTGCTCCACCGGAAGCACCGAAACCTGAATCGGAACGACCGCCAGACCCTCCGTTACCCCCGTTACCACCAATTCCTCCGTCGTACGAACCTGAATAACCGCCATCACCGCCACTGCCAGAGAGTCCACCCCCCCCTCCAAAACCGCCAAATCCGCTACCTCCAACGCCTCCAGTTCCAACAAGAGTAATAGAAGATCCGACGGATCCGTCAATAAGTGTGCCCGTATTGTACTTCGAGTAGGTATTGAGGGTAACCCCTACACCGCCGTTGCCGGCATCACCATTTGCTCCATAACCACCATTACCCCCACTACCGCCTACCCCTCCGGTGTATCCAACCGTAGTAAGAGAAGAAGCACCATCCCCGCCTTTTCCACCTCTACCGCCAGAGCCACCAAAACCACCGACTCCATTACCACCGGAACCGCCGATCCCATAAATATTGATCAACCCGGAACCGTTAATTTTGGTATAGCCGTAATTACTGTTATAACTGTTTTCAAAAACAGCCACACCATTCCCGCCGATCCCTCCATAGCCGGCACCAGCATCACCACCACGTCCACCATTCTCTCCAGACAATCCGTCTCCTATTGAGTAGGAGGCAGGATTCCCGACATTTCCAAGACCACCGTCACCACCAAAACCGGTTCCGCCACTACCACCAACACCGGTCAACTCTATAGAAGCGGTTGAATTGTATACTTCTGCCCAACCCAAAGTTATTCCTGAACCGCCCGAACCTCCTGAACCTATACCGCCGGAACCGGCGCTATAGTAGGAATTGAGGGCTTTGGCTCCGGCACCGCCGAAACCATCACCACCCTTGCCGCCGGTACCGGTAAGATTAATTGAACCGTAATATGAAGAAATTTTTGAGTTATATGTAACCGGATTACCGTCACCATAATAGTAGAACCCGGCAAGAGCGACTCCGATAGCGCCAACTCCACCGGTGCCAGAACCGCTGCTTCCACTGCCGTAATAGCCGGAACCTCCATCACCGCCACGCCCGAAACCTCCGGCACCACCAGTGCCAATCAGCGTGATTGAACCTGAGTAGGATTCTACATGGCTAAAACTGCTGTCATAATTACCTACAGCAACACCCTTACCACCTGCCCCTCCGATCGCGTACCCACCTGAGCCACCCCAAGTGGACCAACTCTCTCCACCATTACCACCGGTTGCATTTCCACCGTTTCCGCCATGACCGCTCAGCGTAACATTGCCATCAGCGGTTTTTAGACCATACGAAGAGGAGATATTTATTCCATTACCTCCGAACCCACCGGCGGCAGAATCTCCATCACCTCCGTTTGATCCGTTCGCTCCGCTTGCAGCGGTTACAGACCCACCGTCCCCTCCGACACCAGTGAGCTGTACCCCCCCTGACATTCCGGATGTGACAAGCGCACCATAGTTATCATAAATATTTGAAGACCCTATGGAGCCAAAAACATCGATACCGGCTCCACCGGCACCACCAGTCAGCAGATACCCGCCAGAGGAATAATAGGAGCCGGAGACACTCCCTCCTCTGCCGCCAAAGCCGGTCAAAGAGACCATATTTGAAGAAGTTCCGGTTGACAAAACCGTACCGGTGTAATCAATCACAATCCCGACACCGCCATCTACGCCCGAAGCATCAATCTGATCAGCACCGTTACCACCATTACCAACTATAGTGATGTTACCGGTTGAAACAACTGAATCCGAAACATAAACACCCGTACGACCGGTTATCCAACCCTCAGAGAAGTCGCTGTCACCACCTGTTCCGGCAAGTGTGATATTGGCTGCAGTCAACGGGGCTGTGACGGATATTCCCTCCTGTGCCGGTTCTCCGACAGCCGTGATATTAATATCTCCTGTTGCTGACAAGCCAGTCGATGTAACGATCGGACCATAAACGGTTCCAATTTCAATTCCCCTGATGCTGTTAAGCGTAACTGACCCTGCATCACCCGCCAGCCAGTGAATCCGGTTGGCTGAATCATCAAGAACGTAATCAGCCACACCGAGCAACTGCAGTTCATTGGTCTCAATCGGACTGCCGGATGCCTGCGCTACCATCCCACTTCCGGTAATAGACAGGCGGGATGACGCATAAATCGGCGCATTTATACTCAAATCACCTGATGTAGTGGCAATTGTCATATAACCGCTGTTAATGCCGGTCGTACTCCCCACCGCTCCGACTGTTAAAGCTTTGCTGTTCACAAATGCAGTTGTCTGGCTTGACACCGCCAAAGTATCTATACTGTTGCTGCTGTCAGACAAATCGTATCTTCCGCCAACCAGCTCCAGCCCTCCGGCAGTAATCGAAGCTCCTGACAACTGTGTGGAATCTGAATTTACATAGGTCGTAAGTGAGAGATTGTTTGCCCCGACAGATAGTGGGGTCGATAGAGAAACAATATTTCCGGAAATAAGCGAGAGATCGCTATTTACGGTTGTAAGATAATTATTAGCAATATTTGCTGTGTCATTAACGGTAATGTCGCCAGCAGGAGCTGATCCTATAATTAATTTTGATGCACCAAGCGATGTCCACTGCAAAGGGGTGGCACTGCCGTTTATTACAATACCGGCTGAATCAATATTAATTCCGTAATTTGCCGTAGTTGGGCTTACAGCGATAGTTCCACCAATGTTGGTAACCGTATTGGAAAAATCCATATTATCTGCAACAAACGAGATCGTCGGAACTTTAACTGAATCCATAACGATGTTGGCACCAACGACAAGGGTTCCGTTAGTAGTACTGCTTTCAAGTGTAAGATTACCGGCTGTAATGACATCCAGATCTCCCTGGGTCAACTCAAGCTGATCACCGCTCTTTGACGTAGTTACAACCATATTTACGCCATTGGTTGCCAAAGTTACAGATTGACCGTTTATTCCGCCGGCAGAAACCAGATCCATAGAGTCAGCCGCAATTTTTATATCTGCCGCATTAACTCCCCCTGCAGCACTTATCAGAACCCCGCTGCTCACGGTTCCTGCATCTCCGGTGATATCAACAGTACCGCTTACTGCCGAAACTAAATTATCAAGCTGGACACCAACACCTCCAACTGCAGCGCCGGTACCGGAAATGAGTACGTTACCGTTAACGCTATCAATAGCAGCCGCAACAACAACACCTCCTGTGTTATCTGCAACTCCGCTTGCAGTCAAAGCAACAGAATTAGCGGCTGAAAGTCCGGTTGAGCCGTTTACAGTTCCAATTGCAAGTGTTTTGTTGTTAAGCAGAGCTAAAGAGCCGACATTACCCGCCACCACATCAATATTATTTCCAAATCCGCTGTTTGTGAGGTTGAAATTTCCACCGCCAAGCAGTTCAAGGCTGACCGCGCTGATAGAGTTGGTACTACCATATTGATTGACAGAACCAGAGCTGGTTAAAGTCAGGTTACCGCTCACTGCAATCGGTGTATTAACCGAAATTGAACCTGTATTGTAGTTTCCCAAATGAAGGTTGGGAACTGTAAGGGCGGAAAGCGATGCCTGATCGATATTGAGATTTCCTGTTGTACCGCCAAGATCCATAGTTGAACCGTAGTAGTACGTTGCCAAAGTAAGATCTGTTGCAGAGAAGGAACTCGTGTCAGACAGATTCATAGTATCTGCAACAATCGAGAGA
The DNA here is from genome assembly GCA_028683855.1 of Desulfuromonadaceae bacterium. Lineage (GTDB taxonomy): Bacteria > Desulfobacterota > Desulfuromonadia > Geobacterales > Pseudopelobacteraceae > JACRCG01. Next base: position 107,207 of record JAQUHA010000008.1, read on the forward strand.
GTTGGAGCGGTAAGCAGAGAGGAGAGACTCTGAGTATAACCAGGTGCCTTTATTGAAAGTTCGCTCACAGCCGAAAGGTCGACTCCCTGAACAATGGACTGTGAAGAGCTTAATTTAAGGATATTCGGCGAGACAGCACCGTTAAGGGTTATAGGAGTTCCTATATTTATATTTAGTACACGGCTGTTTCCACCGATTTCAAGACTGTTTGATATATTAAGATTTGACAGGTCTGTTGTGTTTATCTCAAGAGCAGTCGGCACGGAAGATTTTGCACCGTTAAAAATGTTCAGATCGCGTCCCCATGCAAGAGTCGTCAGCATTGCATCTGTTGTGGTTACACTGCTATTTATGAACATCGAATCTGCAAACAGTGTCACCGTACCAGTAGTTTCGACAGGCGCATCAATAGTAAGTTCCGCCCCGCTCAAGTTCAGATTTGGAGTGTTAGCGTATAAATTCGGAGTATCGCTGGAATTCATTCCGGCGCTTACCGCAATATTCCCAAAACCAGCTCCACCCATCTCCAGAATATTTGAGGCTGCAATAGTATCAAGCTCTGATTGTATTAAACCAAGATTGGTAGACACTGCTTTGCTGCCAAGGTTTATATCTCCTGCGGTCATACGGTTTATTGCAACGATGGGAGCTGTAATCCCGCCTGACAGGTTCATGCTGTCGGCGTTAAGAGAAATACTGTTGGGTGAAGTTAAAGCTGCAGACTGTTCGAGAGAAGCCCCTGTAGTAAGAATCAGATTGCCGGCATTGACCAGATTTATGGCATCACTCACCGTCAAAATACCTGAGAGTGAGTTACCGATTGTGAGGTTTCCTGCATTTACATTGTCAAGATCAGCCTGAGTCAGCTCTAAAGCTCCACCCACCTTCGTAGCAGCCAGGCTTATCGGCGTAGCATCGGTCACTTGCTGTAAACTTACACCTTCAGCCGAAACAGCCTGGTTAATACTCATTTCATCAGCCTGCAGAAGAACCGTAGAAGCGGTAATACCGGAAACACCATCGACTGTTCCAACCGATAATGCTCCAGATCCCGAGGCAACCGTCAAAGTTCCGCCATAACCTGTGTCTGATACGGTTGCCGCGAAATTTGCTATTGAGTTATCAGCATCGGATAACGAAACATTGCCTACTGTTTCAACGGCAAGATTATTAACAATGATGCCACCAGATCCTATGGATTGTGCAACCGTCCCAGCAGAAAGCAGATGAATAGTGTCATTACCCACGGCATTTCTTGTTATTCCGCTACTTACATTTATGTTGGTGATATTATTGGTATCTCCGATTCGCAGCACCGATGCCGAGACCGAATCCAGTTCTGACTGATCAAGACCGAGGTTTGTGCTGTCACCTACACCTCCAAGATCAACTCCCCCCCAGTTCTTACGCGTAATCGTAACAAAGCTTCCATCTGTTGTCCCCTGGAGAGCAATATTATCAGCGAACAGAGAAACATCCCCTCCGGCACTCAGCGCTGCTGCAGGAGACTGGTTAAACGAATAGCCGGAAAGCTTAACTGACCCGGTGGAGGCAAAAGAAGCATTCATATCAATACTGTCAGAAACATCCAGATCAATACCGTTTATAGAGCTTGTCGAGAGAGGCTGACTGAAGAGTATGTTGTTTACTTTAGAACCACCCCCCCCAAGCAGAGTAAGCCTGTTTGCCGAAAGACTGTCTAAATCAGACTGATCAATCCCTAAAGCAGATGTAGTTTTAGTTCCGAAGTCTATAGTTCCCATTGTAGCGCGGTTAATAACTACATCCGGAGAGTTAACGCTTCCGGCAGCAAGCGTCATGGAATCGGCACCGATAAAAACAGAATCGGACGCAGATACGAAACCGGATTGCAGAATCTCCCCTTCAGAAGAAGAGATATCAACCGTCCCGCCTGAACCTGCATCAGCAGTGGTATTACTACCGGAAGTAACTGTAGTCCCTCTTGTAGACTTCAGAAAAATTCGTCCATCAGATCCAGCCACAGCACTGTTCGCGCTGACAGAACCTTCCTGGCTGACCAGACCTCCAAAAATGCCGACTTTTCCTGCTGTAGCAACAATTGACCCAAGATTGCGAGTCTGGTCAGCCGGAGCGCTGACCATTACAGTTATTTCCGGATTGTCGGGATCAATAAAGTTGACACTCTGCCCGGCAACAAGGACTACGTCACCGTTCGGCGCAGTTATCACACCTGATGCTGCATTTTCAACCTGTGGTGCAACAAGCCAGACTTTACCTGCGGCAGCTGTAGTAATCGTTCCTTCGTTTATTACAGAACCGGCTCCTACACCGCCGTTGAAACGATAATTACCGTTAAGAAAATCGTTATTACTTATACCAAGCGATGATGCTACCAACCCGGCAACATTTATCTGCGATCCGGCGCCGAACAGAATTCCATTCGGGTTTAGGAGAAACACCCTGCCATTTGAATCAAGCATACCGAAAATATCGGATCTGTACGCCCCTACAACGCGGTTAAGAACAGCGCTTGCAGAACTCTGCTGGTTGAAGGTGGTGCGTTCGTCGGCGGCAACTGAAAACCCCTGCCAGTTAATAATGGCATTGGGTGAGTTGGTTATGGTGAGAGTCTTGCCGGAAGTGTTGAATGAAGCACTGCCGCTGACTACCTGCTGCCCTACAGGCAGAGCTTTAGCCTCGGCAGCAAGCAGTGACAGTGTAGCTGCCATCAAAATCGCCTTAACCGTAAGTGAGGGTGGACCACCGTTCCCTTTAACGATTTCAGCAACAATAACCCAGGCGTCTTTTACCTGACTCCAAATCAGACGATATGCCTTATTCATGGCGACACTCCTTCTGCATCCGACAAACTAAAAATTAAACTGAACCCTGAAATGTGAACGGCTATCACCCATCTCTCTCTTACCCTCGGGGGTAATAACGAAGGCGTAGTCAAAACTGGCAGCAATATTATTTGCGACAACGAGACGAAGACCGACTCCTGTACTGGCAGCGTTCATGTTATCTATCTCTCCGGGTTGTGATTTATTTCTGCCCAGAACGGCACTATCCAGAAAAGCCAGAGCATTAAGGCGTGATTCTGTGAGACTGAAAAGTTTTAGGATATTGGGAGAATAGATCTCAAATGTAGTTGAAAAACCATAATCATTAGTCAATTCACGCTCATCAAAACCTCGTAAGGAGCTTTCTCCCCCTACACCAAACTGTTCGCCCGGAATAAGCGGAACTGTAGCATACTGCCCGTTAAGATTAAGCCTGGTCTGTATATCAGCAGGGAGCGAAATACGAATATCAGTCCCGGCGCGCAAAACCGTAAAGGTTGGTGGAGCATCAATACGAATCTTTTCATAATCTGATTTACCACCATTGGCACCGCCAGGTATATTCTGTGAAAGGGTACTCCATAGACTGAGTTCTGTTCCGGTTCTGAAAGCGTACGACCCTGAGTAGCCTATATTAAACGGATGACTGGCAGTTGATGTACCGAGCGGTGTTCCGGCAAAATCAATATTATTCTCAAAAAGCCTGTAATCAACGCCATATAGAATACGATGCTCGTAGGAACCAATCCTTAAAAGGTTCTGGTTATAACGGATTCCGGCGAAAGTTCCCTTTCCGCTTACATTAATACCGGCTTCTCCACCGCTTGTCTGCACTGATACAGTACCGGAATCTACATCCGAGTAACCTCCGTAAAGATCAAGCGAATCACCAAGTCGGTAAAGCGGGATCCGATAACCGAGATTGTAGATATTTACATCATTCCAGTGGGCGGGGGATGTGGTGTATTGAAATGTCAGCAGGTGATCCATATTGAAGAGGTTGGCATATTGAGCCTGTAGTGCAAGACGAAGGTCTCCGGTTTCACTATTGCCAGTGTTATCCAGAGTTGTCCCTATTTTCCAGAGTTTATCATCAACCACCTTCAACAAGGCATTGGTTTTGTCTTCACTGTCACCGCCGTGAAGAGTCATCTGCGTCTTACGGGAGGGATTCTCGTTGGCTACTCGAATACTCATGGAAATCCTATCCAGATTAGGCACAGTTCCCTCTTTTAATTGAGGCAGACTGTTGCGAATATTATCCTTATCGAAATATTTGTTCCCATCAACGGCCACAGTCCCAATGCGCACTTCAATAATATTGAGCTTGACGACACCACCCTTAAGCTCCTGTTCGGGGAGAACAACTTTAACGGCATGGAAGCCCAGGTTCCTGTACGCCTCCTCCAACGCCTCAACAGCCTGTTGCAGCACTCCGAAATCACTCCGTTTTCCTGCAAACGGCATCAGAATACGTTCAACTTCAGCGACGGGAAGAATGGTGTTGCCCTCGACCTGATAACGACTGATATCAAAGGTCGGAATATCAGCCGCCGAAACGGTTTGTGGTGAGAAAGATAAAATAAGAAGTGGGAGAATGAAGAGTGGGAGAATTCTGCGAAAGAGCTTCATGGTTCCTCCAACAAAAAGATCACAGACATACTATGAGGGCGTAACAACCGGAAAAATTGCTATAAAAATGAGTTTATTAACAGATGTATCGATTTATACGAAATATTAAACAATGTAACGCTAATTATCAACTTAAATTATTGTTTTAAATTTAAGACTTTATATACCCTCCCCATTAAAACAGTCATACCATATATGGTTACCTCTAGGCCCCTGACCATAATACTTCCAACCATTCCTCGCAAGCATTTTGAAATTGCCTTTTCGCAAAAATTTAGGATTTTCGAGAACGATAATCGTCCCCCTCCCCCCGACCGAAAACTGCAGGTCAAAGTATTTAAGAAATTCACGTGTTCTTCTGGAAACCAGACGGTATAAACCATGGACACCACGATCTTCCTGACGAATAAACATTCTCATAAAATAAAACGGCTGTTCTTGGTCCATGAATTTCTGGAGACAGGCGGTACTCAATCCGGTAAGTGAGCCGGATGAGTTCCTAATACTGTAGACCACCTCGGCAACTCGTCTTTCCGCATCCGCAGAGGAAACAGCCCCGTTTTTGACCCAGAAATCAACTATTTCGTCTTTAAGCTGAGAGTTAATGTTTTTATAAACACTCTTCAAACGATAATCTTTATATTCAATATCCATAGAGAAAATACCTTTCAGCAGAAACTCTCCCGGAAGCACTCCATTCATGGTTTTAAGGAAAGTACTATCCTTTTGTCATATGCGTAAAAACACCATCCCAGTCCCCCGGTGGGGGCTCCTGCCGGTAATGCTCTATTCTCGATGAATAGAGCTGATAAAGGGCGGATTCAGGTTTTAACTGAATCAGTTCACTCAAATGTTCAAGAGACTCCTCCCACTCCATAGCGTGATAATGGGACAGCAGATGAGCGAAGAGGTTCTGTTCCTCAATTACTGCGGAATCAAGCTTGCCACTCTCTCCAATTGGTTCGTAAATAATAACAGGCTCGTTACGCCCCTTGACACGAACCCTGTCAAGCTCTCTGAAAGCAATATCCGGAAGCCTCTTTTTAGTTTCCTCTCCTACAATTATTCCAACACCATACTGCCTTGTAAGACTCTCAAGCCTGGATCCAAGATTAACTGCATCACCCATTACCGTATAAGCCATCCGGAATTTAGACCCCATGTTTCCGACATTCATCGTGCCTGTGTTTACGCCTATACCCAGATAAAGCGGTGGCCAACCTTTCGCGGCAAAGGTTTCACGGAGTTCTGCTGCTCTGACCTGCATCTGCATAGCGGTCAGCACGGCGTTCTCCATATGTTTCTGGTCCTCCAACGGAGCGCCCCAGAACGCCATAATTGCATCACCTATGTACTTATCTATTGTACCTCGGTATGTCTGAATGACCTCTGTCATTGCCGTAAGGTACTCGTTCATAACTGCAGACAGATCTGCAGCTGACAACTGTTCTGAAATGGCTGTAAATCCACACACATCTGAAAAGAGAACCGTCATATCAAGAGTACGACTCTGCATAGTGAAGCGATCGGGCTCACGACTCATCTCATTTACCAACTCCGGATGGACATACTGACCGAACAAACCGGTAATTTGATGCTTTGAGCGCGCTTCAAGCAGAAAGCCGTATGACATATTCAGAACAAACAGACTCATAATCAGGGTTAAAGACGTAGCAAGAGGTAGCACCATATTCTGCTGCCATGAGTAAGCGTTTAGCAGACATACCGCTACTGTCAGTAAAAGCGTGAGCATTATTGCTCTAAAAGGTGAGAGTACTGGCAGCAGGAGCGAAAGAAGACCGCCGCTGACAAAAAGTATAACTATTTCAGCTCCTGTAACATACGCAGGCTGCTGCTTAACATTCTGGTCGAGTATTCCGGCAATCATATTTGCATGAACTTCAACTCCTGGATATGCCGCACTTACCGGAGTTGAACGCATATCCATCAAACCCGGAGCAGTAGTCCCGACAAGCACAATCGCACCCTCAAGAATCTCCTTTGCAACTTTGCCGTTAATCACATCTGTTGCCGAGACATATCGGAAAGAGCCCTGTCGCCCACGGTACGGGACAAGCGCAGCCGCTCTTTTATCAACCGGTATTTTCATGTCAGCAATCTCTAACCACTCAAGCTTTCTGTAGTCAGAGTCGTTTTCCATCTCAGGAAATCCGGCTATTAGTGGCGGAGAACCGAGAAGTGTGCGAACTACCGCGATTGAAAGCGATTCGTAGTAGTTTCCTTTATATTCTATTATTAAAGGGATGCGCCGACTCACACCATCAGGATCAACCAACGGAGTAAAATGTCCCGCATTCGGTGTCATCTTTTGAAGATCAGGCAAATTGGCACCATACCCGGTCATTTTCACAACATAAGAGTCTGCCCCCTCCATCTCTTCTGCAGTAAATACCGGTGGGGGGAGTATACCGTTGGTACGAATATTACTGCCTGCGAAGTCAGTGAAGTAATAGCCAAGAACCACTTGGCGACCCTTTATGCTCCGACCAAATATTGCATCGTAATCAAGTTTTTTCCTGATCTGTTCGAGAGAATTCTGGAATTTTTCATCATTTTTCAGCAGATTGCTGCCGAGCCGCTCAAGCACATCAAGGCCGGAACTGTCATCTTTCTCTGCAAAAACAACGTCATAACCTATAACTGCAATTCCGTAGTTATCAAAAAGCTGATCCATAAGACGAGACATACGATCGCGGCTCCAGGGCCAGCGCCCCTCTGCGGCAAGACTTTTTTCGTCTATATCAACAATGACCACTCTGTCATCAAGCTCGTTTTTCATTGATAGCCTGAGGCGCAGATCATAACTTAGCGCCTCAATCTGATCCGTAAATTTCAGATCGATGACTCCGGTAACATTCAAGATAAAAAGCGAAGTCAAAAACAGACCTGATATAACTCGCATAAGATGCTGGCGTATGAGGGTTTTAAGCGTTTTTATTTTTCGCTCCTTTCAATGCATAAATTAAATATCCGCCACTTACAGCAAATTACGGCAGAATACTCAATGCCGATCCTTGACACCAAAGACCGGGAGGACCCTTGTAACAAGAAAAAACAGGATAAAAGGGGTTATTATAACTGCCAGCGCTCCAAAAAGTCCCTCCTTGAAAAGCTCCACACTGGATGGCCAGATTGGCAAATGATACTCCATAAAACCGGAGAAAGAAGCTGAAAAAGCCTGACCACCGATAACTACATTCCAACGCATCATAAACACACCCATAAGAACCAGCAGGGAGCCGACAAGCGCTCTCCTGATGGTCAAACCGGGGAGCATGAAAATGATGAAGGGTAGAACATTGCCAAATCCGTACTGAAGCACAAAAATTTTGAAAAAGTCCTTCTCATAAATAACACTGCGAAGAATATCCCACGATTTTACAGCTGTATAATTGCGGAAAATCAGATCCAAAAGTTCAAGAGTGATAGCCAGCACCATGAACATAAGCAGATACTTCGCAGTCAGGGTAACGGTAAGCATTGCGGCGCTTTTTAAATCCTCCGTAGTCGGCAGATAAGGATTATTCCTGCGTCTCCGGGCTAAGATCAGTTTGCGGGTTTCCATAGTGATAATATAAGTCGCCAGACAGAGTGCTATTCCGGAGACCACCGCCGAACAGATGAAGATTACCGGCATTAACGGAGTCATCCAGAGGGCGTTAGCCTTAACAGAACCGAAGATGAAACCTGCATAACCGTGCAGAAAACAGGCAACCGGTATCCCGACTGCAGCCATAATCTTCACGGCATGTTCATCCTTATGAAGTGCCTCCGGACTCAGATCCATCGCGCCCATGGCTAGAATCCTGTAGAGAAACAGTTGAGCGGATTGGTACCAACTCCGCCTTGTTTTTTTCTGTAGTTCCAGAATTGATTCCACAATAAACTGGCGATAGACGAACCAAATTTCCGAAAGCACTATCATTGCGTATGTTGTGAAGACGATACCAAAGGCCGCTATCGCCGAGGTGAAATGCGGAGTCATCATGACATAAATACCGCGCTGCGGCTGTTGGAGGTGCAGCAGCAGCGGCATCATAGCTACCGGAAGGAGCGCCAGCGAAAAGACCAGCGCAAACCTGGCAATCTCTTTGAGCTGCGTGACTCCGAAGACGTGGTAGAGCGAAGAGAGTACAAAAGCTCCGGCTACCAATCCGGTCATATAGGGATACATCACAATCTGGATTGACCAGTAGATGTATTCGTTGGGATATACGAAGAATTCTTTTAAGGTCCAAGCCTCGCCATGTACCATAGCTATTTTACCTCCCTTGAAAGTCCAAGATAAAAGACCTGCGGCTTGGTGCCAAACTCTTCTTTCAAAACATTAACCTGCTCAGATGTAATAATTTTGGTCACCGGGTCTTCCGGATCCCTGATATTGCCAACTTGCCTGGCGCCAAACGGACAGGTCTCCACACAAGCGGTCTTCATCCCTTTGCAGAGCCGGTGATAACAGAAGGTGCATTTTTCGGCGACATGGTAAACCGGATGAAAAAACCGGACACCGTACGGGCAGCCCATCACGCAGTAGCCACAACCGATACACCATGTACGATCAACCAGAACGACACCCTCTTCCGTCTGATAGGTAGCCCCTACCGGGCAGACCTGAACACAGGCCGGATTTTCACATTGGTTGCAGAGCTTTGGAACGAAGAAGGCTTTGGCAATATCATCTGGCTTAACTTCTTTAAGACCTTCAGAAGCCTGGTCTATTTTCTGATTTACAAATCCGTCTCTGGCTCCCTTGGGGGAGTCGATCAGAGCCTGACCATCCTTTGTTACTACATATCGCTCCACCCACGTACGGGTAACATTGGCTTCATACGGCACCTCATTTTCAATTTTGCACGCCTTGACGCAGAAGCCGCAACCAACACATTTATGAATATCCACCAGGAAGACCCAGCGCACCTTGCCTTTAGCATCCCTCTCCGCACGAAGCCTTTTTGGATTGAATACCTCAAGAGCGGCAAGAGGGATTATCACGCCACCCGCTGCAATCATCGCTCTCTTGCAAAAATCACGACGGTTCATCATGACTTCACCCCCTGTTTCTGATTCATAGGTTTAGGATTGTGCGGAATATGACACATCACACACTGGGCTTCTCTGTAATGCCCCTCTGGATTGATACCCCTAATTTTTCCTCTCGCAGTACCTTTATAGTGCATATATGAATGGCAGCGAATACATAGGGATCTACTACGATCAACATTTAAACCAATCGGATCTTTCGGATGATCATAATTTGGACCATGGCAGTTTTCACAACTGATAGCGGAATGCGGAGAATTCATTAACTCTTTACCCTTCTCCTCATGGCACTCGATGCAGACCTTTTCTGTTTTATATTTAACCCTGACTTCCTTCCATTCAGCCTCGTTTCCCTTCCGATGCCAACCGTACATATAACCACGCTCTTGAATACCAAAATCGGAAGGAACCAACAATGTTCTTACGAGCAGAATTCCGCCAACCAATGCCATAACAATAAAAAGCGGTCGCCAAACATGATTTTTCACGTTAAATACCCCCTTTGAATCAGGAACTTAGTTGCAAGAGTGCTGTGGGTTGAAAAAGATTGCCCTGTTGATCCGGTCACAGGCATAAAACATTGTTTAATAAGTAGATATTTAACCTGATGTTGTCAACAATGTTCATATAATCTAAATGTATACAGTATATATAGCACTAATCAAGAAATAAGGTTTTGACAAATAAAGTCAATATGGGGTAAATAGTACGGGTTTTAGAACATTATTCCATATCAGCACTTGGCTGTAATAGTACAATAATTAAGGAGAAGTTAAATGGCAATACGCAAAATGGCTGGATATGCATGGAATCTGATAAGTCTTATAGGTATGGTTCTCGCGGTAACAGCTGCCGCTCTCATCGTTATCTTTTTCGCTTTTGAAATGATATCCGGTGTCGAACACGCCTATCTTGGACTAATGACATATTTTATGTTCCCCGGTATGTTAATTTTCGGCTTGCTGCTGGTTCCTATCGGCGCATGGCGGGTACGAAACGAAAGGCGAAAAAGTGTTATCGAAGGAATGGTATCCCTGGAAGAGGAAATTCCTCAATTCCCGAAACTCGACCTGAATGACCCCCACCGCAGACATCTGTTTATATTCTTCATTCTGGCTAGCGTAGTTTTCGTTGTTGTTGTTGCTGTCGCCTCAATTAAGGGTTTCGAGTTTACAGAATCGACCGTTTTCTGCGGAGAGGTCTGTCACGTCGTTATGGAACCGGAACACACTGCATGGAGCAATTCACCACACGCCAAGGTTAAATGCGTAGAGTGCCATGTCGGCCCTGGCGCAGCATGGTATGTAAAAGCAAAACTTTCCGGAATGCGTCAGCTGTACGCTGTTCTTTTCCACACCTATCCTGAAACAATCGAAACGCCGATAGACAACCTTCGTCCGGCACGTGAAACCTGCGAGCATTGCCACTGGCCGGAGAAATTTTATGTAGGTCGTCAGAAAATATTTAATCATTACGCACCAAATGAGGAAAACACTCCACGAAGCATCGATATGCTGATCCATATCGGAGGAAATCCAAAAGCACCAAACACAAGCGGCATTCACTGGCACATAGGCAAAGAGGTTACATTTATAGCTCGCGACAAGAAGCGACTGGATATCCCTTATGTTGCTGTCAAAGATAAAGATGGAAAACTGACTGAGTACTCAAACATCGAGAATCCACTTACAAAAGATGAGATCGCAAAGGGGAACAAGCGACTAATGGATTGTACGGACTGCCACAACAGACCGACTCACATCTATCATTCGCCAGGCGAAGAGATGGATCTGAACTTTGTTTCAAATCAGATAGACCGCTCACTGCCCTTCATCAAAAAAGTAGCAGTCGAAATTCTTGAGCGCCCATACAAGAGTAAGGAAGAGGCGCATGCCACGATTACCAAGGAGATACCTCAATACTACGCAAAGAACTACCCTAAAGTTGTACAGGAAAAAGGGGCGGCAATCAATCAGGCTGTTGAACGTGTAAAAGACATTTACGGAAGGAACTACTTCCCTAACATGAAGGTAAAATGGAACACTTATCCGAACTACATCGGCCACTTCTACACCCCTGGATGTTTCCGTTGCCATGACGACAAGCACAAAACCGCTGACGGCAGGATCATCTCCAAGGATTGTAAAGTCTGCCACGATGTCATGGGACAGACTCAGGAGAATATTCCGGCAGGAACTCGCGTAACTGAATTTGTGCATCCGGTTGATATCGGAGATGAAATCTACAAGACCAACTGCAGTGACTGCCACTCGGCAGGCGGGCATGATATTCCTGGCGAAGGCGCACAGGAAGATCACAAAGAAAAGAAACACTGATCAGACACGAAGCCCCCGGAAATTCTCCGGGGGCTTTTTTATATATAAAAGATGATTTTTGCTTTGGCGAGTGATATAGTTCGCCCCTCAACACCGTACATTTCAGCGATGGAGAATGAGCGATGGCAGAGCAAACCATTTATCTTATAGGCGCCGGTTTCACAGGCTGGGACGGTTTTCCGGCAAAAGCCCTGGAAATCATCAAAAATGCCGAGATCATGTTCGGACACAATAGACATCTCGCAATTTTTCCGGATTTTACCGGCGAAAAGCGGCAGCTGGGTGACCTTTCCGAACTGATCGATTTTCTGAAGAAGACAGATAAACGCGTCGTAATCCTGGCATCGGGAGACCCTGCCTTTTTCGGCATCTCCCGTTTCCTTCTCCGCAACCTGCCAAAAGATCGCATCGAAATTTTCCCCAACGTTACAAGTATGCAGTATGCCTTTGCACGGATAAAGGAGCCATGGGACGACGGCATATTTGTTTCCGTGCATGGACGTGGTATGCATCAGGCCATCGACAAGATCATCGCCGCCGAAAAAGCCTGTGTACTTACCGATAAAGTGAATACTCCGGCTGCCATAGCTGCAGAGCTCATTGAACGTGGAGCCGAGGGTTATGAAGCCTGGCTCTGCGAAGATCTTGGCATGCCGACCGAGAAATTCACAAAAACGACCGTACGCGGGCTTCTGGATATATCAGCCTCAGAACTGAACATCCTGATCCTGATTCGTACTTACGAACCCAATCTGACTCACTACCCGCTGATAGGCATTGAAGATGACGAGTTCCAGACGACCAAAAAGCTGATAACCAAACAGGAAGTGCGCGCTGTCACGCTTGCAAAGCTCCAGCTTCAGGATGATCTGGTAATGTGGGATATTGGTGCGGGAAGCTGTTCCGTATCCATTGAAGCTTCCAATCTTATGCCGAACGGGCGGGTTTTTGCTGTTGAAAAAAATCAGCAGTGCCTCGGTTTTATTGCAGAAAATCTGAAAAAGTTCTGCGCGAGAAATATCAAACTGATTGAGGCTTACGCTCCTGACGGTCTTGACGATCTGCCGGATCCTGATCGCGTATTCATAGGCGGTGCTGGCGGGAAACTGGACGAAATTATAGATATAATCTCTCTCCGTCTCAAACCGGAGGGGGTTGTCGTTATCAACGCCGTAACTCTGGACACCCTTACCAGAGCGGTCGAATTTCTCGAAGACCACGGTTTTACCGTTGAAGCCACCTGTATTAACGTTGCAAAAACCCGTACTTTGACAGAATACAAAATGTTTGAGGCGCAAAACCCGGTCTATGTCATAACAGCTAAAAAGGGTGGCGAATAGTGGCAATCCTGTATGCCATCGGCGTCGGACCCGGCGACCCCGAATTACTGACGCGCAAGGCCGAAAAAATTCTTCGGAATGTTGATGTCATACTGGCGCCGGTGTCAAATCCTGCAGATGCCAGCGTCGCTCTTACAACAATCGCCGAACTTATTGATGAGACCAGGCAGGAAGTTGTCGTTCATCAGTTTCCGATGACATCAGACCGGACGGCACTTGAAGCCGCATGGCAGAAGGCGGCGGCGATGATAGCAGCTCATCTTGAGGAGGGGCGTTCCGTAGCCTTTATTACCATCGGCGACCCCCTCTTCTACTCGACATTCATCTATCTGATGCGGATTCTGCGTGAGCAGTGGCCGCAAATCGCAATAGAGATTGTACCCGGAATCTCAAGTATCAATGCCGCCGCTTCGCTGGCTTCAATCTCTCTGGTTGAAGCAGAAGAGAAGATGGCCGTTATCCCGGCAACAGCGGGGATTGCCAAAATTGCCGCAGCTCTGGCCCAGTTTGAAACAGTCGTCCTGCTGAAGGTAAAACCCCTGTTCTCAGACATTCTAGAACTGCTGAAACAAACCGGACGCGACAAAAGCACTGTTTTTGTTGAGCGCGCAGGGAGCGCTCGTCAGCTTGTGTTGACAGATTTCAAAGAGATTGAACTTCACTCCCCCGACTACCTTTCACTTCTCATCATCAAATAATATTTTTTGCAAGGAGATGTATCAATGTCACAACTTCGCGTCCGTTTTGCCCCCAGCCCTACCGGCTACCTCCACGTAGGGGGCGCCCGCACAGCTCTTTTTAACTGGCTGCTGGCCAAAAACAGGGGCGGCACTTTCATCCTGCGTATTGAAGATACCGATGTGGAGCGATCGACTGCGGAATCGGTAGATGCAATTCTTGAGGGGATGAAATGGCTCGGACTTGACTGGAATGAAGGGCCATTTTACCAGTCTGACTCCTTCCCGCTCTACAAGGAGTACGTCCAGAAACTGGTTGATGCCGGGAAAGCCTATAAGTGCTACTGCTTAGCTGATGAACTGGAAGCGAAGAGAAATCTGGCCATGCAGGAAGGGCGTAAGCCAAAGTACGACGGCACCTGCCGCGAAGGAGCTGAGGGGAAGGAGGGTCAGCCATACGTCATCCGTTTCAGGGCTCCGCAGGAGGGAGCAACCTCTTTCGATGATCTGATCAAGGGGAAAATAACCTTTCCCAATGAAGAACTTGACGACCTGATCATTCAGCGGACAGACGGGACGCCTACCTACAACTTCTGCGTTGTCATTGATGACGCGACCATGAAGATTACAACCGTTATCCGCGGCGATGACCATGTAAACAATACGCCACGCCAGATTCAGCTTTATGAAGCGCTCGGTTTTCCGGTACCGAAGTTTGCACACGTCCCGATGATTCTCGGCTCAGACAAAGCCCGCCTCTCCAAACGTCACGGCGCGACAAGCGTGATCGCGTATCGCGACATGGGCTACCTCCCGGAGGCGCTCCTCAATTATCTTGTCAGGCTGGGGTGGAGCAGCGGCGATGACGAAATTTTCAGCCTTGAGGAGATGATCGAGAAGTTTGACATCTCGAACGTCGGGCGTTCGGCATCCGTATTTAACACCGAAAAACTGAACTGGCTCAATGCACACTATATCAAGAACGGAAATCCGGAGCGCATTGCAGATCTTCTACTGCCGCATCTTTCAAAACGCGGCGTAACAACGCTTGGCGGACCGGATCTGATGAAAGTCGTCAAAACTCTCCAGCAGCGCGCTCTCACCCTGGAAGAGATGGCTGATCGTGCCGTATTCTACTACACCCCCCCTTCAACCTATGACGAAGCGGCGCTGGCAAAATTCGACAAGACCCAGATGCTGCTCGTTTTTGACACTGCCATAGCAAAACTTTCCGAGATAAAACCGGCTGATGAGGCTGCGGTTGACGCCATGATGAAAGAGATCAGCGCCGAAAAAGAGCTGAAAATGGGGCTCGTCGGACAACCGATCCGCATTGCCCTCTCCGGAAGCGCTCAAGCGCCCGGCCTTGGCGAAATAATCATGGCTCTCGGCATTGAAGAGACCGTAACCAGAATCCGGAAAGCCCGTGAATATGTCGCAGCAAGATAATCTTTTCATTAAATATCCCAACACTGCGGTGTGACCAGAACAGCCTCTTGAAAAAAACGATACGCTACATAATTTTCACAGGGATTGCCTATCTCATTTATATCGGCGTCTCTCTCGCTCTGATCCCCCCTGTTTCCGAACTGGCGGACAAAAAGTTTACCAGAACTATTCAGGTAAAGGATTGGCAGGGGGAGTTTCACCCCTTTACCGTCGGCTACAAAAACCGTTACTGGACTCCGTCCGCCCGCATTCCCTCCGAAATGAAATGGGCGGTCATCGTTGCGGAAGATTCAAACTTCTACAAACATGACGGATTTGACGTCAAGGCGATCAAGAACGCTATTAAATATGATCTTGAGAAGAAGAGCCTGAAGCGCGGCGCTTCTACCATTACCCAGCAGACAGCAAAGAATCTCTTCCTCTCGCGTGAAAAATCGATTACCAGAAAACTGAAAGAGATCTACCTCGCTTACAGAATGGAGCAGGAGCTGACCAAAGGGCGTATCATCGAGCTCTATCTTAACGTGGCAGAACTTGGACCGATGGTCTACGGCATTGGGCACGGAGCGCAGTACTATTTCGGTAAACCGGCATCAAGCCTGACTCCCAGAGAATGCGCATTTCTTGCCGCCATGCTTCCGGGACCGCGAGTTGCGTATAATCCCTACAAAAATCTCGGCAAGGTGCTGAAACGGTCGAATATGATCCTTGGGCTGCTGAAACAGAAGGGGGTTCTTAGCGAAGCGGAATATCAGACGGCAATGACGGAAGCCCCGAATGTCGGGCGGCTACAGAAGAAGATTGATGAAGTCATTGTAACTCTTCCACCGGCATTTGACAGCATATCTTCGGCTCATCCGGATTTACCTGAAAAACCGCATGACGATCAGAAAGAAAATGCCGGGGAGCCTGCAAAGGCTGAACCTGCAGACGTCAACGTCAACAAGGTAAATGAAACTTCTTCACAACAAACTCCACCATTAGAAGCTGCTCCGGACAAGAAATAATTTCACGCTCTCTAAAACAACCTAACCATTCAGGCTACCTGACAGAAAGGCTTTGCCCAATTATCTGGAGAATGCTTATGGAGAAGAGTTTAATTACTGAGTCAGAAGCGTACAGATCAATGCAGAAGCTGGCAATGGATAAACGTAAATCGCTACTACAGATTGCGAATAGCATACTGAACGTAAAAAGCTAGAT
>JAQUHA010000031.1 GCA_028683855.1 Desulfuromonadaceae bacterium
AAGCAACCTTTGCCTTGAATTCGGATGTGCGTTTCGTTCTCATGCTTGCCATCATAGATTACCTCCGTAATCAGGGGCAAACCAAACTTAACTACCTGTCCGAAAAACCGTAAGCATTATAGATTGCGCTGTCTGTAATGAGGAGTAGAGTCCGAGGCGTACCCTGTAGAAAGTATTTCCATCCACAAATGCCTCCTGTACTTCGGCGGCACCATATTTTCTTTTTAATTCAGCGGCATAGCGATACGCATTTGTTCTGTTTCTTAACGCTGCAACCTGGAGAGCAAATCTGCCGTCATCATAGCTTGTCGGTGGGCGATAATGAGAATCATTTCCGGATCCATCTCCCTTATAACCTAGAGCGGTTATTTTTACCTCTGCAACCCCCTCCTGAAGCATATCCAGCTCACGTGCGGCACGTTCCGACAGGTCAATTATACGTCCACTTACAAAAGGACCCCGATCATTTATTCGTACTATTATCTCTCTGCCGGTTCGTTTATGATTTACTTTAACATAGACTCCGAGTGGCAGGGTTTTGTGTGCAGCGGTCATATCATTCATATCAAACAGTTCACCGCTGCTTGTTTTACGCCCATGGAAATCGCTGCCATAACTGCTGGCAATTCCCTCCTGAACAAAGCCGACGTGACTTGAAAGTGGCTCATAACGCTTCCCTGCAACAGTGTATGGTTTTTGTATCGGTCTTGCCTGTGATGTATGATTGCTATAGTCTTTTGGATATGATCGTTTCTGAGTTGCACAAGCAGAGATTAGACAGCAGGATATAACTACTGGGAGGATCCTTGTAATCCTCCCGGTAGCTGTGATGTTTGGTATTGTATAGGTCATAAATTAGTCAGGAACCTTTGTGGCACTGATGACATTCTACAGGTCCACGCCCTTTTTCACGGTGGCACCCTTTGCAAAAATAGTGTGCAACTCTTTCGTCAAAGCGTGACATCATATGTTCCTTGGTCGGTTTATCAGTTTTATGGCATGGAAGGCATGATTCTGTTTTCATGTTTACTTTATGAAGATCATGGTTGAAACGGACGTTACCCCTTGAGGATTTAAAAAGAAAATAGTGCTCTTTGGTAACCGGATCAGTTTTTATGGTATATTCATCCTTAGCCAGTGCATTTGAGGCGATAGATAAAACTAACAGGACGACAAGGTAAAATCGATAGTACATGAACACTCCCATATCAAAATTTAGTTGATTGGTTTAATATCATACAAATAGTAGTAAAGTAAAGTTAGTTGGGAAAAACATATTATAATTAATAAGTTATGGCGCTATGTATCAATGTGGAGCTTATAAAAATGTCTAATTTACTGCCGTTTAACTCAACTATTATCAATGAACTGTTTAAGCCGATGCCTCCTGAAGATGAACCAGACCTTGTATCTGGATTTTATCTGGTGTTGCAGGGATATGCTCTTGTTGTTTTGAAAGGTGTTGAGTTGACTCTCCTTTTATCGGAGTTTTTGCCGGTAGGTGCTGATTTAGAAAATAAAAAAATCAGGATCGGGTTTTGGGAGGGGAAACCACTATGGGCTATTCAGGTCTCCCCTGATTTGATTTTGCCACCGGAATATGAGGCTCTTCCGTTTCAGGGGGCGGATACGCGACTTGATAACAAGTTGGCTACCATAGCCGGTCGTGCTGCACAGATTATTTATTGGGAAGAACGAAGCCATTTCTGCTCGCATTGTGGGGGTGCGCTGGTGAGAATTCAAGAGTGCTGGGGAAAGCGCTGCCCTTCGTGCAGTTCTGAACATTATCCCCATATTCATCCATGCATTATTGTTTTGGTTCGTCGGGATAAAGAGTTGCTTCTGATCAGGAATGCAGCCTGGGGGGTAGGCAGATTCAGCATGGTTGCGGGGTTTATTGAATTTGGAGAATCTCTAGAAGAGTGCGTTGAACGAGAAGTATTTGAGGAGACCGGTATTGAGGTGACGAATATTCGTTATGTAGGGAGTCAGTCCTGGCCTTTTCCAAGTCAGCTGATGATCGGTTTTACCGCTGATTACGCCGGTGGAGAGGTTGCCGCTGACGGCATAGAGGTCGTTGAAGCCGGCTGGTTTCACGAGGACAATCTGCCGGTTTCGCCTGGCGGTAAACGTAGCATTGCCCGCTGGATCTTTGAGACTTATGGCAAAAGTACCAATGAGTAAATCTGTTTAATAGATTCAGGCAGTTGTTAAGATTTGAATCGTTCCATCTCTTTTTGAATAAGATCTATCTGTCCGGATAACTTTACAAGAACCTCATCCATGACCATTGTCGAGTTGACGTGTGTGTCGGTTGACTCCTCAAAGTCCTTAAGCGATTCTCCGATCTTTTCAGCGCTTGCAGACTGGAGCATTGATGCTTCACAAATCTCGGCAACCATGACATTTATCTCTTCATTTGCGTTTACAACCTGGATTGCTGAATTCTGGTGATTATTTATTGAATGCATAACCTCACTAGTAAGGCTTCTCATTCTTTCAACTGCCAGTTTAATCAATTCATTTCCGTTGCTCTGTTCCTGTGTTGCGCGGGCGATCTGCTCTACCATTTCAGCTACATGATCCATGGCTGATTTCATAGCCATTCCAGCTTCTGACTGGTTGACTGCAGTACGGTTTATCTCAAGCATCTGGCTGCTCGCATTCTGACTTCCGGTTACAATTTTCAGGAGAGCCTCACCAGAGCGTTGTGAAAGAGTACTCCCTTCTGCAATACGCTTCTCGGATATTGCGATTGCTTTAACTGCACGCTCGGTATCCTCTCTAACTCCTGATATTATTTCAGCAATTTCCCTTGTGTTACTTCCTGTTCGTTTAGCCAGATTTTTTATCTCGACCGCTACAACTGAAAAGCTTTTTCCCCGCTCTCCTGCTTGTGCGGCGATTATTGATGCGTTAAGCGCCAGTAGATTTGTCTGCTCTGCCACTTCATCTATGACAGATAGTATTGTGCCTATGTTGGCAACCCGTTTAGATAAATTCTCTATAGCGTCAAAAGTTATAGCTGATGAGGATTTTATTTCGTTAATGCCGGAGATTGTTGCATCGACAGACTTCCACCCATCCTCCGCATCATTTCTTACGGCTTCCGCAATACGTGCCGTGTCGGCTGCTTGAGTCCCGATCTGTCTGATTGCACTATCCATCATGTTAACAAGAGTTGTTGCTTTTGTTGTGTCTGTCGCGAGAGTAGCAGCATTCTCTTCTATCTGACGGACCGATGCAGCCATTTCAATAATGGATGAACTGACCTCTTCTACTGAGAGTACGAGAGACTCAAGGTGTTGTGTTGTTAAATCGAGGCTTTGGGACATACCGGTCATTGAGGTTGTATTGCTGGAGGATAGGGATGAAAGTGTAATTACTGAGTCCGATATGTCGGTTATAGAGCGGTTTATTTCTCTTATGGCTGCCGAGGTATGTTTAAGCCCTTCAGACTGGATCGCTGCTGATGATACTCCTGTTTCGGAGAGATGCTTGATAGTTTCGGAAATACCCCTCAGTTCGTGAAGTGAGGAATGAATTTTTGCTATTGCGCCTGCCAGCCTGAGCATCATCGAGTTGAAATTTTCCGCCAGGAGGGACATTTCAGATTCCCCCATAAAACTAACCCGTTCGGTCAGCTCTCCATCAGCAGCTCTGTTCATTGCTCCGGCGAGTTCATTGATCCTTACTACGAGCTTACGAGCCGCAAGGATCCGGATTACGGCTGCTATGGAAAGTATG
This sequence comes from Desulfuromonadaceae bacterium, assembly GCA_028683855.1. Taxonomy (GTDB): domain Bacteria; phylum Desulfobacterota; class Desulfuromonadia; order Geobacterales; family Pseudopelobacteraceae; genus JACRCG01. The sequence continues at coordinate 3,748 of JAQUHA010000031.1, forward strand.
TTGAATGAATAAACTGTGATGTAAAATGCTTTGTCAGGTATATCCTTAAACAGGATGGCTATAAGCCCGGCAAGAGAGAAGAGTATGCCAAGCACAAGGAGTAATCTGATAAGGTTTGTCCCTGTTTTAAGCTGTTTCACGCACCACCCCTTCAAGATTTATTGCTGAGTTAAACTATACGAAGCTTTACCGCTCTAATATTACCTATTCCGCTCCTGTAACCAAGGAAAAAATGCAGATACGAACTAAAAATAGTTGTTCGATCAGTAAAAAAATCTGTAAATACTTATAACTACTTTAGTGTCTGTGCTATATGCCATAAAAGACTGTAATGGTCTTTTATATATAAAAATCAGCCTGTTATAACGTAAACGGTATCCTTTTTTGTTGACGATATGAGTTAATAGTGGCAGTATCACCGCTCATTTTATTCGGGCTAAGAGAAACCAGAGTCCTTTCGCATATATGATTGGCTCATATCACACAGAAGCAGGAGGGAAAAGATGAAAAAGTTGTTAGTCATGATGAAGATTGTCACTCTGTCGGCATTGCTGATGGGAATGACAGTGTTTGCTGCTGGAGCGGCTGACCCGAAACCGTCATTGTCGAATGGCGATTGCGTGAAGTGTCACTCGGCAGCACCGGATGCTATTGCAGCAAATGGCGGAGCACACAAAACACAGGTAAGTTGTCAGGATTGCCATGCCGGTCATCCGCCAACAGTTAAAAAGATTATTCCTGCTTGTAGCCAGTGTCATAGTGGTAAAGCACACTACAGTCTTTCCGCTTGTCTCCGTTGCCATAACAATCCTCACACTCCGAAAGTTATTAAGCTGGCAAACAACATCACAGATGAATGTCTGACTTGTCACACACCTCAGATCGCAAAGTTAAGAGAAGTGAAGAGCAAGCACTCAGCGCTCGCCTGCAGCTTCTGCCATAACGTACATGGTAAAATTCCTCTCTGTACCCAGTGCCACAAACCGCACAGCAGCGATATGCTGGTTTCTGACTGCAAGCGTTGTCACCAGGCTCATATGCCAACTGTTGTAGCTTATGGTTCTGACACAACAAACAAAATGTGTGCAGCCTGCCACAAGAATGCTTTTGACCTCCACAGCAAGACAGATACCAAACATAAAGGCGTTAACTGCGTGACCTGTCATAAGGATAAGCACAAAACTGTTCCTACTTGCCAGGCTTGCCACGGTGCACCGCATCCTCCGCGTATGCTTGCTCGTTTCACCAAGTGCGGTGAGTGCCACAATATAGCTCACGATCTCAACAGGTGGGAAACAGGTACGCTTAAAAAGGGAGATGTAGAAAAAGCAGAAACATTAAAGCAGAGTAAAAAAGGTTCTAAAAAGAAATAGTCCTTTTGTAGGTAAATATGAATAAAAGAGAGCCGGCGGAGTGATCTGTCGGCTCTCTTTTAATCTAAAATTTTTGGCGGTCAGGTTCTCCGGCAGTTGTTTTACAGATTATACAATGTGGAAGTTGTGGTGAATAATACTCTGCAGCTCTTCGGTTTTGATAAGCGCCTGACGTATCTTCTCCCGTTCAGCTGTCGACAGCTGGTAAGGATTCAGGTAATGTGAGTCTCTCTGAATTCCTTTTAATGCTTTTATCTGTATCTCTATACGATGTCTTGTGAGGGTTTTGTAAGCTGAAGTAAGTTCTCTGGCGAAATATGGCGAGAAGCTACCCTCAGTTTGCAGGAGTGAAATCCGCTTCAGCGTGCTTGTACCTTGAACACTTTTGCTTATGGCAAGAATTCTGACATTCATTACAAGCGGTGCCCAGGCAAGAAGCTTTACGTTGAATTCACCCTTGTGATCACCACTCCCCTCTGTCCAGATTCGTTTCATAAAGCCAAGTGCCAGCCTCATCTCCGTAGCTGCTTTTGCCATTCCCCATAAGACCTGGAAATACTCGAGCTCCATACTTCTGATCATATCAATCAGCTCGGCAGCCAACTTCTTATCGCCGGCTACAAAGCGGGCATCTGACATTACAATCAGATCCATCACATTCTTTCCAATATCTTCCACTTCGTATCTTACTATGGAGAAGAGACGTTTACGCCACTGGCTGATTGAGCCGCGCCAGGTCTGGTTTGTCGGCATTATATCTCCGCTGCATTTTGCAAATCCCGCCTCCTCCAGCCTGACAACCAGACGTTTGGAAAACTCTGTAAAATAGTTGTCTGCCTCTTCCCCCCCCCCATCACCATAAACTATCAAATTATCCTGATCAGTTATAAGCGTCTGCTCTTCACGCCCGTCACTTCCCATGCTGATGAGTGAAAAAGGAACGTCTGGAGTTGAAAAACCTGCGGCATCCATTTCTTTACTAACATTATCCAGAACCCTGTGTGAGATAGCATCACGGTAAGTTGTGCATGAGTGGTGTAGATCAGATACTGATGGGACAAATAGAAAACGCTCAAGCTCTATCTGATTAAGGCGCTCATGAATAGTTTTGAGCTCTGATCCGTGAAGGTTATGTATAGATTCGGTAAGCAGTCTGTTTGCTGATGACCACTCAGTTATCTTGTCATAGTCTGTTTTGATTGTAGCAGAGATCATTTTAAGAAATGGTTCTATGTCTTTGCAGTGACAAAACTTAGTGATATCAGTCAGGTCTGGTAGATTCTGACTCTCTGGACTTACCATGTAATTCATCTGTTCAGAACTCCGATGTGGTGGGGTGGCTCAAGATGAGTTGGACTATAGCACAATATTCTATAAGTTTAATGTCTTTCGTTGTTTTTTTTGCCGATGTGTGAGATAAAAAATCCGCAAACTCCATGACGCAAGCGGAGAAGTGAATGACGCTATATCAGAGAACTATTCTCATAATTGTCAGCACATTTATCGCTCTGCTTTTTATACTAGCGGTATCGTCAGACATGATTCTGCTCTCCAGTTTTTCCTCTCTTGAAAAAGCCCAGGTTGTTTCACACACACAGAATATTTCAAACCAGCTTGAAGATAAATTGACATACCTGGAGATAACTGCCGAGGAACTGGTTGGAAGTTTTGAAAGTGGTAGTGATGCTACAGCTTCACTCTTTGCAGATTGGTATGTCCGAAGTAATAATCTGGATTTTGTTGCCCTCTATGACAATGCAGGTGGTCTGGTATCCATAAATAGTCTCGGTAATATCTTACCTGTACGACAAAACGCGCTTAATGCCATACTCTCCATGGTAACTGCGCAGAAAGATGCTGTGCAGGGTGGGGCGGTAAATATAGGCGGTTCTCCCGCTATGCTGGTATTCAGGCATATTAAAGGAAACGGCAGAGTAAACGGCGGGTTGCTGGTTGTTGGCTGGTTTATCGACAATCTTGAAATTGAGAGGCTGTTCAGAGCAGCCGGATCTAAAATTTCTCTTTATGATCTTAATGAAACTCTCCCTCCCGATGTAAAAAAAGCTGCCGCTGAAATTACCAGTCGCAAAAACATCTACTCCAGCGCAATCGATTCTTCTTATGCTGCCGGATATCTCCTTCTGAAGGATATCTTCGGGCAACCCTCTTACATTGTCCGCACTATCGAAAAGCGTACGTTATACGAATATGGAAAAGTTACTATAGCCTACATAATTGTTGCACTTATTCTGGCTGCCGTTGCTCTCTGCTCTGTAATGCTCATATTTATTCGTAGTACAATTCTTAATCGCCTGCAGACGCTGACTTCTAAGGTGTCCAGAATTAGGGAGCTGCGTGATATCTCAACCCGTATACCTCTATCCGAATACAATGATGAACTTTCTACTGTAGCAATTTCAATTAACGGTATGCTTGATTCCCTCGAAAAGACAGAATCTGTCTTGAGAGAGAGTGAGGAGCGTTATCGTATGCTTTTTGATAGAGCTCCTGATGCGATCATTATTATCGGTATGGATGGTGATGAGGCCGGTCGTGTCATTGCTGCAAATCAGGCAGCGGCTGAACAGCATGGATACACGCTGGATGAACTCCTTAAGCTCCATATATATGATCTAAACACTCCGGATACCAATTTAATTGCGGCTGATATTTTTACAGATATAGGCAAAGGGAACTGGGTGACTGCAGAGTTGTGGCATCAAAAAAAGGATGGCAGCCGGTTTCCGATAGAGATACACGCAGGACTGATCAGAATTGATGGTAAAAATTATGTACTTGGTTTTGATAGAGATATTACTGCACGTAAGATTACAGAAGAAACAAAAAATATGCATCTTCAGCAGATAAATCAACTGAATGACGAGTTAAACCAAAAAGCATCAGATCTTTCTGCTGCTAACAGCGAACTGGAAACATTCAACTACTCAATTTCGCATGATATGCGGGGACCGCTCACCAGGATCTCCGGATATTGCCAGTTACTCCTTGAGCCTGACAGTGCTCTTGATGACTCTTCGAGGGAGTATGTAAAACGTATTTATGAATCAGAAACCTGGCTGAATCAAATGATTGATGCCCTTATGCAGCTTGCGCAGTTAAATCGTGAGCAGATTCTCTCTGCTCCGGTAAACCTCTCACTTATAGTTGATGAAGCTCTAAAGGAGCTGGCTGCTGAGCATCCGGATAGATTTGTTAAAACAGAGGTAATGCCTGACATTATTGTTGCAGGGGATGACAGGCTTCTGAAAATGGCAGTTGTAAACCTGTTGAACAATGCCTGGAAATACAGTTCCGGCAAGAGTGATGCGTTTATTGAGTTTGGTGTTGATAATAGCGGCTGCGCACCTGTATATTACGTTCGTGATAACGGAGCCGGTTTTGATATGAAGGAGACAACGAGACTGTTTCGTGTTTTCAGCAGGCTTGACAATTCAGATCAGTTTCCAGGTACCGGCATAGGTCTCGCTACGGTACATCGTATAATTTCACGGCATGGAGGCAGGATATGGGCTGAGGGTGAGCCTGATGTCGGTGCAACTTTTTATTTTACACTGCAGTAACTATCTAAAATAAATACCAAAACAGAACCACATAATCTTTTTCATCCTGTTTGAAACAAATTTACAAAAACATATACAAACACTACTGATCGGAGGGAAAAAATGTCACAAATCAACTGCACCGTTGGTTCACTTCTGGATGAAATGGCCAGTCGTTATCCAGAAAACGAGGCTCTTGTATACCATGAGCGTAACTATAGACTTAATTACAGGGAGTTCAACGATACCTGCCGTCAGGTTGCCAAAGGTTTACTTCGTCTCGGTATTAAGAAAGGGGACAATATCGCCATCTGGGCTTACAATGTTCCGGAATGGGTGCTGCTGCAGTTTGCTTCCGCTAAAATTGGTGCAATTCTGGTTACTGTAAATACCAGCTACAAATCAGCTGAACTGGAATACATACTGAAACAGTCTGATTCCACTACACTTTTTATGGTTGGGTCATTTAAAGACACAAACTATGTTGAAACAGTCGGGAATGTTATTCCAGAGCTTTTCAGCTCTGAACCGGGGAAGCTTGAGAGTGCTAAATTACCATTTCTTAAAAATATAATTTTTATCGGGGATAGTACTCCTGCAGGCATGACTAACTTTGATGCGGTTGTCAAGCTTGGCGAAACAGTTTCAGATGCCGAGTTGAACTCCATTGAGTCATCGCTGGATTGCCACGAAACCATCAATATGCAATATACATCAGGTACCACCGGTTTTCCGAAAGGTGTTATGCTGACGCACTACAACATAGTAAATAACGGTTTCAATATTGGCGAATGCATGAAGTTAAGCGAAAAAGACCGTCTCTGTATCCCTGTTCCCTTCTTTCACTGTTTCGGCTGCGTTCTCGGTGTAATGGCGTGTGTAACCCATGGAACCACAATGGTTCCCGTTGAAATCTTCGACCCTCTTAAAGTCCTGCATACTATAGAAAAAGAGAGATGTACAGGAGTGCATGGTGTTCCAACAATGTTTATTGCAGAACTTGAGCATCCTGACTTCAAAAACTTTGATCTGACAACTCTGCGTACAGGTATTATGGCTGGTTCAAACTGTCCGATCGAGGTTATGAAAAAAGTAAACAGCGAAATGCACGCGAGCGAAATTACAATAGCATATGGTCAGACTGAATCTTCACCGGTTATTACACAGACCCGTACTGACGATGCTCTTGAACTGCGTGTTGCGACAGTTGGCAGATCACTCCCGGATGTCGAAACAAAAATTGTAGATATTGAAACCAATGAAACATTACCTCCAGGTAAGCAGGGGGAGTTGTGCACACGCGGTTATCACGTCATGAAAGGGTATTACAAAATGCCCGAAGAGACTGCTCGTGCGATAGACAGCGAAGGATGGCTGCACACAGGTGATCTTGCCATAATGGATGAAAACGGCTACTGCAAAATCACCGGACGTATCAAAAATATGATAATACGCGGAGGGGAAAACATCTATCCACGTGAAATTGAAGAATTCCTATATACTCATCCTAAGGTTTCGGACATTCAGGTTTATGGAGTACCGGATAAAAAATACGGCGAGCAGGTAATGGCAGCTATAATTCTTAAAAAAGGTCAGACAATGAGTGAGGACGAAGTCAGAGCCTTCTGTAAAGACAGGATAGCAAACTATAAGATTCCAAAATACGTTAAATTTGTAGATGGGTATCCTATGACCGCTTCTGGCAAAATACAGAAATTTAAAATGAGAGAGCTGGCAATCAAGGAGCTGCAGCTTGAGGAAACCTGATTTTTCAAGAACTTGTGGAGTTTTTGTCTAAGCTGTGATATCTGACTGAATCCGTTTTTGATAGATAGTTACATCTATTAGCTCTCTCTTGTCAAAATGTTGTTTCGTGCCTTCCGGGCAGTTACAAATAAAGGAGTATGTTTGTGATCGACAGATTCAACTTGTTTGTCTGTTGTCTATTGATACTGGTTGTGCAATTCATTTTGTCGCCGGTTTCTGCGAATGCAGCTGACTTATCGGGAAATTCCGGATTAGATCCGGATTCCTCTGTATTAAAAATTGAGATCAATTATAAACCTGAAACCCCTGTAGTTGGAGAGATGGTAAGCATTGATCTGAAAGTTACCAATACTTCGAGAGAGCAGAGCGCTTCGGAAGTTCGAGTAATTGATATTTTACCTGCTGGTCTAAGGCTTAAAAAAGGTACTGTACTTCTTGATGGCATCACCTCTTCTGATCCTGTGATATCTGGCGACAACCGTGCTCTTAAATTTCCTTTAGGCAGCATTCCCCCTTTATCTTCCCTGGCAATCCATTTTGAAGTTGAAATATCAGGCGAAAATAAATTTCTCAAAGTTGTTAATGTAGCTTCGGCTTTCAGTAGTGACGCTGGAAAATCAAATGTCGCAAAAGTTATACTGAATTTAACTGATAAGTTATCGGTGCTTGAACCACTCCCTGTCACTGAACCCCTTCAGGTTGATGATAAAGAAGAACCTCTCTTACCTATTATAGTACCTAAAGAGCCGTCAGTTGTTTCTGAAAGTGTGGCAGTTGTTTCTGAAAGTGTGGCAGTTGCTTCGGAAAATGTGACAGTTGCTTCGGAAGAACTGGAGGAAAATATTCAACTGTCCGAAACAACGGATCTGTTATCTGCTTCAAGCTCTGATGAAGTTGCAGCCGGAAAAAAAGAGTTGCCGGAAACGGTAGCCTCCGTAGTTTCTCCATTAGACGAAATCAGGAGTCTGCAAGGGCTGACAGGCAAGACCGAAGTGCCTGTCAAGGCGGATGTTGATGGTCTCTACATTAAGAGTATGGCTGAGAATCAGGTGCTGGAGAATGAACTTGCAGCTGTTGTCAGCGAAACCGATCTTTCCAGTTCAATACGTGCCGGCAGAAGTTTCAGTCGTGAAAGCCATGCAGCTACAGCACGTACTGAACAGGCTAAAGCACAAACCGGTCAGGCTGCCGCCCTTCTTCTCCCTTCTGTGGCTCTTCGTTTAAGTACCGGTTATGAAAACTCACAACCCTCTGTAGCAATTGATGAAGCAACGGGTAAAGCGGTCTCTTCAGATACTCACCCCCGAACTGATACTGCAATTACCGTGCGTCAGCCACTATTTGATCTGCCAACTCTTCGTGACTGGCGCCGCAGGAAGATAATAGAACAGGCTCGTGGTGAAAATTACAGGGTAAGTGATGGAGACGCATACGTTTCTGCTGTAAATGCTTATCTGACTCTGGTGTCAAGTCGTCTGCTTGCAGATATGACTCTGGATTTTGAAGGGGAGCTGAAAGAGTTACTCGCTTACATCGAGAAAAGAGCTCAAGCCGGAGCTACCAGCATTTCTGATATGGCTCGTGTTCGTGCGCGCAGTCAGGCGACCTTATCCTCAAGATTAGAGCTGGAGTCTGCTCATGCGGCTGCCGGCGATGAATTCGTTCGCCTCACAAATACTGTTCCGAAGAAAATCAAGTTGCCGACTCTTGAAGATGTCGGGGTATCTTTGTTGCCGGCATCTTTCGACGAAGCAGTTTCAATTGCGATGAAATATAACCCTGAAATTACTGCACTTACCGCTGAACTTGAAGCTGCAGAAATTGATGCATCAGCGGTGAAGGGGCGTTATCTCCCTCGTGTAGATGCAGAATACTCTTTTGCCAACTCTATTCATGCCGGTGGGGAAACCAGCTCTTCAGGTCAGAAAGATCAGCGTATTATGGCGGTCCTAAACTGGAATATTTTCAGTGGCGGTGGAGATTATAAAACTCATGTTGAACGTACTGCCCGACAGAAAGAGCTGAAATACCGTCTTGATGATCAGCGGCGACGTGTACTGCAGACGCTGTCAGCAAATTATGCAACCCTGACAACTACGAGAGAACGAATAACTTCCGGCTACAGGGAGCTGAAATCAATCTCAACTGCGGCAGAAGCGATGTCCAAGCGTATGCTTTCAGGTAATCAGTCTCTGCTCGATCTCCTGGACGTTTATGACCGTTTCTATCAGGTTCGTTCCAGGCTTGTTAATCTGCATATACTTGAGATGAGTTCCGTCGCTCAGCTTATAAGATTGACTTATGGTGTTCCGGTTACGCCTGCTGAAAACAGAAGGTGACGGTTTTGCGGAGTAAAGTTTTTAACTTGATAAAGGTGGATATTTAGAATGTCGTCAGAACGCCATAGCGATAACGACGGTTCAGATATATTCTGGCCCGGGTATGTTGATGCGGTTACCAACCTTGTTCTTAACCTTCTGTTTCTTCTGACCATAATGATAGTTGCAGTATTCATGTTTGCTCTTGAACTTGGGCGGGCCAGCAATGGCGGTGCCGGTAAGACGCCTGTAATCTCAGCAAAAGATGACGCAAAGGTTGCTTCTAAAAAATCAGAGGATCCGGTTAAGGAAAACATAGCACTGAAGCGTGAGATTGAACGCCTGAATATGCTGCTTTCTAAGCAGTCATCTATTAAAGTCAAGCCTGCTGCGGTAATTAAAACTGTTGATGTTACCTCCAGGGTTGCTAAGCCTGAAAACAGTATTGACAGGACTACCGTTGCAAGTGACTCGGATGTGTTAGTGCGTTTTACCGATGACGCTATATCCTTTACAGCTTCTGAGACCGAACGGCTTCGAGAAGTTTTGAAGCCCATCGTAGCAAACGGAAAAACAAATATTTTTGTTGATGTTCCAGTAGGTTTTTCGGAAGCCAGACGTATGGGGTTCTACAGAGCTATGGCTGTGCGTAATCTGCTGATTGAGATGAAGATGCCTAAGGAACGCATCAATGTAAAAGTCAGAGAGGTTAAGGTTAATTCGAATGCGTCACTGGTTAGGGTAAAATCTTACTGATGCTTGGAAAACTGAACCTGATAAATGGCTATATACTTGATTTTTTTAGATCATTTACGCCTCAACGAACTTTTGTAATACTTCTGTTTTCAAGCAGTATCAGCCTGTTTATATGGGCAGCCTTTACGAATGTTGATGTTATCGTGCGTACGGAAGGGCAGATTATACCTGCTGGAAAGTCGCAGATCGTGCAGCATCTTGAAGGTGGAATTATTCGTAAAATACTTGTTCAGGAAGGTCAGGTGGTAGTTGCTGGACAACCGCTGATTGAGTTGTCCGATGTGCAGACTCGGTCAAATCTTGGTCAGGAACAGTCAAAGCTGGATGCCTTGCGCGGTCGTGAAGCACGTCTTGTGGCGGAGTTAAACGGTACTGACTCAATAAAATTTCCCGTGAAACTTACTGATCAGAACGTGATTCGTGTTGAAACCGCAGCTTGGCAGGCTCGACGTGCGCAGCTTGCCGAAGAGGTGCTTGTACTCCGTTCTCAGGGGACGCAAAAAAAGAGTGAAATAAATGAGATCACATCAAAAAGGCAAAATCTTATTGAAGAGCTGGAGTTGGCTAAAAAACAGCATAAAGTGATGGAGGGGCTCAGAAAAAATAATGCAGCATCCGAAATGGAAGTTCTGGATGCGCAGGTTCGCGTACAACGCCTTAAATCTCAGATAGCAGAGGCAACAACTGCCGCTCCTCGCATACAGGCGGCACAGTATGAATCTGAAGCCCGTGTAAAGGAGGCAATCGCACGTTTCCGGGCGGAGGCTTCTTCCGCTTTAACGCAAGTGCGTGAGGAGCTTGAGAGATCAACTCATGAAATTGGTAGCAGTGTTGATCGACTGGATCGAAATATCGTAAGGACTCCGGTTGCAGGTCTTATAAATAAGCTGAATATTACTACAATTGGCGCAGTGGTCCGGCCGAGTGAAATATTGCTCGAAATTACTCCAAGCGATCAGCGCATTGTTATTGAGACCCGATCAAACCCGAATGATAGAGCCAATCTTAAGCGTGGTCTTTCCGCGCGTGTTCGGGTCGGCGCATATGATTATGCGACTTATGGGACTTTTGAGGGTCATGTAACAGAGGTAAGCTCGGATACTCTTACTGACGAGAGGGGTGTTCGATACTATCGTGTGAACGTAGAAGTAGATATATCGACCCTTGTTTCACGTGTTCGTCAGCCTGGTGTGCTGGTGCCGGGAATGGCTGCGAGTGCTGACATTACAGTTGGTAAACGCTCAGTATTGTCATTTATTCTCTCTCCCCTGATGAAGTTCAGGGATGGTGCTTTCAGAGCCGACTCATCACACAGTGACAAATTTTACCGCACCGCACTTAAAGGAACTTTCGTAAATAAAAACATAAAGAGAGAATTATATGTTCAAGCAGCTTAAAATTTACTATGTGGTTGTTTCCCTCCCGTTTATTCTGCTTCTTACCGGTTCGGTAGTTTTTTATGACGCAGTCAGGTTAACAATAACCCGCAATCCGCATCCACAAATCAACTATGTGATTTTCTGTATTATTTTGTTTGGTGGAGTACTCATCTTAATGAGTCTTTTCCGCCTTATGAAAGAGGCAAAGACGGTCGTAAAATATTCCAAAGCGGTACACGATAAAGCTGATCTAGCCACTCTTCAGGCTCTTACAGATAATGCAACTGGTGATGCCTCTTATGTTCTTCAGATGGTTACTGCCTCAACAGGGCGTTTTATCTCGCATCAGGAACAGGCTTCTATTGAGCATGAACTCTCAAACGTAAGGAGCAGGCTCTATCGCAGAAATGCACTTCCACAATATTTAACCGGTCTACTTGTCGGTATGGGACTTCTTGGAACATTTGTTGGTCTGCTTGCCACGCTTAATGATATTTCAATTCTTATCAGCAGCTTTTCCGAGCTTGATATGAGTTCAGCCAATCCTCTCCAGGTATTTAGAGTTATGATTGAGCGGATGAAGGCTCCTATGCAGTCGATGAGCATCGCTTTTTCCGCCTCGATGTTTGGACTGCTTGGATCAATAATTCTTGGACTCATGATGGTGGGTATCCGTCGTTTTCAGGGGGACATCGCTTCACTGCTTGGTTCAGAAATAGCGAAGCATATAGAATTGGCTCTTTCATACGAACAGAATAATACAGGTAATGAAGTAGTGATAAGCTCTGGTAACGGAGTTGTCAGAAGCGAAGAAGAGTATAAAGTTCTTGTGAGAATTGAGGAGAGGTTGGCTGAAGCAGCACGCTTACAGCAGCGAACCCTGTCAGCAGAAATAGATGATTTTCAGAAACAGAGGGCTGATCTGTTGCGTACACTTACGGAGCAGAATGAAGCAAGTAATAACTTTCGTAATGAATTACAGCAGCTTTGCAGACAGTTTACTGCTCTTCTCAGTGTTATGGAGAGGGGGAGCGGAGAGATCTCCAGTCAGATATCAGAACTTAAAGTTGATCTGGTTTCGGAGGCAAAAGAGTCTAATAAACTTATATCTACACAGATAGATGAACAGAAAAAGTTAAAAGATGCGCTTGATTCGTACAAAATTGAGGAGAGATTAACTGAATCGGTACGTTTTAAACAGCGGTTGCTCGCTACTGAAATTGATGATTTTCAAAAACAGCGTGGGGATATGTTGCATACGCTGTCCGAGCAGAACGGGATTAGCAATAATTTAAGGCTTGAACTTCAGCAGTTAGGGATGCGGTTGGGAGAAGTCTCCAATAATCTGGAAAAGGGGAATAGCGAAATTTACAATCAGATTACAGAGATGATGATTCACCTTTCCGCCGATGCAAAAGAGTCTCATAAACTGCTAAAAATGCAGGTAAATGAGCAGAAGGGGTTAAGAGAAATCCTTGATTGGCGGTCAAAAGATAACAGTTAACAAAAAATCGCATTTTTTTGAATTATTGATAGGATGATTGTTTTGCTTCATTGATGTGTGCAGGGAGTGGAGGTAGTTTATGCCAAATGAGACAGGTGATGAAAACGGAAAAGTAGCAGTTAAAGCAACTGACCAGGATCAAAATATTGTGCGGGCATCTATTGCTCCCGATGGGACGGTCACTGTTCCCAATGGCGAATCCGCACTTGTCTCGGTTGATATTGCCGATGTTGATCTTTTACTGACTTTTTCTGATGGAACATTTGTTGTTATACCTAATGGCGCGCTTGATGCTATTAGCGGCGCTCCACCTAAGGTTATGTTTAATGATGGTGCAGCGTCACTTGAGACCCTTTTCAAAATGGTAGGTATAATAAACCACGCTAAATCTGGCAGCTTAAGAGTTGTAAGCGGAAACGTAGATGCACCTAAAACAGAGGAAGAGGTTGAAACAAAAAACACAGATGATGATCCTTACACATCTGACGAAGCATTTCCGGCTGATACTGTCTCTGCTCCTGCACCACTGGTGAAGGTGAGTAAGGGGAGTGTAAGCAGTAATGAAGAGAGCTTTGATCCTGTTGATCCGGTTATGTCCCCCCCAGAACCGTTGATTTCGTCATATTCATCCTCTCAAAAATCTGAAGTTCCAGTAAATATTATGGCAACGCCTGTTGTTGTACTAACTAATGACAGTGGTGTGAGCAATAGTGATAAAATTACAAATGATCCATCTCTTACTATTTCAGCTGCAGCAGATAGTATTACACGTCACTTTACCGTTGACGGTGTGGATACCGGCGGCAGTTATACTGCGCCAACTCTGGACGGACTGCACACTGTTGTCGTTACTGACACCGACACTATTGGTAACACAGCCAGCGGAAGTATCACTTATACCCTTGATCGCACCATTGTTACTCCGGCTATTTCACTTGTAACTGACAGCGGTATCAGCAGCACAGACCTGCTCACTAATACTGCTGCTCTCTCATTCAGTATAGCTGCAGGTGACGTCACCAGAACATACTCCGTTGACGGAGGCACAGTCAGCAGCAGTTATATTGCCCCGGCCGCTGACGGAAACCATACAGTAATCGTAACCGACACTGATATTGCCGGAAATGTGGCATCCGGAACTTTTACTTTCACACTCGATGAGACAATAGCATCGCCAATAGTCTCCCTTGCAATTGATAGCGGTTTTAGCAGTAGTGACAAAATTACGAATAGTGCGGCTGCCATTGAAGTCAGTTCAGCCAACGAACCTGTAACACGTGAATACAGTTTAGATGGTGGCGCTTTCTCTCTGACATATTCTGCACCAACGGTAGATGGTAATCATACTGTTTCTGTGCGTGACACGGATCTTGCCGGTAACTCTTCAACCGGCACTCTTAGCTTTACACTTGACACTACCCCCCCTGTAGCACCGACAGTATCACTTGTGACAGATAGCGGTTCCAGCGATCTGGACAGGATAACAAACGTAAGCTCAATCAATGTAAGCGGAGTTGAGAATGGTGCAGTTATTGAATTCAGCGCCAACGGAACAGACGGGTGGAGCGGAGTTGCTCCGACACCTTCTGAGGGCTCAAATACTCTCTTTGTAAGGCAGACTGATGTAGCCGGTAACGTGAGTGCCAGTACCAGATTTGACTTTACTCTGGATCGAACCATTGCCGTTCCCACCGTCTCACTTGCCTTAGACAGCGGTTCAAGCAGCAGCGACCTGATAACGAACAGCGCCACATTGAACGTAAGTACCGCCGCTTCTGACGTTACCAGAACCTACTCCGTCGATGGCGGTGCAGCCGTTAGCAATTACATTGCTCCGACCGTCGACGGCATCCATTCAGTAGTTGTTACAGATACGGATGTTGCCGGAAACAGCTCTACCGGAAACATAACCTTTACCCTTGATCGTACAATAGCGCCCCCCACAGTTTCGCTTGCCGTTGACAGCGGTTTAAGCAGCACCGATCAGATAACAAATAACTCTTCTCTTATTTTCAGCATGGCTGCTTCTGATGTTACCCGCACCTACTCGATTGACGGCGGCACCGCAGTAAGCAGTTATACCGCTCCGACCGCAGACGGCATACACTCCGTTGTTGTTACCGATACTGATGTTGCAGGCAATACCGCAAGTGGCAGTATAACGTTCACCCTGGACAGAACAATCCCCACACCTGTCATATCACTTACTGTAGACAGTGGCTCAAGCAGTACGGATCAGATCACCAACAACTCTGCACTGACTTTCAGTGCCGTTGCCGGCGATGTTACACGTATGTACTCCGTCGATGGCGGTGCAGCCGTCAGCAGTTACATTGCTCCGACCGCCGACGGCATCCATTCAGTTCTGGTTACTGATACTGATGTTGCAGGAAATACTGCAACCGGAAGCATAACATTCACCCTTGACCGTACCATTGCCACACCGACTGTCTCTCTGGTTGTAGACAGCGGATTAAATAACGGAGACCTGATAACAAACAACGCTTCGTTGGTATTCAGTGCATTAGCCGTCGATGTCAGCCGAAGCTATTCTGTTGATGGCGGTCCTTCCGTGAGCAGTTACACCCCCCCTGGCACTGATGGCAGCCACACAGTTGTTGTCACCGATATTGACACAGCGGGTAATACCGCAAGCGGCAGCATAACATTCACACTCGACAAGACAGCACCCTCCACCCCTGTCTCAATTGATCTTAACACCTCATCAGACAGTGGTATAAGCGACACTGATAACTACACGTCTGACTCGACCCCGACATTTGACGTATTACTCTCTGCTGACGCTGTAGTCGGAGACATGGTTAGGCTTTATGACGGTTCTGGCGGCAGCGAAGTCGGGAGCATAATTCTTTCTGCTACAGATATCGCAGCCGGATCTGCCTCAATAACCTCATCAAACCTTTCAGACGGCATTTACAAACTACACACGACTGTAACAGATCAAGCCGGTAACGAAAGCAACTCAGCCCTGCTGAATGTTACAATTGACACTGCCTCAGCTGCCGCTCCGACGATATCGCTTGCCGTAGACAGCGGTTCAAGCAGCAGCGACAATATCACAAATGTATCAACTCTGAATGTTACTGGCACTGAAGTTAACGCCGTAGTGGAGTACAGCCTGAACGGCACAACCGGTTGGAGCACGCTTGCACCGGTTGCTACGGAAGGATCTAACACAATTTTTGTTCGTCAGACTGACGTAGCCGGAAACATAAGCAGCAACAACAGCCTTGTTTTTACCCTCGACACCACCGCCCCTGCCGCTCCGACTATTTCACTTGTGACCGACAGCGGTTCTAGCAACAGCGACCGGATTACCAACGATGCCACGCTTATTTCAGGTGGCATTGAGAGTGGCGCTGCAGTTGAATACAGCCTGAACGGCACAACCGGCTGGAGTTCAAGCGCCCCTGTTGTTTTGGAAGGTGTTAACACCGTATTTGTTCGTCAGACTGACGTTGCCGGTAACATCAGCAGCAGTACAAGTTTAACCTATACTCTGGACAAAACTCCGCCGGTAACACCATCGATATCACTCTCCTCTGATACAGGTCTGAGCAGCAGTGACCTCATTACCAGAAACGCATCATTAACACTCAGTGCTGCTGCGGCAGACGTAACAAGAACATTCACCGTTGATGGTGTCTCAATCGGCGGCAGTTACACTCCACCTGTTGCAGACGGAGTTCACACCGTAACAGTTACAGACACGGATCTTGCCGGTAACTCTTCAACCGGCACTCTTAGCTTTACACTTGACACTACCCCCCCTGCAGCACCGACAGTATCACTTGTGACAGATAGCGGTTCCAGCGATCTGGACAGGATAACAAACGTAAGCTCAATCAATGTAAGCGGAGTTGAGAATGGTGCAGTTATTGAATTCAGCGCCAACGGAACAGACGGGTGGAGCGGAGTTGCTCCGACACCTTCTGAGGGCTCAAATACTCTCTTTGTAAGGCAGACTGATGTAGCCGGTAACGTGAGTGCCAGTACCAGATTTGACTTTACTCTGGATCGAACCATTGCCGTTCCCACCGTCTCACTTGCCTTAGACAGCGGTTCAAGCAGCAGCGACCTGATAACGAACAGCGCCACATTGAACGTAAGTACCGCCGCTTCTGACGTTACCAGAACCTACTCCGTCGATGGCGGTGCAGCCGTTAGCAATTACATTGCTCCGACCGTCGACGGCATCCATTCAGTAGTTGTTACAGATACGGATGTTGCCGGAAACAGCTCTACCGGAAACATAACCTTTACCCTTGATCGTACAATAGCGCCCCCCACAGTTTCGCTTGCCGTTGACAGCGGTTTAAGCAGCACCGATCAGATAACAAATAACTCTTCTCTTATTTTCAGCATGGCTGCTTCTGATGTTACCCGCACCTACTCGATTGACGGCGGCACCGCAGTAAGCAGTTATACCGCTCCGACCGCAGACGGCATACACTCCGTTGTTGTTACCGATACTGATGTTGCAGGCAATACCGCAAGTGGCAGTATAACGTTCACCCTGGACAGAACAATCCCCACACCTGTCATATCACTTACTGTAGACAGTGGCTCAAGCAGTACGGATCAGATCACCAACAACTCTGCACTGACTTTCAGTGCCGTTGCCGGCGATGTTACACGTATGTACTCCGTCGATGGCGGTGCAGCCGTCAGCAGTTACATTGCTCCGACCGCCGACGGCATCCATTCAGTTCTGGTTACTGATACTGATGTTGCAGGAAATACTGCAACCGGAAGCATAACATTCACCCTTGACCGTACCATTGCCACACCGACTGTCTCTCTGGTTGTAGACAGCGGATTAAATAACGGAGACCTGATAACAAACAACGCTTCGTTGGTATTCAGTGCATTAGCCGTCGATGTCAGCCGAAGCTATTCTGTTGATGGCGGTCCTTCCGTGAGCAGTTACACCCCCCCTGGCACTGATGGCAGCCACACAGTTGTTGTCACCGATATTGACACAGCGGGTAATACCGCAAGCGGCAGCATAACATTCACACTCGACAAGACAGCAACTGCAGCGCCAGCAGTCTCTCTCGCCGTTGACAGCGGGGCAAGCAACAGCGATCTGATAACCAACAATGCCGCTCTGGTCATCAGCGCCGCTACCGCCGACGTTACCCGAACCTATACCGTTGATGGCGTTACCTCAAGCAGCTACACCGTTCCATTAAATGATGGCTATCATAATGTCGTTGTCACCGACACGGATATTGCCGGGAATTCATCGAGCGGCAGCATAACATTTACTCTTGATAGAACCATTGCCACACCGTCAGCAACTCTTTCAGTGGACAGCGGCACAAGCAACTCAGATCTTGTGACAAACAACGCCTCACTCACGTTCAGCGCTGTCGCGTCAGATGTTACCAGGACATACACCGTAGATGGTGTTGCCGCTGGAAGCTATGTTGCGCCGGCTGTAGACGGGATTCATACTGTCGTAATTACCGATATGGATATAGCTGGTAACTCGGCAACCGGAAACATTACCTTTACGCTCGATAAGACCCCCCCTGCCGCTCCGACTATTTCACTTGTGACCGACAGCGGTTCTAGCAACAGCGACCGGATTACCAACGATGCCATGCTTATTTCAGGTAGCATTGAGAGTGGCGCTGCAGCTGAATACAGCCTGAACGGCACAACCGGCTGGAGTTCAAGCGCCCCTGTTGCTTTGGAAGGTGTTAACACCGTATTTGTGCGTCAGACCGACGTTGCCGGCAACGTGAGCAGCAGTACAAGTTTAACCTATACTCTGGACAAAACTCCGCCGGTAACACCATCGATATCACTCTCCTCTGACACAGGATTGAGTAACAGCGACAATATTACCAGAAACGCATCATTAACACTCAGTGCTGCTGCGGCAGACGTAACAAGAACATTCACCGTTGATGGCGTCTCAATCGGCGGCAGTTACACTCCACCTGCTGCAGACGGAGTTCACACCGTAACAGTTACAGACACAGACCTTGCCGGTAATGCTGCAGACAACAGCATCACCTTTACTCTCGATACTACCGCACCTGCGTCCCCCGCGCTGTCACTTACCAGCGACGCAGGTCTTAACAGCAGTGACAGAATTACCAACGTCGCCGGTCTGACTCTTGGCGGTGTTGACCCTGGTGCCCTTGTTGAATACAGCATTGACGGAATATCTGGATGGAGCGTCACCGAGCCTGCAGCAATCGAGGGAATCAATACCGTATATGCGCGTCAGACCGACGCCGCCGGCAACGTCAGCGCCAGCAGCAGTCTCACATACACTCTTGACAGGATACCACCATCTCCACCCTCCGTATCACTCCAGACCGACAGCGGCTCTAATCCGAATGACAAGATAACCAACGTATCCCTACTAAGCGTCACCGGAGTTGAAGCCGGCGCTCTTGTCGAATACAGCTCTAGCGACACATCCGGCTGGAGTACCACGGCACCTGCAGCCACCGAGGGGGCGAACACCGTCTTTGTGCGTCAGACCGACGTTGCCGGTAACGTAAGCAGCAACACCAGCTTCTCCTTTGTCTATGACACAACAGCTGCCGCTCCGACGATATCGCTTGCCGTAGACAGCGGTTCAAGCAGCAGCGACAATATCACAAATGTATCAACTCTGAATGTTACTGGAACTGAAGTTAACGCCGTAGTGGAGTACAGCCTGAACGGCACAACCGGTTGGAGCACACTTGCACCGGTTGCTACGGAAGGATCTAACACAATTTTTGTTCGTCAGACTGACGTAGCCGGAAACATAAGCAGCAACAACGATCTAACCTTCACCCTCGACACCACCGCCCCTGCCGCTCCGACTATTTCACTTGTGACCGACAGCGGTTCTAGCAACAGCGACCGGATTACCAACGATGCCATGCTTATTTCAGGTAGCATTGAGAGTGGCGCTGCAGCTGAATACAGCCTGAACGGCACAACCGGCTGGAGTTCAAGCGCCCCTGTTGCTTTGGAAGGTGTTAACACCGTATTTGTGCGTCAGACCGACGTTGCCGGCAACGTGAGCAGCAGTACAAGTTTAACCTATACTCTGGACAAAACTCCGCCGGTAACACCATCGATATCACTCTCCTCTGACACAGGATTGAGTAACAGCGACAATATTACCAGAAACGCATCATTAACACTCAGTGCTGCTGCGGCAGACGTAACAAGAACATTCACCGTTGATGGCGTCTCAATCGGCGGCAGTTACACTCCACCTGCTGCAGACGGAGTTCACACCGTAACAGTTACAGACACAGACCTTGCCGGTAATGCTGCAGACAACAGCATCACCTTTACTCTCGATACTACCGCACCTGCGTCCCCCGCGCTGTCACTTACCAGCGACGCAGGTCTTAACAGCAGTGACAGAATTACCAACGTCGCCGGTCTGACTCTTGGCGGTGTTGACCCTGGTGCCCTTGTTGAATACAGCATTGACGGAATATCTGGATGGAGCGTCACCGAGCCTGCAGCAATCGAGGGAATCAATACCGTATATGCGCGTCAGACCGACGCCGCCGGCAACGTCAGCGCCAGCAGCAGTCTCACATACACTCTTGACAGGATACCACCATCTCCACCCTCCGTATCACTCCAGACCGACAGCGGCTCTAATCCGAATGACAAGATAACCAACGTATCCCTACTAAGCGTCACCGGAGTTGAAGCCGGCGCTCTTGTCGAATACAGCTCTAGCGACACATCCGGCTGGAGTACCACGGCACCTGCAGCCACCGAGGGGGCGAACACCGTCTTTGTGCGTCAGACCGACGTTGCCGGTAACGTAAGCAGCAACACCAGCTTCTCCTTTGTCTATGACACAACAGCTGCCGCTCCGACGATATCGCTTGCCGTAGACAGCGGTTCAAGCAGCAGCGACAATATCACAAATGTATCAACTCTGAATGTTACTGGAACTGAAGTTAACGCCGTAGTGGAGTACAGCCTGAACGGCACAACCGGTTGGAGCACACTTGCACCGGTTGCTACGGAAGGATCTAACACAATTTTTGTTCGTCAGACTGACGTAGCCGGAAACATAAGCAGCAACAACGATCTAACCTTCACCCTCGACACCACCGCCCCTGCCGCTCCGACTATTTCACTTGTGACCGACAGCGGTTCTAGCAACAGCGACCGGATTACCAACGATGCCACGCTTATTTCAGGTGGCATTGAGAGTGGCGCTGCCGTTGAATACAGCCTGAACGGCACAACCGGCTGGAGTTCAAGCGCCCCTGTTGCTTTGGAAGGTGTTAACACCGTATTTGTGCGTCAGACTGACGTTGCCGGCAACATCAGCAGCAGTACAAGTTTAACCTATACGCTGGACAAAACTCCGCCGATTCAACCAGTCGTATCTCTTACTATCGATAGCGGTTTCAGCAACAGTGATCGCATAACTAATAATGTTACCGCTCTTAATATCAGTGCTCAAACGGAGTCTGGCGTTCGTGATTATAACATTGACGGAAGTGGTTGGAGTACAACTTATACAATCCCAAACAGTGATGGTGACCATACGGTAAGTGTGCGTGATACCGATATTGCGGGTAACTCTTCAGTCGGTACTCTGGAGTTTACGCTTGATACAACTGCACCGCTAGCTCCCGTCATTCTTGGAGTATACGATGACTTTGACCCCCTACAGGGGAACATTGCCGATGGTGGAAGTACAAACGACACCACACCGACAATATCCGGTGCTGCAGAAGCAAACAGTGTGGTCGGTATTTACGATGGAGCTGTTCTGCTTACTACAGTAACTGCTGATGGCATAGGCAACTGGTCTTATACCACTTCGACACTGGCAAATAATTCTGACCACATCTATACCGCTGTTTCAACAGATGCTGCCGGGAACTCCAGTCCGGCATCCTCAGCATATTCAATTCATGTTGAAGCCTACGTTTCCCCACCGGTTATTTCGGGAGCATTTGATGATGTTGATCCGGTACAGGGTAATGTTGCTAATAACGGTTATACAAACGATACAACTCCAACTCTCTCCGGAACTACAGTAGCAGGCAGCATTGTGAAGATTTATGACGGTGCTGCATTTCTATCCAACGCTACAGTTGATGGTAGTGGTAACTGGAGTTATACACCTTCGCCTCTTTCGCTTGGCACACATTCATTTACTGCTACGGCAATGGACAGCGGAGGTACTGTAAGCGCTTCTTCACCCGCCTATATTCTACGTATAGACACCAGCGCTGCTCCGCCGGTTATTACCGGGGTCTACGATGATGTCGAACCGATCCAGGGAAAGGTTCCAAATGGCGGAATTACCAATGATACAACCCCGACTATATCCGGAACAGCTGAGGGCAACAGTAGTGTAAATATTTATGATGGCGCAAATCTGGTGACTACTGTTATTTCCGATGCAGGGGGTAACTGGGGGTATACTTTTACGCCGCTTACTCTTGGTTCCAGTCATAGCTTCACTGTAACTGTTACGGATGTAGCAGGTAACATCAGCTCTCCATCCGCTGCATACGACATACAGGTAGAAGCATATATTTCTCCTCCGGTTATTACAGGTGCTGATGACAATGTTGATCCACTGCAGGGGAATGTATCCAATAATGGATTCACAAATGATACAACACCCCGGCTTGTTGGAACAGCAGACGCCGGAAGTACTGTAAATATTTATGATGCCGGTACTCTGGTTGGAACCGTAACAGCCGCCGGAGACGGGAGTTGGGGCTACACGACTTCCTTTCTGAGCGATGGGACTACGCATGCTTATACGGCTACTGCTACAAATTCGTCAGGCACTGTCAGTGAGGCTTCAGCACCGTATGTTCTAAATATAGATGTTACGGCTACGACCCCGGCTATTACCGGAATATCGGATAGTGTCATTCCTGTTGTGGGTAATGTGCCTAACGGCGGTTATACAAATGAGACTACACCAATTATTTCAGGAATTGCTGAGGCAAACAGCAGGATTGACCTGTACGACGGGGCGCTGCTTATTACTACTCTTACAGCAGATAAAAGCGGTAGCTGGAGATATACCTCTCTTGCACTGGCTAACGGTTCTGATCACAGTTATACAATAATTGCTACAGACACTGCAGGTAACATAAGTCAGCCGTCAGCCGTTTATGTAATTCATGTAGATACCGTAGCTCCTGCGGTTCCAGTTATAAACGGAGTACACGATCATGTTGATCCAGTTCAGACGGATACAGTTAACAACGGATATACAAATGATACGACCCCGACTCTTTTTGGAACTGCAGAAGCCAATAGTGTAGTAACAATCAAAGATGGTGCAGCCTTGCTGGCTGCTGTTAATGCCGATGCCACCGGCAACTGGAGCTATACAACAGATCCTCTTGCGGATGGTTCAATCCACAGTTACACCGTTACTGCTACAGATGCGGCTGGTAATTCCAGCTTTGAGTCAACAGCATTTGTGCTTAATGTTGATAATACTGCTCCCTTAAAACCGATCATAACGTCTATAAATGATAATGTAGCTCTTGTAACCGGGAATGTCGTGAATGGAGGTACAACTAACGATTCTACCCCGACACTTTCAGGTATCGCTGAGGCGAACAGCATGGTAACCCTGTATGATGGAGCAGTAACTCTTGCCTCAGTAACTGCTGATGCGACCGGAAAGTGGAGTTATACAACTGCAGCTCTTGCCGATAATTCAGACCACAATTATTCGGTAACTGCTACAGATGCAGCCGGAAATGTCAGCATAGCTTCTGATTTGTACAGTATCCATATAGATACAACTCCACCTCTTACGCCTCTGATAGGTGGTTTAATGGACGATACTGCTCCCATAACAGGAACTGTTACTAATGGTTACAGTAATGATATTACTCCGACTCTGTACGGTACTGCTGAGGCAAACATAACAATAGGGATTCTGGATAATGGTTTGTCAGTTGCGTCGGTTACTTCAGATAGCAGTGGTAACTGGAGCTATACTTCATCTGCACTAATCAATGGGTCAAACCACTCCTACTCTGTTACTGCAACCGATGCCGCAGGGAATACCAGTCCAGTTTCAGCCCCCTATTCAGTTATAATTGATACAACTATTTCCACTCCGGTTATTATCGGAGCAAATGATAATGTGAATCCTCTGCAGGGAAACATCGTTAATGGCGGTAATACTAACGATACTACACCAACACTATCCGGTACTGCCGAAGCAAACAGCAGCGTGAGTATATTTAATGCGGGCATACTGTTAGGGACAGTTACAGTTGGTAGTGGTGGCATCTGGAGCTATACAACCGTACCTCTTAATACTGGCGAAACTCATAATCTTACAGCAATTTCAACAGACCTAGCCGGTAATGTAAGTTCGGCTTCAGCACCTTACACGATAGTTGTTGATACCTACGTCCCCCCTCCGGTTATTAATTGGGCTGTTGATAATTTTGGTGCGATTCAGGATAACGTAGCAAATGGTGGTTACACTGATGATAGAACCCCCTCAATTTTGGGTACAGCCGATCCAGGCAGCACAGTAAAGCTGTACAACGGTACCACCCTTTTTGCTACAGTTTCAGCTGGCATAGATGGAAGTTGGAGTTACACTCCAACATTTTCTCTTGCTGATCCTTCCAATTTGAGTTTTACGGCTACAGCGACAAATTCTACTGGAGTGATTAGTGACCCTTCATTACCATTTATCTTGCATATTGATTCAAGCGCGATGGTGCCGGTTATAAGCTATATAAATGACGATGCACCACCGTTCCGTGGAAATGTTTACAATAACGGATATACCGATGATACAACGCCTAAAATTCAGGGTATAGCTGATGTCAATAGTACGGTAACTATTTATGACGATGGCGTTTTTCTTCAAACTGTTACTGCCGATGCATCAGGAAGCTGGGACTATACAACTTTGCCCCTTCTTGATGGTTCAACACACACGTTTACGGTAACAGCTGTAGATGTTGCAGGAAACAGCTCAACTTCTCTCCCGTTTGTATTACATATTGATAAAACTGCACCACCGGCTCCGGTTATAAGCGGAGCTCTGGATAATGTCGAACTGATTACCGGAACGGTTACAAATGGAACTACCAATGACACAACCCCTACGCTGTTTGGTACAGCAGAAGCAAATAGCAAGCTCACAATATATGACAACGATCGAGAGGTAGGTTCAGTTGTTGCTGATAGCAGCGGCAACTGGAGCTATACTTTCGACCCTCTTACTAATGGCAGTAATCACAACTTTAGAGCGATGACTTCTGACGCAGCTTCAAATACCAGTCCAGTATCCTCAATTTACAATCTCTACATTGATACGGTTGCGCCATCTATACCTGTTATTACGCAGGTTACTGATAATGTCTCCCCTTTGACAGGGAACGTAACAAGTGGTTCTTATACAAATGAGACCATTCTTTTTATTTCTGGTACTGCTGAAGCAAAAAGTTCTGTCAATCTCTATGATGGCGCTACCAACCTCATTGCCACAGTAACTGCAAATACCAGCGGAGTGTGGAGTTATACAACTTCTGCACTGATTGACGGGTCAAGCCACGCTTATTCTTTAACTGCTTCAGATTCTGCAGGAAACGTAAGTGCTTATTCTGCACCATATATTGTAAACATAGACACCACAGCTCAGCTTCCGGTTATCACGGGTGTCGATGATAACGTATTGTCTCTCTTAGGTAATATAGAAAATGGTGGTTATACGAACGATCCAACTCCGACTTTTTCTGGTACCGCTGAAGCTAACAGCTCAGTTAATCTCTATGACTATGGTAGTTTGGTAGACACTGTATCAGCTAATGCAACTGGCAATTGGTCTTATACTCCAGACTTTGTTCTTGGCTCTACTCACAGTTATACCGCTTCAATTGTTGATCTGGCAGGAAACGTGAGTGCCACCACAACTCCTTACGTTCTACATATATTCGATGCCGTTCCGACACCTGTTATTACAAAAATTACTGATAATTATTTACCAGTTATTGGTGACGTTCCTGACAACGGATACACAAATGACATAACACCAGTTATTGACGGCACCTCCTTTTCCAATGCAATTATAACTCTTTACGACAATGGAATAGAAGTTACTACATCGGCTGCAATTACTGCTGACAGCAGTGGTAATTGGAGTTATGCGTTTGAGTCTCTTGATAATGGTACTACACACACATACTCTGTTACTGCTACCAATGCTACTGGTAATATAAGTAATGTTTCATCGCCATATACTATAAATATTGATACAACATCCCCGCTTAAACCGCTTATTTCACTTGCTACTGACGCTAACTACAATGTTACCGGCGCATTTCTGGCTACAGGGCTTGAACCAAGTGCCAATCTTGAATACAGCACAGATGGAAATAACTGGAGTGCAGTGGCTCCGTCTATGATCTCTGGGCATAATACAGTTTATCTACACCAGCTTGATCAGGCTGGTAACATAAGCCCTTACTCATTGCTCGATTTTTATTATGGGTCCGGAAATGTTTCAGGAATAACTGCAGGCAGCTTAATTGTAGGTGGGGTGGGAGACGACACGCTGCAGGGTAATGGCGCAGTTGGTACGCATGATACTCTTTATGGTAGTGCAGGTAATGACACAATAACAGGTGGTAATGGTGATAATACCTTCTATGGTGGTACTGGAACTAACATCATTACAGGTGGTGATGGGACAAATCATTTTGTAGCTGGTGCAGGAAATGACACCATACATGGTGTTGGTATTAACAATATTCTTGATTACACCATATCATCATCTGCCGTTACGGCTTCTTTCAGCGATGCTGCTGGTATTATTTCTCATGGTGGTATGACTGACACATACGATAGCATTCAAAGCCTTATTGGTTCTGATTACAGCGACACATTTACAATCGACGTGTCTAAAAGTTTACCAGCATTACTTGATGGTGGTGCAAGTGATGCCAGTGGTTCCGGGAACTTACTGGTCTTACAAAACCTTGTAACTGGCAGTTATAATATGAACACTCTAGCCGCCGTTTCTACAAATATTGACAATATAAACATCATGGATGGCAAGGATACTACGCTTGTCATTTCATCACAGGATATTCAGAATATGGTTAATAACGGCTCGGCATCACAACTCTATGTTGATGCTGACAATGGAGACGCACTTAATATTTCACTGAGCCCAGGTCAGTCCGTTATGCAAACTTATGTAGATGCTTCACATACCGACTATACGATTTACAGCGGAACAGACCAGCTTGCTCAGGTTCATTGGCATCACACCTGATTCATTAAATATAAGGTAGTAATTATATGCTTTTTCACACTGTTTTCTGGATCATTCATTAAATCACGAGACTCACTTAATGCCGCATAAAACCCCATACTCAAACATTTCTGTTCTGACTCTGGAGAAAGACTCTGTATTGAGAGCCGTCTCCTCTTTGTGTTCAAATGACCGTTTTACCGCCGTCAGACTTTTGAAGGGGGTTAAGCGTCTTGTTGCGCCCGGCAAATGGGGAGCTGAAATCAAACGGCTGCATAGATTCGGCTTTTCTTCGCGATATTTTGTAGGTCAGCTTCAGGATGCACTTGATATACCGTGTGATCTTGTGCTGCTTCGTAATAGTGAAAGCAGTTTTACGCTACTGCATAAAATGGAGCAGCGCTGGCATTATCTGGGGGAGGATGGTGGAAAGCTGCCGGATGAAATTTATCTCGGTTGTCCAGTGGATGTTGAAGCTGTCCTGATGAGCATACCTGGTATTAAAGATAAGAGAGGCGGGTTTAGCTCGCTTGCCGCCCTCTGGCCCGAGCTTCGTGCTGCATGGGCGGAAGTTGGAATTGCCAGCCTTTTTATAAATTCGGGACAGCTTTTATTACCGCTGTTTGCGATGCTGATTTACGACAAGATCGCTCAGAACGGTCTGTTTGAGACGCTTTGGGGGTTGGTGCTTGGTATGTGTATATACCTTGTTACAGATACCGGTATGCGTCTGATAAGAACCTGGGCAACCGAACGGATTGGAGTTGATCTCTCCCTTCGTGGAGATGAAACTCTCTGGTCAAAACTGGTAGCGCAAATTGAACTCCCGGGTGGTGGATTCCCACGATTTTTATCAAACTATCGCGATTTAATGATGTCCCGCGATTTTGTCTCTTCCAGTTACCTGATGTCTATTGCAGATATTCCTTTTCTGGCTCTCTACCTCATAGTAATAGGCATTATAGCGTGGCAGCTCACAATTACAGCTGCACTTCTTGTCCTTATTTATGGCGGGGTAGGTCTGGTTCTGCAGAATCGACTTAATAATCTTTCCAAAGAGGCAGAGCAGAAAAATACAACCAAGTTATCTTTCATGGGAGATGCTTTGAGTTGTCTTGATATTGTACGGACAACTCCGGGATCCAGAGCCTTTTTGCGTCGTTGGCGTGAGCTTGCCGAACAGACGGTTAATTTTGATACCAAAAGACGGCTGGCAGTAACTCAGATGACTATATTATCAACTATTATGCAGACGGTTACTACGGTGGTCATACTTACAGCCGGAGTTTATCTGATTCATGCACAGTTATTAAGTACAGGTGGACTGATAGCCTGTAACATACTTGCTAGCCGCGCCATGGCGCAGGTCGCTTCACTTTTTGCGGTAATGGGGAAGTGGCAGGATTTTACCCGCGCTGCTGCCAGTATGGAGAAGAGTCTTGCGCCAGTGCCGGAACGCGAGTTTACGCCAAGGCCGGGAATAGTTGGAAATCTGACCATAATCGGGTTGAGTAAAAAGTATGAAGGGCGTCCGGCAGCTCTGGAATCTGTATCATTTACAATTGCCCCCGGAGAGAGGGTCGCTCTTCTGGGTCGCCCGGGTGCCGGCAAGTCGACTCTGCTCCAGTGTCTCGGTGGTTTGTGTAGAGTTGATTCAGGGCAGATTCTTATAGATGGTCTTTCTCTCGATGATATCGATCGTTTTGACCGTGTTCAATGGATGGCTTACAAAGCGCAGGATCCTGCTGTTTTCGCAGGGACACTGGAGGAAAATCTCCGCATTTCAGGATGTACAGATCAGAATCGTTTTAATGAAGCTATCTGGGTATCAGGTCTTGAAAACGAATTTAAAAGCGGACGAATGTCTCTCGGTATGCAGTTGAGCGAGCGGGGGGGTAACCTATCGGGTGGACAGCGTCAGAAAGTTGCACTTGCCAGAGTTTTTGCTCAACAGAGTCGAATACTCCTTCTGGACGAACCGACACTCGGGCTTGATCCTGAAAGTGAAAGAATGCTGGCTGAACGATTACCAAAACTTCTGGACAAATCCTCCGTTCTTATTATGACAACACACAGCTCTATAATGCTTGAAATAGTCGAACGTATTATTGCTCTTGATGCCGGGCGTCTGGTCGCCGACGGACTCCGCGAAAAATTAGTAAAAATCTCCTAAAATCAACCGGTTTCAACTCATCCCCCACTTTTCTTGTCACCTCAAACTCTGTTTGCATTTATGCAAAACCATCAATAATCCATTTGCAGATCTGCAAACAGGCAGTCTCAGCCTCGCCATATTTCCAGTAGATGTCTGTAATTATTTAATATTTTATCAACTACCCGTTCATAATTATCAGTTGAGCAGGAATTCTAATCTTTAAAAGTTTTTGCATATTTGCAAAAACGACATAACTGTTTTGCAGGGTAAACAAAGTGTAACTATCTGTAATAGTTGGTTTAATCTGTAATATTAATAGTTGGCACAACATCTGCTGTATACGGTGTAAGGCTGAGAAATTCGAGGGAAATAATATGCCAGAAACAATATGCCCCTATTATGGGAAAAACGATGATCAGTGTGATGTAGGCTGCGGATATATAACTCCTCACGATGTCAATATGATCATTCGATACTGTCGCGGGCGTCATCACCAGTGCACTAAATATCTTGAACTTGCAGATCGTTTTTCAATTAGAAATGAGCGTGTCGCACAGGCGTATTAATAAATCAGATTGTTTGAAAGGGGAAGATTATGTTGTATCACCTAGCGCTTAATATCAGTCAGGTACAAGTTGTAACATCTTTATTTACAAGCATATTTTTAGTCGTACTACTAACTGTAAAGGAGAGAAAAGATGAGCGAAAGAGAGCTTGAACTGCTGAATAGAATCGAAGAACTGGAGCGCCACACATGGAGAAACAGTGCCATACTGCGTTCGGTTGCAATGGTAGCATTTACTGCAATTATTGGTTTTGTCATAGCTTCCGGTGTTGTTGGGGGCGGTCACGGCAGTCACTGGTCCGGTCCAGCCTGGAACACGATGTGGCTTTACGGTCTGTTTGCCGCTAATGCGGTTTCAATGTTCTGGACTACACACAAAGAATAGGGGGAATACGATAATGCCGATGAAAATAACTCACGCAATTATGCTTCTGGCGGTCTGTGTTATATTTGCTGCTTTCAATATGCAGATTTTTGGTGGACTTGATGAAATGATGGGCGATCAATACTGGACTCTTGATACAACCCAGGGTGATCACGGTTGGTACGCAATGGGTCTTCTCCCGCACGTTGTAAAAGTTCCAAAAGATGTTGTCAAGGCTGCAAATACCGACGCCGACCCGACAAATAACTATACAATATATGCACAGAGCGGTGATTTTGCCGGAAAGGCAACCTACGGAATCTGCTTCGGAATTCCTCTTATCATGTACCTGATCTGGTTTGCCTTCATAATCGGATTTCCAGACAGAGTTGATCCATACCTTCTCCCGCGAAAGATATTTACAATTGCAGTAATCATTTCCTGTTCGGTTATTGCAAATCTATTCCTTATGAGAATTGCAGGCGACTTCGCCCGCGATCCGATGGCGCGTATAGCCAACGTCGCAGGAAACCACGCATCACTTCTTTTTCATAACGCCGGTATCTGGTTTGCGATTCTCTTCTCGGCACTCGGCACTCACAACCACTCATTCGATGAAGTAAAAGCTCCAGACAGCCGTAACTGGCAGACACAGGCTAACGAAAAATTCAACTGGATGTTCACGCTGCTCGGTGTTGTGACTGTTCTTGAAGTTGTACTCGTAAAAAACAAACTGGCACTACCTGATGCTGCTGTTGACTACTCCGTATGGGTTATCTGGGTTGTTATCTTCATGCGTATGTACGGATTCTCTCCAAAATACTGGATTAAACGCCCAACCGGAATTGCAATAATGGTTGTCGGGACACTTCTTACGCTTCCGGTATTCTATCTGCTTGAGCGTGTTACCGGTACACTTGGAGCCGGTTTCGCATCACCGATCCTTGCTAAAGCTCTCGGTGCCGAGAATCAGAATATAGGGCTTTCGTTGATGATATCCATTTATCTTGTCTTCTGGATGGAGTTTGCAACCGCAATCCGTATGAATGGCCCGGACAAAAAAACCGTGGCACAGAAATATTAGGTCGGGGGGAGATTCGATAATGAGTGATATCAAGAACAAAGGTTGGACCGTCGTATCAGCTGGTCTTGCAATAAATCTGGCTCTTGGTGTTCTGTATGCCTGGAGTGTATTCAAGGGGGCTATCAAAGCTTCAATTGAAGCGGGTGGGCCGGAAGCTTTTCAGTGGGATATAGCCTCCGTAAACGATCCTTATGCTATCTGCTGTCTCGCTTTCGCTTTCTCCATGATTCTGGCAGGAAAGTGTCAGGACAAGATAGGTCCGGCTAGAACCGCGCTGATCGGGGGGGTGCTTGTAGGTGCCGGTTTTATGCTCATGGCTTTTTCAAACAGCTACATCTCCTGGGTTATTGGTTTCGGTGTGCTAGCAGGAAGTGGATTTGGATTTGGTTATTCAGCTGCTACACCACCGGCTTTGAAATGGTTCTCACCCTCTAAAACAGGTCTAATCGCCGGAATAGTTGTCGGCGGTTTCGGGATAGCCCCTGTTTATATTGCACCGCTCGCTTCGTATCTGATCGGCGCATTCGGTATACCCAAAACAATGATGTTTCTTGGAATAGGTTTTACAGTTTTAGTATGCGGACTGTCGTTTCTTCTTACGAACCCGCCTCAAGGCTTCGTTCCGGCAGAACCAGCTGATCCGGGGCCACTTGCAAAGCTGAATGCTTCAAAGCCCGTTGTAAATGCATCAGTCAGCGAGATGCTGCGAAACTATAAATTCTATGTTCTCTGGGTCGCCTTTTTTATCGGTTCGGGAGCAGGGCTTATGGTTATCGGTAGTGTTGCCGGACTTGCAAAAAGCAGTATGGGATCCATGGCATTTATAGCCGTTGCAATTATGGCGGTTGGAAATGCCGGCGGGCGTGTTGTTGCCGGTCTGCTCTCAGACAAAATAGGGAGGCGCGCAACTCTCTTTATCATGTTGTCGCTTCAGGCGCTTATGATGTTTGTAGCCATGGCTGTAGTTAACTCAGGCAGCGCGGTACTGTTGGTACTTCTTGCTACATTTATCGGATTCAACTATGGATCAAACCTCTGCCTTTTCCCGTCTTTTGCCAAAGATTACTGGGGAACAAAAAACTACGGTCTTAACTACGGTGTTCTGTTTACAGCTTGGGGGGTTGGTGGTTTTGTCATGGGTAAAGTATCAGAAATGATAAAAGCTCAACCGGGTGGACTTGGAACATCGTTCATGCTTTCCGGAATTTTATTGGTAGTTGGTGCAGCAATGACTATTTTCCTTGCGGAGCTTAAACCTGCCAGTGATGCCGAAAAAGAGCCGTCACAGTGGAGAGAGTTCTGGGCGGAATTTACTCTTGGAGCGAGAGTTTTTGCCGGATATGAGCAGGCTCAGCTCCGCGTGCCGCGATAATACCTCATACAGAAATTGCAGTTTTAAACCGCCATGAGAGTTAACTCTTCTGGCGGTTTCTCTTTCCGCTTCGATAAAACAGAAAACATCTCGACCCTTCCTGCTGCTCAAAATCATTGCCTTGACATATTTTTTACGCTATTCATTCAACCTGATAAGAATTTAAAAATCCCGGCGGTAGATTGATGGCAACTGTACCACGCATAATGATCGTTGATGACGAGGAGGGTATCCGGTTTACTCTTGGTACTCTTCTGAAAAAAGACGGTTATATTGTCGAAACCGCAGCAGATTCGAGTCAGGCACTGGCGTATATGGCAGAACAGCCGTTTGATCTGGTATTTAGTGATATTAAACTGATAAATGAAAACGGTCTTGACCTTCTTCACGACATAAAATCAGCTTACCCCTCCACGCAGGTTGTCATGTTTACCGGCAGACCGGAACTTGACTCGGCAATCATGGCTGTGAGGGAGGGCGCTTTTGACTATATGTCGAAACCGATCAAGTACGAACACCTGATTTCTGTCGCCAGGCTTGCGCTTGAAAACAAAAAAATACGGGATATGGAACAGCGCTATAGTGCTGATCTTGAAGCCATTTTTAGAAGCATAACAGATGCTATTATTATGTTTGACAGCAGCGGTAAACTGCAGCAGTTCAACGATGCGGCAGCAGAGCTATGCGGCTATTGTCATAACGATTTCGGTAGTACTCCCGATAAGCTTGATTTTGGATGCGGAGCAGCCTGCCGTGAGACACTTGTTAAATCGCTTAGGGAGGGTGTACCCCACTTTGTTAAAAGAATGCAGTGTCGTAAAAAAGACGGGACGAGGCGAATAATAAGCCTTACCGCCACCCCTGTCCTGAAATCTGATAAATCCGTAAATGGAATAGTTGCGGTGTTACGGGATGAAACACGCCTTGTATACCTTGAACAGAGTCTTTGCAAACAGGGTGATTATCAGGGGATAGTAGGGCAGGACAGAGCGATGCTCAGGCTTTATAACCTTATAGAAACATTGGCTGATATGCCGACAACAGTATTGATCTGCGGAGAGAGCGGTACAGGGAAAGAGCTTGTTGCTTCAGCTCTGCATCACGGAGGTAGTCGGCATAACGGCCCGTTTATTAAGGTAAACTGCTCTGCGCTCTCTGAGAACCTTCTCGAAAATGAGCTTTTCGGCCATGTTCGCGGAGCTTTCACCGGTGCGCTTGATGATAAAAAAGGTAGATTCGAGCGGGCAGACGGCGGTACTATTTTTCTCGACGAAATTGGTGATATCTCTTCTGGAATGCAGATGCGCCTTTTAAGGGTGCTGCAGGAATTTGTAGTCGAGCGGGTAGGGGATGCAACTCCTATCAAAGTGGATGTCCGGATTGTGACGGCAACAAACCAGAATCTGGAAGAAAAGGTCAAACAGGGTACATTCCGCCAGGATCTCTACTATCGCCTTAATGTTGTAAAACTTCAGCTCCCCCCACTGCGCGATCGTCCTGATGATATACCTCAACTTGCCGATCATTTTTTGAAACTTTTCTGCGTACGTCTCGGGCGATCCATCTCAGGTTTCGATGAATCAGTTCTTGAAATATTCCTTAATCACACCTGGCCGGGAAATGTGCGTGAGCTTGAGCACGTTCTGGAACACGCCTGTGTCCTCTGTACAACTGATATGATAACTGTTGCAGACCTGCCGGATGAACTGCAGTATAATGAGCTAAAGGCGCTGAAGCAATTAAGTAATACTCCGCAGAATATACCTCTTGAACAGGCGCTTGAAATATGTAAAGGAAACAAAAGCCAGGCGGCAAAGATGCTCGGGATCAGTCGCAGAACTATTTACCGCCATTTGGGAGAGGTGTAATGCAACTTCAGAATGAATTCAGTTTTGAAAAATCGGGAGAGACAAGGAAGATTTATCGTTACGCTATAATTTGTGCTGTTTTATGGACTCTGCTGCTCTTACTGCTCTTTGTTGCTCTGGTCGCTGACAGTAAGAAAAAGGTTTATGAAATCGGGCGTAGCATGGCACTAGAGTCGTTTGAAAAAGATCTTCTGTTTCGTAGATGGGGAGCGCGGCATGGTGGTGTTTATGCGCCGGTAACGGAAGCAAATCCCCCGAACTTTTATCTGAAAGATATTCCGGAGCGCGATATATCAACACCTTCTGGGAGAGAGCTTACTCTTATCAATCCAGCGTATATGACCAGGCAGATATATGAACTGGCAAGTGAACAGCCTGATCGTCCTCAGGGTCATATAACAAGTCTGAAACCTGTAAGACCGGATAATGCTCCCGATGAGTGGGAGAAGAAGGCGCTTACTGCATTTAATAATGGTGCAGGTGAATTGGCTGAAACCGTAGAGATAAACGGTCAGCCGCACCTTCGTTTTATGCGACCACTTAAAACTGAAACACCTTGTCTGAAATGTCACGTTGTACAAGGGTATAAAGAGGGTGATATCCGGGGTGGGATCAGCGTAACTTTTTCGTTAGCTTCGGCACAAAAGGCTGCTGACAGAAGCTTATTTATTGAAACTGCTGCAATTCTTTTTCTATGGCTGCTTGGTCTTGGGTTTATATGGTTTGGATCACGAAAAATCATACGATTGCTATCTCAGTTGCGTGATGAGAGGAATCACTTACGGGAAAACGAAGTTGTTCTACGTCAGGTAAACAATACTCTTGAACAGCAGAAACAAGAGCTGGAGCTGAATGAAATAGCACTTCATGATCAGAATTATGAACTCCAGACTATAGAAGAGATGCTGCGTGAGCAGTTAAATAATTATGAAATAAGCCAGAAATTGTTGAGTGAGAGCGAAGAGCGTTTCAAGGCATTAAGTGAAGCCACTTTTGGCGGTATAATCATCCATGATTCCGGGGTTATTCTGGAGTGTAACGAATCTATCTCCCCTATGACCGGCTATACAAGGGAAGAGCTTATCGGTATGGATGGGCTGAAGCTTATTGCGCCTGAATCTCTTGAAGTCGTAAAAGAGAATATCCGGGATGGTTATGTCCAGCGCTATGAAGTAAGTGGTTTGCGTAAGGACGGAACTATCTATCCTCTCGCAATAAAAGGTAAGAACATCCCCTACAAGGGGCGTTCTGTCAGGGTTATTGAGTTCCGCGATATTACTGAACGCAAACGTGTAGAAAAAGAGCGTCAGTTGCTTGAAATGCAGCTGCATCAGTCTCAAAAACTGGAGAGTCTTGGCGTTCTGGCAGGTGGAATTGCTCACGACTTCAATAATATTCTGACCATTATTCTCGGACACTGCTACATGGCTAGAGAAGATATGCTGTCCTGCGAGGAGTATAAAACTGCATTTGAATATGTAGAGACTGCAGGCAATCGTGCAGCAGAACTATGTCGGCAGATGCTTACTTACGCAGGGAAGAGTCCGTTGGTTCAATCAAAAGTGAATATGTGGCTGCTTGTGGACGAAGTTGTCAAGATGCTGAGATCAGCAATAAAGAAGAATGTGACAATCAACTGTGACCTACAGAGTGACATTCCCGAAATAATGGGTGACAGCGGTCAGCTACAGCAGATAGTGATGAATCTCATAATCAATGCAGCTGAAGCTATAGGTGATGTCAATGGAGTTGTTACGATTCTCCTCTCGAAAGAGAAAGTAACCTCAGATCAACATAAGCCTGATACCTTCGGCACAGTTTCCAATCCGGGTCGTTATACCTGTCTTGAAGTAAGTGATACAGGAATTGGTATGGATGAAGAGACTCAGAAACGGATATTCGAACCTTTTTATACTACCAAGTTTGCCGGTCGAGGCTTGGGGATGTCGGCAATTCACGGCATAATAAAGTCGCACAACGCTCTGTTATACCTCAACAGCGTACAGGGCGAAGGAACCTCTTTCAAAGTATGCTTTCCTGCGCCACCATTATTCGGAGATACCGAAAACTCAGAAGTAACAGTCGGTAAGGAAAAGGCAAGTGGCAAAATACTTCTGGTAGATGATGAACCGGCATTGCGCGATATGGGGACAACCTTGCTTCAGGCAATGGGTTATGAAGTTCTGAGTGCAGAGCATGGTAAACAGGCTGTTGAAATTTACCAGCGGTTCGGTAGTGAGATAGATCTTGTTCTGCTTGACCTTATGATGCCGGTGATGGGTGGGATAGAAACCTTTAAGGAGTTACGCAGAATTGATCCTGCTCTCCCCATTATTCTCTGCAGTGGTTATAGCGAGGAGTCCGTTGAGGGTGTAGTAGAAAACGACAGGTTAGCTTCTTTTGTACATAAACCTTATAAGCCAAACGAGTTGAAAGATGCTATGGAGAGAATTAAGAGGTAGTTTACTTACTGTATGCGCTTTGAGTAGTGTGTCATGTCACATTCTTTTCTTGTGTCATGGCGCATAAAAGTGTGACATGACACACGGTGAATATGATTTAAATGTAGTTAAAAAATTATCTTAAAAACCTGCAAGGTACTGTTAAAACAGCTGTTGCAGGTTTTTTTATGTTTTATTTGATCCTTGGCACACTGGTTGTATTGAAACTACATCATTCATTTCTGAAACATTAATAAAAAGGGAGGATACAAGGTATGGCTGAGAACATGGAAACAACCCAGTATCTGACGTTCAATCTGGCAGACGAAGTGTTTGCTGTTGACGTCGGCAGGGTGAGGGAGATTCTGGAAATTACCAGCATAACAAGTTAAGAGTTTATGTGGTGCGTAGCGCAGCGGAGCCACCACATAAAGTCAAGTTGAACTTGACCATCTCGGCTTAGTTTCTGCTTTCTGGATTTTTATCGGGATTTCTCAGGTTTTCG
>JAQUHA010000050.1 GCA_028683855.1 Desulfuromonadaceae bacterium
TGCCTCTGGAAACGGCAAATATACGGTACTACGCAAAGAGAATAGGGACTGCCATCAAAAACTGGCATTAAATATCCTGGCAACAAATAGGTTGTGAGTAAAACCCGACATATAAGCAATTGCCCTGAATAAATTGGATTTTGTATTTACAAATCAGCCGTAAGTCAGTACATTCAACGACTAAATTTGTGGTGTCTAGGTATATATCCAATCCAGTCTGGAGGTAACAATTCATGAAAGCTGTTTTGATGGAAGGTTTCGGAGGGGTTGAGGTTCTGAAAACCGGTGAGGTTGAAAAGCCTGTTCCGGGAGATGGGCAGGTTCTTGTAAAAGTATTTGCTACATCCATTAATCGCCCGGATCTTGTTCAACGAGAAGGCAAGTATCCACCACCTCCGGGAGATTCTGAAATACTGGGTTTAGAGGTCGCCGGTATAATTGAAACTGTGGGGACCGGTGTTACGGGGTGGAAAATCGGCGACCGGGTTATGTCCCTTGTCGGCGGCGGCGGTTATGCTGAATTTGCCGTGGCTTATGCAAGTCATTTGATGCTCATTCCTGAGAGTATGAGCTTCGAGGAGGCTGCCTGTGTATGCGAGTCATACATTACGGCTTTTTTGAATGTATTTATGATTGGAGAGTTCAGGGATTCGCAAACAGCCATCCTTCACGGCGGCGGTGGCGGCGTGAATACTGCGGCGGTGCAGCTCTGTCGTGCTTTGACTCCTTCCAGTAAACTGTTGGTGACGGCTTCTCCGGAAAAAATGGAGAGGGTTAAGGAGCTGGGGGCGGATTTTCTGATCAATTTCCACGAAACTCCTGATTTTACTGAGGTGGTTAAAGAGTATACGAACAAAAAAGGGGTGGATCTTATTCTTGATCATGTGGGTGCAAAGTATCTGGCTCCAAACATGAATTCTCTCGGTTATAAAGGGCGTCTGGTTATTATAGGTGTCATCAGCGGCATCAAAGCTGAACTGAATCTAGCTCTTATGATGGTAAAGCGTCAGCAGATAATAGGAAGTGTACTCCGCTCACGCCCTGTCCCTGAGAAGGGTGAAATTGTGGCTGAGTTTACCCGTCGTGCCTTGCCGAAATTTGCCGATCGTACGATAGTCCCTATTATTGAAAAGGTTTTCAGTATTGATCAGGTGGCTGAAGCGCACCGCATGATGGAAGAGGATAAGCACTTTGGTAAAATAGTATTGAGAATACAGCCGTAATCACCCGAAATTATGTGGTTCTTGTTTAGTGAAAATTATCAAAAACTTGGAGGAAGCTGATGTCAGAACAAAATCCGCAGGTTATTCTGGAAACATCCATGGGTACAATCAAAGTTGAGTTGTTCAAAGATAAGGCACCGATTACGGTAAGAAATTTCCTTTCTTACGTTAAGGATGCACATTATGACGGTTTGATTTTTCATCGTGTAATCAAGGATTTCATGATACAGGGTGGTGGGATGAATGAGAATATGGAGATGAAAAAGCCAAAGTTTGCAATAAAAAATGAGGCTACAAACGGGCTGCTCAATAAACGGGGTACTCTTGCTATGGCTCGAACTGCTGTAGTGGATTCGGCAACCTGCCAGTTTTTTATTAATACTGTTGATAACGCTTTTCTGGATCATAAAGGGAAGCATCAGGATCATTTCGGTTACTGTGTTTTTGGACAGGTTCTTGACGGGATGGATGTGGTTGACGAAATCAGAGCAGTCAAAACAGGGAATAAAAACGGCCATTCAGATGTTCCTCTTGAGCCGGTTTTTATGAACTCTGTACGTTTGATTGAGCAGGAGGCTTAACATGAGCGCTGACAAGGTCTGTTATACATTTGATGCGGCAATTGAAATGGCTATTACCATGGAGGAAGAGGGGTTCCGCAATTATCTCGCTGCTATTCGTCAGTTGACTAATAAGGGCGCAAAGCAGCTGTTGCGTGAAAATGCGCTTGATGAGCTTAATCATAAGCATCAGCTTGAGAAAGCACTTCTTGATGGTCGCATGGATGGGGGGGATGATCTGGACAAGCCTGTTCCAACCATGCATCTGGACTATTTCTTTAAAAAAGAGGAGCTAGGATCGCAGTCCACCGTGCGCGATGCGCTTATTTATGCGATTCATCTGGAAAAGGGTGCAGTCGATTTTTACGGTAAGGTCACGAGCGGCTGTGAGGGTGCGCCAATGGGGAAACTGTTTGCGCAGCTGCATAAAGAAGAGAGTCGGCACCTTCAATCTCTTGAAGATCTATACGAAAAACATTTTATGGCTGAAAATTAAAATTACAGCTGCAATAAAACCGTATGCGCCAGATGAATACTTTGCGGTATTCACCTGGCGTTTTTTTGTTAATTCATAGCAAAATGATGTCCGAGATCATGGCTAAAAGCTATCGCTGAAACAGTTGCTTCAGGGTCCATCATATAGCCATCAGTTAGATTGACCTCTATATCTTCAGGGGTGAGAAGCTGGAACAATTTTTGTTGATTGCTCAAATCCGGGCAGGCTGGATAACCGAAAGATACCCGAACTCCTTGATACTCAGCGTTAAGCAGCTGTTTAGATGTTAATGCAGGGTTGTCAACAATTCCCCACGAAGTCCGTATCTGTTTGTGTATAAATTCTGCTGCAGCTTCCGCCAGCTCAAGCGCCAGAGCCTGTAGTAAGTGTGAATTCAGATAATCTCCATTTTCCTTCATCACTTCACTTTTTTCTCTGATCCCTTTTCCGCAACTAACTACAAACATTGCGATATTGTCTGTAACTCCGGCAGAGTAGTCGCGCACAAAGTCTGCAACAGAGAGACCTTCTCCGGTTGTTTGCCGGGGGAAAGTTATTCGCATCGTTTCAGCTGTATGGTCAATCGGGTCAAAGATGACCAGATCATCTCTGTCTCTGTTTGCAGGATAGAAACGATAGATAGCCTGCGGCGATATCAGTTTTTCAGTTTCAATACGGCTGATTATCTCCTCTACAATTTTGTGCAGTTTACAGGCTTTTTCATCACCCGCTGCAAGCAGTTTTTCAACCGAGCCTGTTAATCCAAGGTGCTTTGTGTAGAGTCTCTGACGATTAAGAAAAGGTGTGATCAGCGTTAATGGAATATCCCTGACTATATGTTTTTCAAAATCATCCGGTTTAAGTATCGGCGAGTCCGGCATAGCTTTGGTTTGAGCAGGTTGATCTTCCCGGCAAGTATGTATTATTGAAGTTAATGGCAAGTATGTGCTCTTGCTCTGACGGTTTAAAGTCTCATTAAGTAGGGATTCCCTCTGAGTCGGGTCAAACAGTCTGTTTGCGAGTTCAAGCCCTGCCATGGCATCTTTTGCGTATAGTACAGGTGCGCCGTAGGCCGGGGCTATCCGTTCATCGGCAAAGTTGCGTGAAAGTGCGGCTCCGCCAACCATGAGTGGTACGTTAATGCCTGCCGCTTTAAGGTCGGCTGCAGTTGTTACCATCTGTAGTGCGCTTTTGACGAGGAGTCCGGAGAGCCCAATGAAATCCGGATTTTCGCGCTGTGCAGTTTCTATAATAAGTTCAGAGCCAACCTTTATTCCAAGATTGACTACTTGAAAGCCGTTGTTGGAGAGTATTATCTCTACCAGGTTTTTGCCGATGTCGTGTACATCACCTTTTACGGTAGCCAACAGCATTTTCCCCTTGCTTGAGGTTTCACCTTTTTCAAGATGCTTCTGAAGGTGACTTACAGCCGCTTTCATCGCTTCGGCAGATTGCAGTACTTCGGCGACAATCAACTGATTATCGTTAAAGAGTCGTCCAACCTCTGCCATTCCAGACATTAGAGGTCCGTTTATTATATGAAGCGGTTTATTCCCCTGACTCAGAGCTGTATCAATATCGTCTGTCAGCCCGTTC
This sequence comes from Desulfuromonadaceae bacterium, assembly GCA_028683855.1. GTDB lineage: Bacteria > Desulfobacterota > Desulfuromonadia > Geobacterales > Pseudopelobacteraceae > JACRCG01. Next base: position 3,876 of record JAQUHA010000050.1, read on the forward strand.
TTAACCCCTTCAACTATGTACAGCTGCAAACGTTCATCCAGCGGGAGTTCTGCTGATGGTGTGCGTGTGGTGATTTTTTTCTCCCTGAATGCTGCTGCAAAAGAGGCAACAGGGTCTTCGCTTCGCCAGAATATAAGATCTTCAGCCAAGCGGAGTTCGTTCGGCGGTATAGATGCGTAGCGCTCAAGATTTTCCGTGTTGACAATGGCATAGGTTAGGCCGGCTTTAACGCAGTGATGTATGAATACGGCGTTCAGTACTTCACGCCCTGCCTGAGGCAATCCAAAAGATACATTTGAAATCCCCAGGATTGTGCTGCATTCCGGGAATTCTTCTGAAATAAGTCGTACTCCTTCAATTGTTTCAACTGCAGAACCGATATAGGCGGCATCACCGCTTCCGACTGGAAAAACGAGTGGATCGAATATAAGATCTTCAGGTTTAAGTCCGTATTTATTTACAAGGAGGTCGTAAGAGCGCCTGGCTACTGCAAGCTTGCGCTCTCTTGTTATAGCCATGCCGTGTTGCGGGTCTTCATCGATGCAGCCAACAACTACAGAGCCTCCATAACGGTGAATCAAATCAGAAACAATAGCAAATTTCCCCTCTCCATCTTCAAGATTGATGGAGTTGAACAGGCACTTCCCCTGCAGTCTCTGAAGCGCGAGCTCCATTACCTTCGGGTCGGTTGAGTCAATCATGATTGGCGCACGTACTTTACGTGGGAGGAACTCAAGTATTCGGGTCATATCGGAAGTCTCATCACGATCCGGGTTCGCAACACAGATATCGATTACCTGTGCGCCGTTTTTAACCTGATCACGCGCAATTTCCGCCCCCTCTTCAAAGCGTTCCGCAACAATCATATTTTTAAACTTGCGTGATCCAATAACATTTGTGCGCTCACCAACAAGTATCGGTCTGGCATCGTTCTCAATTGCCAGCACCTCAATGCCTGAAACGACGCGGCGATTAAGAGCTGCCGGACGACGCGGCTTTCTTCCGGCAACCATATCTGCAATAGCTGCTATATGAGCCGGTGTTGTTCCACAGCAGCCACCAACAATATTAAGCCACCCTTCGTCAACAAAACGGGAGAGTTTTGCGGCAAGCGACTCAGGAGTTTCCGGATAGTTACCATTCTCATCAGGCAGCCCGGCATTTGGATAAACCGAGATATGACATCTTGCCAGTTCAGAAAGGGTTCGCAGGTGGTCAGTCATGAACTCTGGACCGGTAGCACAGTTCAGCCCGATGCTGATAAGTCCAAGGCTCTCCTCAAGATGAGAGAGACTCGTATATAGAGCTTCGACCCCCTGTCCGGCGAGCATTGTTCCTGTCGGTTCGATCGTGCCGGAAATCATAACAGGCACACGTTGACCACTTTCCGCAAATGCCACTCGAATACCCTCTGCTGCCGCTTTCAGATTTAGCGTGTCCTGTGCCGTCTCCAGCAGAAGCAGATCGACGCCGCCGGCAAGCAAACCCAGAGTCTGCCCGTGGAAGGCTCGAACCAGCTGGTCAAATGTTACACCGCCGGTTACAGAGATTGTTCTCGTCGTAGGTCCCATAGATGCGGCAACCCATCGGGGTTTTTCCGGTGTTGAGAAAGCATCGCAGGCTCGCCGCGCAATAAGTACAGCCTGGCGGTTAAGCTCAAATACCTTATCCTGCAAACCGTACTCCGCCAGAACAATGTCAGTTGAGCCGAATGTATTGGATTCAACTATATCAGCTCCTGCAGCCAGATATGCGCGATGCACGTTTTCTATTATGTCAGGGCGGGTTATTGTCAGATATTCGTTACACCCCTCATATTCAGGTCCGCCAAAATCGGCTGCGGTAAGGTTGCAAGCCTGTAGTTGAGTTCCCATGGCACCGTCAATTACCAGAATGCGTTCAGAAAGGGCTTTTATGAAGTTTGTTGTCATGTTGTCGGCTCCTGATATGCTTTTACGCTTATATGAAAAGCGGAGTTGAAGATGGTGGGATCAATCCTGCGGCTTCTGCCCGCTCCATGAGACAGGTTATGGCTCTTATACCTTCTTCTCCAAGGTTATTTGAAAATTCGTTCACATATAGTGATATGTGTGATGCACAAACATCAGGACTCATCTCCTGTGCATGCTCCGCAATATAAACTCCGGCTTCACCGGAGTGAGTCTGCGCGTATTGAACTCCCGATTTTAGAGCACGATCAACTGCGGCAATAGTTTCAGCACCGAGCGAACGCCTGGCAACGATCCCTCCAAGTGGGGTTGGTAAACCGCTTTCCTTCTCCCACCACTCCCCAAGGTCAATAAGTTTTTTAAGACCAAAACCTTCGTAAGTGAAGCGGGATTCGTGAATTATCAAGCCGGCATCGACGTTGCCGCTTAGCACGGCATCCATTATCTCATTGAACGGCATAACAATAAAATTGTTCAATAGCGGGTCGAACAGTCTCAGAAGCAGCTTGGCGGTAGTGTATCGTCCTGGAACTGCAATTGTTTTTCCGCGAAGTTCAGCCGGGTCAATATTGTCGGAAGCAACAAGAAGAGGACCACATCCGCGCCCCAGCGCACTCCCAGAGTGCAGGAGGGCGTACCGGTCACGGATATGTCCAAAAGCGTGATACGACACCTTCGTTATATCCAACTCTCCGGCTAACGCCAATTTATTGAGAGTCTCAACGTCTTCAAGCCGTTCCCTGTAAATCAGACCATCAGTATCAACAAGACCATGTACAAGCGGGTAGAACATAAAAGTGTCATTGGGGCAGGGTGAAAAGCCAAGAGTCAACTCCTTATTCATAAAATCTCCGCTGCTGATATTTTTCATTTTTCCAGAATAAATGTGACAGGCCCGTCATTAACAATGGAAACCTGCATATCAGCCTGAAAAATTCCGGTTTCAACTGGAATGCCCTGCTGCCGGGCGGCATTTACAAAGTATTCATACAGTTCTCTCCCCAGATCAGGCGGTGCAGCTGTGTCAAATGACGGGCGTTTTCCTTTGTTGCAGTTGCCGGCTAGTGTGAACTGCGAAACTATCAGCAGAGCACCGTTAATATCCCGTATGGAGAGGTTCATTTTTCCCGCGGCATCAGAGAAAATCCGCAGTCCACATATTTTATCAACGAGCCAGTCAGCATCACCCTTAACATCACCTTTCTCTATGCCAAGCAGAATCATCAGCCCCTGATCGATCCGACCGGCGATATTGCTGCCCACCGCTACGGAGGCAGAAGTTACTCGCTGGACAACAATTCTCATCTGTAAACTCCCTTTTTAATATTCGCGGCAGATCGCATCCGCAATATTTATGCGGAGTTCAGGTAACTCTTTACCGGTTTGGGATAGATATATAGAGTTAACCGCTACAAGGAGTGTGTTGAGTTTGTCGAGGTCTATTACATTTTTGCCGGAGAGCTGCTCTGACTCGGACAGGTTTAGGGGGCAGCAGTCGCTTTTGCGCTGATCACCTGCATCGTAGATAATCGGAAGTCCGTGTGTTCTGCAGATTATCGGTCGGGCATCGTAGAGTAGGCAGAGGTTGTGTGATAGTAGTGGGCAGCGTTCGTTATCGGCGTGTTCAAGGACGTGTCTGCGTATCTCTTCCGCTTTCTCAAACGGCAGATTGCGTAGATTCTCCTGCATTGCCGCAGCTTCAACCGGGAAGATGGTAATGCTTGTACAGCATGAGCTGCAACCGGCAGAGCAGGTTATACGCTCCCCAAGACTCACTGTGATAACAGAACAGAGTGAATCGACTCTGGTAGTCAGTTGCTGGTAGTTTTTAAGTAAGTGTGACATTACAGCCTAAAGACACCCCCCGCCTATCTGTGCCTTCTAAGTATTATAACTCTAAGCAGTACGGCTTAATTCTCTTCGCTCTGTGCCTTCAAAGCCTCCATTTGGTAATAAGTCCTCAGTGCATCGGTTATTTCGGCAATGTCACCGGTCATAATCGAGTCAAGACGATAGAGAGTCAGGCCAATTCGGTGATCAGTCATACGCCCCTGTGGGAAATTATATGTGCGGATACGCTCGCTTCTGTCGCCCGAACCAACCTGCTGCTTCCGGTCAGCAGCCAGCTTCGAATTTTGCGCTTCCTGAATGTTCGAAAGGATACGCGTCTTCAAGACCTTCATCGCCTTAGCCCTGTTCTTGATCTGGCTTCGCTCCTCCTGACAGGCAACAACGGTACCTGTAGGAATATGAGTTATGCGTACAGCAGAATCGGTCGTATTGACGTGCTGCCCACCCGCACCGGAAGAGCGGTAGACATCAATCTTCAGATCATCGGTTCTGATATCAATATCAACGTCCTCAGCTTCGGGCATTATAGCGACTGTGCAGGCACTTGTATGGATACGCCCTTGTGCCTCGGTCTCAGGCACACGCTGGACACGATGAGTGCCGGACTCGTATTTCAGCTTGGCAAAGACACCTGCCCCCTCAACCGAGGCGATGATCTCTTTATACCCACCCCGCTCGGATTCCGATGCAGAGATGATCTCAACCTTCCAGCGGTTTACGTCTGCGTATCTCGAGTACATACGGAATAAATCTCCGGCAAAGAGAGCTGATTCGTCACCACCTGTACCGGCTCTGATCTCCAAAATTACACTCTTATCATCATTAGGGTCTTTGGGGAGCAGAAGCAGCTGTATATCGGCATCAAGTTTTGTCTTTTCCACTTCAAGGGCTGAAAGTTCATCCTCAGCCATCTCTTTCATGTCGGGATCTGCCAGAAGTTCCTGGTTTTCCGAAATTTCACCAAGTACTTTCCTGTATCTTCTGTATGCGCCAACTAACTCACTCAAGTCAGAGTGTTCGCGTGAATATTTCCGAAATTCCGGCTGATTCGATATAATAACAGGGTCTGAAAGAAACGCTTCCAGCTCTTGATAGCGTCTTTCCAGTTCTTCAATTTTGTCCATCATCATTCTATATAACCCATGGCCAGTTGGCGGTGTTTCTGTTTATATTATCTTGTTAAGCGGGTATTCAATAATTCCTTCTGCACCAAGTTTCAAAAGCTCAGGCACAACTTTGCGAACCTCTTTCTCTGAAAGAATGCTCTCAACTGAAAGCCAGTCTGAATTATAGAGGTTTGACACCGTGGGGTTTTTGAGGCTTGGCAGCAGTTTAGTTATTGCATCAACCTTGTCAGCAGGGGCGTTCATCTTCAACCCCACCATCCCCTCTGCAGCAAGTGAAGACTGTAGAAGTGTTGCAATCTGCTGGATTTTTTCACGTTTCCAAGGATCCTCCCACGCAGCTTTGCTGGCTAGAAGCACCGGAACAGACTCCATTAATTCGCATACGATGCGGAGTCCGTTAGCCTTGATTGTTGAGCCGGTTTCAGTTACTTCAACAATAGCGTCACATAGACCATCTACAACTTTAGCCTCCGTTGCCCCCCATGAAAACTCGACAGTTACCGGTATATTTTTTTCGGCAAAGTAGCGTTTTGTAAAGCCGACCAGTTCGGTAGAGATGGTTGCTCCCTTAAGATCTTCCGGTTTCTGGACTTTTGAATCACCGTTAACAACAAGAACCCATCTGGCGGGGCGCCGTGAAACTTTTGAATAGACCATTTCACATACTTCAACTACATCCGAATCATTTTCCCTTACCCAGTCACGTCCGGCAATTCCGGCATCAATAGTCTGTCGCTCAACATATCTTGCCATTTCCTGAGGTCGAATAAGCTTGCAGTTCATCTCAGTATCATCAATCCCTGGAAAATAGCTGCGCGATGAGATGCTGATCTGCCAACCGGCTTTCTTGAAGAGACCCACAGTTGCGTCTTCAAGGCTCCCCTTTGGAATTCCGAAATTCAAAATATTAGACATGATATCCCTCTTTCAGTTTCAGGATTTTTTATAAACTTCATTTGGATCGAACAGCGGATTTGAATGTTCCACCCATTCATCGTTTTCCCATTTAACATAGAAACAGCTTCTGTTCCCTGTGTGGCAAGCGGCAGGTCCATTCTGCCTGACTTTAATAACAACGGTATCTGCATCACAGTCGGTAAGAACTTCCATTACCTCCTGCGTGTTACCGGACTCTTCACCCTTCATCCAGTATTTGTTGCGGGTACGGCTGAAAAACCAGGTTTTGCCATCCTTCAGCGTTAAGTCCAGGGTCTTTTTATCCATAAACGCAACCATCAGAATTTCACCGTTTTCGTAGTCCTGAATTACCGCCGGAATCAGTCCACCCATTTTGTCAAAATCAATCTGAACCATTTTATGCCTCCTGATTTTCCATGCACTTGATTACAAATAATAGAAAACGCCCTGCAAATGTCAGGGCGTATTGTAATTATGTCACTGCCTGCATTTAAGCTTTAATTCCGGATATTCAATTATCATGAACTGATTTTTTTGTCAAAGAAGTTAAGCGGTGCAGCTTGTTGTAACTCGGTGTGTTTGGGAAGCTTTATTTCGGTTGAACAGATTAGGTAGCGTTCTCAATTAATGTTTCCCTTACACTTTCCGATAAGTGGTTAAAAACCATTTCTCGGAGGGTTGCAGATGGATAGAATCATTTTACGAGACGATCAGTGGGAACGCCTTGAGCCGTT
>JAQUHA010000009.1 GCA_028683855.1 Desulfuromonadaceae bacterium
CGGCAGAGGTATACTTCAACGGACTACTTGAACAAGCTGATCTTTCAAAGAACAAGGGGCATTCAACTGGGCTGAACCAAACTTAATTTCATCATTTTTCTGTCTTGACAACCGTCAGTACCTTAATTCAACAACATACATCTCTTTGAGACCGTTATCATCCGTGACGTCAAATTTTTTTGTATAAGGTTTTACAGAATCCGTTTTCTCTACGACAACAGTGCCTACCCCCTTTTTCAGGGTTTTGGCTTCAAGAATAAGCGTTAGCGGTTTAAATGCGCTCAAATAAAAAGCGACAACAGCGACCAACAACGAAAAAAGAATCAGAAAAGACAGGTGAAGCTTTGACAGTTCCAGCCTGTTAGAATTATTTGCTGACACGAGTAATTCCTTCGATACTTCACATTGTTTGAGTTTTACATATTCTATAATTCTATGTCACTTTAATGCCCCTGATTTTCTTTTTCAACTCTTCTCTACTATTGACGGACAATTTTTAGGTGTATATTACTTGGTGTCATCTCATATCTGTTTTTACTTAAAAAGAGGCTCCGACCTAAACATGGCACAAATTATACTTATTCAGCCGCTAACCGGCTCTTGGGATGAAATGTCCATCCGTATGCCGGAGTCACTGCTTGCAGTGGCATCAGTACCCGTAGCGAAAGGTTATGACGTCCAGATTATCGACCAGAGATGCTCAAGGGATTTCAATTCCGACATTGACGCTGCAGTTTGTGAAAACACCATCATTTTCGGTATAACTGCTATTACTGGTGAGCAGATAAGGCACGCACTTGAAGTAACTCGACTGGTAAAAAGGCGACATCCGACTGTACCGGTATGCTGGGGGGGAGTTCATGCCACTCTTCTTCCTGAACAGACCATTGCCCATCCGATGATTGATTTTGTTGTGGTTGGTGATGGAGAGAATGTCTTCTGCGAATTGTTTGAGCGGTTAAGGGATGGCTTATGCCTCGACGGCCTGCATGGTCTTCTTTATAAAAAGGATGGCGAGATACTTTCAAGTGCCGGACGACTGGAAGTAAAACAAAATATCAAGGGGGGACGTTATTCCGTCAGCAGAAAAGATGGCATGGCGGATGTTATAACAGATATGGATTGCCTTCCTCCACTCCCGTATCACCTTCTGAACATGGATAATTATTCCGTATTCGATACCGATGACGGCACCAGATCTGCGACACTCAATACCTCAAGAGGGTGTCCACACTGCTGTACTTTCTGTGTTGATCCGATCATTAATGAGGGTATCTGGCGTGGTTTTTCTGCAGAACGTGTTCTTGAAAAAGTGAATCTTCTTTACGACACCTACCAGGTTCGTATGATTTATTTTCAGGATGACTATTTTCCGGGCTCCAAGCAACGCCTCCTGAATATACTTAAAGGTCTTGAAGTATATGCGCGCAAACTTCTCTGGGGAACACTCGGAATCCGTGCCGACAGCCTGGCAGCACTTAATAATGAAGAACTGGATTTGCTCTATCGTTCTGGATGTCATTCACTGGAAATAGGTATAGAAACCGGCAGCACGCGTATCCTCAATATGCTTAACAAAGGTGAGACACTTGATGTGATGCGTTCCACTAACATGAGACTTGCCCGGTATGCCATAAAGGTCAAATACACCCTAATAATCGGATTTCCTGGAGAGACTAAAAGCGAGGTACTGGAGACTCTAAACTTTGCGGAAGAACTTGAACGTGTCAATCCTAATGCGTATTGTCTTATTTTTAATTTCCTGCCTATTGTAAATACCCCCTTCTTCAATGAGGCAGTATCAAATGGTTTCGGTGCTCCAAAAAATTTAAGCGACTGGGAGCACATGAATTTTGATACCTGGATGAAACACTATCAAAACTGGGCATCACCATCAATGGTGGCATGGCTGCAAGCCATCAGTTTCGTATCTTATTTTCACAACAGGAACGTACGCTACAAGTTCAGCGGTTCTCTCTTGCTGCATATTGCATTCATTTGTTACCAGCCTGTAGCAGCGTGGCGCTTTCGCCACCGACTGTTCGGCTGGTTCATTGAGATGAAAGTAAAAAACTGGATTTTCGCTATAAAAAAGTTACTGTAGACAAATACGGCAATGAAATCTTTAAGATGAAATTTAGACTTCAATTGTATACACTTACGAACACTGGAAACTCGGAAATATGACAACTATTAACATAAATTTGGCATCTCAAGTATTATCTATTCAGGATTTAAGTATTATTATTCCTGCTTATAACGAACAGGAAAACATTAGACTCGCTGTTGATCAAGTACTTTCCGGATTACCCGCTGGCTTGCAACAATTTGAAATCATTATTGTGAATGACGGCAGTACTGATGCTACAAGTGAAATAATAAGTGAACTCACCAGCGAGCATTCCAGTGTACGATCCATCATTCAAAACGGGAACAAGGGCAAGGGGGCGGCACTCAGCTCTGGTTTTTCTGCTGCTCGACACGAGTGGATACTGTTTATAGACGCAGACCTCCAGATTGAATTCAGCGTATTGGAAGAGTTTGTACCCTACATGAAAACCTTCGATATTATTATAGGATTCAGGACGACCCGCGACGACTCTCTCTACCGACGTTTTGCCTCAAGAGTATACAGTCTGCTAATCCGCCTGCTACTCGGCTTGAAACTGGCTGATATCAATTGCCCATTTAAGCTGTTCAGGAGAAAACTGCTGGACGGGATAGATCTGCGTTCCTCCGGCTTTTTCATAGACACTGAGCTCATGTATCATTTTTTGCAGAGAAAATATCCGGTGAAGGAGGTAGGAGTTGTCTCATTTGACCGCACAAGAGGGAATTCTTCTGTCAGGCTCCGTCACGTGAGGCATGTGCTTGCTGAACTATTCACACTTCTGAAACGAAAACAGTAACAAGGCTTTTTTTTAAAAAACAGCATAATTCCGATAAATCGAGAGGCTGTTGCTCTATTAAACTGGGCGGATACTTTTACCAGTATTTTACAGGAATTACTCCAGCTCAATTCACCAAAAGAATCTTGATCTGTTCTGCAATACAAATTTGCTTCCTTTCAACGACTACTCTTCAACTGCTCCGGTGTTCTTAAAATATCGTATATAGTATCTCCCATAATGCGTCCTAATATGGCGTGCCCAAAATCGCTAAAATGCCAGATATCACTGAAGTATGTCTCTTTTTCTGAATCAAATGCCTTTGAACAGTCGATAAAGTAAAGTTTGCCGGTTTGCGCCTGCGCTGACAAACCTTTACTGATTCCAGTATATGCATTGGTCAGTGCAGTTGATGAAGAATGTGCTTCAAGAGTTAGATTGAGAAGCGTTTCTTCAACAGGTGTCCTCTTCGAACGTTCATTAAGCGAAGGCTGCAGCACAACCATAAAAACAGCACCGTGTGACATGGCAATGTTTCGTGCATCCTCCATATTGCGGAGATAATCAGCTACCCTTTGATCATAGTCATGAGAATGATACAGCACCGTCCATTGAGACCCATCATGGGTTGCAGCTGGCTCACCATAGAGCGTTTGCGACGTTGCCCCGTTAGTCAAGTCGTTTAAACCATCCAGAAAAACTACCAGATCAGGATTAAGCTCGCGTATATTATGCTTCAGCGCCCGCACCTCCTGAGAGGACTTCCATGCTCCGGCCGCAACTATAACTATTTCCACCGGCACTCCCCGACGTTCAAGCTCTTTTCCGAGGATGTTGAAATAGGTTGTCGAGATAGACGATGCATATGCTCCCCCCGCAACGCTGCCGCCAATAATCAGAATGCGATATTCCGGTTTTACAGAACTGCTGTACCTCTGTCTGCCAAACGCATCGATATCAATCTTACCGGCCAGATGAATCTCGGGTTCACGCCATATAGTTATATCATCTCCGACCTTGTTGCCAACTCTCGCTCCCCAGTAACCTTCGCGCGGCCCCGATTCCGGGACTGGCTGACCTCGTTCCAGATATGACGACTCCCATGCTTTTACATTGAGATCTTCACCACGATCCAGATAACTCCTCGTAACCTTCCAAACAAGTAAGAAGAAAACTGCCAACATAAGTACGAGAATCAAAGTGAATACTATTTTCTTCAAATATCCCCCCGCTATGAGTACCCGACAAATATCCAAGTGTGAATTCTGTCCAGTGTAAACCTTGACATATTCAACCTTCAACATATATTCTTCATTACATGAGATTTAACCCGCTGGAAAACAACAATGAATAATACAAAAACCTCCAGTTCCGGTTTGCCTACTCAGACAGTAGCCTGGACGGTACGCTTTGTTCTACCTGCCCTGCTCTGTACCATCATATTTACTATTATCATTGCCACCATTGCGGACTATGGACTCACCCAGGACGAACCATACTATATTGAAAATGCCAGGGCCATTGAGTACTGGTTTTCTCACGCAGCAGAATCAAGCTCGTCTTTCACCTACGACACCATATACAAGTATTGGCGCAGCGGAATACTGGACGATAAATTATCCGGCAATGTACATCCCCCCTTTTTCAAGCTATCGGCCATCGCTTTCAGACATCTAATCGGTGTGCATATTTTTGACAACATTGTATTCCAGTACCGTATCTCAACCGCCTTCTGGACTGCCATGTTAGTCCTTTCACTCTTTCTGATAACCAGAAGGATGACTGGCAGCAGTCTGTGGGGGCTAATGGCCGGACTTTCATTCATCGCCGTTCCCCGTTTTTTTGCCGAAGCACATCTGTTCACTACCGATATGATGATCACTGCTCTCGGTTTCTGCGGCCTGACAGCATTCTTGCTCGCGAAATCATCCCGAGCAAAAATACTGCTGGGGGGAGCGCTGTTTGGAGCAGCCCTGGCGACAAAATTTACCGGTATTCTGGCAATCGCTATTGTTGCCCCCCTGGTCATGATCGCGGATAACCGAAAACGTTTTCTCTTGGACTACGCCTTAATGGTTCTCACAGCATGTGCCTTTTTCTGCTTTTTTAATTTCCCGATACTCTTTAATCCGCAGGAGGAACTCCGTTTTTATTTCGCAAATTTTTTTAGTCGAGAGAAGCTAGTCCCTCTGTCGACTCTCTATTTCGGCACCCTTTACGGCTTTCGCGTACCATTTCATCACCCCTGGGTCATGCTCGGCATCACACTCCCACCGCTCACGATTTTCGCTGCGCTTCTCGGATTGTTTGCAGGAACGGCCGAATACATCAAGAAAAGAAACCGATTTGCATTTCTGGCGCTCGCACCTTTCCTTATCTGCATGTCCGCCTACATGCTGCCATCAACACCAAAGCACGACGGAATAAGGCTGTTCAGCACAGTCTGGCCTTTTATAATTCTGTTGGGAATTGTGGGATTGAGTAGAATCCAGAATCTGCTATCACCCAAGTTCAATGTCGGCATCATTGTCTGTTCAATGAGTATTTTTCTCGCACTCTTCCAGCTAATGCAGTTTCACCCACTGCAGCTAAGCTATTACAACTCATTTATCGGCGGGACAAAAGGAGCGGAAAGAAATGGGTTTGTTGTTGCCTACTGGCCCGAGTGCTTCAACAGGGATTTCTTCAGTAAGGCATTCAAAATACTGGGAGATAAAGACGGTAAAATATTTTTATACCCCCCAACTTCAATGGTCACATACAACAAATCTTATGGACTCTTTACTACAAATCTGGAGAACACTTACAAACCGGAAGATGATTACCGCTATATGCTCATACTTAACCGCGTTCTCACTCCTGAAATGCTTCAGTTTCTTGAGACAAGAAAAAAACTGCTGGAAGTCAAAGCTCCTGACGGAAGTTTTATTGGCGGGTTGTTTGAGAACAGGTGAGAGTTTATATTAACCTATATCATCAGTTTTTTTAACCACTCATACACGACATCCTCAACAAGAAACCTGTAGATTCCGTATTTAAAACGGAACAGGGCGACAGGCTTGTAGATTCCAGCCAGCATTCTCACAATTCTACTTTTAATCCCTTTATCGGTTGAGAACTTGGATATCTTGTCGTCGATAAAGTACATACAAAGAAACATCATACGTATAAACTGGTCATGCTGTCGCGTGAGCCAGACAGGACGATAATCAGACGACTCCACGTCGTAACTCCCCCACTCTTCCAGTGCCTGCGGTGGAACATATCCATGCTGAAGAGCCAGTTCCATGAGAGCCGTACCGCCGAGTGGTCGCGGCTTATTGAGCGGGATGATAACGCAATTCGGGTTCTCCTCAATAAGCTGAAGGATCAGATCTCTGGTCATCATAGTCTCTTCAGGCGTCTCGGTGGGATAACCGACGATAAAATTATAGAGCGGCGTCAGTTCGGGATGTTTTGCAAGTTTCCGGTTTGCGGCGATTGTCTGTGCCACGGTCACGTTCTTGCCCATAAGTGACAGAATACGATCAGAACCGGACTCGACTCCGATATGCATATTCATGGTTCCCACCGAGACCAGCTTCCTCAGAAACTCATCGCTCATTCCGAGAATTTCATTGATGCGTGCCCCTCTGAAACCGAGCTTGATTTTTAATCCTGACTCCACGATCAGATCAATGATCGCTTCAACGTGAGAGACATCTACAAACGAGTCCTCGTCGATAAAGTATATAAAGGTCGCACCAAACTTTTCCTGTACCATTCTGATATGATCGACCACATCCCTGGGAGCAAGCGGCACCCATCTGGAGGCAAACCCGGCATACTGGGCAGGAGAGCTGCAGAAGGCACATCGATGAGGACACCCCATAACGCTGTACATTGGAAAGACCATCTCTTTACGGTCAACATGATAGTAGACAGAGTAGTCCTCAATCAGGAAATAGGGTATGTCACGATAGTCGATAAACTCAAAACCGGTTTCAACTTCATTATGTACAACAGATTCTTCTTCAGTGCGCCAGGACAACCCGCTTATTTCACCCGGCCCGCCATGCCTCCCCGGTTCTTCAAGAAATTCAAGCAGTTTCAGAAACGGCTTCGCCCCGTAACCCCTTACAAGAAAATCCACTGACTTTTCATCCAGAACCTCATCCGGGCTGAACGTTCCGTGAGAGCCCCCCCATACCACGGTAACCCACGGATATTTTCCCTTAACATACCGTGAGATAGAAAGGCTCTCCAGAATAGTGAATCCACTCATCACCGAAATCCCAACTACCTTCGTCGCTTCAGAAATAAGGGAATCCAGATCACTGTTCCAGCGTTCCGGACGGATCCGGCAGTCAAGAATCCGGATGGTATGTCCCGATTTTACAGCACTGCTGGCAGCATAGAGAAGCCCCAGCGGGATCATGCGTACAAGCGAACCGGTGAGAGAAGTGCGTGGCTGAACGAGAATGACCTCCATCTTCAGCTCTCCCCGTCAAGTTTTTCAAGTGGAATAGGATTAGCCGGATGCTTGTCAATTCTGACCGGCACCGTCATTCCGGCCAGAGGTTTGATGTAGCGTTCAATATAATCAGGATCAGCACCGATCAGACAGTCCGGACTTCTCCGTTTGAAATCCGGAAAGTTGCCCATACGTCTCCAGATATTCTCCAGAGGCTCTTCCCTGACATTGCCGAACGAGACATAGTTCATTCCGCATCCTGTGACATCTCCATAGCAGGAAATATTCAGCTTCTCCCGCCCGGCGGGGCACTCCTGACTGAGTGAAAAATTGATAGTCCAGTCGGAGCGGACTTCCGTGTTCAATTTCATGTAGTTCTGAACCTCTGTCCATTCGTCAGTGGTCAGCAGAACACCCTGTTCATCAGACCAGTTGCCGGAAACACAGGCAAGGGAAAAAACTACTCCGACTTGCATCTCCTTTGCGAAACGGACCATCTCCCCCATCTTGTCAAGTCCACCATGCATGATAACAGTACTCAGATAAACGGCAAAGCCCAGCCTTTTTGCCTCTTCAATCGACTCAATAACCTTTAGAAAATGCCCTTCCGCACCCCTTATCTTATCATTGGCACTCTCATTCGTACTATCCAGACTGAAGTGAATCGTGGCAACACCGGCTTTTTTCAGATCAGTCAGAAACGAACGGTTCAGGGACAGTGAGTTGGTGACCAGAGCAAATATGGTTTTACGGGGTTCCATAACGGCAATTATATCGAAGAGATCTTTCCGCAGAGTCGGCTCGCCGCCTGAGAGAATGGCAGAAAAAGCGCCAAGCCGCGAGGCCTGGCGCCAGAGGTCGCGATATTCATTAACCGTAAGGTAGGTGTCATCCTCCCGCTTCATCTTCGAGGCATAGCACATGACGCAGTTTGAGTTACATTCAGCCAGCAGGGCAAACTCAACCGTGCGAAGCACCGTTCTGCCCAGAAGCAGGGTTTTTGCAAATCCGGATGCAATCCGCGGAAGAAGTGTAATGTTCCGTTTGATGACTCTGGAGTGGTAGAGAAGGTGTTTGAACATATTTATCGTTTATCCCGTAAGTTTTGCCTTGAAAATCCTGTAGCGGTGATAAAGAGACATAAATTGCCATGGGAACGTACTGTAATCGCCGAATCGGGCCTGATTCAGAGCTCTGCGCAGCAGCATCAACCTGAAAAGGAGGGTCTTCAGCCCCGGATAGAGAGCCTCCTCACGCCCTTTGATTCCCCGGCGCAAAAGAGTGCCGAGCATCGCGGGTGGTTTGAACACCGCAAACAGGCTGATCAGGTTGTTAATCAATGTGGGGCGGTAGGAGAACATATACTCCTTGTCCATATGCTCCTCCACCAGACTGAAATCGGTAGTTTCCGAACTCAGAGCAGTCCCCGGCATAAACTGCAGCGAGAAGAGGCTAATGGTAAACGGGGGTGGAGTCTTCTCAAGGAAGTCAACGGTCTTATAGAGCTGTTCCAGAGTTTCATACGGATTGTCAACTATCATCTCGAAAGCCGGTGCAACCATCTTTCCACCGAAGCAGCCAAGGATATCAGTGGCTCGGCTCAACTGTGCAACATTTACCGGCCTGTTGAACAGCCTGAGAATATCCTCGCTGGCAGATTCAAAACCCATTTTGATCCTTACGAGTCCCCCCTCCAGCAGCACGGCTAACTTTTCCTCGGTTATGGAAGCCGGGTTTGTTCCGCTCAGGATCAGGCCAAGTCCGGTCTTTTTGAACAGCTTTGCAAACTCCGTCAACTCGGCAAGGCTTCTGCCGAGGAAATTGCTGTCGTAAAAAATGACGTAATCCAGCGGATAATTCGCCTGAACCTCCGCTATTTCCCTGATAATATACTCCGGTGATGGACCGCGATAGAGCGCGTAATCCCGGTCAAGCCCTATGAACGCCGCCTGAGAACAGAATTTGCAGGTATGGGGGCACCCCACGCTCCAGATGGTATTGTAGGTTGTGCCAAGATGCCGCATCAGGTCATCCCGTGTCATCTGCCTGAGTCTGCCGTGACGATAGCTGAAGATGAATTGCCCCTCGATGCCGTACTCCATAAACGGCATGCTCTCCATCTCCGCAGGGGTCAACAGCGGAATCCGGTGGTTTTTCAGAACCTCTCCCTCATTGATCACCCACGTATTAGGAAGTCCTCTGAAACCGTCACCCCGTCGTACCCGCTGCAAGAACTCTACAAAAGTGCGCTCACCCTCGCCAAGGCAGATTACGTCAGCAAAAGATAATGCATCATCCGGGAACAGTGTCGGGTGATACCCGCCGACAATGATCTTTATCGAGGGCTTGATCTGCCTGAGACGAAGGCAGAGCTTTCTGGCTATGTTTCGCTGGACACTCATGAGTGAGATTGCCAGCACATCTCCATCAGCAAGTTTGTCGGCAAGAGCTGAAATCGCAGCCTCATTTTCAACGTAATTGACCGAAAAGTTGTCGCCGGTTTTCTGCCTCCACCAACTTCCGGCAAAGGATGCCTCCAGGTCATCATCCAGAAAATAAATCGAAGTGATGTCGAAACCGGCCGCTCTGGCAGAGGAGACAACTCTTCTGAACCCGATAGCAACAAGGTTCCTGTCCATGCTTACCGCATATACTCGCATTACTTCTCCACGCTCTTCGAAAACGAGAGGGTTTTTCGGGAGAGAAAACGGAGGCTGTTCAGTACCGCCTCCCCCCTCAACGTGAACAGCTGGTTGAATTCAGTCGAGTTTGCGCAGTAGCGACAAGGCTTATCGGCCAGCTTTTGCCATGCTTCTTTAACCCCATTGTCCTTGATGGAGTGAGAAAAGCCATCCTGTCCATACCTTACCGCACATGGATGAAGCTGACCTTCGCTGTCAAGCCAGCAGACCAGGTTTCCCATTACGCACTCCGGATAGGCAGCCGAATTATTGTCATCCTTCCGGATGTAGCCACCACATGGATTTGCAGCAACCCAGTCAATAATATCGGCAATACCGCGACGCGTATTGTTTATCTTAGTATTTTTTTTCTTCTCTTCAAGTAGCATCTTATAAAACTCTACTAGATGCCCCCCCATCGCAACAGCTTTTCCCTCTGCCGCTCCGGTGGGGTTGGGAAAGCAGAAGTTGATATCTGCAGAATATCTATCCGCCAGCTCCAGAAGGGGAATCAGGGTGTTCTCCCTTGTTGAGCGATTGGTTAACACCGCATGGAGATGAAAGGGAATTTGATGCAGGCTGCATACATCCATAGCCCTCACTACCCCGTCATATACACCGGCACCTCTGTTGCTGTCGGTAACCTCCCGGTTGCCGTCAATACTTAACTGCACCTGATCGACCTTTTTAAGAGATTCAAGGTGATCAGGAACGAAACTCCCGTTAGTTGTAACCGCGCAGTACATCCCCTTCTTTTTTACGAAACTGATAATCCGGTCAATTTCGGGGTGCAGCAACGGTTCCCCACCCTGCAGCATTATCACCCGGGTTCCCAGCTCATAAAACGCAGCCATGGTCTGGCAGATTTCATCGGCAGAAACATCCCTGGCATTCAGGTTATCTTCAGCTGAATAACAGTAGGAACACCTCAGATTGCACCTGCTTGTTACACTGATAGAGAGTACCAGAGGTTTTCTTCTGCCGCATAGTTTGTGAGCAATAACGTCACGGCCGATCGCTGCAAGTGTGGCGATCATCTTACACCCTCTCCTTGCGGACCAGAACAAGCATCTCACCGAAAGCGACTCTCACAGGCATCACCTGCAGGAAACCGGGCAGGAAACGCAACAGGCCGGAGAGCCGGGTAAGCAGGACAGATGAATTATCAGCGTCCAGAATACTGAGGCAGTATCTTAATGTCAGACATTTACGCGCCACGGAAAGTCGTTTGATAACAAGGCCGGGTGGTAGGAGTCGCAACATATTTGAACGGTTAAAGTAGTAGAGGTGCTCTTTTTTATAGTGCGGCCAAGAGGATTTCATCAAGCGGCAGCTCCATGAATAGGTATCCGGCGTTGCTATGAGCAGAATCCCTCCCGGTTTGAGAAGTTTTTCAACTGTATCCAGAAATTCTACCGGTGTTTCCAGGTGTTCCAGTACATCACACATCGTCACCAGATCAAATGATTCATCCGGAAAATCACCTCTCACCAAAGGTTTTGACGTAATCCGCTCCTCTCCAAACTTGATTCGGCATCGTGCCACACCTTTTGGAGAGATCTCGATACCATGGACATAGTAGCCCATCTCGCTTGCTACAGAAAGGAGTTCACCGGTAGCGCACCCTACGTCGAGCAGATGCCCGGAAGGAACGTATTGTTTAACAGCTTCAAGATATCCCCGGAAGGTCCTCATTTTCATCCTGGAGACCTCGTCTCCGGAGGCATCAATATCCCACGATCTGTAATAATCAGAATAAATAGATCTCAGTTCCTCCGTATCCGGTTGTGGATGAAGGAATTGTAAACCACATTTAGAGCATTTTTTGAGTGGGAAGCCCCCCTGGCTGGACATCTCCCCGATATCGGCTGAACCGCAAAGAGAGCAGAGCAAGTCAGCCTCCGCTTCAGACCCTGAAGTGCATCTCATAACTCAACCATTCCTGACGAACGGGAAAGAAACCTGTCCTCAATGGTTTGAAAAACCGCGTCGGGATCGATAGAGCGTAGACAGTCGTTATCCGGGCAGAGCTCGCCGTAAAGACACTTTTTACTGTCGTACACGCTTAGACAGGGTGAGCAGTAGTGCTTGCCAGAGTAAAAGACCAGAGAGTTACTATTTGTAGGACCATACACAATCGGTGTTTCGGGACCGTAAAAGCCGACAAGATTTTTCCGGTAGAGTGAAGCAATATGCAGCGGACCACTGTCGCAGCTTATAAAGAGAAATGCCGATTCAATAAGGGCGAACAACTCCGGCACCGTTGTCATTCCGGCGCAGTTAATCAGGTTATTATTATGACCTATCCTGCCGGCAATATTCTCTACGTACCTGAATTCGCTCTCCATTCCGACCAACAGATAGCAATATTCGGGATAACTATCCACCAGCCTCTGTATCAGCCTGACAAAGTGTTCGGCAGGCCAGCGGCGGGACAGCGAGAGAGTGCCCACATTTACATTTACGACAATCAGTCGGGTATTATCCGGAATCGACAGCTTTGCCATCACCCTCTCCAGCACACCGGCATCCATATGCGGCAGTAGAGAGTCGAAAAATTCCGGACGTCTCGCAATGCCAACTGTTTCGGCGTAGGCAAAGTATATTTCGGAGATGTGTCGATAGTTATTGAAGAATACTTTATCTGTCAGGACTCCGCCGGGGCGGATCTTTTTCATATAGAGCCCGACCCGTCTGCGCGCTCCGCAAAGTACGGAAACAAAGAGGCTGAACTTAGAAAAGAACTCCAGGTCGATGCTGATATCAACCCGTTTTCTGAGCAGATAGAGCAGCGTCGAGGTAAGTTCTCGAAGAAAGATGAGAGGCGAGGAAGTGTCGATCGTACGCACCTCATCAGCTATGCGACAGAGCTCAACTACCTCTCTGTTTGAGGGGAGCGTCATAAAAATGATAGAGGCATTTGGGTAGTGATAACGAAGGGCTTTGACCAGAGGAACGGCATGAAGAATGCTCCCGAGACCGAAATATTTTTGACAGATGACAGTTCGCACCTCAAGACGGTCTACCTCAGCCGGCACCGGCACAACCAGCCTCTTGAGTATTATTCCGAATCTGAGCAGCCTGGTCAGAAAGGTCCCGACTGTCTCATCGATGTATCGCATCAGCGAAAGCTTCATGCAGATCCTTTTGTCGGCTGATTATTGGCAGGCGCATTGCCGGATTTGTCTGTACGCCTTATTCGATAACCATAGCCCGAAAGCGCGATAATAGTAAACAGTGAGATAATCATTCCTGCAATTAAATTCGGGTCGTAATAACTTATTCTGACTAAATGTTTTCCACTCGGCACTGATACTTTAATCTGTCTGCTATTGGCTTTTTCAAGCTTCACCTTTTCCCCGTCTATGACAGCCGAAAAGTAGGGGTTCCAGAGTACATTCAGTACCGCCACACCATCCGAGGGGCGGTTTGTATCAAGCTGAACCGAATTGGTCGAGAATTCGGAGACGATTCCGGATTCAGCAGGTGAGTCACTCCAGAAAGCAAATGGGAGTCCACCGCTGTCATAGTAAATCGTTCTGGCTGCATCCCTGCTGAACAGCTTCAACCCGGCAACCTTGCTGACAGGAAAGGCTCCGTCTGCTATATACCACCTGACCCCCCAGAGTCTGAAATATTCAAGCGAGTTGTTCAGCTCTTCATCCAGAGTTGAGCCCTGCCTCACCTTGAACGTTGAGTCGTAATCAACCTCAAATACCGAGAAGTTCTCTTCGGGCACAAGCGAGTCGTGACCACCGATGTGATACAAGCCCCATAAGGTTGCGTAGTCATAGCCTATAAGCGGGGTCGTAAAACCCTCTGCCTTACCCAGAGAATTTTCATTGATATCTTTCTGAATAATGCTGACGATCCGCCCATCGGACAAATCCACTTTCAGGGGTTCATCAAACGGCACCCTGTCCACAAATTTTGTAAAACTGTACTCTCGGGAAAAGGTGTGGATCCCGACAAGATTAAGAATGTGCAGAAGCAGAAGTAGCGGAACTGTAATTTGCAGCAGGTTTCTACCACCGGATTTCAGGGAGGCTAGCCTCCTGCTTATCAAATCAAAACCGAATGCTGCGACGGCGATCATATAGAAGCTGGTGAATAACTGAAGTTTGAAGGGAAGTCTTAATTTGTTAAAAAGCGGAAGATAGTAAATCAGGCTAGTTACAAACGTATCTCCGGACCACATGAGAGCAAATGCGGCACAACCGGTGAAAACCAGCACTTGGTTTCTTGCCGGGGCACTACTCAGCAAGAGCAGAGCCGGAATTATACATAATAGCGTCAGATAACCGATGTGTGAAATAAAATGCAGCTCATTCCAGGTTGAGATACCGGCTTCGTTGAAAGGGGCGACAAGCCCGTTCAGCCATAGTTTCAGATTGTAACTCTCGGCTATATACTTACCCCAATCCATAGCGGCCTTTCGCGTAAGCGACTTACCGGTCTGATCGAAGGCGAGAAGTATCAACGGCATAGATATCCCGAGCGTAGCTGCATGGCTGAGGATATAGAGCCGGATATTTCGCATATTGAACCCCGGCTTTACCGGTTCACTCCCCTCCTGTTTCGCATCATGCGATATACGGTTGGCAATCATAAGTGAAAAAACCGTTATAATTTCAAATGTTGCGATATAGACATACATCTGCGGATAACCCACCACCAGCAGCAGCACCCTGAGAACGACCAGAATCATGCAGGTGGCAAAACCTCCGGTATTTGAGAGTCTTATCCCGTACATTATTATCCATGGGAGATATGAAGCACACTCGAGAACCGGAATCCAGGAGTTGCCGAATGTTACCAGATAACCGCTTGCAGCGTAGGCAAAGGCACCAAATAGACAACTGCTGTCTCCAAGATCAAATGAACGCAGCATATAGAAGAAACCTAGACCGGCTATAAGAAGATGAATTAATGCCAGAAACTCCATTGCCCCCTGATAGTGACCGAGAAACAGGCTACTGAAAAGGAGCCCCAGATAATTAAACGGGTAAAAGGCAGCATTCTGGATTCCGACCCTGATTCCAAGAAACTGGTGGAAATTGAACAGGGGAAATTCTCCATCCATAAGCGCACGAAGATTGTGAAAATAGAGAGGAAGATGCTGGACCCTGTTTTCATCCTGAAGGAAAAAGTAGGGAAATTTCAGCTCGATTGCCGCAACCATGCAGCATACCAGAAAGCAGAGCAACAATGGAAAACTCCACTTTGATATCGCAGAGTCAGTCTTATCAATAATACTCATGCTCCGCCCACGCTTTTGAAGAAGTAAAGTCCACCCGGAGAAAGTTGATTCAAGGCTTAACGCCATACAGTTGAAGAAGATTTTTAAATTTCGGATTACCTCTGAGAAGAGAAAGCTGCTTATCAGTCGTAATTTTCAGATAATCTCCATAACCTTTTTGAAGCGATTTTTCCAACCATTCAAGAGCCGCGTCCTGATTCCCTGACATAGATTCGACGCAAGCCTGATAATACTCATTTTCGGGGTTGTCCGGCACCTTTATAGCAACCTGATTATAGTAATGCCGCGCCTGCTCAAGCAGCCCCTGAATCCTTGCCAGATTTCCAAGAAGCAGAGATATCTGCCATGCATCCGGCTGCAGCGACTCGGCACGCTTGTAGGCTTTTTCTGCTTCTGCGTAGTTGCCCCGTTTCAAATAGTTGTTACCCAGGCTTGCCCAGCCTGTAACGTAGGATGGTTTTATTTCCACCAGCTTTGACAGTAGTGCAAGCCCTTTATCCAGTTCTCCCTCTTCTGTGTAAAGATCGCCAAGACTTGCCAAAGTATCTGCTCTGTTTGGATCAAGCAGAAGGCTTCGTTCGTACGCTTTCCGTGAGGCATCGATCTGTCCGGAAAATCGAAGTACATCCCCGTAACCCTGCCATGCCTTGTAGCTGTTGGGTTCTTTGGCAACAGCGTCGCTCCAGAGCGCCATATCATTACGCCATACAGGTAAACGCTGAAAAGAGGTTGCGGACAATACTAGTATCAGCAAGAGCGGGATAATATATGCGAATTTCAGACGACCTTTGCCAAGTACGTCTCTCAACCATACGGTAGCGCTTCCGGTCAGCGCGGCTACCGCCATCATCGGCAGATAGAGGTAGTGATCCTGCATCAGAAAAACCATAGGAATTATATTTGACACAGGCAGCAGACTGACCCAGAAGAAGAATACCCAGAAACCGTAGCGTTTATCGCGTCGATACATGATCACTGTCACTATCGCCAATAGAATCAGTACAGCGGCTGACAACAGAACTTCAACATCAATAGTATGATGAACTGTAGGGGCGTATGCCGCGCTCAGCCCGACGGGCCAGATCAGCATACGCAGATAGCGGCAGAAAACCGTCAGCATTGTCAGAAACGTACTCCACCGACTCCCCCCCTGATATGTTCCTACGCCGTTCTCGACACTCTCCGCGTAGATATTGACCGAGACAATTATCCCGGCAAGCAGGAAAAAAGGGATTTTATCCAGCAAGCATGATCGCCGTTTATCCTGACAAAAACAGTGATCGTAAGCGATGAGGATCGGGGGAAAAACAACAGACATGACTTTTGAAAGGAGGGAGAGGAGATAGGCGGTTAGTGAAGCAAAGTAAGTAATACGCATCTGCGTCCGACAAGAGTCACAATAACGCCTGTACCCTTCAAATGCCAATAACATAAAGAACATAGAGAGCAGGGATTTTCGTTGCGATATCCAGACAACCGTCTCAACCTGGACAGGGTGTACTAAAAAGAGAGCAGCGCCTGTAAGCGCAAACAGACGATCTCCGTACCACTTACGGAACAGGTGATATATCAGCAGACCATTGGCTGAATGAATCAGAAGGTTGGTGAAGTGAAATCCACCGGGTGACAGCCCCCATAAGGAGTAGTCAAACATATATGAAACAATCTGCAGCGGCAGATAGTGACTGACATAAAACCCGGTGAATGCTGCGCGTAGGTTATTCCATGTAACACCCCTGATCGCCTCGTTGTAAAGGACATACCAGTTATCGTCAAAATTGCTTTGAAATTCATACCCGATACTACTGCCATAAACAATTGCAACCAGAATAACCAGCGCTAAAGAATCAACATACTGACGGTTAATGTACGGAACTCCTTTCAAGATATATGCTCCTGAATATTTTCTTTTAACAGCCACTCTTTTACTATTGAATTATCAACCATAGAGTACAATCGCTTCTTGAAAAATACTTTTCAGAAAAGGGTCCCCAAGTGAAAGACGATCCTTTACTTCGCATGGACGATAAACAAGATAATCTACAGGAAGATCAGTATCCATAATTCTGTAAAGCTCCCTTATTCGTTCCGTGCCGCTATGCGGGACATTGTCCTTGATAATAAATAGATCTATATCGTTAATTTCAAATTTATCCTGAGTTGCAGAGCCGAATAATATAATCTTCTCTGCCGCATATACGCCGGACAACTGATTTTTCAGATTATCAATTTTATCAATTATTTCGAATCGCTTCATCAAGTTACCTCGTGACAAGACAAATATATCTTTGAGTAAGCATAACCATGCCAGCCCGGCATACTAACATTATCAATAGTTATATATTATTTCAACTGGTTACAAACTTTGATATTGCATCTTATTAATTTCTTCTGCATTACACGCAGCAACAATCAATGAAGCTTTACTTATAAGCTAACTAATGCAACATCTTCCAGACTCTGCGAAACGCCAGATCCATGAAGAATCGTGCAGCAGAAAAAAAGTTTCGTGCGGTGAGAGCCTTTGACTCTCCGAATGGTCGTTCGCTACCGACAGCCGGAATTTCCAGATGGGATCGCCCGATACCAAGCAGCCTTGTAATAAGATTCGCCTGAAAATCAAAGCCAGTACAGTTTACATGCCAACGCATAACATCATAACGCAGGTGGACTGAACAGGCATTGTAATACTTAATGTTGTATCCACTCAAAATATTAACAACAAAGGTATATAACTTTGAGAGATATCTTCTGAAAAGTGTTCTCCCGCTCACTTCCGCATGATATGGAATCAGAATATCAGCTTCACCAATATGACTGAGAATATTTGCGATCTGGCAACTGCTCTCAACATTGTCTCCATTAATAAGTCGGTAATACTTCCCTCTGCCCAAAAAGGCAGCCTCAATAAAATTCTGTGCAAGCCCCTGGTTTTCTTCCAGTGCAACAAGAAGCAGCGGTAGATGCTGGAATCGGAGCATATACTGTTTAACCAATTCCACTGAATTGTCGGTAGAGGCATCATCTATAACTATAACTTCCCATGAAAAATCAAGTTTGGACATCGCTTCTGCAACTGTTTCAAGGGTTCCGATTATATTTTCCGCTTCGTTATAACAGGCAATGAAGATGGTAAGATCAAGACAGCATTTTTCGTGGGGGGGGAAACGGTTTGAGTTTGCTGTAAAGACGACAGAATGGCTGATCTGATCGATGGCAATCTGCTTAAGTGCTGTTTCGCCATTTCCGTTTGTGTCCATCCTGTTCAGACTCCTTTGACCCAAATCATTAATTTTAAACGGTGAGTATAAATATGCTTCAAGAGATTAATGGCTTAACCGCAAACCTTCGGAGATTCGTAATTACATTTGAGGGGTTGTAGCCAAAATTATTAATCGCATAATCATTTGAAATCAGAAATGAATTGTCAGCGATCCCCTTATCTAATATTCTGGAACGAGAATCTAACCCGTTCACAATCTCACTTACAACCTCACGAATTGGAATCGGCTCTTTAGATGCCAACGGGAATGCGTTGAATCCGGCAAAACCGTTATCAATGAGCATTAAGATAAAACATAGTAAATCTTCAGTGTGCAGAATATTGTTAAACAGCATATCAGCATTAAAAACATCGATATCTTCGCCACGTTCAGCCAAATATCTGACCTTTGTCAGCCAGTTAGCCCTTGAGTCTCTTCCAACCACTCCGCAAAGTCTCAGTGCAACTACGGGGAAATGCTCCGCATAACTTCTCAATAATTCTTCACTCAGAAATTTTGAAACCCCATACAATGTCGGGTTAACCCTGGCTGAATGCTCAGTAAGCAACCCGCAACTTATTTTGCCATGAAGCGAAATGCTGGAAGCAAAAATGACACCTTTAACACCAGCACTTTTAGCATAAACAGCTACACTGTCGGTAATTGCAAGGTTGGTCTCAATATAATCTTTTACAGGAATCCCATCAGACGTATCGATTCCTGCACAATGTATAACAAAATCAACCGGTTCGTCCAAAGTGATTTTGTCTGTCAAATCGCACTGCAACGTCTTCAAGCAAGGGGCAATAAGCCCGATTTTTTTTTTGTGATACAGCCCAACCACCTGATATTTTTCACTCGCAATAAACCCCTTAAGCAGAGAATTACCAATGAAACCACCAGCACCGGTAACGAGTAATCTCATCTCGCGACTGATCCTCCAAAATTGGGCAAGCTGCTATGAATTCTCATACAAAATCAAGATGATCAGGATCTGCATCCAGATATTCCAGAATCTGCAGGTTACTGGAATCAACTACACAGTGGTGGTTACATACAGAGGCGGGGTCAATAGAGAAGAATCTGGATTTGTCCGAAAACCAGAACTCCTTGAAGCGCATATCTTTAAGAGACCCCAGAACACCCTCGCCAAGATTGTAAGCCTTGTCATGACAGGAATAGACGTTCAGGTCGGCTCCGATCACCGGGCTTATCTGCAGATATGGGCACCAGTGGTGAGACTTGCTAAACGTTGCCAGCTGGGTGTGATATGAATCAAAAATTTCGAATTTGTTACCCTCTAATTCATTTACAGCCCTTGCCGTCTGCTCCTTAACAACCGTAAAAATTTGCTCGTGATACATATTGTTTTCTGCGCCGCTGTTACTTACGATGCATGGCGAAAGCTTGACACTGTCGACCCCTGCCTCGTGCAATCTCTTGATCAAATCGTATATATGACTGCAGTTACCTTTATCAACAACAATACAAACACCGAGATAACAGTTGCCCCCATACTTCCTGAACGCCTCCATATTGGCAAGGATGCGGCTGAATTCACCACCAGGACATCCACGGTATCTTGTATAGCTCTCATCATCCCAGCCATCCATTGAAATCCTGATCCAGGTGGCATGGAGGGAAAAAAGTTCGGCAAGCCTTCCTGTAAGTCGGGAACCGTTTGTAAGCGCCGCAAAGCGGATTTTTGTCTCTGCCAGTCGTTCAACAGTATCCTGCAGATAAGGATAACAGAACGGATCACCCCCACCACTAAAGGTAACTGCGCGAACCCCCATTTCTGCAAGATCATCCACAATTTCCAGCATTTTATCGCGAGGAATAAAATCTTTCCGAACCATGTCCTTTCCAAGCTGAAGATGATCAACACGATACGCGCAGTAGCTGCAGTTGTGGTTACAGGCATTTGTGGGCTTAATTCTGACATTTACAGGTGGTAGTATAAGCTCAGACTCACGACGTAAAGAGTCCAGTTTTTCGCTGAAATGAAAGATTTTCATCCGGGTATAAAGAAGACCCATACTAAACTCCGTACACTTTACTACTATTCAAAATAGATAAATTCGTAATCACCGCTGTAGCCGAACTCTGCGAATAACCAGACCCATTCTTCAGGTCTGAAGAATGATTCACAGGTTAACGCCCAGCACTGCAGATTAAAAAGTTCCGCTTCATTTCGATACCCCTCCACAACGAGGTATTTACTCCTGCCGACCCGCTCAATCTCCTGAAGTGCAGACTTCAGTTCGGGCAGCTGCAGGTTATGCAGAGTTGTAAGTGAAATAACCAGATCAAATTCATTTTCTGCAAACGGATATTCATCCTGGGCGCGGTGCAAAATCAGACTCTCCCTGATCTCAGTTTTGGCATCTGATATAGCGTAATCAGAAATATCCAGACCACAGACTCTCGATTCCGGGAGTAACTGCTTCAGTTCGTACAGAAGGAAACCTTTTCCGCACCCCACATCAAGAATAGATGCATCGGGAGGAAGATTGTAGTTTTTTACAAGTTTTTCAGCGACCTCTTTCCATCTACCGTCATATTTAAATCCACCGTAACCGTATCTGCGGTTTCCATCCCAGAAATCTAAATCAAAACGCCTTGCGATCTGCATACATTCAACTTTATCATCCTGCATACGAGATAGATAATCACGTTCCGTAATTTTGTGAAGCGACGTTACCAGTTCTAAACATTCTCCCATCTAATGCGCTCCGCTGATTGAGGTTACTGTACGGATAATCTCCGAAGCAGAAATTCCGTAAAACGAACGTAGATATTCACAATTTCCAACCTCATGTATAAATCCGTAAGGCACTCCCATGAGTGTCAGTCCCCACTGTGCAGACTGCTCAGTTTTCAAACGGGCAAGCATACTGCCGAGACCGGAATTGACAAAGTGCTCCTCCACACAAACCACATGATCCACTTTTGACAGGATGCTTATAACCCCGGCAGCATCGAGAGGCTGAAGCGTAGGAACTGAAACAAGAAGCGGAGCGATCCCGCTGTTTTTTAAAGATTCATAAGCCTCAAGCACCTCATCTGAAATAGATCCATGAAAGACTACTGCTATCCACTCACCATCCCGAACTATTCGAGGAGCCGTTATATCAAAAGTGCTGTCGTTAAAAATAACCGGTTCACCACGTTTTGCCAGTCGAATATAAACAGGCTTTTCGCTGTTTAGTGAATAAACAGCTGCAGCTCTTGCCTCTACAGGATCCATCGGAGATATTGTCACAAGATTCGGCAGAGTCTGTATCAACCCTATATCTTCCACAGAGTAGTGAGTCATTCCCATTGGGGCATAAGTTATACCGCTTCCAACCCCCACAAGAACAATCGGAAGCTCCTGATAACAGATATCGTTTCTAACCTGCTCATAACAACGGTAAAAGAGGAAGGGGATTATATTGTAAACAAATACTTTGTAGCCGGAAAGTGCAAGACCTGACGCGAAACTGATGGTATTCTGTTCGGCAATCCCCATATTTCGGAAACGGTCAGGATGCTTTTCTTTAAACTGGTCGAACACCCCTAATCCGGCATCTCCGCTCAGGATAAAAATATCTTCGCGCTCACTGCAGGCATCGATAATTGTATCAATAAATGCGTTTCTCATTGCAGCTCTTCCAAAGCGCGGAGCCTATGTTCCGCAGTTACGATGTAATAGTGCCAGATCAACTGATTCTCCATAAATGATACGCCCTTGCCTTTAACCGTCCTTGCTATAATCATTTTTGGTTTTCCGCAGCTATCCTCAGCTAATGCCCTGAGAATGCTGTTATGATCATGCCCGTCAATCTCACAGACATACCAGCCGAATGCCGACCATTTTGAGGCGACCGGCTCAAAACAGCATATTTCAGAAGGAGATCCATACCCTTGAAGATCATTGTAATCCATTATGGCTGTAAAGTTATCAAGCCCCATAGTTGGCGCAAAAAGCGCCCCTTCCCAGACAGACCCCTCCTGAGCCTCACCATCTCCGATGAGGACAAACACCCGACGAGTTGATCCGCGCTGTTTAAAACCTGACGCAACTCCAAGACCTATATTGAATCCATGACCAAGAGAACCGGCAGAGCACTCTATCCCCCTGCCGCTGAAACGATCAAGATGGGCAGGCAGCCTCCCCCCTTCCTGACAGTACGTTTCAAGCAGATCAGGCGACATTATCCCCTTTGAAACCAGTGTAGAGTAAAGAGCCATCGCGGCATGAGCCTTGCTTAGTATGAAAATATCCCGCTCTTCCCAATTTTCCAGCTGCATTATTTTATGATAAAGAGCTGCAAGGATATCAACACACGACAGAGCCCCCCCGACATGAGGTCCTCCTGAGCGAAAAGCCATCTCAATGACATCGCGACGAATCTGACTTGCTGCCTGCTTAATCTGTTTAACAACCATTATTCCAACTCCGCTGTATAGGCAGTAAACAGTACCTGTATGCAACCACGCACTATATACAAATCACCACTAAACAACAAACATTACGTTTAGATAAAAAACTATATCGAGAACGGACTACTTTAGCTCCTGCCATTCAATCGGCTCTCTATGCCCCTCTGCCCGAATAAAATCGGTCTCCGCATCTTTCACTCTGCCGAGTCTATTCAAGACAACTCCTCTGTGATAGTAATAATTTGGATACGGCTTAATATTAATTGCATTTGTAAATTCGCAGACAGCATCCTCGTCCCGCCCCGCTTTATCAAGTGCATCCGCTCGCAGAGCGTGAAGGTTATACATCATCGTGTAACCTGCCCTCCTCCCCATCTCTATTGACTTAAGCAGATCATCTGCAGCCTCAATATATCTCCCCTTCTGAAGATAATAATCCGCACGCAGATAGTAGGCTCTACCTATTGGAGTTATGGCAATTACTCGTGACCAGAGAGTTTCAGAATTTTTCCATGAGGCAATATGGAGTTCTGTGATAGCGGTATAAGTGAGAAGCAAAGCACCGGTTAAAGCAACCGCCATAAATTGCTTAAAACGCAAACCCGACTTACCTGCAAAACTATAGAAGCAGGCTAAAAGTACGGCGCTGCAAATACTGAAAGCTATGCCGGGAAGATAGGTAAAACGGGCCGCATGAGACTGTGCACCATTCTGAAAAAAGCCAAGCACCGGCAGAAGAGGCAATGTGAAAGCAATCAGAGTTGCCGGTAGCCATCGGTTTTTCTTGTACCGCCAAAGACAGAACAGAATGAATACCGCTATTACTATGGACTTTAAAGTATAAGAAGGTGGAAACGGCCACGGCAGAAGATAGATATGAACGATATCGACTGGATAAACGGACATTTTTAAATATTCAAACAGTGAATTCCCGGCCAGTAGAAAGCGGCTGGAGAGCGGAATATTCTGATAGGAAACAAGAATACTGTTTCCGGAAGCAGAGTAAATTGTCAAAAACGAAACGATACCTACCAGAATAACAAACGGGATTTTTTCAAGAAGTATCTGCCTGATCTTTCCGCTCTGAAACCGACCTGAAGGATACCAGTCAGCCAGTAGAAACAGTGCAGGGATAACGACACTTACAGGTTTTGACATCAGTGAAAGCAACAGAAAAAACAGCGACAACAGCAGGTTAATAATAACCGGTTTAGAATACCCGCTTACGTCCTTCAATTTTGCAAAACGCAAATAGCAGATAAATGCAAGCAGAGAAAAAAAACCGTTCAGAACATCCTTGCGCTCTGTCACCCATGCGACAGATTCGACACGGAGCGGATGAAGTGCCCAGAAGAGGCTGGCTAGAAGGAGGGTTGCGGGATAAAGATTTGTTGAGAGTTGAGAGTTTATGGTTGAGAACTCCCCTATACCTTCGCTCAACACCCCCCCCTCAACACTCAACAGCTTTTCATTCAGCAACTCATCCGCCACCAGTACAACCAACCCTGCGTTAAGTGAATGCAGGACGATATTAGTTACATGATAGCCAAACGGATTGAGACCCCAAATCTGATAATCCAGGGAAAAAGAGATCCAGGTAAGCGGCATCCACCAGCCAAGATAGGATGTAGTAAAAGCCTCCCTGATAAATTGCAGATCCAGCAGCCTGATTCCGGTATTTTCTATGACATAGAGCGGATCGTCCCAGTTTACAAAGTCGCAAAAGAGCGCCGGCAGGTAAACCAGCAGACAGACAACTACTGCGACAAACGCAACTGTGGGTGTTTTTCTGTTCGATAGATTCAAAATCAGTCCATACCTAAAGGTTTACTGAAAATCTGGCTTCAGCGTCTTGCTTCCTCTTCAGGAAAATACTGTTGCATAAGATAACCGAATCGTGGGCTGTTCCAAAGCGTTGTCAGCTCCATATTTGTGTTAAGTGTATAATAATCCGGATAGCCTCGATAGAGTGCTTTCTCAAGCCACTCCGCTGCAACATCGGCCCGACCGGCAAGAGACTCTACCCGCACCATCTGATAGGCATTTTCCGCAAGCTTCCATTTTCTTGGATCTGCTTCTATGATACCGAACTGTCTGCGAGCCTCATCATATTTTTTTTCAACAATAGCAAGCTTACCAAGCAGATTATTAACCTGTACAGCCTCGGGTTGAATAGAGAGGGCCTTGTTATACATCTCTCTTGCTTTGCTGTACTCTTTTTGATCCAGCGCAATATTCCCCCTCGTTGCCCACCCCATCACATAATCCGGGTTAATCTTGAAAAGCCGTTTCAGGTAATCTTCTGCAATTTCAAGTTCCTTCTTTTCAGAATGAAGCTGAGCCAAGCCCCAGAGAACATCTGTGCTGTCAGGCTTAAGCTTCAGGCTCCTTTCAAGGGCAACTCTTGAAGCTTCATTATTGCCGTAATATCTATGAACCTCACCAAGCGCTTCCCATACTCTGGCGCCATGTGGTGACTTGGTTGTTGCATCCGAGAACAGCGTAAGTGAGTTCTCCCAGACAGGCACCCGCTGATATGACGTAATAGAAAGCACAATCATCCAAATAACAATCAGGGGGTAAAGAAAATGTGATGCTGCTTTGGGGATCTTTTCCCTGATCGTGCTGACACCGTATCCAACCAGAGCGCCGATACCGATAATGGGCATATAAAGATAATGCTCGTACATCATAAGTATTTGAGGAATAATTTGTGAAACCGGCAGAAGGCCTATCCAGAAGAATAACACCCAGAATCCGAATTTACGGTTACATATAAAAAGACGATAAGATGCATACGCCATAACGCTTAAAAGCAGAAATGCGGCAACTACCGGAATATCGGGGGAGCGGTAAACAGGCGGTAGGTGTTCAACATTTAGACCGGATGGCCAGAGCAGCAGCCTGAAATAACGGCAGAAAACCGTAAGCATGGTATAGAACGTTGCTACCGGACTCCCGCCATGATAGCCGACCGTAGCACCGCCGGTCTTTGACTGCCCCAGATAGATCTCTATAGCAGAGAAAATGCCTGCTGCTATGAAATAAGGGATTTTATCCTTCAGTCGCAACCGACTGTCTTTTCTGCCGAAACAGAAGTCGTAAAGCAGTAGAATCACCGGCAAGATAACACCGGCTGACTTTGCAAGCAGTGAAAGAGTAAAGGATAGTACCGACACTCCATAGAGAAGCTTCCCGCGACTATTATCTGCATCACGGTAACGACAGTAAGATTCCCATGAAATCAACATAAAAAATAATGATAATAAACCTTTACGCTCAGAAATCCATCCAACCGATTCTACCTGAACCGGATGGAGGAGAAAAATAGCCGTAGCAAGCAGCGCAATAAGCCGCTCTCCGTGGAGTCGGAGCAGGAGACGGTAGACCAGCAGACCGTTTAACAAATGAACAACTATATTAGTAAGGTGATACCCCTCTGGATTAAGTCCCCGCCAGATTGTAAAGTCCAACATGAAGGAGAGCATTGAAAGAGGATTATACTGACCGATAGGCTTGTTTGCCGTAATATTAAATGCCGCCCTGACATTATCCCAGCTAAAACCAAAGGAGATGGGATTATTCATGATGTAGATATTATCATCCAGCGCCGTCTGAAAACTGTACCCTGCAAGCCTTCCATAAACAGCAACGACTGCTGCAAGCAGAATCAAAGCATCAAGCATATAATAGAGGTATTTCTTCAATTTCATATCAGCGCCCCAGCAACTTCATCGCCCCGTTAAGCTTGGACGTGAACTCGTGCCAGCTGCAGGTTGCTATCATGCTGCGCCAGATGTAGCGCGGACGGAGATAAAACTTTCGGTATGACTCACGCTGAAGTTTGAGCAGCTCGCTTAAAGGGATGGATTCTTCCCAATGATCCACATAAAAATCTTTTGAAGGAGCAGAGGCAAAGCGGCTCCATCTGGCGGGATCGATTAATCCAAGCTGCGCCGCATCGTGATAAATCTCGGTATTGGGAAATAGTGAAAGTATGGAAAACTGGGCATAGTCAGGATCAAGTTCCAGCAGGAAATCAACATTTCGCCTTACATCCACCGCTGACTTCTCAAATGGAAGCCCAATCATAAAATCGGCAATGGTAAGTATACCAAGTTCACGACACCACTTGAACACGTTGCGGATCTGTTCCGTAGTAGTGTTTTTTTTGAGTAGCCGCAGCCCCTCGTCACTGCCGGTCTCTACTCCAAATGAAATCATCCGGCAACCTGCAGCTTTGGCGCGCTGCAGAGATTCGCGGGTAACCGTGTTGACGCGTCCACGAAAATCCCAATCAAACCTGTATCCACGACTGTTCATCTCGTTACAGAAAGCAATAACCCGTTCCGGAGTTATGTTGAAAAGATCGTCATAGAAATGAACTTCAGTATAACCACTGTCCAGACAATCTCTTATTTCATCAGCCACCGAAGATATCGAACGCTGACGATACTTTTTGAATGGAACATCGCAGTAAGTACATTGGCAGGGGCATCCGCGACTGCTTATCATCGTTGCAAGATGACTTGAAGCTCCGACAATGCTTCGATATTTAAGGTGAGAAATTGCGCTTCGGTCAGGAGGGGGCAGACAATCTATGTTTTCAATGTACGCCGGCGGAACCATAACTGAAGTAAGAAATCGAGGGTCTGCTGACTTCTTATCGCTGTAACTGCGGATGGATTCCTTTGTATACACTCCGGTTATGAGGGTGAAATCCGTTCCTGCTTCCAACGCTTTTACAAGTGCGGGAAAGGCATCTTCGCCCTCACCCACGACAATTGAATCAAACTCGGGAAGCCCCGCAGCCTCAAGCGGAAAAGCTATCGGATGATGCCCCCCCAGACATATATGTACATCTGGCAACGCTGAACGAATATTTCTGGCAGCAAGACAAACATCGTACAAAGCCATCGTGAAACTTGTAATTCCAACCACGGCGGGATTAATTCCAACGATTCTGCTCTGCAGCTCTTTTTGTCCGATATGTTCTGCAACACAGTCCAGAAAAACGACTTCATGCTCCGGCGCTTTCTGTTTAAGGGAAGCCATAATGTACAAAAGACCAAGCGGAGGAAAGAGACCAAAATCCTCAACCTCAACAGCTCCGTCATCAGAGTCACCCGACTTTGCAGCATATTCAGCTACAGTATTTTCAGCAGGGGGATTGAGGAGTAATATACGCATTATTAATTCCTAGGAGGCTTTGAGGATGGAATGTCGAGGGATGAAGGTTGAGAGAGTAGATAAAGCCTCTCATCTCTCATCCTTCAACTGCCTCTTCCTACCAAGTATCTCTACAGAAAGCCCAAACGGCAAACCAAAACGACCTGCAATCTGAGCCTCCAGAGCAAACCACAATATCACCAGAGAGTTAAGAGGCTTCCATGTCTTTGAGACCTCTGCCCCCGGTGCTTCTTCAACCTTAAACAACTCTTTCAGGCGGCGAACCAACCATACAATCGGTAGCAATAGAGAATAGGCATACGTTGAATGAATAATTTCAAAACCGGCAAGCTCTAAAGTTTCAACAAGTGCCTCTTTATCGAAACGCCTGGCACCATGTGCTGCTCGGTCGTGTGCCGAAAAACAGGCAGAATAAGCAGAATCCACCACCACAAAATGCCCACCCGGTTTCAATACCCGCGCACATTCATTCACAGCATTCTGAACATCTGCAATATTTTTATGGTAAAGAACCTCAAAAGCGGCAACAAGGGAGAACTCTCCATCTGAAAAGGGGAGATGAGTGCAATCCCCCTCAAGCAATTTCCCTGAAAAGTGCGTCCTTGCCATTTCAAGAGCTGGTGGATAGCTGTCTACGCCGGTAACTTCACCATACCTGCCAAGGTAATGCAGCATGGAACCGGGTCCACACCCGACGTCCAGAACTGAACCACGCTTCGGAATATTTCGCAGCAAAACATCAAGAAAACGCATACGGCTGAAATACCACCAGTGGGTACTCTGCAAGCTGAAGACACGTTCGTACATTGCCGGTTCCAATTGTCGCCCCTTAAAGGTGAAGCCGCAATCGTATGATTGTCATCAAATATTTGCGACCACGTTTTATGAACTGAAAGAGGTTTGAGCCGGTTTTTGACTCGCCGCTCCGACGTGGCTTCATGATGTATGGCAATTCACACACCTTGTAGGCGGTATCTCGAAGCACTCGATAAATAAAATCTATGAAATACTCACCATAATCCCCACGAAGCTTCATCTTGCTGAATACTTCACGGCGCACTGCGACAAATCCGCTGGTATAGTCAAAAAAAGTATCATCCAAAAGCAGGCGGAGAACGCCGTTGAGGCGTCTGCTCAAATAGAGCTGGAGAGCGCCCCCCTTGCCTGTTCGGGCTTCACCACCACCCAGAACATAGCGGGAATTCACGACGACATCGAATCCCTCGGTTATCATGTACAGCATCTGCGGAATTTTTTCAGGGGGCTGCGAAAAATCACAATCAAACCAGATGATAATCTCATTTTTAGCAGCGGCAATTCCTTCGTTTAAAGAGGCTGTCAAACCATGGTTATCCATCCGCCTTATAACCTTTAGCTCGGCATCAGCACAGCAGGTTTCAGTAGCGATTTTCCACGTCTGATCCGGAGAATCATCATCAACTACTATAACCTCAACCTCGGTAACTCCGAACCGCCTTATATGTGCAACTGATTCAAGTATAAGGTCGGAAACATTACCAGCCTCGTTAAATGTCGGCATTATTATTGACACACTTTTTAAGCTATTGTTCATTGTTTAATCCTATATTGGGAAAAGAAAAACTGTTGAGAGAGCTGGACTCATCTCTCATCCCTCATCCGCCTCTCCTCAACCGCCTTACGCACAATTGATGCTACGTTTTCAATCTGTTCAGACTCAAGCGCCATTCCGCTGGGAATATAAAAACCTCTGCGCGCAAGTCTTTCAGCTACCGGATAAGCCTTTTCGGAATCAAGACCCATGCGCATCAATACAGGCTGTTCATGCATCGGCCAAAAAAAAGGACGTGTTCCGATACCAAACTCGCCAAGACGTTTCATCATAGCTTCCGCATCAATGTCCAGCTCATCTTTTAAGATAATGCCGTAAACCCAGTATATATTTTCTGCATATTCAGTGCTGGCAAGCGGCAATTCAATGCCTTCACAATCAGCAAGCAGTTCTGTATAGAGGTTTCCCATCCTGCGCTTACGCATTACAAACTCATCAAGCCGCTCAAGCTGGGCAACGCCAATTGCCGCCTGCATATTGGTCATGCGGAAATTGTAGCCGAGCTCTTCATGGACAAATCTCTTTTGCGTCTGAAAGCAGAGGTTACGCAGACTCCTGCAACGCTCCGCAAGTATGTCATCATCTGTAACAAGCATTCCACCTTCGCCGCAGGTTATATGCTTGTTGGGATAAAAGCTGAAAGTGCTTACATCCCCAAAGCTGCCGCATGGACGCCCCCTGTATGTTTGACCATGCATCTCCGCAGCATCTTCTATAATTTTCAGACCATAGCGTTCAGCCAATTCAAGAACTGGATCCATATCCACAGGCAAACCATAGATATGAACCACCATAATGGCTTTCAGTTTAAGGTTACCCTTATTCTCGATTTCATCTTTCAAAAGATCGCCAAGCTTGTTTATATCAATATTCCATGTCGCTGGATCACTGTCAACAAACAGAGGAATACAACTGTTTTTTAATACGGCAGCGGCACACGAAATAATTGTAAAGGTAGGCATTGCAACCTGATCACCAACCTCAAGTCCTAAAGCCGCCACAGCACACTCAAGAGCCGCTGTGCCGTTACAGACAGCAATTGCGTGTTTTCGCCCTGTAAGCGCAGCCATCCCCGCTTCAAAGCGCTCTACAAAGGAACCTTCAGACGATATCCAGCCAGAAGATATGCACTCTTGAAGATATGTTCCTTCGTTACCGTCAAGTAACGGCTGGTTTACCGGTATCATCCCTCATCCCTCATCCCTCATCCGCCCTTAAAAACCGCGTCTTATCGTTATCTCCGCAATACGGTCCCTGTTTCACTTCAATCATTTCAAGCTCTTCCAGAACTTCAAAGCCATGACCACCGTCCGCAAGCAGAATGACATCTCCAGCGTTAAGTATCCTGAATTCAAGATACTTTCTATCATCACCATAGAAATCCACTCTAAGCGAGCCTTTCTTTATTAAAAGAACTTCCTGGGTATAAAGAACTTCTCTCGAAACCGGATTATGACAATGGGGATCTATAAGCTTACCGGAAGGGTGCTGAATGTAGGCCAACTGCTGTGAGAGATTATCAGGAGTAATAAAATTAACGCCGGTAGCAGCAAAATCACGAGGTATAATGATGGCGAGCAGCTTTTGCCCTGAAAAAATCTGTTCTATGGCGAATCCAGAAGTATTATTCAAATGTATCTCCCCTCAACTCTCAACTCTCAACAGCCTCACCTAAACATGCTGATTATATTCTCATTCCCTCTGACAACGGCAATATCAAGCGCTGTTTTACCATTATCAGTTATAACGGAGCGGTCTGCATTCTTCTCGAGCAGAAGACGAACCATCTCCTCATTGCTCTCGGAAACTGCAATAAGAAGAGCTGTAAATCCAAACTTGTTCTTAATATTTACCTTTGCTCCGGCGTTTATCAAAAGGCGTGCAACATCGGCGTGATCTCTGGAGAGTGCAAACATCAAGGCAGTGTCACCCTCCTTGTGTTGCAAATTCGTGTCTGCTTTAGCAGCCAACAGACATTTCACCACATCAACGTGACCATTCGCCGCTGCATTCATCAATGGTGTAACATCATCAGCATCCTGATTGTTAATATAAGCACCACTCTTTACTAACAATTTAACTATCTTGATATTTCCAGTAATAGCAGCAAACCATAACGGAGTGACTGCTACACTATTCATATAATTGACCCAAGCGCCAGCATTTATCAAAAGCTTAACCATTTCATAATTTGACGCAGTAACTGCGGACATGAGCGGAGTCCAGTCGTCAACGTAGCTTTTATCGGAAATTGGCATTCGCTCGGCATAATTAACGTCCGCTTTTTTCTTGATAAGGCTTTTAACTTTTTTCAGGTCACCGGCTCGAACAGCATCTTGCAATTCGCCATTGATCGAGCGCCTCTTCGACTGGCCAATAATTTCCCAATTACTTATAATAACCTCATAATAGCCATCACGGGTAGAGCCGGCCTCCCGGCAATTATTGTAATCTCCGCTGAACAGCGTCGCATTATCCATCGGAGAAATGGTGATTGTCTTCTTCCCGCCATACATGCAGGAAAAAGTTTTGCCATTATTACTCTCCTGAACCTCAGGAGAACCCAGGTCATCAAGCATACGCTGCGCTTCAACCGGCAGTTCCTCCGCATAAGCTTGCATAGCAATGAAAATAGACAGGACAGAACACATAATTTGCAACATCTTCATAAAACCTCCGAAACATCAAAAGACAAAAGCATTATCTGTAGGAACTTAATGTACCATCATCTTGGATATGATTTAAACGTAAAAGTTCCTTCTGCAACCGCAACACATCATCTGGAGGAGAAATCACTGACATTGATAAACCCCACTCCATCATGTTTAAAGCCTCTGCATATCGACCAAGATTCCTTAAAATAGCCGTATACTCAAATGCAATTGTAGCATATGTACGCTTCATCCCTCTCCGCAAAGATATTTTCATTGCTTCTGTAATATCTGACAAAGCATCCTCATAACGTCCAGTTTCATTTCTGTAAATTGCCCTGGCAAGATATGGAGTGCCGGACATGTGAGGCGATTCGTCTATAATTCTGCTAGCCAGAGTCTCGGTATTTTTCCACACTGAAATCTGACGCACCGTTTGCCCGGCATAAACAATCAGCAAGAGCCCCGCAAGAAAAATACTCACCCATAGCAGTCTAAAATATTTTCTCATTACAGTTTCAAGTACTAACCGGGCAAAGCCTGCGGCAACGAGCAACGAAATACCAAGTGACGGCAGATAACTGTAACGGTCAGCTGCCCACTGACCACCAACCTGTATCAGACCGATCATTGGTAGAAGTGTAATCACATAAAACAGCCATAATGCCAGCCATAACCTCGTAGAGCGGACACTCCATAAAGCAGTTGCAGAAATGATAAGTATAACAAACAGGTACATCAGGTATTCAAAAAGTCTGCTATACACAACATTACCGGGATGTATATAAAACGCAGTCAAACCGGTGGGCATAATCGTTTTAACTACATAAAAAAGAAGTGCTTTACACGCAACCAGCAGTCTAGATGCCAGATTTACATCTGGTGCATTAATCATAGCAATCTGTTGCGCCATCAGAGTCAAAACAGTTGAAATTGCAGAAAGCACTAAAAAAGGCCACTTTTCTAAAAAGGACTTAAAAAATGATTGCATATCAGAGATTCGTTTCAGCGGAAACCAATCCAACAATATAAGTATGACAGGTAAACTTACCGCAGCAGGCTTGCTCAAAAAAGCACATGCGGCAAAGAACAGCGCACATGGGAAATAAAGATAATGGCGGCTTGAACCGGAAGAATCAGAAGAACATTTGGTGTAATTCATCACATACATAAGCAGTGAAGCAACGATAAAAAACAGGCAGAGTACATCTTTTCGTTCGCTTGCCCAGACTACAGATTCAACTCGTAGTGGATGAATAGCATAAAAAAGTGAACCAACACTACTACCAATAACTAAGGGAAGACCGCACTGTGTACCTGCCATATTTTCTATATTATCGGTATGTTGATAATATACCGGGCTCTGTAGCAGTTTAATGAACAAAAGATACACAAGATATGTTGTACAACTGTGAATACAGATATTGGTGAGATGGTAACCGAACGGATTTAATCCCCAGACAGATCTATCGACAGCAAGTGAAAGCATTGCCAAAGGGTGCCAGTTTCCTTCATAAAATGAGCTGAAACACCAGAAAACGGTCTTCAGATTAAATGAAGATATATTTGGATTATTAATGATATAGGCAAAATCATCAAGTGCTACAAATTGATTAGCAGTTGAGCTGAAGAATACAGCAAAAGTTATCAATGCAGCCAATACAGCTCCACTCTGCACATATTTAGCCGCCGGTCTGCAGTTCAAAAATATCCTCCCGCTGAAAGTCCATACATATCCTTGGTGTGTGATACACGATATCTACATGATTTAAACAAAAATGCCCTCTGCCGATACCGGTAGAAGGCATAATCAAAAAAATGGGCAAGCGCAGAGTGCGCTTGCCCTAAGAAACAGAATCAATTAGCAAGGATGAACATCAGCAGAACCAACTACACGAGGTTTAATATAAGTTCTTTTCATTTAATCATCTCCTTTCCGCATGTCAAGCATGCACGCTTTAGATTTATACTACCCCTACCATACAACAGCAGGGGTAGTCCAGATTATTAAATTACCAGAGAGACTTAGTATTCCACTGCTCAACCGTACCGGCAGCGTCAAATGTCGTTCCGCCGGCAGTTGCGGCATCGTGACATGCAGGAGAAACTGCAGATCCGGCTGTACCAAAGAACCAAGGTCCAGGATACGATGATCGCGATCCGGAAATAGCGTAAGCACCACCGCCAGGGAAGCGACCTAATCCGTTGCCAGATGAGTTAGAACCGGAGAAAGGCCCAATAATAGTAGCTGTTGGTGTAGTATTTGTAACACGGTTTTTATGTCTTGCATCAAGACAGTTTGTTACCAGAAGTCTTGGCAGATTTGAGTTGTGCGGTGAATGGCACTTGGAGCAGGTGTAAGCGTGCTTGGTGTTACCTTGATTGCCACCACCTGTAGCGGCCCAGCCATCAACAGAGTTGTGAATTCTGGTCATAGTTTTCCAGTTGGTAGTTGATGGCGTGGCAGTACTGTTTATCGAAGCTTTAGCATGGCACTTCATGCAAAGACCGGCGAATTGAGTATCTGCTAATGTGTTCAAAGTTGTAGCTGAAGTGCCAAAGTTCCAAGCAATACCAGTCGTAGTAACTGCTATAGTAGCTGCCTGCATTGTGTTCTGATCTATATGATAACCAGCAGTTGCAGCAGCAGCCAAAGGAGTAATTAAGCTACCACCGCCGTGTGCATAATTTACAGATGCAGCATCCTGCTTGTATGGTGAAGTAACAAAAGTCTCTTTCAGCATAGGAACAGCATACTGACGATTTGCAGTCAGAATTCCGGGTGATACTCCATGTGGGTCATGACAAGGAGTACAGAGCCCACCAATAGTAAGGTTATTAACTATTACAGTACCCAACCCAGATGAGGCACCAAAGTGACCACCCTGATTCGCACCCATATTTTTGCCAAGATTATAAGTGCCGGGAGATGTAGCAGTTACATTAATATAAGGATAGGTCGTTAGCTTCGGAAATGGCTGCCCTGCCTTACCAAAGTAAGCTGAATCGTTATAACCAATAATAGCCTGAGTTGCACCATAAGTACCGTACCCCCATGGAGTAGAACCACCACCAGCATCAGTAGCAGTAGCAGCAGCCAAATTATTATGGCAGTCAAAACAGAGAGCAGCACCGTTATTGTATAGGTTTTTAGCTCCCGCTGAACCACCGTCAGTTGGTTTATAAGTAACAGAATAACCACCCTTATTAGCAGTAGTCTGCTTTAAAATACCACCCTTTTTAATACCGGTAGCACTGTCATAGCTTGTTGTGGCAACTACACCTGTTAAATCTGAACCGTGTGAATTGTGGCAGTCAAAGCAGAGAACCTGGCTTGTGGCAGTAGATCCGCTGGTATTAGGATAGTTGGCAACTGTAACAGAGTCTTGTGCATTTTCTGCCAGAGTGTTCCAACCGCGCTGATTGCTTGCAGCATTACCGTGAGCTGAGTAAGCTTTTGTCTGCGAGTTTTTAGTGTTTGTGTAGTTTCCGGTAAATTTGCCCCAGAGAGTTGTAGTTGGATCAGAATATTTCGCAGCAATACTCTGTGCAGTGCCGCCCAAACCACCAAGAGTAGTAGCAAGAGCCTCCCATGAATATTTTACAGGAGTATTTGTATCACCTAGTGCAGAGAAAGGTGTTATTCCCTTATTTCCATCATTATGACACCCGATGCAGTGACTATTTATCTTCGCAAGTTCGGTACGAAGCGAATCGGTTGCTCCACCACTGGTATAGGCAACACCAGTAGAGACAGTATATGTAGGGCCAATAGGACGCGTAGTTGCATTCCAGATAACAAGGTCAACCACACCGCCAGCAGTACCCTGATGGTAAGAAGTTGTACCGCCTGTTGCATCAGATTCCCAGTGACACTGGTAACAAACAGTACCATCTACCGCAGCAGCACCCTGATAATGATGTGAATACCCTGCACCAAACTGAGGAGTAATTGCTAAACGGTTACCTTTAGCTCCATCACCACCAGTATCATGGCAGCCTGTACATGAACCACCTTCTACAGTGCCGTTTATATGGAGCGTGTTGTCAAAGAAAATATTGTTAAACGCAGTAGGTGCCTCATTTATAGTCGGATGACAGCCTGTTCCTGTGCCATTCGAAGAGCAGGTTGATAATCCAGCAAAATTTGTCACCGCAGAAACAGAATGTGAAGCTGGTGGGAGATCATGACA
The DNA here is from genome assembly GCA_028683855.1 of Desulfuromonadaceae bacterium. Classification (GTDB taxonomy): domain Bacteria; phylum Desulfobacterota; class Desulfuromonadia; order Geobacterales; family Pseudopelobacteraceae; genus JACRCG01. The sequence goes on from JAQUHA010000009.1 coordinate 36,599, forward strand.
AATCAAACAGTCATCAATAGAACCGGTGATAGTTACAGCCCAGGTTGGTACTTTTGTTCTATGGCAAGCAGTAGCAGAAGAACAGGTTGTTCCGTTATAACCGGCGACTGAAGCCTCAGCAGGTAGTGCAGTGTCATTATGACCAGCAGCATCAACAGTCCCAGGAACTGCATGACAGTCAGCACAAGTAATAACTTTTGTAGTAATTGCATGAGTATTATTCAAGTGGCTGACATGAATTGTAGAACTTGCGGAATTAGTCGTTCTTGCAGTTGTTGTAAAAGTAGCTTTATCTGAGACGTCACTGTGACAAATTGCACATTCTGCTCCACCACTTACTGATCCCCATGTTGGGCTTAAAGTACCGTGGCAGTTAGTAGTGTTGCAGGTGCCTGGCGTAAATGCGTCATTATTAACTGCAAAACCCGATGGTCTTGAATAAGAACCACCACTGATTGATCCAGCCATATCAATAGTTCCGGATGAGTGATCAAACGTTGTATTTGAGGAATGGCAGAGTGTGCAGGTTGTCCCATGTGAAGCAACTGAGTGCGAACCGGGGAATGAACCGGTTGAACCACCTACACGAGTAGCACTGTCTGTCAAAGAGGGATAACCATTATGGCACTGATTGCAGTTTGTGATTGTTGAGGCAGCCTGCGCGGTTATAGTGTAAGTGTGCGTAGCCGTTCCCAAAGTGGAGTTAACAGGCGTTGTGAGTGTAATTACAAATGTTCCGCCGTTACTTGATGCAGAAACGGGTACATTAATAGTACCGGAGGTTGAGAGAGCAGGAATGTTAAGAGTACCGCTTATTGCGGTATAATCAACACCGGCAGTAGCAGTGCCGTTTGAAGTTGCATAATTTACAGCAGTAGCTTGCCCTGATGCAGCAGATAGTTGAACAGTGAAAACTGCAGGAGTTACTGATTTATTACCGGTAGAAGTTGATGAAATAAATCCGATAGTAGGAGTTCCATCATCATCGGTAATTGTAACAGTTTGAGTTGCAGTGCCAAGTGTTGCACCGTTAGTAGCATTTGATAGCGTAACAGTAAATGTTTCGCTACCTTCATCGTATGAATCATTTAAAATTGGAACGGTAATGGTTTTAGCTGCAGCATCGCCATCAGCCCAGCTTAATGTACCGGATGTAGATGTATAGTCCTGGCTAGCAGTTCCTGTTCCGTCAGCAGTCGTATAATCAACTGTAACGGCACCCGTAGAACCACCGGTACGATTTACGGTGATTGTTGCATTACCCACCGCTTCAGCAACAGTCTGTGTTGTTGCAGAAACTGCAAGTGAACCAGCGGTGGCAGCAGCAGTTTCCGTAACAGTGAAGTTGGTTGAAGTAGCAGTACCGGTAATACCAAAATAAAAACGAACACCGGCCGTACCACGATAAGTATAGGATGTTTCAATCAGCAAGCTATGGCCACTCGCAACCCGACCAGTACCATTAATTGTGAAATCTCCAGCCGCCCAGGTTGTCTGTGCTGTAGTCCCGGCAGTACCAAGCGTCTTGGTTGCGCCAGTTGCAACAAGAGTTTTATTTCCGGCGGTGCCGGCAGGATCATAATCATATAATGAAACACTGACTGCTTCATTTGTCGCTGCCGGTCTTATAGCCATACTGGCACTTATATTTGATATATCCATGGCTGAGGCATACACAGGAGCATACAATCTCTCAACAATATAGGTCGAGCCACTGGTTGTAAAACCTGCCGGATAATATCTTGAACCTGTACCGGTTTCTGCGGTACCAAGAACCGTTTTAGCAGGATAACCGGTAAAAGAAGATGGAGAACCAGCAGGTAGATTGGCCGGGCTATCAACACCTATTGTTGAGGCAGTGCTTGCCTGCATATAATAAGTTATCACTGCAGCCTTGGCATCTTTTGGCTGATACCATCCCTGATACATAAACACTGTGGTTGCCATCGTGAGGAGGAGAACCAGACTGGTTTTCATCCACCAGCTCATTCCATTCAATTTTTTCTTAATTACTTGTCCCATTGTATCTCTCCTCCCGCGCTTAGTACGTAGACCAAATTGGTGTAGTGAAGTAGTGACAGCTAATATTTGAACAGGTCTTTGGTGTATCAGCAGAAGACCCACCCGCTGTACCGCTGTAAAGAGTAGAGCCTGTTGTGCCAAACAGATATGTAGATGATATATTTACGTCAACCGAATTTGACATATGAGTACCACCTGTATGACATACACCGCAAACATTTGTCCATGAAGGATTTACAGATCCATAAGTATCGCTTGCAGGTGACAATGTAACCGTAAAGCGATTTGTTGTCAAATATGTTATGTGGGCTTCGTGAGCACCCTTGCCTTCAGGATTAATTGCAATAGCTGCATCCCATGATCCTGATTCATAACCATGACATCCATTGCAAGACCCGCCTGATGACTGAACTATACCGTCAATATGAAGGCGACGATTTGTTTCATTGTCAAAACCACCAGTGGCATTAAAGTGACTATGACAGGTTGTACATGAAGTAGTAGGATCAGCCGAGCCATGTGATCCAGCAACTGATGCCGGTGGGTTGCCATGGCACATAGCACAGTCCGTCAGCTTAGTACCAGTCATAAGATTTGCTGACCAGCTTGGCGTTCTGTTAGTTCCGGTCGTGTCGCCATTTTTCAGACTTGCACCGTGACAGTAAGTTGTACATGTACCGTTAACATCTGTACCTGACCAAGCAGCTGCAACACTATTATCCGTAGCAGTAGATGCATTAGTGAAAACAACATTAACAATATTACCATTCATATGGTCTGTGAAAGTCACCGTTGCAGAACTGTTATGGCACTCTGAGCAAGTCAACTCACGCGAGTAGCCGTAAGAAGTGACTCCATTAACGTGCGCCTGGTGAGCACCGATTGCCGGTGCCATATTAGCATTTGTTGCAGAAGCTGCAGGTGTACCGTGACACTTTGTACAGAGTGCATTGCCTGTGCTGGCACCCCAGGTAGGTGGATTATAAGTACCGTGACATGAAGCAGTTGCACAGGTTGTGTAAGGAGAGCCCTTTGTTTTCTCAAGTGAGTAGCCAACATTTGCTACGTCGATGTTACCGTCTGCATGACCATTGGCAAAGGTCGCAGCGGTTGTTGCCGTTGTACCTGTTGCATGACATTGTATGCATACTGCACCGGAAATTGCCATATGTAATGTATGACTTCCAGTATTCGGTCCACTTGCAGTGATTACTTTATTGATTCCTGTGTGGCATGCCGCACAACCTGTAGAAGTTGCGCTCCAGGAAGGTGTAATTACAAGACCACCAACACTGTATGGGTCAGCATGGCAGGTAGCTGTCGAACAGGTCAGAACAGATGACGTTGAATGCTTAGTAATGTTTGTGGTGCCACTGGTGTTTTTGGTACCAATTACATCTATGTCAGCATCTATATGACCGCTTACAAGCGATGGTGCAGTTGTAGCAGTTGTGCCAGTCGCGTGACAGTCTGTACATACACCGGTGACTCCACCAACCATTGTAGTAACCATATGTTTAGCATGAGCGCCTGTTGCAGGACCGGTAGCTGTGATTGCGTTTCCACCAACATGACACGCTGCACAACCTGTAGAAGTTGCGCTCCAGGAAGGTGTAATTACAAGACCACCAACACTGTATGGGTCAGCATGGCAGGTAGCTGTCGAACAGGTCAGAACAGATGGCGTTGAATGCTTAGTAATGTTTGTGATGACAATGGTATTTTTGGTACCAACAACATCTATATTTGTGTCTATATGACCATTTGCAAATGTAGGTGCTGCTGTTGCTGTTGTACCGGTTGCATGACAGTCAGTACAAACTTTTGTTGTAAGCATTGTGGATGTCATATGTTTGTTGTGAGCACCTGTTGCAGGACCGGTAGCTGTAATTACGTTTCCACCAGTATGACACGCTGCACATCCTGTAGAAGTTGCACTCCAGGAAGGTGTAACTACAAGACCACCAACACTGTACGGGTCAGCATGGCAGGTAGCTGTCGAACAGGTCAACGTAGAAGCAGATGAGTGCTTGGTTATATCTGTTGTGCCTCCGGTATTTTTTGTACCAATAACATCAATATCACCATCCGCATGACCATTTAATAGTGTGGCAGATGTTGATGATGTTGTTCCGGTAGCATGACAATCTGTACAGCCCCCTGTAACACCGCCAATCATTGTAGATGACATATGTTTATTATGGGCACCAGTTGCAGGCCCTGTTACTGAAATAGAGTAAGCACTATGGCAGGCATTACAACCGGAGGCTGAAGTACCCCAAGTTGGTGGTGCAGGCGTGTCGGTACTGTATGGATCAGCATGACAGCTTGCACATGCAGTTGGGCTATCAACGTTTACTGTTCCATTTACATGGTTAGCGCCTGTTTCAGTATAACCAACATGGCAGGTTGTACAACTGGAGTTATTTACATCGCTAAGTTGTACAAAGTGAGTTGCATGTGATGTGTTTGTATATCCGGCAGGTGCAGTGGCAGTTGCATGACAAGAGCCGCAAGCTGCTGTGCCACCCCAGGTTGGATCGCTGAATGCGCCCTTACCATTACTGTGACAGTAAACAGCCGAGCAACTTGACCCAGAAATTGTTGGATTAGTACCCGAAAAGCTTATGTCTTTAACTGCGTTGACGTGTTTTCCTCCTGCAATGTTTACTGTTGAATTGTCAATTGCAGTTGTTGAGTGACAAGTTACGCATCCATATCCCCTAGAAGAGATGGTGGTTATGTGGAAAGTGTGTGAACCAGTATCAGGAACCGATGCATGACAAGCATCACAAGTACTAATAGTTCCAAGACCACCAGCCCATGTTACAGTTTTTGGTGAACCAAGTGTTGTTGTTGATGTGCCGTCACTATGGCAGTAAATATTTGAACAGTCTGTTCCGTTGTAACTGGCATTGGATCCAGCCAAAACATCAGAGGATACTGGCACTTTTGTAACAAACTCACCGTTACTGAAATTTCCGTCATTATGTGTGTCTCCAGTACCTTCTGAACCATTATGGCACTGTTTACAATTAAATGAGTAGTTAGTATGACTTATGTGAGGCGTTGTATCTTCATTTATGGCATAACCAGAAGCTTTATTAGCTTCAGTTGGCGGATAACCGTGGCAAGTATCACAAGCACCAGCACCTGGACGGAAAGAGCCAGTTACTTCGTTGTGTTTATGACAAGCTGCACAGTCAACCCTGGTTAGAGTAGTACCGTCTATATCAAAGTGAGTCGGAGTTAGATTGTGGCAGCTTTGGCATACACCACCACCACCTGCTGTGTAATATTTTTTATTCACAGCATCGTTGAATATAATTCTCTTCGAGACGCGACCAGCAGATGAATATGTGAGATAACGACGTACCAGATAAACGTTTGGTATATCTGAAGTGTCACCGGCATTAGCGGCAGCATCAAACTCAACATGACCAGAGTGGCAGTCATTACACTGAACACCATGATTTGACAATACAGTGGTATTGTGTGCCGTTTTATTCGTGTGACAGTTTGTACAGATATTTGTATCATTTGCTGTAGCACCAAAAGGGCTTACACGAAGAAGATGACCTTTTGCATTTGGTGTCTGAGCTGAGGTAAATGAATCGAATGTTGAAGAGTCAGAGTCAGAATTATGAACACCGTGACAGGTTGAACAGACAACCAGACCATTTACAAGTTTAACCTGTGCAGTCGGATTAACTGTGTTAGTCAAAGGGGCACTAAGATAATTACTTGAGTTGTTGCTGTAAGCTGTAGCATAACTGACATTTACCGGATGAGTACCAAGAGTATGAGTTGGCAAATCCCGAGGTGCATGGCAATTACGGCACATCTGATCAGAGGCTTTATTGTCGGCACGAAGGTACGGAGTTGTCAGAGACTCCACATTGCCTGATGTTCCATGAACACTATGGCAACGACCACAGGAAAGATAATCCTTATAGCCAGTCCAGAGAAGTCCTTTTGCACGCGGATCCAAGGTAGGTTTCTGGGCTCCTGCAGCTGGAACAACATCAGTACCAAACCACTTATGAGAATTCATGACCGGAGCATCCTGAGTCACCGTAACTGTGGTGCCAAATGGATTGGCAAAGTCGTCCTTAACAAAATTCTTTGTAGATTCAACGCTGGAGGAGTTGTGGCAGACCAAACATACGTTCTGACTGTATGTTACATCTCTGTTGCCAATAGTTTTACCGAGTATGTGGCACGACCCACAATTATACCCGAAACTTCCTGTGATTGAGTTGTGTGAACCTTGATTTGCAAAAACCAGGTTTGGAACCACCAACAACAGTGTTACAGCAAGATACTTCAAAAATTGTTTGTTCATAATGCACTCCTAACAAAGCATGAAAATGTTTGCAATTATTTATCGTGACAGGAAAGACAGAGAGCACTACCTGTATTACTGGTTACAAGAAAAGGCTTATAGCTTATATCTGAACTTGTATCAACATGAGGATCATGACATGTAGAGCATTCTACTCTATTGTTGCTACCAAAAAACCTCGCTCCAGCAGACTTTGCAGAAACAACGTCATGCAAACCCACAGGGTCGTCTGCATAGACATCAGAGTAACTGAAGTTAATAGGATGGTCGTTTGTCAGATCTGTACCAGATGTTCCACCAATGTTCATCGATGGCCCTACTAAACCCGTAAAAAGATCAGGTTCCGGTGATGGCATAATTAAGGGCGTAAGCCCGCCAGTTGTCGTATCTATAAGCAATGTTCCAGCAGGGTAACTGAACGGAGTTGCATCAATAGCTGTTGGTGACGAAGCAGTATGAAGTATATTCATTGCAGTCTTGCCATCATGACAACTAAGACAGAGAAGAGATGGTGAATCTTCCGGAAACGGAAGAGCTGATTGGGTAGTTGTGATGTTTGATAATGTACCGGACGATGTGTAAAGTCTGAATGCCGTATTCCCGCCGGAAGCCTTGTTCCAAAGCAACTTGGCTTGTCCCGGGTTGTGAGGTGTATGACAGAACACACATACCTGTGTCATCCCCGAGGAGGCGGTGGCTTTGTAAACACTTGAAAGTCCAGTTGTCGAGAAATTATGCACAGTATTTGCGACATTGCTTGGAACAGCGGCAACAGAAGCAGTAGTTACAAGAACTGCAGATGCTAACGATGCCAGTAATAAATATTTTTTTGAAATTAACTTCATAATATGCCCTTTATATTGGATATTTTATTACTATTAAAAGAGTCAATCTCTATGATTCTCATCTCTCAAGGTCCTGGTAGTCGAGTTACCAGCGGCATCAGTAGCAACTATTGAAAGTCTGTTTTTGTTATACTCGACCCTGCTAAGATCAACTGACCACGCTGTCCCATTGACCACTACATTGGCTTTTCTCAAACTTCTACCATTATCTTTAATTTCTACTGTAGCATCCTGCTCAACAGTACCGGTCAACAGACCTCTTCTACTTAACCCGTCAACTGTAAGCTTAGGTGAAACCGTATCATAAATCAAAGTACGAGTTGCAGTGCTAACAGCGCCCGATGGGTTTTCAACGCTTACAATTATCGGATAAACGCCATCTTTCTCAAACTCTGCCTTAAAGCTGAATTTACCATTCCTTATTTTTGTTGTGCTTTCAATCCCATTTATCGAATAAGTAGCAACTTTTGCGTCACTATCATCAACAGTACCATATATCTTTATTTCCTTATTTACAGCAATATCCTGAACAGGTGAAGATATAGCTAAAAGAGCTTTTGCAGCGTCGTACACAATAGAACGCTTTAAAGTAGAGCTGTTACCAAACAGGTCTGTAGCAACAACTTCAATTGTATTAAGTCCCGGCTGAAGAGTTAAATCAGCCGTCCAGATATTATTATTAATAGATGCCTGAATTCCAGAAACTGTAACAACTGAGTTCTCGTCAACAGTCCCGGCAATCTGAACCTGAGGAATGTTAGTAACTGAATTGTCCATTGGGGCTGTAACAGCAATAACCGGAGCAGTTGCGTCAAAATTTACTGTACGTGTATTCAGCACCGCGTTGCCAGCCAAATCGACCGCTGAGACTGTTATCGTATTTGCACCCGAAACAAGTGACACCGGAGTAGTAAATGAGTTATCGAGCAGCGCAACAGACAATCCGTTAACAAGTACTGACACAAGATTTGCGTCAACTACGTTACCAGAAATATTCTGAACCTGTGTACCAGTGCTACTTCCGTCTGCTATTGCCGACACATTCAAGACCGGTGCAACTGAATCCAAAACAGATGAAACTGTCAAGGATGCCTTTTCACTATACTCTTTTTGAGCAACCACCGAAATATTGTTTAAACCCTCAGCCAGAGCAACTGTATATGACCATTCAGTACCAGTGACTGCAGCGAAACCGGATATCGCTGTAGAACCATTAGTTACGCTTACGGATGCTCCCTGATCAACAGTACCCGTAAGAACTAAAGCAGAATTATTTGTCTGACCAGGAATCTCGGCATCAACAGCAAGAGCAGGAGCCGGCGTAATATACGAAGTTGTCAGGGTTATCGGCTGCGAAGAGTTGCCGGCTGCGTCCTTAGCAACAACAGAGATCGTGTTTAGACCAGGACTCAACGCGGTTATTTGAGCTTTCCATTCCGATGCTGATACATATTCAACCGGACTAACAAGAGAACCGGAATCTGCCGATACTGCAACCACAGCACCGACTTCAACACTACCGGTAACCATAACTGTCGGAGTACTTATTGTTGCAATAACGGGGTTTACCGAAAGCGAGGGAGGGGTTCTGTCAACATAAACCGGAGTAGTGCCGCCATCTATTCCGTATACACCTACGCGACTAAGCGAACCATCTACAACAAACAGACGACTATTATCTGCATCGAACGCAAGATCAACCGGACTCATTAACTGTCCATTTGCAGTACCCGGAGTCCCCAGATAATTTTTTGAAGTACCTGCAACCAGAAGCGGTGTATCGGTCGCTGCATCAATCACGTGTACTATAGAGAGATATGCGTCAGAGATATAAATTCTCTCTAGAACCGGTGTTGAAGTTTTGCTGTACTGAAAAGCTATCGCCGTAGGCAGCACAAACTGCATCATCTGAACAGGAAGCGACGAATAAGTAGTATTTGTACCAGGAAGCGGGATTCCAATACTCTTAACAAAATTACCATCTACATCAAAGAACTGAACCCTATGGCTCAATGTATCTGCCACCACAAGGCGACGCGACACCCTCTCAAAGGAGATGCCGGTTGGACCTGACAACATACCAACAGGATTGGAGACTGTCGTGCCATTAGCATCCGCTTTCACACCCTTTGCAAACGCTTTAACAAAGACACCCGAAGCTGTATACATCTCAATCTGATTTGCCTTTGTATCAACAACATAAATATAACCGGTCTGGTCGTCAACAGCCACGCTACATGGCTTTTGAAGCTGCCCACCAACCAGACGTGTCAACTCTTCACCAGTAGCAACGTCATAACGAGCAACAAAAGAACCCTGAGCAACAAGTAGCGAACCATCCTGCGCAAATGCCATTCCGGATGGAGCTTCCGATGTCTTAATAACCCCGAGAAGTTCAGTACCGGACGGATCATAGTGACTAACCCCATGCAACCTGACATCGGCAACATAAACGTCATTATTAGCATCCAGCACTAATCTGACTGGCGACAGAACCCCCTTTGTCAATGGATTTTGCACCGTCACTGTCGGCGAAGTAGCCGAATAAGAAACTACAGGTAGCGATATAGCCACTACTGCCACTACCATCATACATTTTGCTACAGCCTGTTTCACTTGTCTAAGCATCTCTATGCCTCCGTTATTGTGGAGTTTTTTAAACTTCTTTCAAAGAATCTAATCTTTGTCAACAAAATAACCATAACTTTCGGGATTTATATGAGCAAAATAAGTGCCAAACACTCCATATAAACACTATTTTAAATATCCAAATTTTTTCATTCTGTAGCGAAACGCATCAATCCCAAGTTTTAGCTTCTTTGCTGCTTTCGACTGATTCCACTCAGTACAGTCTAATGCCTGCTTTATTAATTCTCTCTCAACTTCCTCAATATCTATACCATCTGCCGGCAAGCGAAATGACGCAGCCGGGGTTTCATGCACCGGACCCGTAGTTGCAACCAACTCAAGTGGAAGATGGTCCAGTAGAAGAGTTTCATCATTTCCAAGAATAATTGCGCGCTCTATAACATTTTTAAGTTCACGAACATTGCCTGGCCAGGCATACTGCTTCATAATCTGCCCTGCTTCGCTTGCAATCCCCTGCACTCTCTTATTAAAGTCCTTATTGTACATATTTATAAAATGTGTCGCCAGTGGTATTATATCTTCTTTTCTCTCTCTGAGTGACGGCAGAAATATCGGTATCACTTGCAACCTGTAATACAGGTCATTTCGAAAGGTTTTTTCTTCTATTGATTTTTGAAGGTCTTTATTAGTTGCTGATATTATTCTTACATCAACTGTAAAAACGCGCCCTCCTCCAATACGCCTGAATGAGCGATCCTCAAGGAAACGGAGTAACTTTGCCTGCATCCCCATTTCCATGTCGCCAATTTCGTCAAGAAAGACCGTTCCACCGTCAGCCATCTCAAATAAGCCTTTTTTTGATGCTTTTGCATCTGTAAAAGCTCCCTTTTCATGTCCAAAAAGCTCACTTTCCAACAGAGTAGCAGGAACAGCGGCGCAATTTATTGCAATAAAAGGTTTTTCAGACCTGTTAGAACTATAGTGTATCCACTTGGCAACCAATTCCTTTCCTGTTCCTGATTCACCCTGAACCAATACTGTCGATGCTTCACTTCTTGCCACTTTTTCAAGAACTTCCATTAAATACTTTATCTGTGGACTCTGACCTATTATGTTCGGTGCCCCATCCTTTTTTGTTTCAGTTCGCAGACGAACCACTTCTTGTTTTAATTCCGATGTTTCTAACGCTTTTTTAACCGTTATTGACAATTCATCCAGATTAAACGGCTTATTTATATAATCAAACGCCCCTAAACGCATTGCACTTACGGCGTTTTCGAGAGCGCTGTTTGCAGTAACCATTATTACAATAATATCATCATCAATATCTTTAATCTTCTCAAGCACGTCAATTCCGCTTATTCCAGGCAGTTGTATATCAAGCAGAAGAAGGTCTGGCTGTTCTTCTCTAACCAGACGCAACGCATCTTCGCCTGTGCCCGCTGTAACTACTTCATATCCCTGTTTTTTAAGATTCTGCTCCAATGACCAACGAATAAGATGTTCATCATCTACTACTAATATTTTGTTTCTCTTCACTATTTTACCCCTCTTCCGTTCTGCTCTGACAGGTTATACGCTGGCAATTCAACTGAGAATGTCGTACCATCGTTGTTGCTTGTGACTCGAATATCGCCATTATGCAGCCTCAATAGTTTTTTACATATTGGCAATCCCAAGCCGGTACCTTGAGCCTTTGTTGTATAAAATGGCGTAAATATTTTTTCAAGTATTTGTTGCGGGATACCTGTACCGCTATCAGTAAAATCTATTTCAATATAATCGACACCACCCTTTTGCATAATATATGAGTGTATTATTAATTTTCCACCTTTAGGCATAGCCTGATATGCGTTAAGCAGGATGTTCAGAAAGACCTGTTGCAAATGTTTGGCATCGGCATAAACAGGTGGTAGATCCGGTTGAAATTTTATATGTTTATCAATAACCGCGCCTGTGCTTAGCTGAGTTGCAAACATCAGAGTGGTATTCAATATGGAATTTATATCCAGTACGGTAGGCTCGGGCGGTGATGGTTTTCCAAAAAAGAGCAGATCATTAACTGTTCGATCAAGACGTTTTACCTGATCAACTACCTCGGAAAGAATAATTGCCCTCTGATCGTCAGGAGACATATCATCTTTTATGATAGTAACAGCTGCAGATATCCCAGCCAGTGGATTTTTTATTTCATGGGCTATCCCTGCAGCCATCTCTCCTATTGAAGCTAATCTGTCAGCTCGTTCCAACTGTTGGAGATGCAGATGTTCCAGCTCTTTTTGAGCGATATCCAATCGATCAACCATTGAATTGAAGCTCTCAATAAGGCGCCCGATCTCATCTTTACCCTTGTACTCAATTCTTGCAGCAAAATCCCCTTTTTCAACTTTTGACATGGTGTCGACCATCTTATCAAGCGGATTTTTGAAAAATTTCAAGAACAGAAAAGAGATAGTAAGCGCCAGAAACACAGTAATTACAGCAGATGAAATAATAAATATTCGGGATGCATCCAGCATCTGCATTTTTGTACGATTTAGTGAATAATTAACATTCAAAACACCGATAACCCGTGCTTTACTACCATGACAGGCGTGGCAGGCTGATTCGTTATATATTGGCTTGATCATACTAAGAACTTCGCCATGCGACGGAATAGTAAATATGCTGAAGTCCTTGGCGCTCTGATATATTTTATAATCATCGGGGCTAACTGATCTACCCACTTCACTCGGCACTGAAGATCGGAGAATTATGCCATGTGGATGAAATATTCTTACACCTACCAGCTGATTATGCTGCCCTACCATAGATAGAATTGACCCGACATCCTGAACATTGCCGAGATGCATAGTATTGTAGATACTGCTTTCAACCGTGTGCAAAAGCAACTCGGTACTTTCACGGGCAGACTCAATAAGCATATTATGCTGATGCTTGACGTTAAAGGTTGTATATATGAATATTCCGGTAACCAGAAGTGAGATAGTAGTGGCAATTACGCGCGTCGTCAGACTACGAAACATTATAAGGTAACCTTGGTTAACATAAGATATATTATCAGACAGTCAGTTCCCACGAGAGCCAAAAAAAGAAAGAATTGCGTCATCAAGATTAACGGTTTTATTTTTAGCATCTATTTCATCAGATTTATCCGAATCTTTTTCGTCTGACCGGGGTGAAAGATCAAATAACATTGAAACATTAACTTTTGATGACGCTCCAGTTGATGGTGCTGATGAAAAAATATCTGCAATCGGGTCTGCTTCAAGGGTGGGGATTTCGTAGTTTTCTATCAACTGCGGTTTAAATGAAAAAGCCTTTTCATCATATTCGCCTGATTTCAAGCGCCTCATCATCTCCTTATGCTGCTCTTTCATTAACTCTTCTACCACTACTTCCAGATTTTCCATTTTAAGGATATCTGAATAGCTGGTTTTCTTCGAACTGATTATAACTCCTCCACGATATAGAAGGGTTATAATATGCGGATTAGCCACACCGCTGTCCTCAGTCTGAACGTGGAACACTTCACCTTTATAAATAAGATTGTGATTAAACCCAAGAACCATCTCTATACCCTAAAATCAAATCAACTGCCTTCGCGAGCAATATAACACTTTGGCAAAATGCAATCCAGCTAAAAGCAAGAACAACTTATGATAAAACAACCGGCAGATGCACAATTATTGGGCACGCATATTTGCCTTATATGCGACAAAAAACTATATACTAATAGAACGACCTTCTTTTTTATCGCTTTGCCCTCAAATCGCTTATTTTAGTGTTTGCAGCCGGTATCTCAATTTATTTTATTTTCTCCCCTGGATTCTGGGTATAACCTTGCTCCAGTGAATAGTCAGGCGACAAGGGTTCAGATAAATCAAGATGACGCAATACAGTCATCGGGTTTCCTCCAACATTTAATTTAACCCTTTGTATATTTGGAAAGTTAAAAGCAGTTGTGTTAACGATTGAGTATACAGCAAGCATCTCGGCAGAACTCCCCGCAGCAAGTGCTTCATAGAAATTGACATTTATTTCTATAGTTGCCAGACCTCCCTTAATAGAAACCGAGTCAATGACCGTACCCTCAGGTATTGCTGCATTAAGCTGACTTATCGGACCATTTAACAACTCTTCAAGAATTCTTTTAAGACAGGTATCAGGATCGTTACATGGTTCAATATTACGCACTTCTTTAGATAACTGTTGGTCGTTATTTGCAAAATATAGTGCAATCTGACGACGACCATCTGTCTGTTTTATTTCTGGTGAAGCTGAAAGTTCCTGGGTTGAACGGTATTTTTGCCATATCAAAATAGAGAAGATGGTTAATATGACCAGGAACGGGATTACAACATTTATGGATTTTTTCTTTCGAACCGGCACAGTCATCAGGGAGACACCTCATCTTCTTCGAGGCTTACCTGAAATACATCTCCGAGCTTTTCGCCCAGAAATCTGCCCCCGACCCTAACGAAACCGGCTGGTATATCACTAACGTAGTAACTATGATTTCCGGACTCCGAAGATGGGCGGAGCTCTGCTCTCTCTACAAGAATTTCCTTGACAGTTAGTGCTGTCTCTTCTGCCGAATCGACCAATGTAACAGCGGGTCCCATTACTTCAGCAATAATCTTTTTAAGCAGAGGATAATGGGTGCATCCGAGAACAAGCGTATCTATTGGAGACTCTTTTAAACCACTTAGATATATTTCGGCTGTTAGTCTGGCTACGTTATTGTCTGTCCACCCCTCTTCAGCGAGCGGAACAAAAAGCGGACACGCACAAGTAAGCACCTCTGCATCTGGTTTAAGACGTTTAATTGCTCGAGTGTAAGCACTGCTCCCAATAGTACCGGCAGTACCTATCACTCCAATCTTCCCCGAACGAGTTACCTGAACTGCACGCCGAGCCCCCGGCTCTATAACACCTACAACTGGAATAGAAAAATGGCTGTTCAGAAGGGGCAGAGCAACAGAGGAGGCTGTATTACAGGCAACAACCAATAATTTTATATCCCGCTTTACCAGAAATGAAGCGATCTCGTCGGCATATCTCGCAACCGTTTCGGGAGACTTCGTTCCGTAAGGCACTCTGGCTGTATCCCCAAAATAGAGAGTATCCTCCTGAGGAAGAAGATGCATTATTTCCCGCAGAACCGTTAGTCCACCAACTCCGGAGTCAAAAATTCCAATTGATTTCCAAGCCACAGTTACATCACCTCAAAATAAAAATACATTCAGCGCACACTACTATATACTTTTCAGCAATATTGAGGCAAGGCATTAACCGTACTCGAACAAGATATAATGAGTTACTCTCATAATTCTTTTTTTTATTTTATTCTGCTCTGTAATGAGCTACTCTCTTGAAAATTTAATTCCTTTTATGAGGGAGGTTTTTATGTATTCAATGGACAATATCGGAAAAAACACCATAGCGATGGTTCTTGCGGGTGGTAAAGGCGAACGTCTCAGTCCGCTGACAATAAGAAGAGCCAAACCCAGTGTTTCTTTTGGCGGTAAATACAAAATAATAGATTTTGTGCTAAGCAATATGTTCAACTCCGGGATTAAAAAAGTATATATTCTGACCCAGTACCGCGCATACTCATTAAATAAACATATAAGAGAATCGTGGGGTAAGTGGACAGGACTTGGGGAGTTTTTTGTTGATATTTCTCCGGAAACAAGCAGCGAGGGGGAGGAGTGGTTTAAGGGAACGGCGGACGCGATCCTCCAGTATCTTCGCTTTGTAGAATCTTCTGATGCTGACTATGTCGCAGTTTTTGGAGGAGATCATATATACAAAATGGACATAACACAGATGATCTATTTCCATAGAATGAACAGAGCGGACATAACTATTGCTGCCCTTGAAGTTCCAGTAGATGAGGCTAGCCGATTTGGAATATTCTCAGTAGATGACGATGCAAGAGTGACTGCATTTAACGAAAAACCCGATAAGCCTGAAACAATACCCGGGCGCGATACATGTTTCGCTTCAATGGGCAACTATATATTTCCGACCAAAAAACTGATAGAGGTGCTGCTTGAAGGCAAAAAACTGCATGAAGACCTGGATTTTGGCAAACACGTTATTCCTATGATGCTCAAAAACTCTGATCGCGTTTTTGCCTATAACTTTAACGACAATATGATACCTGGCATGAGAGCTGAGGAGCGCGGTTACTGGAAAGATGTCGGCACAATCGAGGCTTATTATGAAGCTAATATGGACTTAATAGATGTATCTCCGCAGCTAAATCTCTATAATTATAAGTGGCCAATCCTGACTAACCAGGGGAATTTGCCACCGGCAAAAACCGTTTTTGATGACGGTGACAGACGTGGGATAAATCTGGACTCATACGTTTGCGCTGGCTGCATAACCAGTGGAAGTACCGTAAAAAGGTCAATACTCGGACCGCTTTGCAAAGTAAACAGTTACAGTCTGGTAGAAGAATCCATATTATTCGAGAATGTAACAGTAGGAAGACATGTGAAGATCAGGCGGGCTATTATTGACAAAGGCGTAGTAATACAGGATGGTTCTACAATCGGATATGACAGAGAGTCCGATCTTGCCAACGGTTACACAGTAACCGAATCAGGAATTGTTGTCGTACCTCGTAAAGACAAATGATCAGAGACTCCCCGCGTACAAAGGATATCAAATCGTACGCGGGGAGTGTATGATCAGGAAAACATATAATTCAAATTCACCTGAAAATTTTTCCAAGACAATCCAGTAGAATTTTGTTCTCTTCCTTAGTTCTCACTGCAACCCTGAAAAAGTTGACTGTTAACCCCATAAAACTACTGCAGTCCCTTATTAGGATCCTATGTGGCAACAGACATTCTTTTAATTCCCTAGAACTGATCCCCTTAATTATTTCTACCAGTATATAATTGGTACTTGATGCGTATAACCTGAACTGCGAAAACTTAGCGAGTTCCTCAAAAAAAGAACGTCTCTCCTGTCTTACATATTCAAGAGTTTTCTGATTGTACTGAGCATCCTGTAGAGCAGCCGTACCTGCTGCAAGGGCTAAGGTATTGACACTCCACGGTCCCCCCATAGAATCCAGTCGTTCTGCAAGAGTGGCATTACTTATTGCATAACCCAGACGAAGACCCGGAATACCATAAAATTTAGTCATTGAGCGGAGTATAATCGCGTTGTCACTATGCACTATAGTACGTTTAGCTGAAGCCTCTTCACAGAAATCCATGAAAGCTTCATCAAGCACCATGAATGTTCCTGCAGCAATACATAAACTATATATCTCTTCTATTACCCTTTTTGGATAGAGGGTTCCGCTCGGATTAGCCGGATTACTTATAAAGAGCGCATTGAAACCTTTTTCAAGAGCTTTCGCCAACTTAACCGTATCAATTGAAAAATTATTTTCCGGAGTAAGTATAAAATGCTCCGTCTCCCAATGATTCTGATTTAGCGCACGAACATATTCGCTAAAAGACGGAGATATTATCAGAGCTTTTTCCCCTGGTAACATTGCCGGAATGTTATAAATAAGTTCGGTTGAACCGTTGGCGACTGTAAAATGGGCTGTGGGAATTGAATGATGTTTGGCTAAAGCCTGTTTAAAATCTTTATGATTTGTGTCTGGATAATGAACAAGGGTATCAAGTGAGCAGATCAATGATTTTCTGACCATTGAAGACATACCGAGCGGATTTATACTTGCAGAGAAATCAACTATCTGATCCGGACTGACCCCCAAACCCCTCGATACAGTAAATATGTTACCGCCATGATCATAAGAATGGGACACAAAAACCTCTCAAAACAAAAGTGGCGAATACACAGATTAAAGTCATTAGTATGGTTGAGATGTACATAAGCTTTATCATACTTTGATATGCACTTTCGTCAAGCGGTCTTAAGTCATCACCAAGATATTTTTTAAATGATATTGTACCGCCGTAAGTGGTGTCACCCCCTAGTCGTACACCTAATGCACCGGCAGCAGCAGCTTCAGGGTGTCCACTGTTAGGTGATGAATGATTAAAACGATCCCTTAGAGTTATCCTGAATGCTCCAGAGGTTGAGACACCAGCCAAAGGTGAAGCTAAGATTAAAAGAAGTGCTGTCAAACGCGCCGGAATAAAGTTGAGAAGATCATCCATTCGAGCCGAAGCCCATCCCATATTTATATACCGGTCATTTTTATAACCAACCATTGAGTCCAATGTGCTTACAGCCTTAAATGCCATCCCAGAAACCGGTCCGCCGATTGAGAGCCAGAAAAGTGGTGCAATAATGCCATCCGAGGTATTTTCAGCTACGGTTTCAACCACCGCTCGCCAGATTTCTGTTTCAGTAAGTTTCTGAGTATCACGTCCGACTATATAGGAGAGGTATATTCTAGCCTGTTCTATATCACCGGATCTAAGAGTGGAAACAACCAGTGCGGATTCCTTATGAAGAGAACGTGCAGCAAGGCAGGTGTATGAAACAAATACGGCGGCAATACATCCGGCATAGATTGAAAATATGGCTAAGAAATAAATGAAAAACCAGGTTATACCGATAGTGACGAAAAGAACAAGTATTAGAAGCAGAACACCGGCGACCCGTTCATTCAACCAGCTACGGCGCAGGTTTTTATCCAAATAGAGTACCAAACGACCGATTGCAACCACGGGGTGCGGCAAAGAGCGTGGGTCTCCGAGAGCAAAATCCAATAGTAGTGCGGCAAAGATAATCAGAGGATCAGGGTGTATCAATGCCAAGTCCGCAGATCGCCATAATACGCGGCATATCAAGATATTTCTCAAGTTGTTCGGAAAGCTGGTCAAAAGGGTCACGCAACGACTGTTTTTCTCCTCCGCGACGCAATGGCATCCCCTTCTCAAGCCGTATTCTGTTGAGATAAATCTCGCGAAAACGGGAATTTTCAAAAACACCGTGGAGATATGTGCCAAAAATTCGTCCGTCGTTTGAAACAGCACCATCTTCTATTGAAACGGAAGTGTTGCCACGTCGGAATATGCGTGAAAAGGGCTGAACACCCTTGCCAAGCGTGGTTTCACCCATATGTATTTCATAACCTGTCATGACGCCATTGCAATCAGGAGCTACTGTCAAACCGGCTTCATCCAGATAGGTCAACACCTGATGAGTCTCTTTTTCACGTAGCAGAACAGTAGTCGAAGGGAGCAGATCAAGAGCCTGCGCCTCTTTTATTGAAGACTCAACGCCGTCAGGATCAAACACTACAGTTCCAAGCATCTGAAAACCACCACATATACCTACTATGTGACCTTTAAAATCTTGAATTGAATTGTACAGTCCACGCTCCATAAGAAAATATAGATCAGCAATAGTAGACTTACTACCTGGAATAATAAGTATATCCAGCCCTTGTATCTGTTCTGGCACCTCAACATAGCTAAGATGTACATCAGGTTCTTTTTCAAGCGGATCAAAATCAGTAAAGTTGGATATTCGTGGTAACTTTATTACTCCAATATTTATCTTCTTAATTCCAGCAATTATACTGACAACTTTTGAGCGTTGTCCAAGAGCTACACTATCCTCCGCCGGAAGATTGATATCTGAAAACCACGGAAGTACTCCAAGCACGGGAATTCCTATACGCTGCTCGATAAATTCAATCCCAGGCTTCAGAATTTCAATATCACCTCTAAACTTGTTGATTATAACACCTTTAATATATGAGCGTTCAAGGGGATCAAGAAGTTCCACCGTGCCTACGATCTGTGCAAAAACTCCACCTCTATCAATATCTGCGACCAGTATCACCGGGCAACGTGCCATTTCAGCAATTTTCAAATTGGCGATATCGTTCTTTTTTAAATTTATTTCTGCAATACTCCCGGCACCTTCAATAACAATGAACTCGTATGCTTGATGCAAACGATCAAAACTCTCCCATATTTTCTCATAAGCCGTCGTTTTATAAACATCATACTCGGCAATCGACATAGTGCCTACCGGTCGCCCCTGTACAACTATCTGACTTCCTGTATCAGAGTTTGGCTTAAGAAGAATCGGATTCATATCTGTATGAGGGTTGATATCACACGCTTGAGCCTGCACCGCCTGAGCGCGACCGATTTCACCACCTTCATGTGTAACGTAAGAGTTCAGAGACATATTCTGGGATTTAAAGGGGGCTACAGCCATTCCGTGTTTAACAAGATAGCGGCAGAAACCGGCTGTAACAACAGATTTCCCTACATCAGACGCCGTCCCGCAAAACATTACCGCTCCCGAATGAGATAAAGGTGGCTGCTCTGCAATTTTTTCCTTTTCCAGAATTCCTGAACCATATTTACCGGTGTAACCCCTTGGAGTTACGATTCTGCCTTCGGCATCTATAAATGTGCTGGCATTACCTATTAATACAACCGTACTCATATCTATCTCATGATCCAGCAGCTGCCCAAGTGTTGTCACTACGACATTCTGCCCGTCACGATAAGCATTACGGACAATTCCTGCCGGTGTTTCCGGCAGCCTGTATTTAAGAATTATCTTCTGCGCCTCCTGAATCTGCGTTTGACGACTTTTGCTACGTGGATTGTATAATGAAATTACAAAATCGGCACGAGCTGCAGCATCCAACCTGCATTTTATGAGTTCCCAAGGAGTCAGCAGATCAGATAGCGAAATCACGGCGAAATCATGCATTAGTGGTGCGCCAAGCAGAGCTGCAGCAGCCTGAACCGCAGAAATACCAGGCACTATCTTTACATCCAGATGTGTAGCAGCAGGATCCTGCCTTAGATCAAGCTCAATCAGCTCAAGCAGTAAACCTGCCATACCATAAATTCCAGAATCACCGCCCGAAACAATAGCAACAGAGCTACCGGTGCGAGCCAACCTGATAGCTTCCCGACATCGCTGCACCTCCTGCATCATACCGGTTGATACAATCTGTTTCCCGGCAAGAAGTGGACGCACCAACTCAACATAATTATCATAACCGACTATAATATCAGAATCCTGAATAGCCAGTTTTGCGGCATCTGTCAGATGTAAGGGTGCACCTGGGCCTGTACCTACAATATAAAGTGAAGCCATAAAAGTTGCCTCTCAGACAAAACTTACAAATTAAACATTATATGAATCATATAACTGCCTGACTCGCGCCTGATAGTTACGGGTTTCTCTGGGAAGCTCATCAGGACGTCTGTCGACATTACCAGGCCCCCAATTGTAGGCTGCCAATGCAGAATCAAGATTGCCACCATAACGAGTCAGCATATCTTTTAAAAAGCGGGTGCCAGCCATAACATTCTGTTCCGGATCGAATGAATCCGTTACACCTAGAGATCTGGCTGTAGCCGGCATAAGCTGCATAAGACCGGCTGCGCCGGCATGCGAGACGGCATGGGGATTAAAGTTGCTCTCAGCCTTTATTACAGCCCTTATTAAAGCGGGCTCAACACCATACTGTCGCGATGCTTTAGAAATAATCGGAGCTAACCAATCAGTTTCGGTATGCCTATCTGATGGTGACACTTTTTGCGAATAAGGGGGGGCAGTAACAGCCGATGGCTTTGTCTGTTCCGATAAATCTGAAGTTACAGCAGGTGATAATTGATTTTCAAGAAGCGGCATATTTGCTCTATATGAGCGAATATAATTACTTACAGATGAAAACTGATTAGAATATGAAAGCTTTGTATTGTCGTTATCGGAGTCAGCTGACAGATCAAGAGAGCTCTGCATCATCTGAACCGTAAGCACTTCCGCAATTTCCCTTGCACTCCTGGTAGAGTTCGCATCCGGTTTTTCATCAACACCAAGTGCTTTATTAAACTTTTCGGCAAAGCCTTTAGACGCGGTAGCAGTATTATCACTCTGCTTACCGTTTTGGGGAAATAAACCGGACAAAGAAACTTTTTCAACAGGTATAGACATAAGAATCAATCCTCGTTAAAAACAAGGTTCTTTTTTTTCAGCTTTTCAATTAGCGTTGTTCGTTTTAGATTGAGCAGCAAGGCTGCCTCTTTTTTATTACCACCTGCACGTACAAGTGCCTGCATAATAAGATTATTCTCAAACTCATCAACAGCTGAATTGAGGCATATACCATCTTTGGGGAGAACATTATCCGCCTGCAATGTGACAGACTGAACCGGTACTGCAGATGGCTGTTTACCGGACAGGTATTTCTCCGGCAAATCATCCGGTACTATAAGACCACTCCCCTTGAGTATAACGAGACGTTCAACGAGGTTTTCAAGCTCTCTGACATTGCCCGGCCAAACATAATTGCAGAGGATTCCAAGGGCATCGCGCGAAAAACCTTTTACAGCATGCCTTTTGTCATCGTTGAAACGTGTAAGAAATGTATGTATCAAAAGGGGTATATCCTCACTTCTTTCACGCAACGGCGGGATTGTTATAGGAATAACAGATAGACGGTAATACAGGTCTTCACGAAAATCCCGGCTAACTACCAACTCTTCAAGATTTTTATTAGTGGCAGCTATAATTCTTACATCAACTTTTTGCGATTTTGAGGCACCCACCGGTTCAAATTCTCTATTTTGCAGAACACGCAGCAGCTTTACCTGAAGGTTAGCCTTCATGTCACCTATTTCATCCAGGAAGAGTGTACCCTTGTCTGCCATCTCAAAACGCCCGATCCGGTTTGCGTAAGCACCGGTAAAGGAACCCTTCACATGTCCGAAAAGCTCACTTTCAAGAAGATCGTCAGGAATAGCAGCACAGTTAACAGGTACAAAGTTTTTTGTATGGCGATCGCTCAACTGATGTATCGCCCTTGCCGCAAGTTCTTTACCTGTACCGGATTCACCCTGAATAAGAACTGTGGCATTTGATGCGGCAACCTTGGTAATCATCTCGAACAGTTCCTGCATCGGAGAACTTTTACCAATCATAGTGCCTGATAAAAACTTGTTGTTGGCTACACACCCAGTCGAACTGTCGTATATCTTCATAGACTGGTATTCACGCGCCCTCAAAACGAGGCTTTCAAGTTCATCAAGGTTCAGAGGTTTGGGGAGATTGAAAACGGTTTCACTTGAATGCTGTTTAAGCTCAGAAGCAGTTACATCACCATATCCGATAAGCACAAGCAGTGGATTAAGCAACTGACTCTTATCTCCAAAATCCGGAGCGACTTTCCTTAAATAGCCTGTATCTGCTATAACAATATCTACATTATTCTTTTCCAACGCGTCAAAAAACGGGAGGTTTGGCTCCGGTGCAGCGATATTATGCCCCTGATATGTCAAAAAAGCGGACACCAGGTCGCGCGTCTTGGCATCGCTGTCCGCTATAAAAATAGTGCCGTTCTCGTACATAATCGTACGTCACCCCCAATATATGTATCCTTACGGCATTTTACATATTTTACAACAAATGTCAATAAAATGACTGTATCATTTTTTTAATAATTTAAGAAAGAAAGGGTTCGTTGTGGTTTTTTTTGACTGTTTTTTATTGTATGTTGCTTGATATAGATTTATATGCGTGATAGATTGCGGATTATTTTTTTATAAAATACTTTACATAGACTGCAAATTAAAAATAATAGTTATCATCAATTTTGATCGAGGAGAACTAATCGATGCAGAATGCACTAGTACCAGCAAAGTCTGACGGTATTCACGATGAACTTATCCAACTGGTAAGCTTTAACCTTGATCAGGAGGAGTACGGAGTCGACGTTCTGAGAGTTCGCGAGATTATTCGTATGCCGATTGTAACCCGTGTCCCAAACACCCCCCATTACGTCGAGGGTGTTATAAACCTCCGTGGCAAAGTAGTTCCAATTATATGCATGAGGAAAAAATTCGGGCTGTTTGAGTCAGAGAACGACAAGCAGACCAGAATAATGGTCATGGATATGGACGGGGAGTTAATGGGCTTCATTGTAGACGCCGTATCTGAAGTAATCAGAATCTCCGGAAGCGAAATACAACCATCTCCGGCTATGGTAGCCGGTGGCATTGATCAGGAGTGCATCGCAGGAGTTATCAATCAGTCTGAACGTCTGCTTGTACTGCTTAATCTGGAGAAAATGTTTTCCCGTGACGAAAAGAATTCATTCATAGGAATGTAACCTATAAATCTCCATTAAATTTTTCAGGAGTTACGCGCTATGCCACCCATTGATTGCGAAGATCAGGAATTATTAGACGGTTTTCTTGCCGAAACGACAGAGCTGCTTGAAAAACTCGATGATGACCTTATAAACCTTGAGAAATCTTCCGATGACACTGAGTTAATGAATCGGATTTTTCGATCCATACATACCATAAAAGGTGCTTCCAGTTTCCTTGGTTTTGATCTCCTGGTCAAGGTGGCTCACAAAACAGAAGATGTGCTGAATAGACTTCGCAAAGGCGAACTTTCTGTAACTCCTGAAATAATGGACGTAATACTTGAAGCAACAGACTTGGTAAAGCTTCTCGTAAGCGATATAAAAGCAGGTGAAATTCAGGAGCGTGAAACAGAAGGAACTATAAGCAAATTATTGCCATTCCTTCTGGAGAGCTCACCCTCTCCGCAACCTGCCCCCTCGCCTGCCCAAAAACCAGCTGCTCCGCTTCCTGCAGAGTCAAATGAATCCGGTGTGACAGAGGAGACTGTGCAGCAGACTGCTGAATATACAAACGCTTCAGAACAGAATACTGCAACTGCAGCCAACACGGAAACTATCCCCGCTGCCGCTCCGGCTCCAACCCCTTCACCAAAACAGGCTGTTGCACAAAAAAAAGTTGCTGCACCTCCAAAGCAGGCAGGAGGGGGAGGCGACGACCTCTCCGATAACACAACCGTAAGAGTCGATGTAAAACGCCTCGATGATTTAATGAATCAGGTTGGCGAACTTGTTTTGGAACGTAATCGCATGATCCAGATAAATCAGGATTTACAACAAAACGATGTAAATCGCCCTGATTTTAACGAGGATTTTGGCAAACTGACGAAAAGAATGAGTTTTGTAACATCCGAGTTGCAGATGCAGGTATTAAAAATGCGTATGTTGCCCGTAGACAAGGTCTTTAAAAAATTCCCCCGTATTGTACGCAGTATGTCGCGTGATTTAGGGAAAGAGGTGGACCTTCAGATAGTTGGCGAGGAGACTGAACTTGACCGTTCAGTTGTAGATGAGATCGGTGATCCGTTGATTCACCTTATCCGGAATGCCATGGACCATGGGCTTGAAACACCGGAAGAGAGGGTTGAAGCAGGCAAATCGCGCACAGGAACTCTTGTTTTAGCAGCAATCCATGAAGGCAATCAGATAATTATAAGCATTAAAGATGACGGGCGCGGAATCGATACCGAAAGAGTCGGCCGGAAAGCGATTGAAAAGGGGTTAATCACTGAAGATCAGTATGCCGCTATGAGTCAGAGAGAAATGTTTGATCTCCTCTTCCTCCCGGGCTTCTCTACAAAAGACAAGGCTACAGACCTCTCGGGGCGCGGAGTCGGCATGGATGTTGTCAAAACAAACATCAAAAAACTTAACGGACTTATTGAAATAAAGAGTACTAAAGGGGTCGGTTCAGAATTTATTCTCCGTTTACCGCTGACTCTTGCTATTATTCAGTCACTGCTTGTTGAAGTTGAAGGGGAGATCTACTCCATTCCACTCTCCTCGGTTTTAGAAACCATTCGCGTTGACCAGCGCCAGTTTCATCAGATTGGAGGTCAGGAAGTACTTAAACTTCGTGATATTGTCCTCCCGCTTATTCGACTGCAGAAAGTTTTTAATGTTCAGTCACGTGGAGAATCAGATGATTTCTGTTATGTTGTTGTAGTAGGTGCTGCAGAAAAAAGAATGGGTCTTGTTGTAACCCGTCTGGTTGGGCAGCAGGAAGTTGCAATTAAATCGCTAGGCAACTACCTTGCAAACATACCGGGCATCGCAGGTTCCACAATTCTTGGCGACGGAAGGGTCGCCCTGATAATTGATCCTGTTGCAATGTCTGAGGTCTGCGAATAGATAGTATAAAACTGTAAGCTAATGCAATGACGCCCAAGGAGTGAAACGTGGCAATCAGTGATAAAGATTTTGAACAACTGCGTGACTTTATTTACAACATCTGTGGTATGTACTTCCACACTACTAAAAAATACTTTCTGGAGAGCCGACTGACAAGACGTATGGAGGCTACCAGCGCTAAAACCTATCAGGACTATTATCTTCTGCTTAAATCCTCACGCGGCTCCGAAGAACTTAAATTTTTAATGGATGAAATAACTACCAATGAGACCTATTTCTTCAGAAACATTCCACAATTAACCGCTCTTGAAACAAAACTGCTGCCCGAAATTGTTGAGAAGAAAAACAAAATGGGGTTCAGAAAACTGCGTATATGGAGTGCAGCCTCCTCGTCTGGAGAAGAAGCTTATACGATGGCAATGATCCTTTTAGAGAAGCGCCCTACCCTGCTTAAAGACTGGATAATTGAAATTGTGGGCACGGACATTAACGAGACCGTGATAGCTCAGGCAAAAGAGGGTATCTACAACGCCTATTCCGTGCGTAATATCCCGGATATGTACAAACGCAAATACATTAAAGAGGATAACGGCAAATACATACTTGCCCCCGAAGTGAAGAAGTTTGTAACCTTCAACAAACTGAATCTCTACGAGGATTCCAAGATGATTTTCATGAAAAGCTTTGACTTCATCTTTTGTGCAAACGTATTGATATATTTTGACACCGCTTCAAAATCAAAGGTTGTTCAACACTTCTATAATAATCTGCAACCTTATGGATACTTTTTTGTAGGGCAGTCAGAATCGCTTCACGGTGTAAACGATAAATTCAAAACAATTCACTTTCCCGGTGGTTTCGGCTACAGCAAATAGCCCGAGAGGTTTTCAATATGGATAAGAATCAGATGGTTGAAAGAGCCGAGATTTTAGTTGGAGCGGTTGATGACCTTCCAACCATACCAATTGTTGCGACAAAAGTACTCCAGCTTCTGGATGATCCTGATGTCAGCGTAGAAGAGATAGCTGACCTCATGCTTACGGATCAGGTTATGACAGCCAGGATAATGAAGCTCCTGAACTCACCGGTTTATAAACCTACGCAGGAGATCACCTCCCTTAAACGAGCTCTTATTTACCTTGGTTTGCGTCACGTCAGAGAGTTAGCCCTTACAACATCGGTTATAAATGCTTTTGACGGCACTTCCGGAGCTCTTGAGCTGAATGCTTTTTGGGAGCACTCTTTCGGGGTTGGCATGGTTTCGAAAATAATTGCTCAAAAAACCGGCTATCAGGATTTAGAGAAGGCTTATATATCCGGAATCATACATGATCTAGGCGAAGTTTTTCTCAGTAACTTCCTACGCGATCCCTTTATGGAGGTTCTGGAACATATTAAAACCCACCCTGTAAAACTTGTTGATGCCGAAGCCCTGCTTCTTGGAACTACTCACTGCGAAATTGGACTAAGCATGGCACACAAATGGAATTTTCCCGATGCATACTGCGATGTAATTGCCTATCACCACAACCCGGGAGAAGCCATGGTAGATCCTATTCTTTGCGCGATTGTTAACATTGCAGACCTCTTCTGCACAGTACGTGGTTTGAACTATGGCGGGAGAGAATGGATAAGTTTCAATCTTAGTGACGAAGCCGCATGGACTATACTGAAAGAGAAGTCACCAAACCTCGCCCAGCTAGATATTGAGCGTTTCTGTTACGAACTCGATGATGCAATACCAGATGTTACTGAACTTGTCTCATCAATGTTCTCACAATCCTGATCAAAAGGTAATCCTTTGATGATAATACCGAAACAAGCCAAAACCAGAATATTAATAGTTGATGACTCTTCTTTCATGCGTATGGCAATCAGGAGTGTACTGTCGAAAGACCCCTCCTTTGACATTGTCGGAACCGCCGCGGACGGCATTGAGGGGGTTGAAAAAGCTGTTGCACTTAAGCCCGACCTTATAACCATGGATGTTGAAATGCCTCGAATGGATGGCATAGCAGCTCTAAAACAGATAATGGCAAAAGCACCGACAAAGGTGATCATGGTGTCAACGCTGACAAATGAAGGGGCTAAATCTACATTTGAAGCACTTGAAGCAGGAGCGATTGACTATATTCCCAAGAATGTTACAGACTCATCAGATGCCCAGAATATTTTCAGACAAGAGTTAATTCGTAAAATAAAAGAGGCTGTTGCGTCAAATATAAGACGCATACAGAGCAGCTCTATTGTACATACAAAGTCAGCGATACCCGCTATCTCAACACCGGCACGACCTACATCATCCAAGTTTCTTGGTAAAAAAATTCAGTATGTGGGGATCGGCGCGTCTACAGGTGGGCCAGTAGCTCTCCAGGAAGTACTTTCCCGTATTCCTGTCAACTTTCCTTATGGCTTGATGGTCGGCATCCATATGCCAAAAGCCTTCACAGGACCGTACGCTGACCGCCTGAATGCAAAATGTTCACTTGCCATCCGTGAAGCTGTTGATGGAGACATTCTAAAGCCCGGCCTTGCTCTTGTTGCGCCCGGCGGTATGCATACTACACTTGTTCGCCAGGGGACGCAGATCGTCGTAAGAACAAGACCGACCACTGATTATCCTCAGTACGTCTACATCCCATCAGTAGATTTGATGATCTCGAGTATGGCTGAAGCAACCTCCGGGTCAATGCTGGGTGTAATACTTACAGGCATGGGAAGTGACGGTTTTAAAGGCATGCAACTTCTCAAACAGAAGGGTGGGGTTACAATTGCGCAGGATGAGGCAACATCGACTATTTATGGGATGCCTAAAGCCTGTGTAGACGGAGGTGTAGCGGATGAAGTCCTGCCACTTGGACAGATAGGTTTCGAGATATCGAAGTTTATGTAAAAATCATTCCGCTTTTTATCTGACTGCGTAGACGATTAATCCCCCTTCAGTCACGTCGACGCGACAGTTAGAGTAACCGCGCCTTTTTAGACGAAACATTATAAGAGGGGCTGCCAGGCGGTGTACTCCTGGTATAATCAATGGAAAATGTGAGTATGACATCCCTGAAAGCAGGCTCATAGTTGCTTTTAGATTAAATGCAGGTTTTTCTACCTTACGCTCTCTTCTCTCAATTCCGGTTTTCATAGTTTCAACTATGCTCGCTGGTTTCATGAAATTCAAGCTGTTTCCACGCATCTATTGTATTGTCCAGACGCCATTGACTTCCAGCCATATAGGTCAGCTTACCCTCGCCGTCGATGTATACGTGCATTGCCTCTTTTTTTTCAAACTCCTCCACAACTCTCTTCTCACCTGTAACCCATCTGGCAGTAACATAACTAACCGGCTCAAAGGCTACCTTTACGCTGTATTCAAATTCAAGACGATGCATTACGACCTCAAACTGCAGAAGACCTACCGCCCCTATTACCCAGTCTGACCCCATAACCGGCTTGAATACCTGAGTAGCCCCCTCTTCTGCAAGCTGAACCAAACCCTTTTCAAGAGCCTTTGATTTCATCGGATTCAACAGACGTACCTTACGGAAGTGTTCAGGCGCAAAGCTTGGAATTCCTGTAAATTTTAAATCCTCACCGTTGGTAAAGGTATCACCAATCTTTATAGTTCCGTGATTATGTATACCTATTATATCTCCCGGCCAGGCTTCCTCTACATTGGTGCGGTCCTGCGCCATAAATATCGTGGCATTTGCAATCTGAACATCACGCCCGAGCCTTACATGACGCACCTTCATCCCACGCGTGAATTTACCGGAGCATATACGGAAAAATGCAATCCTGTCGCGATGAGAGGGGTCCATATTTGCCTGTATTTTAAATGTAAAACCTGTGAACGGCTCTTCAAAAGGGGAAACAACACGAGAAGCACTCTCACGAGGCAATGGTGGCGGAGCATACTGCACAAAAGCATCAAGCAGCTGCTGTACTCCAAACGTATTTATCGCACTTCCAAAAAATACCGGCGTCTGTTTACCAGCCAGATACGCTGTCATATCAAATGGATTAGCAGCCCCCTCCAGCAGTTCTATATCATTACGAAGCTCTGTAACCTGACTTCCAAGCAGTACATCCAGCTTTGGGTCATCAAGACCATTTACAGTTATTACATCACCGGTACCGTTATCCGCCTCCGAATCAAAAAAAGTCAGCTCTTTGGTATACAGGTGATAAGTACCGCGGAAGCGTTTACCCATTCCAATCGGCCATGTTACCGGAGCGGTCTGAATATGAAGATTTTTTTCAATATCATCAAGAAGATCGAATGGTTCCTGCCCCTCTCGATCAAGCTTATTCATAAAAGTCATTATGGGGGTGTGGCGTAACCGGCAGACTTCAAGAAGTTTCTTTGTCTGGCTTTCAACACCTTTAACCGAATCAACTACCATAAGTACTGAGTCAACCGCAGTCAGAACCCTGTATGTATCCTCAGAGAAATCGTTATGACCAGGAGTATCTAGAAGATTAATCTCGCAACCATCATAAGTAAATTTCATAACCGACGATGTAACAGATATACCTCTCTGCTTCTCCAGCTCCATCCAATCGGAAGTTGCATGACGAGCGCTTTTTCTGGCACGAACTTCACCCGCCTGCTGTATAGCACCGCCAAAAAGAAGAAGTTTCTCGGTTATAGTAGTTTTACCGGCATCCGGGTGGCTGATTATGGCAAATGTACGACGCTTTTCAACTTCTTGCTGGTTAAACAGTTCCACAGATATAACTCCCTTTATCAAATAATGAAAAGGCGGGGATTACCCGCCTCCGGCTTTTGTCATTCTATAGGATGAATTTCTACCGTCTGAACACCAGTCGGTCAAGACACCATTTACCGCCACCTGAAAGCATCAGATACAGAGCCATACCCAGCAGTGCGATATTATACTCGATACCATGCCCCCGCCCCGGTATACAGGCTGTATTGATAAAAAACCCGTTGATCCAGTGAACTTTATAAATAGCAACAAACATGACTACAGAAATACCGGCAGCAGATAGACGTGTCAGAAAACCGCTTAAGACTCCAAATCCACCGCCAAATTCGACTATAATCGCCAAAAGCGTAAACAGAGGAGGTATTCCAAGCTTTTCTTCAAAAGTTCTAAATGTGCCGGTCAACCCCTCCCCTCCAAAAAGACCCAGGAGTTTTTGAGAACCGTGTGCCATAAAAATCAACCCCAACGGGATTCGGAGCATCATAGGTGCAATCAAATCAGTTACTTCAAAACTTCCTTTAGCCATCGATATAACAGCCTCTCAAATGTTATTAAAAATCGGCTTTTTAAAACCGTAGTCGAACGAGTGACAAATTTGTGCTGTTTCTAGCGGAGTCTTTTGCTGACACACATAACATCGTAAGGCTTTCCCCGCCAGTCTTTAAGATATGTGTAATTCATATTAGCCGCTGAACAGGCATTAATCTTAGATTGCAACTCCGCCTCACTCACCTTTGTGCAGCCGGCAGTAAATGATAATAAAAATACCGTAAGCAATAGAATTAATCTCATTTATTTTCCCCTGTTCTGCCCGGTTAAAGCCAGGCTGGATTCAAAAACAATATGGTAAATAATGCTCCAACAAAATCAGTAAACAGGTATAACGGCAGTAATTATGATTAGACTAAATCCAAGTGATAATCAACTTGATCAAAAGTGATCATCACAGTATTCGAACCCGCGACCAAAAGCCTCGGAATCTTTATATAGAGGCACAAAAAACCATAGAAACTTTTAGCACGCTTTCAAGGTCAGTATCAACTTGTAATACAGACACAATCAAAAATGCTTTCCATTATCGATAGTTGAAGCCTTTCAGTATCATAATTTTAAATTACCTTATTAAAAAACAGATGCCAAATTCATTTTTTATCTATCCACAACCGACTTCAGCACATCCCGCAACTGTTCAAACCGGTATGGCTTACTGATCATTCCGGCTATTTCCCCGGTCGGAATCCTTGTAGTTACTACCGTATCACCAAAACCGCTGGAGATAATTATCTGCAACTCAGGTTTAAGTGTTTTCAGTTCACGGAACAGGGTATAGCCATCCATAACCGGCATACCCATATCAGTCAAAACAAGTACAATATCCGAAGCGTGCTTATGAAACAACTCCAGCGCTTCTTTGCCATTTGACGCTTCAACTACAGTGAACCCCAACTGCTTGAGCATAGCGTTTGCCAGAAATGCAATTTCAACTTCATCCTCAACCAGCATAATAAGGCCGCTACCCTGCCAATGTGTTGTGGTAACTTTATTATTCGATACAAGTTCTTCGACTTCATTACCCTGTATCGGCAGGTACACCTTGAAAGTAGTGCCACAGCCTGGTTGACTGGAACACTGAAGAACTCCTTTATGTGACTGAATAATTCCCAGTGTTGCCGACATCCCCAAACCCCGACCGGTAAACTTCGTGGTAAAAAACGGTTCAAAGAGTCGGGCGCTGGTCTCTTCATCCATTCCACAACCGTTATCAGAAACCTCAAGACACGCATACCAACCAGCCGGTATTATGGTTCCTACGTGATCTTTACTATCATGCCCGGCAATGATCGCACACTTTGCCAGCGACACGTGGATTTCGCCAGGGTTGTCACCGATCGACTCTGCAGCGTTGATGATCAGATTCATGACAACCTGACTGATCTGACTGGCATCAGCGTCAAACACCGGTAAGTCGCCGGAAATTGCAGATGTAAGGGCCACATTCTTCTGAATAGTGGTTTTCAACATAGCAACCATCTCGGTCACCAGCGAAGACATATCGACCTTCGTTTGAATGATCTGCGCTTTACCTGCATAGGCGAGCATCTGGCAACATAATTCAGCAGCACGGCGAGCCGCCTTTTGTATCTGTTCGTTATGCTCAGATACATTAACAGGATCCATCTTTATCAGCTCACAATAACCGGTGATTATTGTCAGAAGGTTATTGAAATCATGGGCGATGCCCCCGGCAAGAACCCCGAGGCTTTCCATTTTCTGGGCTTGCTGGTACTGGCGCTCAAGCAGTTGACGGTCTTTTTCAGCTTGTTTCCGTTTCGTTATATCATGGAGAAAAGCTACAAACTGGCCACCATCTAAAGGCTTGTACTGAACACTTACTTCGACGTCAAACAAAGTACCATCCTTGCGCCGATGCATGGATTCAAAACGCCCTTCACCCTGAGCTATTATATCTGCAATATGGGCAGCGGTTTCACTCTCTGCTTCCCTGGCCTCCAGATCAGAAATTTTCATACTGAGAAGCTCCCTAGAGCTGTAGCCGCTCATGCGGCAATAGGTCTCGTTAACTTCCAGCAGATGTCCCTGAATATCAGCCAGCCAGATGCCGTCCATCGCAGTCTGGAGTATGGTACGATGACGTTCATCGCTTTTTCGTAATGCATCTTTCTGTGATTTCAGCTCGAGATGGGTACTTACGCGGTGCTTCAGAATGGATGGTTTGAATGGCTTGGTGATGTAATCAACGGCACCTGCTTCAAATCCTCGCGCTTCATCTGCTTCTTCTACCAAGGCTGTTATGAAAATAACCGGGATTTCTTTCAGCGAAGCATCTTCCTTGAGTACCACGCACACTTCAAATCCGCTCATTTGAGGCATCATGACATCCAGCAGGATCATGTCCGGCCTGGTTGTCGACAACAACCTGAGAGCCTCCTGACCGCTGCTGGCACCGATAACCTTGTAGTCGTCGCGCAGAATTCCGTAGAGAACTTTAAGATTTTCAGGCAAATCGTCAACAATCAGGATTATTTTTTTATCCATCTGCATACTCCACTCCTGAAAGGATCATCGTTACCGTTCTATCTCAAAAGCATCAATCATTCTGGCATTGGTCTGTAGAGCAGCACTCCAATCAAAGTTCCTGACCTGCTGCTTCAGTTGTGCAAAAAGATCCGAATCAGGAATCAACCTTGAAATATCGTTAATCATGTCCAGAACACTCATGTCATTCTGCTGCAACAGAGCTTCCAATTCCTGAAAAAGTCCGGCAAGCTTTTCCTTATCAACCGACTTAGGTAGATCCGAAGAAATTTCCTCAGTAAAAGAGGGATTACAGTTCTGCATTTTCAGGCAACTCTTTATTTCCTCAAAGAGAGTGTACATATCAAGCGGCTTTGATACATAACCGTCAAACCCAAGATCAAGAAACCTCTTCTGATCATTCTTCAGGGCATGCGCGGTCAGAGCTATCACGGGGGTGTGGTACTCCTCTTTTTCATCGTTTTCTCGGATACACCGAACAGCCTCGACACCATCCATTTCGGGCATTTCAATATCCATCAGAATCACATCAAATCGCCTATTCTTTGACTTTTCAACAGCCTCCCTACCGTCAACAGCCGTTTCAACTGTGTGGCTGAATTTCGTAAGCATCGTGGTTGTAATGGTACGATTGATCTCGTTGTCTTCTGCTACAAGAATCTGAAGACTTCTCCCTGACCAGATGTCCTGTTGAGATCCCTGACGTATCGTATTCAACTGTTCAGCATCGTCATTTTTATGCAGTAAAACCAGTATGTGGAACGTGCTTCCGACACCCTTGCTGCTTTCCACCCATATTTTGCCACCCATCAGTTCTACGAGACGTGTACTGATCGAAAGCCCGAGACCTGATCCACCAAATTTCCGGGTGGTTGATGTGTCTGCCTGGGTGAATGGAGCAAAAATTCTTTCAATGACATCCTGATCTATACCGATGCCGGTATCGGTAACGCTGAACTGAAGTTGGAACACCGAATCCATCTGATGTACCACTCTGGCTGCAATCGAGATGGAACCTTTATGTGTGAATTTGATGGCATTGCCTACAATGTTTAATAAAATCTGTTTCAGGCGTAACTGGTCACCTTTAAACCGCTCAGGTATGTCATCAGGGATGTCAGTATGAATGTTGATCCCCTTTGCATGAATGGCAGCCATCTGGGTCTTGATGACATCGCCGATGCTTTTCCTGAGATCAAAGTTTTTCACTTCCAGTTCGATTTTACCCGCCTCAATCTTCGACAGATCCAGAATATCATTTATCAGGGAAAGGAGATTATCTGAAGAGGTCATTATGGCATCAAGAAATTCGCGCTGTTCATCATTGACAAACGTCGAGTTTAAAAGCTGTGCCATACCCATAATTCCGTTCATGGGGGTTCGTATTTCATGACTCATATTGGCCAGAAATTCGCTTTTTGCCTGATTTGCCTTCTCGGCAGCATCTTTCGCGCGGTGGAGCTCCTCTATGCCGCGCAGTCTTTCCGTCATACGCCAGACCGAGTCCATCAGAAGTGTCAGCTGAAGCACATCTGTCTGTTCGTAGAGGCTTTCCTTATTGGCTACCGCAACAACCGCCACAATCTTTTCCTGATCAAAGACCGGTAAGGAGAGGAAACTGGTCAACGGGGCATGACCTTCCGGATACCCTTTCTTAAGCGGATGATGTGCCTGGAAATCGTTGAGAATAATCGGTTGCCGCTGCCGGACAACCTCGCCCCAGATACCGGTTTTGTCGAGTTCATAGCAGGTCTGGGGATTCATGACATTGCACTCTTTCATAACATCACGGGACCAGGTATTTAAAGTGAACTCGCGTGCTTCCTCGCAGTAATAGTAAATATAACCGAACTTGCTGTGGGTAAGCCTGATTGCTTCTTCCAGAGCAGTGTCAAGCAGTTCCTGGCTGCTTTTTGAAGTATTCTGAGAAACCCTTACCAGGCTTTCCAGGCGCTTCTGATTCTGCTGCAGCTCAAACTCCGAGTTTTTACGTTCGGATATGTCAAAACAATAGCCGATATACCCGGCAAAGAGTCCAGACAGGTCATTAATGGGACGGCCGACATCAAGAATCCAGCGATATTCACCATCATGGCGTCGCAGACGGTATTCCATCTCGAATGATTCCTGCCTGCCGAAAGCCCCCCTCCAGATATCGACACAACGCTCCAGATCGTCAGGGTGTACCCCCTCAGCCCAGCCGTTGCCGTACTCCTGTTCCATAGTGCGGCCGGTGAATTCAAGCCAGGTGGCATTGAACCAGTCACACATGGCATCGGTGTTAGCCCGCCAGATCAGCGCCGGAGCTCCGGCAAGGATATTCAGGTAGTAATCACGCGACTCTTCGACAAGCTTTTCAACTCTGCGGCGCTCCTTGATTTCCTGCTGTAATTCAGCCGTCCGCTCATCAACCTTCTGCTCCAGCTCCTCATTCAGGCGAAGAACCTTCAATTCGGCAGCCTTGATGGTCGTGATGTCGGTAAACGTTATGACCACGCCCTCAACCTGACCTGTTTCGGTTCTGAACGGCATGATGCGCTTAAGAAGCCATCTGGCATCCCGGGTTTCTTCTTCCTGCTCAATTGGTACCCCATTGGCTAATACCCGGCCGATGTCTGCCAGCATCTCCTCCTGCTGGGAGAGATGATAGGCGATATGATCGATCGGGCGCCCGATGTCCTGCGGCATCAGCTTAAAGAATGAGGCGATAGCCGGATTATATTTGCGTATACGCAACTGGCGGTCAAGGAACACCGTGCCGATGTCGGTGCTTGCCAGAAGGTTTTCGTGGTCGTTATTGAGTTGTTTCAGTTCCAGATTTTTCCGCTCGAATTCCGAATTGACGGAGTACAGCTCTTCATTGACTGAATGCAGCTCCTCGTTGGTACTCTGCAGCTCTTCGTTGGATGCCAGCAGCTCTTCATTGGTCGCCTGCAGCTCCTCATTGCTGGTCTGCAACTCTTCCACTGTGGTCTGAAGACTTTCGCGGGTCGACTGTAACTCCATCTCCAGGTCTGTGACATGCTGCCTAAAATGGCCCTCCACATCAAAGCTGGATGCATGACCATCATCAGCTGATTCAAGCAGAAGCGGATGTTCAGCCGTCCGCACCCGTTCAAAGAACACATGATAGTGGGTGGTATGACTTTTTTCGTCGGCAAGGGGAGAAACATTCAGATCGATGAGGAACTCGCCGTCAACACGCTTGATGCGGACATTACGGGTGACAATCAGTTGCCGCGTCGAGTCTGCTCGCTGCAGTGAGGTGCTGAGCGCAACGTGCAGGTTGTCTTCGGAAAGAGTGAGGATGTTGTTTTCGGCTCTACCTTCCGGCATTTTAAGATATTCAGCCACATTACCGAAATAGTGCAGTATCTGCCGGTTTTCATCAATCAGAACCCCGGGCGGCATATGACGGCGCAGCAGAGTGTCATAATCCGACAGCACCTGACGATCGATACTGACAGTACGACTGCTACCCTGCTGAAAAACGGCGACAGGTATACTGGATTTCCGCTCCATCCGGTTTGCATCAAGATTAAGAGCCAGCTTGAGGTCGCGAATTTTGCGGAACAGCTTATGCTGATTGGCAATCACCTCAAATTCGCCGACAAATGCTCCCAAACCTTCACTGGCACCGAGAAACAGTATCCCGTCCTTTTTAAGGGAGAAGTGAAACAGTGAAATAACTTTTTCCTGTACATCTGTTTGAAAATAGATCAGCAGATTGCGGCAGCAGACCAGATCAAGACGCGTAAATGGTGGATCATTGAGCAGATTGTGGGGTGCAAATACTACCAGCTTGCGCAGTTCGGAGGTAACCCGGAACAGGTCGCCCCCCTCTTTCTTAAAATACCTGTCCATCCGGCCAGGATTTACATTAGTCAGGCGGGATCGGTCGTAAAGCCCCTGAGACGCTGTATCCAGAGAGGTTTTGTGGACATCGGTGGCAAATACGGTAATCTTGCCCATGTAACCGACCTCTTCAGCTTTTTCTGCCAGCAGGATCGCAAGTGAGTAAGCTTCCTCACCGGTAGCGCAGGCTGCTGACCAGACCCGCAGGTCTTCCCCCCGATGCAGGTTGGCAAACAGTCGAGGAACCACCTCCTGCTCAAGGAACTCAAAGGCCTGTTTATCGCGAAAAAACTCCGTAACACCAATCAGCAGGTCCTTGTAAAGCAACTCCAGTTCTCCCTGATCACCGGATACGATGGTGGCATAATCGGATACTTCCGGGATTTGACGAAACTCCATGCGCCTGCGGATGCGTCTGCCTACAGTAGAACCCTTGTATTTGGAGAAATCCAGGTTGTAGCCGCGTCTCAGCAGAGCGAAAATGCCGGCGTATTCCCCTTCATCCTCAAACACTTCCAGTTCATGATGCATTCTGGTTCTGACCGCCAGGGGGCTGATGGCATATTCGACCAGAATGCGGGGAATCCGATCCGGTGCCAGGATAAAATCGCACACTCCGGTGGCAATGGCATTACGCGGCATTCCATCAAACTGTGCTGATTCCGGCGACTGGACAATCACCAGTCCGCCATTTCTATTGATCGACACAATTCCCCGCGAGCCGTCAGAACCGGTGCCCGAGAGCACCACCCCTACCGCCCGGTCACCAGCATCTTCTGCCAGCGAGTTGAAGAAGATATCAATAGGAAGTTCTATGTGAGTACCGATAGTTTTCTCAGTCAGGTAGAGTTTTTCTTCGCGGACCGTCATGTGGGTTTTGGGGGGGATCAGGTAAATGCTGTCCGGCTGAAGCTCAATGCCGTTGGATACCCGGTGTATCGGCATTGATGTATGCCGTGAGAGCAGGTCGTCCATCAGGCTCTTGAAATCCGGAGAAAGGTGCTGTATGACCACAAATGCCATGCCAGTATCAGGAGGCATATTAGCGAAAAACTGCTCCAGTGCGCTTAGTCCGCCAGCTGAGGCACCTATGCCGACAATATGAGAGGGTTTATTGAGGTCGGACAATTCGGGAGAAGTCGCAGAATCAGTCATCATTAGTCTCCATAACAATGGCGCTCGACATTGGATGCAAGGTAGCTTCCGAAATTTGCTGCTGCTGTGTCCTCCTTACGCTCGAAGTTGCGGCAACAGCTCAAAAGAGTATAGCAGTAATCAGCTTATACAGAGACACCTATACGGAACCGGCTTAGCCGATCCACAACACCACGCCCATCGGGCGTGGTGTTGTACTTCAATAAAGTCAGTAAGTGCTTGATTTATTTGGTGGGCGGTATGCGATTCGAACGCACGACCCCAGGCTTCGGAGGCCTGTACTCTATCCAGCTGAGCTAACCGCCCGTAACGGTTTTAAGGTATTTTTAGTTTCGGACTTTCAGAGGTGTCCAGCATATTAGAAAATGTTCCGCCACAATATACATATAAAAGTGACGCATAAGAAGTCTCGTTACTGCGGTGCTTATAACAGATTCGATCAACAATGTCGAGAATCTATGAATCATGCTTCAGGCAATCTGCGTCAGATTCTTTTTTGATTCATCGGTTATCACTTGAAACCTTTCAACCATAATGTTTTTGTTTATGGAAACATCTGCAGATATGCACAATTAGGCTGATCAGAAGTCATATCTGTATTTTTTAGGGTTGCTCTGTTATGATACCCCCATGGGAGGGGTAACGATGAAGCAGATCGCACTACTGGCACTTTTTTTTCTGTTCGTACCAATAACAGTGTCGGCTGCCAATTTTTCCTTCAAAAAGGTACGCACGGGTGTATATGCGGCTATTGCCGAACCTGGTGGTAAAGCGGCAAGTAATTCGCTGATTGTCTTTACGAACTACCAGGTAATTCTTGCCGGCTCGCATTTTGTCCCTGAAACTATAAAGGAACTGCTTGATTTTATAAAGACAATCACGCCGATCCCGTTGCGCTACATTATCCTGACACACCATCATCGCGGTTTCAACCACGTTGACTTTGATCTCCCTGCTAATGTTGAGATAATTGCATCAGGACAAACATGGCAGGCTCTGAAAAGTGAATTCCGCCAGATAAAGAATCAGGTAACCTTTTTTGATCGAAGCCTTACAATGAAACGCGGATCAACACTTATGGTTCTCAATGCGTCGGAGCGGTCTCATAGTGAGGGGGATGTTTTTGTTTATATGCCTGAGGAGGGCGTTCTGTTTACTTCAGATCTTGTCTATAACGATGTAGCCGGATATATGGGTGATGCCAATTTTCTTGACTGGAGCACAACCCTCGAAATGCTTACGCGTATCGACATAAGAACGGTGGTTCCTGGACTTGGAGATCTAACAACTACTGATGGGATTATCAGGTTTCAAACTTTTTTCAAGGCATTTACTACTGAAATACTCCGTTTGACAAACAAAGGTCTTGAGGTTGAAGCGGCAAAGCGTGAATTCTCTCTCCCCGAATACGATTCGCTCCCCGGCTTTCGAGCTTTTTTTGATGCAAATTTCAGACGCGCTTACAATGAATTGAAGACTTTAAAGTGAGCAGACCAAAGAGGAAAATAATAGGATTAACCGGTGGTATTGCTACGGGAAAAAGCTCTGTTGCCCGTTACTTTGTCGAAAAGGGTGTTCCGGTAATTGATGCAGATCAACTTGCAAGAGATGCCGTTAGACCCCGGAGTCCGGCATTAGAACTGATAGTTGCTTCATTTGGCTCGGAAGTAATCGAAAACAATGGTGAACTTGATCGCAAACGCCTCAGTTCACTTGTTTTTTCTGCTCCGGACAAACGACGGCTACTTGAAGGTATTCTACACCCCGAAATACGAAAATTAGCGGAAGCGGCAATAGAGAAAGTAACTCTTGCCGGATATGAACGAATTATTTATATGGCGCCTCTTCTGATTGAGGCTGGCGCAACAGACAGGGTCGACACCGTATGGGTCGTTACTGTAACACCGGAAATCCAGATAATGCGACTCATGCAGCGAGATGCTATATCACGAGAAGAAGCTGAACGTATAATAGCAAGCCAGATGCCGCTCGCTGAGAAGGAAAGTTTTGGCAGTGTGATAATTGATAACAGTGGAACTGAAGCCCAAACCAGGGCAATTTTAGATGATATATGGGAAAAGGAAACAGGGAACATTAATGAATAACTCAAAGCATATTTTACGACCTGGAAAACGCAATATAATGCCATCAATTAATGTTACTGAACCGGTTAAATTATCGCCTCATACCAAAACTCCTTCAGCATCAGGCATTCTGAAACATGAAGATAAGGAACTGAACTGTTTTGCAGCCGTTCCACGAGGCGCTGAAGAGTTTGCTGCCGCCGAACTTGGACTGTTAGGAATCAGCAGTGCCAAACCCGGAAAAGGTGGTGTCTCCTTTATCACCCACAGAAAGGGGCTCTATTCTGCAAATCTATGGCTGCGCACAGCAAGTCGTATTCTGGTGCAGCTGTCTCAATTTCCATGTTCAAGCCCGAAAGAACTTTATGACGGTACTTTCGCTTTGCCATGGCATGATATTATAACTCCTGAGATGACACTTTCAGTTGATTGTTCATTGCGTGACTCTGCACTTACCCATTCTGGATTTGTGGCTCTTAAAACTAAAGATGCGGTAGTCGATCGTATTCGCGAAGCGTACGGGAGACGACCAAACGTAGATACAAATTCCCCAGACGTTAGAATAAATGTGCATCTGCACAAAAATGTCTGCACAATCAGCCTGGACAGTTCGGGGGAATCGCTTGACAGGCGTGGCTATCGCCTCGAACGGAATGAAGCACCACTCAGAGAGACACTTGCTGCCACAGTTGTTGCTTTAACAGGCTGGGACGGTTCTATGCCATTGGCAGATCTGATGTGTGGTTCCGGCACAATTCCTGTTGAAGCGGCATTGTTGGCAACAGCTACTCCACCTGGTCTTCAACGTAGATTTGGATTTCAAAACTGGCTGGATTTCGATGCATCACTATGGAACAACCTATGTGAAGAGGCTAAAAAGGGAATTCGAACTTTACCTGTCGGTGTTGTTTCAGGATATGATCTCGACAGCAAGGCTCTTTCTATTGCAAGAAAAAACAGTGCGATGGCAGGACTGGAAGGGCGCATTCATTTTTTTCACACAGCAATGCAGGAGTTTCGACCGGATGGTGAAAAGGGGATTATAATTCTAAACCCCCCTTATGGTAAGCGCCTGGGTGAAGAAGATGATCTTCGGGAACTTTACTGCCAAATCGGTGATGTTATGAAAAAATATTGCCGTGGCTGGACCGGTTACGTCCTGACAGGCAATTTGGAGCTGGCAAAATATATAGGACTTAAAGCTTCTCGCAGATTTGTACTGTTTAACGGAGCTATTGAATGTCGCCTGCTGAAGTACGATTTGTACTGAAAGCATTTTCCATCTTCTAAAGCTTAGACAGGAGGTTTTAACAAATGAAACAGCGAAAACTCGGCAGAGAGGGGTTATCTGTATCAGCTCAAGGTCTGGGCTGCATGGGTATGTCTGATTTTTACGGTCAACGGGATGAAACAGAGTCAATTGCAACAATCCACTGCGCTCTGGACAGAGGAGTAAACTTTCTTGACACTTCAGATATGTACGGCCCTTTTACAAACGAAGAGCTGATTGGCAAAGCCATAAAGGGGAGACGCAACAGGGTTGTTGTAGCAACTAAATTCGGCATAATGCGCAGCAATCCTACATCCGGTGCATGGGCGCCTATTACCGGAATAAGCGGAAGACCGGAGTACGTTCGCTCTGCCTGTGACAGTTCTCTAAAACGATTAGGAACTGACCATATCGATCTCTATTATCAGCACAGGGTAGACAACGAGGTGCCGATTGAGGAGACAGTTGGAGCTATGTCTGATCTTGTTTCAGCAGGAAAAGTTCGCTACATCGGTCTGTCAGAGGCGAGTGTGCAGACCATTCGCAGGGCTCACAAGGTTCACCCGATTACTGCCCTCCAGAGCGAATATTCTCTCTGGACTCGCGATCCTGAAGATGAAACCCTCCTGGCATTAAGAGAACTAGGGATTGGATTTGTTGCATACAGCCCTTTGGGACGTGGTTTTCTTACAGGCGAACTGAAAAGTCCGGATGATTTTGCCCCCGAAGATTACCGCCGCAACTCACCTAGATTTCAAGGAGAGAATTTTACAGAGAATCTGAAACTTGTGGATCGGATCAAATCTATTGCAATGCAAAAAGGCATCACCCCCGGACAACTGGCACTTGCGTGGGTACTGAGACAAGGAGAAGATATTGTACCGATTCCAGGAACCAAGCGACGAGAGTATCTGGAAGAAAACATAGCTGCGGAAGAGATAACCATCTGTGATTCCGAAATTCTGGAGATCACAGAGGCACTCCCCCGTGGTGCCGCTTCAGGCTCCAGATATCCAGAATCAATGATGGTGCTGATAAATAGATAATTGCATAATGCTGATTACATAAAAATCCGTATTGCACTCTTTAAATACAACCCAAGGGGGGAGAGCATAGCTTGGATTCTCCACTGTCAGTAACCCGTAGATCACAGGAAGAGCAAGTCAGACTTGAAATAATGTTTACGGATATTTTTGAGCACAGGTTTAGCTTTAATGAAGTTATCGGTTTTAAAGTAGGTCCTTTTGAGCCAGGGTCACCACGCTTAAGATTTGACATGAAACAGGACCTTATCGGCAGTTACATCCATAACCGCTTACATGGCGGCGTTATTGCGACAGCTCTGGACACTATTGGCGGGTTTGCTGTTGTATTAGCAATTTCAGAAAAATATGCGAATGAAACGGCAGAACAGATTATAACGCGATTTGGACGTTTTGGAACAATTGATCTGCGAGTGGATTATCTGCATCAGGGTGTTGGGCGCAACTTTGAAGCAAGCGCAAAAGTTATCCGTCTGGGGGGGCGTATTGCTTCAGTGCAGATGGAATTGAGAAACGACTCGGACTTACTTATTGCTGTCGGGACAGCCGCATACATTATCAGTTGATCCAGACATAAAAAACCGGTTTTCTCCATATTAATACTGATGTACAATGCTACTACTAGCTCGATCGAAAATGAAATTTAGGAGTTAAAGATGGAAAACCTGCTGAGTACATCCCTAAGCGCCCTGAACTCATTCAGCACGAGTCAGGCTATAACCGCAAACAATCTGGCTAACTTGAATACCGACGGTTTCAAGGCATCAAAAGCTGTTTTTCAGGAGAATGTAACTTCCGGAGTTACAGTAACATCGTTAAGTACAGACGATACTGTGGATATTTCGCGCGAAGCGGCAAACCTCATCTTAAACAGCCAGGGTTTTAAAGCCAACCTTGAGGTACTCAAAACCTCAATCGAAATGAGCAAGGAAATATTGAGTATAAAAGCGTGATTTAAGCTATGTTGATTGTGAGTCCACAATTACCCAGATAGCACGTCGGAATTTTCTTAGTTTACAATCTTGCCCCTGCCTCTGATCTGTCCGCAGTATTCATATCGATACATTTACCTGTATGAATTTAAACCGCTATCAGTAGAGCGCTAAACCAATATAGTTTGCAATAAAAAGGAAAAATAAGATGTCGATCAGATGGTATCCGGGACACATGGGTAAGGCTCAGGAGAAGATGACTGAGGCTATCCGCAAGATAGACCTGATTATCGAAGTTGTTGACGCACGACTCCCTTTATCGAGTTCAAATCATCAGCTTGAGGAGATGCGTCGCAATAAACCTTGCATAAAGATATTGAAC
This sequence comes from Desulfuromonadaceae bacterium, assembly GCA_028683855.1. Classification (GTDB taxonomy): domain Bacteria; phylum Desulfobacterota; class Desulfuromonadia; order Geobacterales; family Pseudopelobacteraceae; genus JACRCG01. The sequence goes on from JAQUHA010000009.1 coordinate 80,893, forward strand.
AAACATGATCTGGCTGATAGCGCCGTAACTAAAGCCTGGGTTCGCTATTTTGAAAATGAATCAGCTGTTTATGCACTGCCACTCTCTGCAAAAGTAAGTGCTGATGCAAAACAGCTGATCAAACTATGCCAGAAAACTGTGCCTCACCGTGGAAAACCGGGGTGGCCACTACGAATAATGGTATTCGGCATACCCAATACAGGAAAATCCACATTAATTAACACTCTGGCTGGCAAGTGCATGGCAAAGGTCGGCGACAAACCGGCTGTAACAACGTGCGGACAGCAGATTGACTTGAGAAACGGCATTGTTCTGTCAGATACGCCAGGCATTCTCTGGCCGAACATGGACGATCAAAACGTCGCTTACAGACTGGCAACAAGCGGGGCTATCGGTGCAAGCGCCATGGATTATTCCTGCGTAGGACTGTTTGCCCTGGAATTCATGATGCATCGATATCCGGAATCTCTGAAAACGAGATACAAACTATCTGAACTACCTGATTCACCAACAGATATGCTGGAGATAATTGGACGTAGGCTTGGCTGCCTTATGGCAGGGGGGGTAATCGACCAGAACCGCGCAGCAGAAGCGTTTCTAAGGGAGTTGAGGGTGGGTAAAATCGGACGTATAAGCCTGGAAGAACCACCGGAAAGAGTCGAAGATCATGAGGATACAGAATAACTTCTTGTCAGCAGAAAAAGATGAACTGTCCCCTGCTGACAAGAACAAAAACTATCTTTTTAATTTGTGACAGAACAGACAGCGGTTCTTTGCAGGGTGATCAGGAGGGAAGGCAACCCCCATCTCTTTATGGCACGGCTCGCAAAAGACCTCAGCACCTTTTTTATCAGGCTTGAAAAAAGCGCGTTTGAATATTGAATCATTTGGAGAGGGTGCATTTCTGAAAGCAACCTCATAAGCAGCCTTATGCATTTCGTTATTTGGGACAGTTGTGGTTTTCTCTTTTCCGGAAATTGCTATAAATACCACCAGAACAGTTGCTACCACACCTATAAAAAACCAGTCACGCTTATCAATTTTCATAAAAATTTCCCTTATATATCAATCTGATTTAACCAGTGTAAAATAGACGATCGTACCACCGACAAGGAGTCCTCCGCCAATAAAAGGGAGCATGGACGCCATAGATAGATCATCACCCGGTGCAGGTAACGCATAGCGTATTATTATGGCAATACAGAACAGGGCGAAAAGGCTTAACAGTACTGTCTTTGATCTTCTTACAACTCCGAAGAAGAATATGGCAATAATCATTATAAGCACAATTGGATGAGAAAAGATCTGCTTTACTGTCAGGTGCTGCATTGTCTCAATAAGGTTGGAAGTCTCAAACGGACGTAATGTCTCGACAGTTTTTTCTATGAGCTGCTGCTTATCCATACCCCACCCTTTCAAAACAACCCAATTTAGTCTTTTATATTAAAATAGATCGTTTGCTTAGGCAAGAAAATAAATAAGCCCGCTTATCAGGCGGGCTTATTCAGCATCAACTTATGAAATCCATCACTTTATCCAGAAATCCCTTTTTGATAGGGTGTACATCCTCGCCGCTTATTCTTGCAAACTCTTCCAGAAGTTCCTTCTGTTTTTTGTTAAGATTCGTAGGCGTTTCAATTCTTACAACAACGAGCTGATCCCCACGCCCATAACCTTGAAGCGAGTTTATACCCTTCCCTTTCAGGCGATAAATTTTACCGGACTGAGTACCATCTGGTATTTTCATCGCAACCTTACCGTCCAGAGTCGGAACTTCAATCTCACATCCGAGAGAAGCCTGAATGAAACTTATAGGTATCTCGCAAATCACGTTATTATCTTCACGCTGAAATATCGGATGTTCCTTTACGCTGATTGCAACATACAGATCACCGTTAGGACCACCCTTGCCCTGCCCACCTTCACCGGTTACCTTAAGACGCGAACCGGTTTCAACCCCGGCCGGGATTTTAACTGAAAGTGTCTTGGTATCCTTTGTACTCCCCTTGCCACGGCAATCCGGACATGGATCATCAACAACTTTACCTTCGCCATTGCACTGACCGCAGGTTTTGCTTACGCTGAAAAAGCCCTGCTGGTAACGCACCTGCCCCGCTCCCCTACAGGTTGGGCATACTTTTGGATCAGTGCCGGGTTTTGAACCGGAGCCGTTGCAGGTAACACATCTTTTAGCGAATGGTATTTCGATCTTTTTTTCAACCCCGAAAGCAGCTTCCTCAAAACTGATCTCAAGATTATAGAGCAGATCATCACCACGACGCCCCTGACTACGCCCTCTCCCCCCAGCACCTCCGAATATATCGCCGAATATATCGCCGAATATATCGCCAAAAGGTGTACCGGCACCAAATCCACCTCCATGAAAACCGCCCGAGCCTGACACACCGGCATGACCATATTGGTCGTACTGAGCCCGTTTTTGGGGATCTGAAAGGACTTCGTAAGCCTCGGTTGCCTCTTTAAATCTGTCCTCAGCAGCCTTGTCACCCGGATTTTTGTCCGGATGATGCTGTATTGCGACCTTTCTGAAGGCTTTTTTTATCTCGGTTTCAGAGGCGTTGTTATGTACACCAAGCACCTCGTAGTAGTCACGTTTATCGCCGTTAGCCACACTAAATTCCTCTATATCTATAAAATACGCGTAGGGGCGGATATCAAACCCGCCCCCACTCTGCTTAACCGGAGATCAGAACCGGATTATTTCTTATCGTCCTTAACCTCTTCAAAATCAGCGTCAACAACATTGTCATCTTTCTGTTTTGAAGCACTCTGCTCAGCACCGGCAGCATCAGCTCCGGCAGCAGCTTCAGCTGATTTGGCGTACATGGCTTCTGCCAGCTTGTGTGAAGCCTGAGCCAACTCTTCAGTACCCTTTTTTATAGCTTCGGCGTCTTCGCCTTCCATAAGCTTCTTCAATTCAGCCAGCTTGTTTTCAATATTCCCCTTTTCAACAGCATCGACCTTATCGCCATGCTCCTTCAAGGATTTTTCTGTTGTGTATACCATGCTGTCTGCCTGATTACGGGCTTCAATAGCCTCACGCTTCTTCTTGTCTTCATCAGCATGAGCCTCAGCATCACGAACCATTTTGTCTATCTCTTCCTTGGAAAGACCGGATGATGCGGTAATGCTTATGGACTGTTCCTTACCGGTACCCAGATCTTTAGCGGAAACATGAACAATACCGTTGGCATCAATATCAAAGGTCACTTCAATCTGAGGCAAACCTCTGGGTGCTGCAGGAATACCGGAAAGTTCAAAATTTCCAAGAGTCTTGTTATCACGCGCCATTTCACGTTCACCCTGCAGAACGTGAATCGAAACGGCAGGCTGATTATCGGCAGCTGTGGAGAATGTCTGACTTTTACGACATGGAATTGTCGTATTTTTTTCAATAAGCTTGGTCATTACACTACCGAGTGTCTCAATACCAAGAGAGAGAGGTGTAACGTCAAGAAGAAGAACATCCTTAACATCACCCCTTAAAACACCACCCTGAATACCAGCGCCGATAGCAACAACTTCATCGGGGTTTACACCTTTGTTTGGTACTTTACCGAAAATATCTTCAACACACTTCTGGACGGCAGGCATACGGGTCATACCGCCGACAAGAATAACTTCATCAATCTGACCGGCAGACAATCCGGCATCCTTCAACGCCGTACGGCATGGGCCACTAAGCTTTGCCAGCAGCGACGCACAGATGGATTCGAGTTTGGCGCGTGAAAGCTTGAGAGTAAGATGCTTGGGACCTGTAGCATCTGCTGTAATAAACGGCAGATTAATATCTGTTTCGACTGAACTTGAGAGTTCACATTTTGCCTTCTCTGCAGCCTCTTTAAGACGCTGCAGTGCCATTTTATCGCCACGCAGGTCTATACCCTGATCTTTTTTAAACTCATCAGCAATCCAGTCAATAATCAACTGGTCAAAATCCTCACCGCCAAGAAATGTATCACCGTTTGTTGACTTGACTTCAAAAACTCCATCGCCAAGTTCTAGGATCGAAACGTCGAATGTACCGCCGCCAAGATCGAAAACAGCAATTTTTTCGTCCTTTTTCTTATCAAGACCATAAGCTAATGCTGCAGCTGTAGGCTCATTAATAATACGAAGTACGTTAAGACCTGCAATTTTACCGGCGTCCTTGGTTGCCTGACGCTGTGAATCATCAAAGTAAGCAGGAACGGTAATAACCGCATCAGTAACTGAAGCCCCAAGGTAATCTTCAGCTGTCTTCTTCATTTTCTGTAGAATCATCGCTGAAATTTCCGGAGCGGAGTATCGTTTGTCACGAACCTCAACCCATGCGTCTCCATTATCAGCTTTAACAATTTTGAAAGGCGAAATTGCGATGTCTTTTTTTACCGCCTCCGAATCAAACTTACGACCTATAAGACGTTTGATGGCGTACAGCGTATTCTCCGGATTGGTAACAGCCTGACGCTTTGCCTGCTGCCCCACGAGACGCTCACCGCTGTCGGAGATTGCCACCATCGACGGAGTCGTGCGCCCCCCCTCAGAGTTGGCAATAACAACCGGTTCCCCACCCTCCATAATTGAAACGCAGGAGTTGGTTGTACCGAGATCGATTCCGATTACTTTACTCATAATGTTTTATTCCTCCTTTTTATATGCTCTGTTTTTAAAGATATTCATCGAATTTGTAAAATTCAAGGGCTCTTAGAAATTAATTTAACGCTGTAGCAACAGTCACCATAGAGGGGCGCAGCAGCCTCTCTTTAAGCATATATCCCTTCTGATACTCTTCAACAACCGTATTCGGCTCATGCTGATCTGTAGGAACCTGAGCCATTGCCTGATGGAATGCCGAATCAAATGGCTTGCCTACAGCCTCAATCGGAGTAACATTGAACTTTTTGATAGCCGCAAGGAGCATGGCGTGAGTCATTCTGATACCTTCAACAACAGCATCCATGCCATCCTCAGAAGCATGAGCTAAAGCACGCTCAAGGTTATCTATAATCGGCAGGATCTCTTCAAGAAGCGATTTGTTACCGTAGTTGAGAAGCTCTTCTTTTTCACGCCCGACCCGTTTCCTATAATTTTCAAGATCAGCCCTCTCCCGAAGGAAACGATCCCAATTTTCCTTACACTCTTTCTCTTTGGCGGCAAGACGCTCCTCAACTGTCATCTCAACATCGGGAATAGTAATTCCAGAGGCATTCTCTGCGTCAAAAACTGCATCAGGCGGTGTTTCTGCGGTATCTTTCTGTTCCATATTCAAATCCTTTTATTGATTTAAGTTGCTCACACTTCACTTAAGAGCTTACTAACCATACGTGCGGTATAGTCGACAATAGGAATTACGCTTGAGTACCCCATACGCGTCGGACCAATTACACCCAGCATCCCGACAGTATTGCTGCTGGTGACAAAACGTGACGTAATAAGGCTTACTCCGGCTGACTGACTGAGAGATGTTTCAGAACCGATGTAAATTTGAACACCGTCCGCTTTCATGCAGCGCGACAGAAGCTGCACAAGCAGACCTTTCTGCTCAAACGCCTTATAAATTTCCTTCATTCTTGCGGCATCACTGAACTCAGGCTGATCAAGAATACGAGCCTGCCCCTCGACAAAAATTTCATCACCCTCAACCCTTACAGCCTGTTCGCTGATTTTAAGTGCGCGGGACAGGAGCTGGTCATACTGGGCTTTCTCCGAGTTCATCTCTTCAAGAATCAGAGTTCTAACCTGATTTATAGTCAGCCCCTGCATTTTATCGTTCAGATAATTACCCATCCTCACCAACTCTTCAGATGCGTAGTCATCCTCAGTTTCTATCAATCTGTTTTGTACCGCACCCTTACTGGAAACCAGTATTGCGAGAATTTTGTGATGACCTATACGGATAAATTCGATGTGTCTGAAGACATCCCCTGTAAAGCTAGGTGCAACAACAATCCCCATATAGTTTGAAAGTTGCGAAAGTGTCCGGCTTGTCTCTTTGAGAACATCTGAGAGACCAAATCCAGCCTGACGGCAATGCTGAATAATTTGGCGTTTTTCTCCACGGCTGACCTGCCTGAGCGCTACCAGAGAATCAACATAAAACCTGTAGGCTTTCTCAGTCGGTATACGCCCGGAGGAGGTGTGTGGAGAAGTCAGCAGCCCCATCTCTTCAAGATTCGCCATTACATTTCGTACAGTAGCGGATGATAGTGTCAACGCATGACGGCGGGCGATTGTACTGCTTCCAACCGGTTCGGCAGTTGCAATATAGTCTTCAACAATCGCTTCCAATATCTGTCTGCTACGTACAGAAAGTTCCATACTCATGACTTTACCTCAAAAAAAATAGCACTCGTAACAACAGAGTGCTAGCAAAAAGAAGGTAATAAGCGACCCTCTTTTTGTCAAGGAGATTTCAGAATTTTGGTTACGCGTAACTCTATCATAGCCGTCACTACTTGCTTATAATATGTTTAACGCATACAAATTCTGCAATTGCATGGGCTATGTCGTTGGCATTTAAACGATCATTGTTGAACATCATATCGTAGAACAGCGGATCATGAGCATTCTGATCGAGAAACAGCTTATTGAAATGGTCTCGCGCTTTCTGCTGCCTGTGCATAAGAGTTTCAGCCGCCTCGTTTTCTATCTTCAATCGACCGGCAAGTGTCGAAGTTTTAAAAACATCCGAACCGTATATTCTGAAATGAAAAGAGTGTTCGATATGACTCGTTATGACAGCCCCGCCAAGCTCACAGATAATAACATTTCCCTGCTCAGCCAGCGCAACTATATGTTTGGAAAGCATACGGAAATATTCCTGATCGCTCTTCCATCTCGGTGAAAAAGTAGCAAGCACATCCTTCAAAATCCGGTTATTTTCTCCAAGGGTCTCCAGAATATCATTTGATATATTATGATGCTTTGAGACCTCTTCAAGAATATCCTTATCTATAAGCACCCACTCATCACCAGTCTTCTGCATTAATATTTCTCGCAACCGACCTGCAACAGGATACCCTTCACAACCATATTCACGGGAAATAGTTATGCAGGGTCTTGGCTTTGCTTTCTGGTGTTTATGTGCCGCTTTTTCCTTCTGCCTACGATTATACTCTTCCAAAGAACCTATTCTAAGATCTACCGATGGTATCATTAAGTTTTCCGGCATAGTCTCACCCTCAAGCCTTACAGGCTTCTATTAACTCTTTCAGAACAGTGTCGGCTTTATCGTACGGCACTTGACACGTACCGACTTTCCGATGTCCACCGCCTCCGTATTTAAGCATCAATGAACCGACATCAACCGTCGCAGTACGATTCAATATGCTATACCCTACCGATATTGCAACAAATTCCTTGCCACGTCCGTCTATCATTCGTATTGAAATGTTGCTTTCCGGATAAAGAGAATAGATGAGGAATCTGTTAGAGGGGGGAAGGTCCTCGGCATCTCGTGCATCAGTAATAAGTACTGATCCATCCAGCCTGGAGTGTCTATCTATAAAATCCCTTGCCTGCTGATCATTTGCCTTATACCGCTCAATCCGCTCTTTTGTGTCAGGAAGATTCAGAATCTCATCAATTGTTTTAGTTCTGATATGATCAACAAGATCATTCATAAAAGCCAGATTACTGATTCGGTAGTTCTTATGATAACCGAGACCGGTTCTCGGATCGCAGATAAAACCGAGCAGCACCCAACCGGTCGGGCTTAAAATTTCGTACTCCGTCAACATCCCTGCATCAACTCTGTCAACGTACTCAAGCATATCCTTAAAACGGGTGAACTTTTCTTCACCGTAATAATCACTGATAACGCGTGCAGCACTCATGGCGGACTTACTGCACCCCTCATATTTACCGGCAAGCTCAAGGCGCTCATGCTCGCTTGAATGATGATCAAACCATAATCCACAACCATCAACATATGGAACATTTGCGAGAATGTCATTTTTATCAACAGGCACTTTGCCGTCCTGCAAATCTTTAGGGTGCGCATACACCATCTCATCCATCAACCCAATCTCTTTCAGCAGAACCGCGCAACATATACCATCAAAATCAGAACGTGTTAACAGGCGCATACTTCCCCCTCTCCTCTTGTTTAGATTTGAAACATGGAATTATAATTTTGCAAAGCTAACACATAAATCAGAAAATGAAAACATGACAAAAAAATAATAAAAATTAAATATCAGCCAAACAATATCCTTTCTATGAGGGAGGGCAGAGCTGCTTTAAGTGCGCTCAAAGCTTATCCCCCTTAAGATCGCAGACAAATAGTTTCCCTGCCCCACGTGAGGCGCAGAAATCTCCGCACATTGTACAGGTATTTTCATCTTCAGGCATACGACTTGAACGAATAGCTTTGGCATCTTCCGGATAGAGAGCAAGCCTGAATTGTGTTTCCCAGTCAAGATCGCGCCGCGCCTTGCTCATCTCCTTGTCACGTTCGCGACCTTTCTCAGGATATTTATTCATATCACCAATATAAGCCGCTATTTTAGCGGTTTTTACTCCGGTACGCACATCCTCTTCGTTCGGAAGAGCCAGATGCTCCGCAGGGGTTATGTAGCAGATTAAATCGGCTCCGAAACGACTTGACTGCGCAGCACCTATCGCTGCAGTTATGTGGTCAAATCCGGGAGCTACATCCGTAGCAATCGGGCCAAGCATATAGTAAGGCGCTCCACCGCTCATCCTTTTCTGAAGCTGAATATTACCCTCAATCTCGTCAAGCGGCACATGGCCAGGCCCTTCAACAAGCATCTGACACCCCATCTCACGCCCCAGTTCTGCCAATTCGCAATTGAACACAAGCTCCTGAATCTGCGCGCGGTCTGAAGAGTCGTGAATAGCACCGGCTCTAAGACCATTACCAAGGGAGAGCACAGTGTCATATTTTTTCAGAATTGAAACCACACGGTCAAAATGCTCGTACAGAGGGTTTTCCCTATTGTTAGCCATCATCCATGCAACCATTGAGACACCACCCTTACTCACCAGTCCACCATAGCGATACCCCTGTTTTCTTAAGCGTTCGATGGTGCAAAGGTTTATTCCGCAATGAACTGCCATGAAAGCCATCCCGTCTGAACACTGCCTCTCAATAATATCGAAAAGCATCTCCTCATCCAGTTTATTCGGATCGCCATATTTACGAGCCGCCTCACAGAAAGCCTGATAGAGCGGAACATTTCCCACCGGTAAGTCTATAGCTGCAATAACCTCACGACGCACTCGATCGAGATCTCCACCGACTGACAGCTCCATCAGTGTATCCGCACCAGACTCCTGAGCAGCAACGGCCTTCCTGATTTCGGCATCGTAGTCTACAATATCGGATGATGTACCGATAGAAGCATTCACCTTCGTACTCAACCCCCTGCCAATACCTGCAATTTTTGGAGGCTTTCGATTACTGTTCCATGGAATAACAATTTTACCCTCTGATGTCATCTTACGAATATATTCTGCATCCAACTGTTCATTATCGGCAACGTACTGCATTTGCGGAGTAACAATGCCCTTCCGGGCAGATTCAATCTGAGTTAACATTAGACCATTCCTTTACATCAATAGTGGTGAAAAGTACTATCCCTGCGAAACTCCAGCCTGTTCAAAAGTTGCCATCTCTTTAAGTATCTTTACTCCAGACTCTATTAGAGTCATCGCCAGAGCAGCCCCGGTTCCCTCCCCAAGACGGAATTTCAGATCAAGAATTGGTTCAGCTCCAATCCGCTCAAGCATGAAGGCATGGCCGATTTCGACGGACTGGTGTGCTGCAAACACATATTCCCTCACGCAAGGATGCAGCTCTGAGGCAATAAGAGCGCCAGCCGTAGAGATGAAGCCATCGATTACAACAGGGATTGAATTTGCAGCACATCCAAGCACAAGACCTGTAATTGCCGCAATTTCAAAACCTCCAACCTTTTCAAGAACATCCAGCGGATCTTTTGAATCCGGCTTGTTAAGAGCCAAACCCAGTTCAATTACACGTATTTTATTCACTAACGCCGCATCACCTATTCCGGTACCGCGGTGAGTCACCTCCGCGACCGTTTTTCCGGAAATAGCCGCAATGATTGCTGAAGAAGGGGTTGTATTTCCTATTCCCATCTCGCCCGTACCTACAAGCCCCACCCCATCAGCACGGCACTGGTCAGCCAGCTCGATACCAACTGTCAGGGCAGCTACCATCTGCTCGCGGGACATTGCAGGGCCTTTACTGAAGTTTTTTGTGCCGCGAGCAACTTTTTTATGGATCAGACCAGACATACCCTCAAAATCGTAGTCAACGCCGACATCTACAACCCGCACCTCCGCCCCGACGTGCCGGGAAAGGACGTTGATCCCTGCCCCACCTGAGAGGAAATTTAAGACCATCTGTGGTGTAACTTCGCGGGGGAACAGAGAGACCCCCTCTACTGTAACGCCATGATCACCTGCAAAAGTAAAAATGATCTTTTTTGAGACATCCGGATCCTGTACACCGCTAATAGCGACGATGCGGCGGGCAAACTCTTCCAGGCGACCCAGAGAGCCTTGAGGTTTGGTTTTATTATCCAAACGTCTCTGAGCCTGTTCCAACTTCTCTTTATCAACCGGCTTGATTCTCGAAATGGTTTCATTGATGAATTTCATAAACTCTCCTTATCGGTTAATTTTATTATTTCAGTCTTAGCGAAATCCCGCTGATCACCATATGCACCTCATCTGCCGCCTTAGCCATTGTCTGATTTGTCATTCCGGCGATGTCACGAAACAGACGCGCCAGTTTATTTTCAGGCACTATACCCATACCCACCTCGTTACTGACGAGCAGTACAGGTGTCGCCATCCATTGCAGCGTGGCTTTTAATCGCTGCACCTGCTCTTCAACACGGAGCTCTATTTTTTCATTCTCAGCCTCATACTTGAAGAGCAGATTTGATAGCCAGAGAGTTAAACAATCGACGAGAATCGCTTTGTATTTAGCATCTGCCTTTTCCAGAGCCTCAGCGAGAAGAAGCGGCTCCTCAATTGTGTACCATTCGTCACCCCGCCTTTCCCTATGATGCCTGACGCGTTCATCCATTTCGTTATCAAGTATCTGTGAGGTAGCCAGGTAGGCAAGCGGCGCCCCGAATTGAAGTGCCGCTTGTTCGGCAAATGTACTTTTACCGCTTCGAGCACCACCGGTTATAAAAATTATCTGTCCCATACTCCCTCCCGATATTTTCTAAATAAAAAAGCCCCTGTCCTTTAAGGGGGCAGAGGCTCTAAAACCGTTTAAAAAGATACGATCAGGCTTCGGCCACTCTTTCCACGGAGGTCCCAAGACAGTAATCGGAATGGCAGGTTTCCTGGCTTCAGGGTCATCTTACTGATCGCGCCTTCCCGGAAAAATCCAGTGGCATAATGCGACGGTCATCACCTGTTACAGTTGCGGGACAGCGAAGGATTCTAACCTTCTTCCCTTTTAACTATGCTTTCAAAGCACAGCACCATATCGACTTTGTGAAACAGTTGTGAATAGGCTTGTAGCAAACTACAGCAGTAAAAGTCAAAAGAAATTGGCTATTGAACCGTTAAAGCAGATTAGTTCACCTTGCAATTCCGGTTTTCGTCTCAATGATTGTGGAGATTTTCAGGCGGGAGTTCATTAAGAACAGCCCAAAAGCCACCCAGCTTCCTTACTGCATCTACAAATTCGGCAAACTTGACAGGCTTGACTACATAGGCATTAATTCCCAATTCGTAACTCTGAATCAAATCGCGCTCCTCCCTTGAAGATGTCAGCATCACCACCGGAATCGCTTTAAGTGATGGATCGGCACGTATGGCTCGCAGCACCTCGATTCCGTCCATTCGAGGCATTTTGATATCCAGAATCACAACTACCGGATTGAGCGGTTTACGTTTGGAGAAGGCTCCCTCACAACGCAGAAAATCCATAGCCTCCACCCCGTCTTTGACCAGAGTAACTCTGTTAGCCAGATTGTTGTCAGCCAGAGCTTCAAGGGTAAGTTCGGCATCATTCGGACTGTCCTCAGCAAGTAGAATTGGTCTTAGTTCACTCATATAAACTCCTTCTCTTTATACCGGCAGCGTGAAATAGAATGCAGCTCCATGGTTCAATTTTCCTTCAGCCCACACCCGTCCGCCATGCCTGTTAATAATCCGTTGAACGGTAGCAAGACCTATTCCGGTACCTTCAAACTGCTCCTGTGAATGCAGCCGCTGAAAGACACCAAATAATTTACTGACATACTGCATATCAAAACCGACTCCATTGTCTTTTACAGCAAAAACTGTTTCCCCGTTTTCAAAATTGGAGCTGACCTCGATTCGTGCCGTCTCATTTGACCTGGTATATTTTACGGCATTTCCAAGGAGATTAGCCCATACCTGCCTTATCAACGCATAATCACCACGCACCTGCGGCAATTTTTCTATAGCCCACTCAATTTTGGGACTTCTGGAACCATCATCAAGCATTTCAATAACCTCATTAATCAATTGGTTCATATCAATCACTTCATTACGCATCTCCGCGCGTCCTGTTCTTGAGAACTGCAGCAGATCGTCAATTAATATACCCATCTGGCGCGCTGAAGAAGCTATGGTGTCTACATAGTGCAGACCTTTTTCATCAAGCCCCCCACGACAGCGCGAAATCAGCAGATCAACGTAACCATCAATATGCCGTAAAGGAGCTCTCAGGTCGTGTGAAACGGAGTAACAAAAAGCCTCCAGCTCCTTGTTGGCACTCTCCAGTTGCGAAGTGCGTTCAGCTACCCGTTGTTCCAATTCGCTATTCAGTCGTTGTATTTCAACCCTTGCCTGTCTGTGTTCATTAATTTCCGCCTCAAGCGAAGCTGTTTTGTCACTAACCCTTATCTTGAGACGTTTATTAAAAAAGAAAAGTATTATCATTACGGCAATCCCGACAGAGAGTGAGATTGTCGAAATCAGGGTGGCAGAGATTTCATCGTTAATCGGCATCCTGATGGATTCAATCGCCCGATAAACTCCTGTCTTTTCGTTAAAGCCACCCTCGCCTGGATAAAGATTCTGAAGTCCGGGGGGAGCATCCTGTCGTTTCCCATGGCATTTTAAACAGTTGGAATTTGTCTCCAGAAAAGGGATGGCGTAGTAAAGATATTTTTTGCCGTCAATGTTAATAATTTTTCTATATTCACGAACTTCACGATTTTCATTGAAATACCTGATCAGCGAACCTTCAAACTCATCAGCCATATTGACTGGATTGCGTGGGTTGACTGACGCCATTTTGTAATAAACTTCAGGAAGCCCTGCCTTTCTCATCTCTTCGTTATAAAATGAATGCATATTGCGGACAATGAAGGAGGAAGAAAGAATTTCAGGAGAGTAATAACTTTTATTTACTTCACTATTATCGCGGGCTTTAAAGTACGAGGGGAGCATAACCCTCTGAATGTAGTGATGGAGTCCGCGGTGAGAGAAGAGAACATTTCTTATTTTATCCTCAGCATCACTTAGAAAAAATGCCGACAGAGCATAATAGATTAAACCGGCTACTGCCATGGTTATCAGAACAGGAAGTGCGATAACCTTCAGAATACCAGTTAATTTTCCCGGTTCAGTATCTCGGGAGCCTATATTCATATTATCTCCTTTAATAATTGAGTTCTGGTTGTAATTATTGTCGCTTAAATATTGCTGTATTGCTGAAACGTGGACTGATTATAACTTTATTTTAAGCTGGCAGATCACTTATCAAGCATCTCCCTTATATTATGTAAAAGCTCCTGCGGCTTGACCGGCTTCATTATCAATTTGGTATCTTTATCCAGATCTCCACGGCTCTTAATGAAATCAGCAGTATAACCACTTGTGAAGATAACTTTGGCATCCTCCCGAATTTCTTTTATCTCCTTATACGCCTGAATTCCGCTTTTACACGGCATGATCAGATCCATTAAGACAAGCTTAATCATGCCCACGCTATTTTTAAATATCTCTACCGCTTCACAACCATCTTCGGCACTAACAACCTTATAACCGGCATTTACAAGGATTAATTCTACAACTTTACGCACAGCAGAATCATCCTCAACAACCATTATTGTTTCACTTCCCCCTTTTGGAGGCTCTTCAACCGTTTGTTCCATTTCCAAGATTCTCTGTTTGTCTATCAGCGGAAGGAATATCTTGAAAACCGTTCCCTTTCCGAGCTCACTGTACAGATACACAAAACCATTATGCTGGCTGACTATTCCATGAACAATTGCCATTCCGAGACCAGTACCCTTTCCAACGTCTTTGGTTGTAAAGAATGGTTCAAAGATCCTGCTCCTAGTCTCTTCATTCATACCGCAACCATTATCAGACAGGGAGATAATGGCATAATCACCCGGCTTACCGTAACCATGATGATTTACAAACTGTTCATCAATCCGCTGTAAACCGGTCTCTATTATCAGCTCTCCACCTTCAGGCATCGCATCTCTGGCATTTGCAGAAAGATTTATAAGCACCTGTTCGATTTGACCAACGTCTGCAACAACATTAAGAACAGCCTCATTATAAACAGCCTTTAGCCTGATATCCTCACCGATAATTCTGACAAGAAACTTCTGAACCTGCTGCACTATATCGTTCAGATTAACCGGTTTTGGATGCAGCAGCTGTTTCCGACTAAATGCCAACAAACCGCTGGTCAGTTGGGCAGCCTTCTCTGCAGCAGCTATGATATGCTCAACAGCCTCTCTCTCAGAATCTTTGAAATTGGCTTTCATACTGAGTATATTGGAATAGCCCATTATTACCGTCAGTATATTATTGAAATCGTGTGCAACCCCGCCAGCCAACTGCCCTATGGCTTCCATCTTCTGAGATTGCCGTAGCTGCTCCTCCAGCTTGCGATGTTGTGAAATATCCTGCAGAAAAACTACAAAACGACCACCATTATCACTCTGACGGTACTGAACACTGACTTCTACATCAAAAACGCTCCCATCCTTACGCCGATGTCTGGACTCGAAGCGATCTTCTCCGGACGATATTATTTTACGGATACGAGAAGCCGTGTCCCCTACCCCCTCCAGAACTTCCAAATCAGAAATACGCATTGTAAGCAATTCCTGAACTGTATAACCACTCATCCGGCAGTATGTCTTATTAACATCAAGCAACCACCCTTCGCCGTCGACAATCCAGAAACCATCCATAGCTGTCTGTAATATCGTCCGATAACGCTCCTCGCTCTCCCTCAACGCCTGCTCAGCTAAAAAACGTTCATTTCGTTCCCTTACCTCATCAATTGCCCGCTTTATTGCTATCGGAAGTTTATAAAGTCCGCTCTTGGAAACGTAATCAGTCGCTCCCTGCTTTAGAAGATCAACCGCCTTTTCTTCACCGACTGCACCTGAAATGCAGATAAATGGAACACCTGCCAAGGACTTTTGTACCAGCCTGAGTGCTGCAGGAGCATCAAAACAGGGGAGGTGATAATCAGCAAGTATGATGTCGTAATTTCCGCCTTGAAGAAAAGCAGTAAATTCCGGTTCATTAGAAGCCCAGTCCATCTGCATATTGAAACCATAATCTATTAAATGTTCCCTGATGATCTCGGCATCCATAGAAGAGTCTTCCAGATGCAGAATTCGCAGAAATCTATTTTCTTCATTATCTGGTGACATCAGATGATAACTCCCTTATTTTACTTATCATTCAAACAACCTGTTTAGATAAATGCTAAAGTTACAAGGTAAACTTTTATGAAGATGCTTAATACTACAGTATATTTACTTTTACTTGCATTTTATCTAACTTTAGGCGAATTGCAATTACTGCTGTAAAAAATATCACCTGCATAAGAGCGAAAGTTGAAATTAATAATCCACCGTTTTGCCTATTAACCAGAGTTGCTTTATAAACTTCTTATTCCACTCTTAGACAAGTAGCTGATGCACAATGATTAAATTCAGTTCGTCCTGATCAGACTGGATTCCGGATTTATTCTATGCTAATAGCGTACGCGGTAATGCAATCGAACTTTTTTTTAAAATCACCCCTCCATTAGGAGCATCCTTGTGAAGCGCAATAACAATAAATTTATTCAACTGCCGGTTTTTATATATCGGACAGTTCTGTTTTCACTCCTTATATGCTCCATATTTCCTGAAACAAATGCCGGCGCAGCTGAACCTGTACGCATTGGCGTACTGTCGTTCAGACCAAAACCGCAGACACTCAAACAGTGGCAGCCGCTGGCTGGCGCACTCAAAGAGGCACTTCCTGAGCGCGATTTTATCGTTACTGCGCTGACTTACCCTGAACTTAATCTGGCAGTTGCCAATCGTCAGTTGGACTTTGTCTTCACAAATCCGGGGCATTTTGTACTGCTCAAGATGAGTGGGGGTTTATCTGCTCCGCTTGCGACCCTTTCTGTAGATGTCAACGGTCACAGTTCAAGTATGTTTGGCGGTGTTATTTTTACCCGCTCAGACCGGGATAAAATAAATGAACTAATCGATTTAAAAGGTAAAAAGATTGCCGCACCCGATACGGAATCGCTGGGTGGATTCCAGATGCAATCATTTGAACTGTATAATTCCAAAGTTTATATTCCAGAAGATGTCGAGATGATTATAACCGGTATGCCTCACGACAATGTCATCAAAGCCGTACTCGATGGACGCGCTGATGTCGGGTTCATCCGCAGCGGCGTACTGGAAGCCGCTTCCCGCGAAGGGAGAGTCGATATAAACAGAATAAAGATACTGAACCTTCAAAAACAGTCGATATTGGAGCAGAAAGTTTCGACACGCCTCTATCCCGAATGGCCGTTTTCCGCCTTAATAAATACCGATGAGAGTTTATCGAGGCACGTGGCAGCCGCACTTTTCACCCTGGAGGACAATTCACCCTTCTTCCGTACCATGAAGATACATGGTTTCTCTGTGCCTGCCGATTATACCCCGGTAGAACTGATGCTCCGTGAATTGCGGTTTCCACCTTTTGATTCCGCCCCGTCATTTACAATTGAGGATGTATGGGATCGTTACCGAAATGCCACAATCGCCGCTTTTACAGCCTTAGTCCTGATTTTGCTGTTAAGTATCCGCCTGCTGCTCACCAAGCGGAAGCTGGAGGTGGAAAAACAGACCGTACTTTTACAAACGGCGAAACTGCAGGAGAGTGAACTGCGGCTCAGGACAATTCTGGAGACAGAACCGGAATGCGTCAAAATTGTTAATGCAGAGGGGCTTCTCGTATACATGAATCCTGCCGGACTTGAAATGATCGAAGCAGACTCACTTGATCAGGTTACAGGACACCAGGTACTCGATATGATTTCACCGGAGCATCGCGATCTTTATGCAGCACTCCACAGAGCGGTTCTTGCAGGAGAATCCATGAAACTGGAGTTTGATATATGTGGTCTGAAAGGGGGGCGTTGCACAATGGAAACACACTCCGTCCCGATGTCAGATAACGGCAGACCTGTACATCTGGCGGTTTCACGAAATATTACCGAACGCAGAAAAGCAGAAATGGAGCGGGAAGCGGCAGTTGCAGAGATAAAGAAACTTGAAGGTATCATCCCCATCTGTATGTACTGCAAAAAGATAAGGGATGACCAGAACAGCTGGAATCAGTTGGAACAGTACATTACAGAGCACTCTGAAGCGATGTTCAGTCATGGCATCTGTCCACACTGCTATGAGGAAAATATCAAAAAAATCCGCGAATAGTGGCAGTACCCTTTAAATATCCAAAACGGTTATAATTTGTGTTCTGACAGATCCGGGTTTTGAAATGCGTCTGACTCCAGAATTGCAATTAATTGGGAAATGCCACTTGCCATACTGTGCAATTTATTTTCAGAAAGCATTTCAAGCCCCTTCAATAAGACATTTTGTGCCACTTTTGGAGATTGCTCAAGAATAAGACTCCCCTTGTTTGTGATTGTTACATACACTGCACGACGGTCATGACCGGATCTTATACGTTTCACCAGCATTTTCTCTTCAAGCACATCCAGAATTCTGACAACTGTCGATGAGTTCAGGCACATCTGTTCAGCGAGCCTTGAAACAGTTACTGAATCGGAGGTGTCATCCGCCAGCGACTTCAAAGCCCATAATTGTGGTTCGGTCAAACCGGTCTTAGTAGCCTCACTCCTCGACTGTTTGTTCACAACACGGAACAGACGACGTAAATTATTCGCTGTTTCGTCCATGATAGCGGCATTACTTCTTTTTGTCGGCATAAGCACCCTCTTAACCTGAAAATACACACTCTACTGAGTTCTGCCAGGATTCGAATTCTACACTTTTCAAGACAACGAGCAGAATCTGTAACCCACCCCAGGTTCGGTGGCAATATATCTTGGCCGGGAAGCATCTTCCTCAATTTTTTGGCGAAGATTACTGATATTTACTCTCAATACCTGACGCTGATCGACATACGCAACCCCCCATAACTGCATAAGTATCTGATTATGGGTGATAACCTTGCCTGCATGAGTAACCATAAAACGGAGCAGTTCGTACTCTGTAGGGGTTAACTGTACCTCTTCCCCCTTTACAGTCACTCTGCGCCGTGCGAGGTCAACCTCCAGATCCAGAGATCTGAACACCGGATCAGAAGCCTGTACAAATCGTCGAAGCGCAACCCGGACACGAGCCAACAGCTCTGCCATACCGAAAGGTTTGGTCAGGTAATCATCAGCTCCGGCATCAAGAGCTTTTACCTTATCCCCCTCCTGTTCACGAACCGACAGTACAATTATCGGAACCGCAGACCACTCCCGGATTCTTTTGATAACTTCAACACCGTCAATATCGGGGAGACCGAGATCAAGCAGAATAATATCAGGCTTGAATAACACAGCTGCCGAAAGCGCAGATTTTCCATTATCCGTCACATTCAGCGTGAATCCCTCCGCAACAAGAACCGAGCGAAGAAATTTCTGGATTGCGGGTTCATCATCCACAACCAGAACTCTGGTAGAGACAATTCCACGGCTTTCAAGTGACATTGATCGTCTCCTTCTCCATAACCGCACCAAAAAGCGGTATTTCTATTGTCACGGCAAATCCTCCATCTTTGAGATTTTCTGCCCGGATTTTTCCGCTGTGCGCTTCAACTATTCCGTTACATATAGACAACCCCAATCCGGTTCCTTTGACACTTTCCGGTTCGGGTATTCTGTAAAATTTCTCAAATATTTTCTTCAGTTCATACTCCGGCACACCCGCTCCGGCATCTACCACCCTTAACACCAGATTATCGGAAGTACAGTGAGCCGATATCTGTATAGCGCTTAAAATCGGTGAATATTTAATTGCGTTATCAAGCAGGTTGATTATTACCTGATTCATCAATACAAGGTCCATCGGAACCATTGGAAGATTCTCCGCAAGCATTACATTTACATCTCTCCCTTTCAGTTTGCGGTCAATTGCCGCCAGAGAGCAGCCTATCAGATCCTGAACATCACAGGGCTCCATTTTCAAAACAGTTGATCCGGCTTCAAGCCTGGTCAAGTCAAGCAGATTGCCGACAAAGCGGTTGAGCCTGGCTGCTTCATCTTTTGCATTTTCGAGAAGCTCCTTGCGAACCTGCTCGTTCAGATTCTCACCACTATCAAGAATACTGCTCAAAACCCCTGTGATTGTTGAGAGGGGAGAGCGCAAATCATGTGAAACCGAGTTCAGAAGAGCCCGCTCAAGATTCTGTCGTGACTGTAAAATATGAGCCTGCTCAGCCAGGGTCGATAGGTTCACCCGTTCAAGCGCCATGGCAGTTTGAGCGGCAAACGCTTCTGCCAGCCGATACAGCTGATCATATGTGAAAACCAGTCTTTCGTCGAACTCTATTACCAGAACCCCGAGAGTTCTGGATACAGTTCTAAGGGGAAAGAATATAAGCTTCCCTTTATTAAACGACTCAGTGCCATAACCTGCAGTGGAATTCTGCTGATACGACCAATTTGCAATATCAACTTCCTCCTGGTCAAGAGCCAGTTGCGAGCTGACCGCAGCTATTCCAAGCTGATCGTTCTGCGCCAGAAAAAGGGCAATAGGAGACTTGATACTCTCCTCAACATTGCTGACTACAGACTGAAGTATTGATTCCGTATTACCGGAAACGGCAAGCTTGCGACTGAGGCTGTACAGACATGATGTCTCCGCCTCCCGTATCCTGAGTGCTTCGGCTCGTTCAGCGACCTTTGTAACCAGAGAGCTGATGACAGCACCGGTGACAAATAGACCAAAGTATGTGGCAATATACTCCTTGTCGAGAAAATTGAAATCAAAACGGGGGGAGACGTACAGATAGTTATAAACAAATCCGCTTAGTGATACTGCTGCGATGGCAGGTTCAAAACCTAATTTGAGTGCAGTAAACAGAACCGTAAGCAGATATATCATCAGCAGATTTACAGGGAGGAAAAAGAAACTGAGCAGTTCACACAGAAGAGTCGCCAATATCACGAGGCAGATACTGGAGAGATACCCGAAAAAGACGGATGTACGCGTCTTTATAATCAGGCTGTTAAAGGATTCCACATATTCCTCCGTAAGTGAAGAAAGCAGCAAAAGCACACTGAAGCATTTACTCTCATCTGCCAACAATTATCGAATGTTACCTGCCAGACTCTATCCATTTTGACTGCATTAGCTGAGTAAATTATTATCCATAAAATATAAAGAAATCGTAAAGAAAATTACAACGAATACAAATGCAATCAATCGCAAACTTGCATCTACAATTTTTGAGATAATTTACAAAATTCAATCAGGGAGATAACAGGCGGCAACATAACAATTTATTACCAATGATTACAATATATTACAAGTAATTTAAAACTAATGCATCCAACAAATAAAACATAAAGAATTATTGCAGTCGCAATGATTGTACACGCAACTAAAACAACAATATTACACTACATAAACACTTGTTATATAAGCATTTTATAAAAATATAAAAAAGTTATATTTTTATTATTGACACAATATAGAACGCAGTATCATTATCCGGCAACAGTTCAATTTTCAGCAGACAATCACATACAAAACAGGGCAGGATTACCATGAAAAAAATCATTACTGAATGTAACGTGCAGGCTGTAATCAATGCTTTTGATCTTATGGGAATACTGACAGAAGAGAATACAATTCCGATAAACTCCCATCTGGCAAAAAAGCTGAAGATCAATGACAGGGATCTGCTTCCTATTATCGAAACCCTCAGAAACAGGGGACTTATAGAGCAGGATATAAAAACAGGCAACTACCATCTTGGACTGAAAGCATTTGAAATGGCGCAGGGAATTTTAAGATCAAGCATAGTTAATATTGCTCAACCTATTATGGAAGATCTCGCCAGAAAACACGATGAAGCTGTTTATATTACTGTTTTGAACAACGATGAGGTTCTTTTTCTGGATATGGTTGACACTTACCAGCAGGTAAAGACAGTCCCGTTTGTAGGTAAGCGTTTCCCCTTCTTTACAAATGCAGCCGGTAAAGTAATCAAAGCCATGAGTTCTTCAGACGTTATTGACAAGTTCACTAAACGAAAAGCAACAAAAGCCGGGATTCTTGATGTACAGGGGCTGGAATCAGAACTTTATTCTATTCGACAGAACGGAATAGCAATTGATAACGGCGGGCTTGGAGAGGGTATCAGTTCTGTTGCCGTAGCGATCAGAGATTATGCCGGAATTGTAGTCGGGGCTCTTACTCTGCTGGCTCCCTCTTTCAGAATGCTCCAGAACCGGCTTGAACAGGAAATCATTCCATCAATGCTTATGAGCTCTGAAGAGCTATCCACGAGATTCGGCTACACAAAGATAAGCGCCTGATATTTAAGGCTATTTTACGAAAGGAGATAAAGGATCGTTCACAACTGTTTTACAGCTTTTAGAATCAACAAAATTTGAGTGAAAGGAGCAAATAATGTCAGAAAAAGTGTATGACTGGGCAGCAATTGCCAAGAATCCGAAATTCATCGAACTTCATCACAAAAAACAGGCGTTTCTCTTCGGCTGGTGGATTTTTTCCAGCGTCTACTACTTCCTTCTCCCGATCGGAGCAGCCTACGCCCCGGGTCTGTTCAAAATCAAAATCATCGGAGTGATAAACTTCGGCTATATGTTCGCCCTCTCCCAGTTTTTTGTCTCCTGGGGGTTGGCTCTGTATTACGCTCATGTAGCCAACAAGGATTTTGACAGATTGACGAGAGAACTTATTAACGAACTTCATCTTTAGAAAAGGAGGACATGATATGACTTTTAAGAAAATCATTATAGCAGCAAGCCTGACAATTACTGTTGCCGCAGTCGCCTTTGCTGAAGAGCCCAAAAGCGCTCCTGCAGCAGGCGCAACACCCGCTGTGAGTACAACTGCTCCAGCAGCAACTGCTCCCGGAGTAGCGGCACAGACACCTGCAGCAGCTACATCTGCCGCACCGGCTCCACTCAAGAAAAATGTTGAATTAAAGGCAAACAAAGCCATTACCCTTACGATGTTCGCCGTCATCATCGGTATCACTATGGGTGTTGTTGTATGGGCTGCCAGACAGACAAAATCCGCTTCGGATTTTTATGCAGCCGGCGGTGGTATTACCGGAACCCAGAACGGCTGGGCGATTGCCGGTGACTATATGTCAGCAGCTTCATTCCTCGGCATTTCCGGACTGATATCGCTGTACGGCTATGACGGGTTTATGTACTCAGTCGGCTGGCTTGTTGCCTACATCACAGTACTTCTCATAGTAGCTGAGCCGTGCCGCAATGCAGGCAAGTACACACTGGGAGATATTCTCTCTTTCCGCACTAATCCAAAGCCGGTTCGCGCCTTTGCCGCAATATCTACTGTCGCTGTTTCAACCTTCTACCTGACCGCTCAGATGGTAGGTGCAGGCAAGCTGATGGCTCTGCTTGTCGGAGTTCCGTACAAAACAGCCATTGTCGGCGTTGGCATCCTGATGGTCGGTTATGTTGTTTTCGGCGGCATGACTGCTACAACATGGGTTCAGATCATAAAAGCAGGTCTGCTTATGTCAGGTGCTTTTCTGCTCTCCTTCCTGGTTCTGCTGAAATGCAATTTCAACCCACTGGCTTTCTTTCAGTCCATAGTCAACAGTCCTGATATTCAGGATCACGTCTCCAAGATGGTACTGAAGGACGGTGTAACATTAACAGGTATTGATGCCGGTCAGCGGTTCCTCGAGCCTGGCTTGTTCCTCAAGAACCCGCTTGATCAGATTTCACTCGGTATGGCTCTTGTTCTCGGCACCGCAGGTATGCCGCACATTTTGATGCGCTTCTTCACTGTTCCTACCGCACAGGCTGCACGTAAATCAGTTATTATTGCCATGTTCATAATCGGCGGTTTCTACGTCCTCACAACACTGCTCGGTTTTGGTGCTGCTATCAACCTGACTCCACAGGGAATCATATCTGTAGATCCGGGCGGCAATATGGCTACCCTGATTCTTGCCCAGACACTTGGCGCTGAAATTGCTCCGATCCTTGGCGACATATTCCTGGCTTTCCTCTGCTCGGTTGCCTTTGCCACAATCCTTGCGGTTGTTTCTGGTCTGGTTCTGGCTGCATCGGCAGCGATTGCCCACGATATTTACGTTAATGTTGTAAAGGACGGTCACGCTGACCAGCATGAGCAGGTTATGGCAGCCCGCATCACCTCACTGGTTGTAGGTGTTGTCGGCATCATGATCGGTCTGATGGCTGAAAAAGCCAACGTCGCACACCTTGTTGCTCTTGCTTTCGCAGTTGCCTCCTCCGGCAACCTGCCTGTAGTTGTACTCTCTCTCTTCTGGCGCAAGTTCAACACCGCCGGCGTAATCTCCGGCCTGGTTGTCGGCACCATCGCCTCCATCGGTCTGGTTATGGTTTCTCCTAACATGACTTATCCGCTGAAAGTCGCTGATGGCGCCAAAAAGGTCGTTGCCGCTATGGAGAAAAAACAGGCTGAACTTCCACCGGGTGCAACACTCTCTGAGAAAGATGCCAAGTCACTTGCCAAAGCCAAAGTTGACTCACAGCTGACCGGCACATCCATGATGGGCCTTGAAAAACCGCTCTTCACCCTGAAGAACCCGGGCATCGTATCCATTCCGCTCGGCTTCATCGCTGCTATACTTGGCTGTCTGATGTTCCCGAACAAGCGTTCAGAAGAGATGTTTGACGAAGTATATGTTCGCCAGAATACCGGGCTCGGAATGGCAAAAGCGATAGACCATTAATACAAGGAATATTGTCAGTTGTTATGATTTAATTTACGTTTACAGGTACTTTGATCTGATAAATCAAAGTACCTGTTTTTTTTATTACATCTCAACCCGCGTTACAACTCCGTGAAGCCTGGCAACCGGAAGCTTGTTGAACTGCACAAAGTTTGGAGTCTGGCGCTTGATAGTAGCGAATATTTTCCAGAAAACATTACTGGTTTCAATATCTTCAATCCCATAAAAAATAACCTTTTCAGTTATGTTGTTTTCTTTGAGAATCCCTTCAATATCAAGTATTTCTTTGTATCCAGCCCTTACTTCTACAGCATCGAGACCAATTGCCAGCCCTTGCTTAATACTTATTTTCAGCTCATAGGGTTCATCCGTGCGAACAATAGAGATAAGTACATTCCGCTCGTAGATGATATTGCTTCTGATAATACAGTGAAACAGATAGGGGGGGATTATCGTCCACTCTTTTACGAAAAAGAGTCCGGTACCGGGTATATTCTTATCTTTCCTGTAAATCTGACTGTATGCAATTTCGAAAGTCTCAAAGTCCATCGGCTTTAAGGCTCGATAAAGGGCTCTCTGCCCCTTTGTCCAGACCAGAATCGTAATAAAAGGAACTGCTGCCAGAATTAACGACCAGTAACCGCCGTGGGAGAACTTGTTCAGGTTTGCAAGCAGAAACACCAGATCTGCCAGAGTTACAAAAACTGCTATCGGTACTTTCCACTTCTTTGTTGTATTTGCGTAGATCATGGTCATCATGATCCCTGATATTGTCATTGTGCCGGTTACAGCAAGACCGTATGCAGCGGCAAGATTTTCCGATTTTCTGAAGAGCAGCATTATCAGAATAACCGCTGCCAGAAGTGCCCAGTTAATTGAACTGATGTAAACCTGCGACTTCAGATGCTTTGAAGTGTAGTCAACTTTGAGTAGAGGAAGAATACGGGTGGTGATCCCCTGATAAACTATCGAAAACACACCGCTGATCAGAGCCTGAGAGGCAATAATTGTAGCTACAACAGTCAATAACAGAAAAGGTATATACAGAATGGAGGCTTCGCTCCGAACCATTCCGAAGAGGATATTCCTGGCATCAGGATGAGTAATGATATAAGCGCCTTGACCAAGATAATTTACAACAAGCGCGACAAAAACAAAGTGCCACGCCCTCACAATGGGCTTTCTCCCCAGATGTCCCATATCCGCATAAAGCGCCTCTCCACCGGTAGCGCATAAGATTACTTCCGAGAGTACAAAAAAACCTGCCAGACCGTTTTTATACAGGAAGTGAATTGCATACCATGGATTTAGAGCTTTCAAGACAACAACGTGATCGACAATCGAAATGATTCCAGAGATAGTAAGAGCGGAGAACCAGAGTGCCATGAGAGGGCCGAACGCCTTCGCAACCGTATCTGTACCCTTTTTCTGAAAAACAAAAAGTCCAACCGCAATTAGAGCCGCAATGAGAATCAATACATTCTGAGAAATATCCTGCAGACCTGGAATCAACTCGATACCCTCTACGGCAGATAGGATGGAAATAGCCGGTGTAATTACACCGTCACCGATCAGGAGACAGATGCCGACATAAGAGAGGAGCGTAACGAACGCCATCGTTCGCCCCGGCTTGATCATCCTGACAAGTATCTCGCGCAGAACTATTGTGCCACCTTCACCTTTGCGGCTAAGGCTCATTGCCAGCCAGGCATATTCAACCATGACCAGAACGACCAGTGTCCAGATAATCAGTGAGATAATGCCGTAGATGTTTTCTTGAGAAGGCTTGGTGAGAGTAACAATAACGGTAAGAGTGTAGATAGGACTGGTACCAATATCACCAAACACCAGTCCAAGAGCCTTGACGATTCCGCCCCAGTAGGAACCTGCTTCTGAATTTTTCACAATATTCTCCCGCACGATATGTGCAGGGCTGACAGCCCCGAACCGGTATGACCCGGCAGGCAACGGCCACTGTCCCGCCCTTCCAGACGCCTACGAGGTTAGCTGACGGGCTCGGGATTGGAAGTTCCCTATCCGGAGTTGTCTCCGGAATGCGCCCCTTAAAATCGGGTCCCCCGCATCCGTTTCTAGACGGATTTCGGCTGCTTTTGTCTGCGACTATACTCCTGTTGCTATTGCTGTCAACAAGAACAGTTTCAAAATCAATAGTGCGGTGGCGGCTCTTCCTGATCCGGATCCCGCGAGACGGAGGGGGATATAACCAGAAACTGTTCCTTCAATGCGGCAAAATCCCGTTGAAGTCTATCCAGAATATATTCCTGCCTGCAGACAATTTCATTCAGCTCCTGAATCGTCTGTTCCTGCTGCATATAGCGGATTTCAAGCTCGTTAATCCGTTCTTCCATCTTCGATCTCCCCGTTTATCACCCCAAACATTTAATCAGAACTCTCTCCACCCATCTAATACTCCCGAAGAAAGCCTCGGAGAACATGTGATCGCCAAATGAGACATAAGGGTTGCGGATGTAGCATGGCCGGGC
The DNA here is from genome assembly GCA_028683855.1 of Desulfuromonadaceae bacterium. Classification (GTDB taxonomy): domain Bacteria; phylum Desulfobacterota; class Desulfuromonadia; order Geobacterales; family Pseudopelobacteraceae; genus JACRCG01. The sequence continues at coordinate 107,661 of JAQUHA010000009.1, forward strand.
GCCTGCCACCAGAGCGGCGAGGCAGCCGGTCAGGAGGCGGTCGTCGACCATCAGTACCCGGGATAGTGTCACACCTGCAAGCTCGGCGGTTTTAAGCAGACCATCCGGATAAGGTTTCTTGCGCACTCCGGATATGAAACGCATTGCCGGAAAATGTTCGGTAAACCAGCGTCTCCGCTCTTCTGTCGGCTTGTTTGAGAGAATGAAGATTCTGCTGCCGCCAAAAACCGCTTCACAAAGTTTCATCCATTCAATTGTCTCCGGCAGTGGAGTCGGGGCGCCATGCGCGGCAAGTACGCCGTCAAAATCGAGCGCCAGCGCCTCGACTCCGGAAGAGAAGAGCTGATCCGGATCCAGCTGCAAAACCGAGCAGTTCTCAGGAGTTGCCGCAAGCAGCTGGTACAAGGCTTTGCGATGGGCAAAACCGAGGGAAAAGCCTGCCGAAATATGAGAGATGGACGGCACCCGCTATCTCCCGTACTTGTAAGCTGCGGCACAGGTTCCCTCGCTGGAGACCATACAGGCGCCTACCGGTGCTTCCGGAGTACAGACAGTGGAAAAGAGCGGACAGTCGAACGGAGTCAGCTTCCCTTTAAGCACATCCCCGCAGCGGCAGGCCGGATTCTCCATCGTTTCGGGAACATCAAGCGAGAGGACTTTTCCGGCGTCAAATACCGCAAACTCCTCACTAATTTTCAAACCGCTGCCGGGCAGAAGCCCCAGCCCGCGCCAGACTGCGTCACACGGTTCAAACACCCGGGCCAGAATCTCCTGTGCTTTTTTGTTGCCATCCCAGGTAACAGCCCTGCTGTACTGAATCTCAACCCGGCTCTCCTCCCGCAGCACCTGCGAGAGCAGCATCTCTATCCCCTGCATGACGTCGGCCGGTTCAAAACCTGTGACAACGCATGGGATTTTATATTTGTCAGCCAATGGTTTGTATGCCCCGCCGCCGATAACCGTGCTGACGTGTGCCGGACAGAGATACCCCTTCAGCTGCAGCTGCGGGTCACAGGTGAGAATCTCCATCGGCACCGGCATGGTCTTGTGTGCGGCCAGCACCAAATAGTTTTTCAAACCGGCACGGGCGGCCTCAAGTATGCTGGCGGCAATCGTCGGAGCGGTGGTTTCAAAGCCGATGCCCAGAAAGATGACCCGCCGTTCAGGATTATTTTTAGCCAGGGCAACGGCATCGAGCGGCGAATAGACGATGCGGATATCAGCCCCCCCCGCACGCAGCTCCATCAGCGACGAGCAGCTGCCCGGTACCCGGAGCATATCGCCGAAAGTGGCTACGATGTTCCGGGGATCTGCCGTGCAGGCCAACGCCTCGTCGATGTAGCCTATCGGAGTAACACAGACCGGACAGCCCGGTCCTGAGACCAGTTTCACTTTTTCCGGCAGGAGCGAGCGGATGCCATACTGATAAATCGACATGGTATGAGTTCCGCAAACCTCCATGAAATTGACCGGCGCGGAGAGACGTTCGGCCATGCAACGGATGTTGGAGGCCATATTCTGTACCAGAGCACGATCCCTGAATTCATCCTGAAAATTCATCCCTGCACTCATGCCATATCCTCTTCACTGAAGACTTCTCTCATCATACGGATGGTTTCCTGGGCGTACTCCTCATCCAGCTTCGAAATTGCGAAACCGGCATGAACAATAATGTAATCACCGACCTCCACCTCTTCGCCAAGCAGCATGACGCTGGCCTCTTTTTTCACTCCATCCACTTCAGCGATTACCGAATCACCATCCTTGCTCACTATTTTCATAGGTACGCCAAGACACATATCAACCTCTCTTTACTGTTCTCCAACCGGCGACTGCCGCCTGTCCGAGCGCGATACAGCCGTCATTCGGGGGGGTGAGCCGGTGAGTAAATACCTTCAAGCCGCAACTTGTCAAGCCATTATACAGCATCTCTGTCAGCAGTCGATTCTGAAATACGCCGCCAGAGAACAGAACCCGGTCATGCCCGCCAGACTCCGCAATGCTGAGACATATTTCAGTCGAGGCACTGGCGATACTCCGGTGAAAACGATGGGCAATATCACAAGCTGAGATGCCACGCTCCAGATCGCTCAATATTTCTACGAACATGGGGGAAAAATCAAGCTGAAGAGGGGCATCACCGGGCGTCAGCATCGTGTAGCGATACTCACCGGACGACTCACCGTATTCAGACAGCGCCTCAAGTTCGATAGCCGCCTGACCGTCATAAGAAACCTTGTAGCGGAGATTGAGCAGCGCCGCGACCGCGTCAAAGAGACGGCCGCAACTGGAGGTGAGAGGTGAATTTATGCCGCGCCGCAACATTTGGGTAAACAGCTTCATCTCGCTTTCAGGAAGCTGGCGGAATACCGGGTGATCAATTTTGAACGCCTCATCTCCCATTGCCTGATATAGACAGGAGACCGCCATCCGCCATGGTTCACGCACTGCGGCATCCCCGCCCGGCAGCGGCAGTTGACGGAAATGGGCTGCCCGTTTGCAGTCGTTGTATCCCCCCTCGAAGAACTCGCCACCCCATATAGCGCCGTTAACACCATAGCCGGTGCCGTCAAAGACAACCCCTATTACAGAACCGTCCAGACCGTTTTCGGCCATGCAGGCCGCAAGGTGGGCGTGATGGTGCTGAACCCGGATCAGGGAGAGACCCGTATTTTCGGCAAAGCGGGTTGAGAGGTAATCGGGATGAAGGTCGGAAACCACAACTTCAGGTTTGATCGCCAGGATTCCGGACAAATGTTCCACCGTTCCGCTGAAAGAATCCAGCGTCGACTGATTCTGAAGATCACCAATGTGCTGACTCACAAAGGCCTTGTTTCCTTTTGCCAGACAGAGCGCACTTTTCAGCTCAGCCCCTACAGCCAGCAGCGGCCCGACGGCAAACGGAAGGGTTACGGCGCGGGGCGCATAACCACGGGCACGGCGATAAAAGAGCGGAGCCCCCTGAAAGACCCGGATAACTGAATCGTCACTGCGGACATGTATCGGACGGTCATGAACGAGAAAATAATCGGCGATGCCGGTCAGACGCTTCAGGGCATCGTCATCCTGATACGCAACCGGTTCGTCAGAAACATTGCCGCTGGTCATAACCAGAGCCTTGAAGTTGTCACGCATGAGAAGATGGTGCAGCGGCGCATATGGAAGCATCAGACCGAGCCAGCCGTTATTCGGGGCGATCAGGGGTGACAACACGGTATCGGGCTGTTTCCGGACGATGACGATGGGGGCTTCCGGAGAAGAGTGCAGCCGCTCCTCCATAGTGTCCATCCGTGTCAAGGTACGGGCTGCTTCAAGGTCTGCCACCATGACGGCGAACGGCTTTTCATCCCGTTTTTTCCGTTCCCGCAGACGCTGAACCGCATTTTGGTTGCAGGCATCAACCGCCAGGTGGTATCCGCCAATCCCTTTTACGGCAAGGATTGCGCCGTTTTTGAGTAATGCAACAGCCTGATTGACCGCATCATCACGCACTGCAACCTTATCGCCGCCTGAAGTCATCAGTGTCACCTGAGGTCCGCAAACATGGCAGGCGATCGGCTGGGCATGAAAGCGACGGTCGAGCGGATCCTGATATTCGCGCAGACAGTCGGGGCAGAGAGGAAATCCGGCCATGGTCGTGTTGGGACGGTCGTAGGGGGTGCCGGTGATGATGCTGTAGCGCGGGCCGCAATTTGTGCAGGTTATAAACGGATATCGGTAACGACGATTTTTCGGGTCGAAAAGCTCCTGTAGGCATTCATCGCAGAGAGCGGAATCGGGAGCGATCTGAATATCAGATTCGCCGTCAGAACTGGGAAGTATGGAAAATAAAGTTTCATCGATGACAGGGATGTCATTGGCAGAAATAGAGCTGATAACAGCCAGAGGCGGTGCATTGTTTGAAAGTGAATGTTCAAACAGCTCCAATGCCTGCGTCACTCCTTGCAGCTCGATCTCGACCCCGGTAGGGGAATTACGCGCCCATCCGGTCAGCTCAAGCTCGTGAGCAAGCCGATACACAAAGGGGCGGAAGCCGACCCCCTGGACGATCCCTTTAATTTTATAGCTGCGGCGGATGAGTAGAACGTTTTTTCTCATGTTAATCATTATTCCGGTTAATCAAATTTACGATCACCTTGACGATGGTGTCCTTCTCATCCGGTCTACTTTCGGCAATCAGCAGCGTAAGTGCCACCAGAGCATTATCGGCCAATCGCTTGCTCCCGTCGGAACGGTAGAGGATGCCGTTTCTACCGAGGAAGTAGATGAACAGGGCGGCGGCGATCCGTTTGTTGCCGTCGCTGAATGCGTGGTTCTTAACGATAAAATAGAGTAGGTTGCCCCCCTTTTCCTCAATGCTCGGATACAACTCCTCGCCGCCGAAAGTCTGGTAAATGGTACCCAGAGCACTCTTGAACCCTTGATCTTTCTCGATACCGAACAGACCATCGAACTCCCCCTTCATTGAGGCTACAATCCCTATTGCCTCGTCATAGTCGATGACATACAGCGCCTGTAGGGTGATCTCCTCGATGGTCAAGGTACCGTGGTCGTAGCGATCCAGCAGGTTCAGGGCATAGGCGTAATCGGTGATGACCCGCAACAGATCCTTGCCGGTTTCGCTGACCAGTTCCTGATTGGTCAGCGTGCGGGCCAGCAGCTCCACGATCCGGCGCATCTCGGTCAGCTTTTCAGCCTGCTCTCGGAAGCGCTGTTCGTTGATGGTGTAACCTTTGACGATGTGGTCTTTCAAAATTTTGCTGGCCCAGATGCGGAATTGAGTGCCCTGTTTTGATTTGACTCGGTAACCGACGGAGATGATGACGTCGAGGCTGTAAAAAACTACGGGCCTGGTTGAACCAGCAATTTGCATTTTTTGCAAATTGCTCACCTCATCTAGTTCTCCTTCGACAAAAACATTCCTGATGTGCCTTGAAATAACAGAAACATCTCTCTTGAAAAGCTCAACCAATTGAGCCTGAGACAGCCATACTGTTTCGTGATCAAGTCGAACATCCAAGGAAGCTGAACCATCGGGAGATTTATAGATGATTACGTCATCTGTAGTGGTTAAGGTCATGATTTCCTCCAAAACATCTTTGCTACAGTGTCGGTAGCAGTTTCCAAAAGGGAAATAGTTGCTACTTTATCTAGTGCTATATCAGCTTGAACAGCTCCTCGAAAACATCTTTGAGAAGGTCAGCCAGTGAAATCGTCATGGAGTTTTCCTATATGAGGTGTGAAGTAAGATTATTCAAAAGATAAATCGCCTGAAAACATGAATTGCTGCCATTCATCCCCAAGGATTACAAATCCTGACCTGACATCTCTCGATATCCTTGACGTTACGCGTAACTACGACCATACCGTGAGCAATTGCTGTTGCAGCGATTAGAGAATCCATAACCGGAAGAGTCCTCCCGTCATTTTCAGATTCTCCCTGCATCTTTCCCCAGATCAGAACGACTTCCATATTTATATCAATAATACGTCCTGTAAATCGCAGGGTAAGATCGTGTTCTACCCATGATTGAAGCTCGTCTTTTCTGTTGCTGTCAGGGAGTTTGCTGATACCCTTTTGCAGCTCACCGATGGTGAGAACGGTGAGGTAAAGGTTCTGTTCATCCTGCTCATTCAGCCAACTTATAACAGCTGAATTTGGCATCTTTTTTACCAATTCGGAAATCAAACAGGTATCAAGAAGGTATTTCACAACTCCACCTCGCGCGGTAGATCGGCGCTTCGATTAACGTCAAGCTCGACGCCGTAGAGTGGGGATTGTTCGAAAAAAGTTGATAAACCGACTCGTGGCAGCGTCAGCTTCCGGTACTCTTCAAAAGAGACAACTACCGCTGCTGGCTTACCCCTTAAGGTAATGGTTTGGGGACCATCACGCAGAGCCGAATCGACCACCTGGCTCAAACGATTCTTGGCTTCCTGGAGTTGCCACTCCCGATCGTGATACGTGCGTAAAACTTTATCTGTTTTCATATCAACCCCCACTGTCGTATCTAGCCTGTCTAGCTATAACAAGATAGCACAACTTTGCTTTTATTCAAGCTTAAACTCAAAAGCCTGTAATCCTTTAAAACAGAGTTGAACTAAACCGCTTCGCGGTAGAAAAAAGGCAATAAAATCAAAGACTAATTTAAAATCAACGCACCTAAACAGGTATTGGGCAGCTTTCTTCGGAGCTGCCTTTTTTATTGCCCTGATTGAGATATCTCCTTGTCATGATAGGTTTTTTACAGCCTGAGGGCCGACTAAACCAAAAGAGGAGAAACAATCATGACAGAGTTGAGACGAAGGATGATCGAGGATCTGGCACTGGCGGGGTATTCGCCTAAGACGCAGAGGAGTTATCTCGATGCGGTGCG
>JAQUHA010000010.1 GCA_028683855.1 Desulfuromonadaceae bacterium
CGGCTCAAGGCGTTCCCACTGATCGTCTCGTAAAATGATTCTATCCATCTGCAACCCTCCGAGAAATGGTTTTTAACCACTTATCGGAAAGTGTAAGGGAAACATTAATTGAGAACGCTACCTAGTCTTAAATTTTGACAAGTTCATATTCTCTGGTTCCAAGACCGATCTTTTCACCATGTTCCAGCTGAACCTCCCACGGTATTTCCGGCCAGCAGCCGCGAAATTTGTCTCCACCCGGCTCGTGTCCGCTCTGAAGAGCAGAGCCTTCATTACCTCTCGCACTATTAACAAGATCCGCACAGGCTTGATCAATAGCAACAGGATCTGTTGAAGCACATATACCTATATCATTCACAATCGGGGCATCTGAGTGACCGTAGCAATCACAGGCTGGTGACACCTGGGTAATGAAGTTTATGTATATGGCTTTCCCCCCTTTGCCTGTAAGCGCCCCTTTAGCATATTCAGCCATTTTCCGCATAACCATATCTGCGGCGGCATTCCACTGTATATTGATTGCCTTAACCGGACAGACAGTTATGCAGCGTGAACAGCCTGCACATTTTTCAGAATCAATGAATGCCTTGCCAGACAGAAACTTTATCGCACCGTGAGCACAAGAGCGCGGGCAGATTCCACACCCTATACACCCCTTCTCAGATACTTTTGGAGCGACAGTCGAGTGCTGAACTAGCTTTCCTTTACGACTGGCGCACCCCATACCTATGTTTTTAACAGCTCCACCGAAACCGGTAAGTTCATGACACTTGAAGTGAGTCATAGTTACTATGGAGTCCGCCTCTACTATCTCGGTACCAATATAAGTCTTTTCAAGCAGCTCTCCATCAATTGCAATCTCAGTTTCAGTCACACCGCGCAACCCGTCACTTATAATCAGCGGAGCGCCGACGCAGGCGTAGTCAAAACCGTTCTGAATCGCGCATACCAGAGCCGAAACAGCCTCCTTTCGTTCTCCTGGATATAGCGTTGAGGAGTCCGTAAGAAACGGTATCGCGCCGAGTTTTTTAATCTCTTCCACGACACGGCGGGCAAAAACCGGCCGGAGGTATGTATGGTTCCCCTTCTCTCCAAAATGGATTTTAACAGCTGTAAGATCACCCTCAGCAACAGTTTGCCGGAGCCCTGCTGAAAGCAGTAATCTAGCTATTTTATCAAAAAGATTCTCTTTATGCCCCGTACGTAGATCACCAAAAAAGACTTTAGACATCTTTTTCTCCTTCAAAAAAGTATTTTTTGACTACAGTCAAGTATTTCGCATTAAGGATGCTATACTCTCCTATCATAAATATCGGAAAAACTCACCATTCGAGTTGACAAAAACAAAAGGGGGAACAGAAAATGGGTATGTTTTGTAATCAATGTGAACAGGCAGCCAACGGAGTCGGGTGCAACATTTCAGGTGTCTGCGGCAAAAAGCCGGATGTTTCAGCACTGCAGGATCATCTGCTTTACGGTTTGAAAAGCCTGGCTCTTTATGCAGACAAACTTGGGCGCAATGCAGAGATTGACCGTTTCACTATTGAAGGGCTCTTTACAACCGTAACAAACGTGGATTTTGACTCCGTCCGCATCGGAGAGATGATCAAGCGGTGCTACGAATTGAAAGAGAAGGCAAAGGCCGCTTCGGGCGTTTCTCTCTCCGGCGCATTTGCGGACTGGAAACCGGCGGATGACCTTAACGGCATGATAGCTCAGGGGGAGACCCACGGGCTCAGCACTCTTCATGTAAACGAAGATATGCGATCTATTATAGAAATCCTGATCCTTGGTCTGAAAGGGATGGCTGCCTATATGGATCATGCCATGATTCTTGGCAAAACCGACGATGATGTAATGGCTTTTTTCCAGAAGGCACTGGCAGCAACAACTGATGTAAACCTTGGTCTGATGGATTTTGTCGGCCTGTCAATGGAGTGCGGCAAACAGAACCTTACCGTAATGGGTCTATTGAATACCGCTCATACCGATGCATACGGGCATCCTGTACCTACAGCCGTTCAACTTGGCACTAAGGCAGGAAAAGCGATTCTTGTTACCGGACATGATCTGAAGATGCTCGAAGAGCTCCTCAAACAGACTGAAGGGAAAGGCATCAACGTATATACTCATGGCGAAATGCTACCTGCCCACGGCTATCCCGGTTTAAAAAAATATACACATCTGGTTGGCAACTTTGGAGGCGCATGGCAGGACCAGGCAAAAGAGTTTGTGAATTTCCCTGGCTCGATCATTTTTAATACCAACTGCATCCAGAAACCGGCAGACAGTTATAAAGATCGTCTCTACACCTGGGGTCTTGTAGCCTGGCCGGATGTGAAGCATATAGACGGCTGGGATTTCTCCGAAGTAATCAACAAAGCTCTTGAGCTCCCAGGCTTTCCGGAAAATCCGGGGCAGGAAATTCTTACAGGCTTTGGGCACAACGCTGTACTGGGAGTGGCTGACAAGGTTATTGCCGCCGTCAAGTCCGGAGCTATCAAGCACTTCTTCCTCATAGGCGGTTGCGATGGTGCTAAATCGGGACGTAACTACTACACTGAATTTGCTGAAAAACTACCGCAGGACACCGTCATACTGACACTTGCCTGCGGCAAATACAGGTTTAACAAACTTGAATTTGGCGACATAGGCGGAATACCACGCCTTCTTGACATCGGTCAGTGTAATGATGCGTACTCGGCAATTCAAATTGCTCTGGCACTTGCAGGGGCTTTCGAGTGCGGAGTTAACGAACTGCCGCTATCAATGATTCTATCCTGGTACGAGCAGAAAGCGGTTGTTATCCTGCTGACTCTGTTCAGCCTTGGTATAAAGAACATCAAGCTTGGACCTTCGCTACCGGCGTTCGTAACACCTAATATACTTAACTTCCTGGTTGAAACCTTCAATATTGCTCCAATAACAACAGTTGAAGAAGATATGAAGTCGATTCTGGGATAAAAACCTTAAAGCTTGAACCCTTTTGATAACGCCCCCGTTGAATGTTCAGCGGGGGCGTTTTGTATGCTGAATCGGTTGGTGATAAATTTCTTAACGCAGTAAAAAGCTGAAGTGACATGATTACTGATTCGTGCTATCCTCGCAGAAATTTTCAGGAGAATATCGCGTGAATAATGACATTATCCTACTCGGTCACGGTAGCGGCGGAAGACTTTCACACCAACTGCTCGACGAGCTGATTATACCTACATTAACCGGAATTGACTCCTCCGGTCAGAACGACGCCGCCGTTTTGGGGGAGCTTTCCGGAAAAATTGCCTATACTACTGATTCCTTTGTTGTTGATCCGATATTCTTCCCAGGTGGCACAATCGGAAGCCTTGCAGTTCACGGGACAGTAAACGATCTCGCCATGATGGGGGCAAAACCGCTATGGCTGAGTGCAGGGCTTATTATTGAAGAGGGGTTCAGCAAGGACGACCTTAAAACGATCCTTGCAGATATGCGCTCCGCTGCAGATAGCGCCGGAGTTAAAATTGTTACAGGAGACACCAAGGTCGTGCCGCGCGGCAAAGCCGACAAGATTTTTATAACCACATCAGGGATCGGGGTTATTGAACATAACTTTCAGATAAACGGAGCAAATGCACAGCCCGGAGATGTCGTAATAATAAACGGTACTATCGGCGACCACGGAATTGCGGTCATGGCAGGTCGGGAAGGGTTGGATGTTGACACTGAAATCACAAGTGATTCTGCCGCACTTAACGGCATTATATCATATCTCATTACTGAGTTTGGCTCTTCCATCCATGTTCTGCGCGACCCGACAAGGGGGGGGGTCGCTACTACTATCAAGGAGATAGCCCAGCAGTCCGCTGTTTCAATCACTTTGCATGAAGAGTCTCTGCCTGTTAAGCCTGCAGTACGCGGAGTCTGCTCCATTCTTGGTCTAGATCCGCTTTTTGTGGCAAATGAGGGTAAACTGTTGGCTTTTGTCTCTCCCGATTCCGCTGAAGCGGCGCTTGCATCACTTAGAAAACACCCACTTGGAGTAAATGCTGCAATCATAGGTACTGTTGAGAAATCTCCTGCCGGACGGGTTCAGATGGAGACTGTTGTCGGCGGTGTAAGATCAGTGGATATGCTCTCCGGCGAGCAGTTACCGAGGATATGTTGATATGGCTAAAGAGAAAACACCGGTAACCGCTGCAGTGCGGCAGCTTAGGGCTGAGAATACAATATTCAGCGATCATATATATGCTTACGAGGATAAAGGTGGAACAGCTGCGTCCTCACGCCAGCTCGGTTTTGACGAGCATTCCGTAATTAAAACCCTGATTATGGAGGATGAGAATCATAGGGCGCTGATTGTGTTGATGCACGGCGACCTGCAAGTTTCTACAAAGGAGCTGGCACGAGAACTCGGAGTAAAGCAGATTTCGCCATGTCCGCCTGAAACAGCCCAGAAATATAGCGGTTACATGGTGGGTGGAACATCACCATTCGGTACTCGTCAAAAAATGCCTGTTTATATGGAAGAGAGTATAACAGAACTCCAGAAGATATATATCAATGGCGGAAAGCGCGGATATCTGGTGGGACTCGCACCAGATGAGCTTATGAGGATTCTGAAACCACGCCTTGTAAATGTTGGCATCAGATAAATAAAGGGGATTTGCCATGCTTAGAAAAGCACAGATTGCTGACGTTAAAAACATCCAAAAACTGCTTATGACTTTTGCAAGTCGTGGAGATATGCTTTCCAGATCGCTTTCGGAGTTGTACGAATCAATCCGGGATTTTTATGTCGTTGAAAAGGATGGGGTTCTACTTGGAGCTTCTGCGCTCCATATAGTGTGGGAAGATCTGGCGGAGGTTCGCTCTGTTGCTGTTACAGAGGAGGCTGGTCGTCAAGGCATCGGCGGCAGGCTCGTTGATGCCTGCATATCTGAAGCACGGGAAATCGGGCTGAAGCGTATTTTCTGCCTAACCTACAAACCGGACTTTTTTGCAAAGCACGGCTTTAGACTGGTTGACAAGGCAGAGCTGCCGCATAAGGTGTGGGGTGATTGTATAAAATGCCCAAAATTTCCCGACTGCGACGAAAATGCAATGATTCTTGACCTGTAAAAGACCGGTTTATCAATGGCTTAATTCGATAGACACCCTGTTTCTGCCACGCCTTTTACTTTCAAACATAAGTTTATCAGCACGGTCTACCAATGAATCGAGGGTATCGCTGCTTTTTGCCTCTGTTGCCCCGATTGAAACTGTAACCTGCAATACCTCTGCAGACTCAAGAGTAAGCGCCGATTTCTCAACAAGCTTGCGCAGTCTGTCAGCCAGTTTAAACAGATTATCCGGTTTCGGGTTTATCAGAAGAACGATAAACTCTTCACCACCCCATCGCCCTATTATGTCGAACGACCGAAGGCTGTTCGCTATAGTGGCGCTGATCATTTTGAGAATGCGGTCACCTACCGCATGACCGTGAGTATCATTAATATGTTTGAAGTGATCCGCATCAATAAACATAACTGAAAAATCAAAACCGTACCTTTTCAACTCTTCAAGTCTCGCACCGATGTTTATCTCCACAAAGCGCCTATTTGCAATACCGGTCAACGGGTCGTGCATTGCCATATCCTGAAGCTCTTCAAGCCTCTGACGCATTGCGTAGCGTGGCGAACTGCTGCTATGGATTTCGACAGCTACAACGTACTGCTGGCTTACATGACGAACAGGGGCGATTCTTATTGAAATTGGAAGAAGATGACCTTCCTTGTGGCATATATATGCCTCAACTTCAGTCAGTGTTGAGATGTTAAATACACGCCTTATGGGACATGTATCGCTTTCGCAGAGGTGATTTCCATGTTTATCAAGAGGTTGAAAAATATCGCAGTAGTTTCTGCCCTGAACATCTGATGGTTTATAACCGGTGAGGCTTGTAGCTCCTTTGTTCCAGTAAGTGATGCAACCCTCTTTATCCACAAAGAAAATTCCATCGTAAAGATTGTCCAGAATTTCGCGATAAAAATCTACTGTTTCAAGCATAAATGCCCCCCTTAAAAACGAGGGGGATAATATGCCGGTCTGTATACAATTGCAAGACAGAAAAAAGTTGGATGGTTAAACAGATTACGGGGGTGTTTAATACACCTCTTTTTTTATCTCCATGTCGCTCGCTCGCTGACAGAGGGTCTTGAGGGTCATACCGCCAAAGAGGGTATCCAGCATATAATTTGCCTCAGCCCATACCGTCTGGGTAATACACTTACCTTCAAAAGGGCACTCAATTTTTCTACGAAGTTTTTTCGGGGTAGTGCCTGCACAATCAACAAGCAGTACATCCTGTTCAGTAGCATTCAGTATATCAAGAACTGTAATTTCCTCCGGAGCGCGAGAAAGCATATATCCACCCTGCGGACCGCGCTTACTCTTAAGGATCCCCGCACGTTTCAAATTTTGAAATATCTGTTCAAGGTAGCGTGGTGATATCTGCTGGCGGTTTGAAATATCCTGAATCTGTGCAGGTTCGGGACCGCAGTTATAGGCTATATCAAACATGGCTCTTAAGCCGTACCTGCTTTTAGTGGAAAGGCGCATACAAAATTCCTTGTTTTAAGTTAAAATCAGACAAATATTTACGGAAGCAGAGTGAAATTGTCAAGTAAATACTATTTATTGCAAAACGTCGAGAGGGACAGAATCAGGCTAGATTGACAAGCTTAAGTTCGTAACTATTTCGGAGTACGTGCAATCGTTATAGCTGTTACGTTCGCAGCGCCGGCTTTTTTAAGCTCTCTGGAGCACTCATCCATTGTACTTCCTGTTGTCATCACATCATCTAGCAGGAGAATACGCTTCCCGGCAACAGAACTTCCATCTTTAACAGAAAAAGCACCTTTCACATTAAGGCGACGTTCAGAGCTTGAAAGTTCTACCTGTGGCTCTGTGTAACGTACTCTTGTCATAGCGTCGGGCAGCATTGGCAACGAAAGTACTCTTGACATTATCTGCCCAAGCAGAACAGCCTGATTAAAACCGCGCTGCCTAAGACGCTTACGATGAAGGGGTACCGGTATTATAATGTCCAACTCATTTTCTTTCTGAAAATCGCTTATTCCCTGAAGGGTCAACATGGCAAGCGGGTATCGAAGATGTATCTTCTGATTATATTTAAAAGCATGTATAAGATCCCGAATCGCACCTTCGTAGAGGAATGCCCCCCTTCCTCTATCAAATGCCGGCGGGAAGGAGAGACATGACCCGCAAAGATGATCTTCACCAGCTCCGGAAAAGGGAATTCCGCATTTTGGACATATCGGAGATGACAAGCGGGATAGTCCCACTAGGCAGTCGGGGCAGATATGAACTGTTTCGGAGTCAGGGATGAAGGTTCGGCAGATATGACAGACAGGGGGGAGAAAAACGTCAAGCAGCGCAGAGATTAACTGCTTGACCTGATTCATTTACAGCCCGAGTTCTTCGTTTACTACCAGCACATGAAGGTCGGTCATGCGTGGACGTCTATCAATTACCGTGGTAACTCTGCAGAGTCTATCAGGAGAGTTGCAGTCATTGCAGAATCCGCTCGCTGAACATGGCGTGTTGAAATTGAGACGCTTCGCATTGAGCGGAGTTGCATATCCCTTAACCCGTTCAACAGCCTGTTGAGCTGTTCCGCCAACGAGTTTATTACGTCCGGCGACAACAATAACTTTGCGGGGACCAAAGAACATTGCTGCGACTCGATTTCCGGTTGCATCAATATTTACAAGCTCTCCATTAAGAGTCAGCGCATTGCAGCCGGAGAGAAAAAGATCACAGGTCAGCTGGCGTCTCATTACTTCCATTTTCTCTTCTCGGGATAAAACCGGCGAGGCGTGATTGAGTATCTCTTTCCCCAGCTCTGAGAGAGCCCGTTCCACACCGAGTGAGGCAATCGACATTGAGCCGCCGAAACCTATAGTTACGGCGCTGTCAGCTTCCGCAATTATATATTCCGACGCCTCTGACTGATTCGCACAGTAAACAGCCTTGAATCCGTGTTTCTGAAGCGAATCAACCGCTTTACGGCACTTCTGCTCGTAACCCCACCTGACAAGCTCTTCAGTTTTACCCATGGTTTTCTCCTACTTAGCCAGTTTAACCGACTTTATTAACACCGGAGTTTCTGGAAAGTTCTGAAATACCATATTCACATTTTGTGTCTTAACCGCAACAATCTTATCCACAACTTCCATTCCGGCGACAACCTTGCCAAACACGGCATAACCGGCTCCATCAGGATTAGGTCGGTTAAGCATATCATTATTTACCACGTTAATAAAAAACTGAGAGGTTGCGCTGTCCGGGGCTGATGTTCTAGCCATTGATATAGTGCCGCGATCATTTTTCAAACCATTGGCAGCCTCATTTTTAACCGGTGCGTTGGTACTCTTCTGTTTGCGATCCGGCGTAAAACCGCCACCCTGAGCCATAAATCCCGGAATAACACGATGAAATATGGTTCCGTTGTAAAAACCGCTTTTTACATAATCAAGAAAGTTTTTAACACTTAGCGGAGCCTCTTTTTCAAACAGCTCGATCTTCACATTACCAAGAGTTGTTTCCATAGTTACAACCGGATTTTTCTTAACCTCTGCAGAAGCAAGACCAGCCATCAAACAGATAAGAGCTACTGCGCCTAGAAATCTTTTAAACATAATATCCTCCAGATGTTTTTTTCTGCTGCAATATAAGTTAAATAACCACCAAAATCAATGTCAGGCAGATGCATCCCTAACCAGTTGAGCCAGACATTGAATGAATAGCGGAGAGCTGTTGAGGGATTCCATACGACGGAAATTCTTAATCCCCAGATGACGAGCCATTTCCGCATACTCAATATCAATTTCGTGAAGAGTTTCAATATGATCAGAAACAAATGAGAGCGGAATCACTAGAACATCTGTCTGCCCAGTCGACGAGAGCTCTTTAAGCTTTTCTTCTGTAGATGGTTCGAGCCACTTAACCGGACCGGCTCGCGACTGAAATGCAAGGTGGTGAGACAAACCTCCGAACTGCTCCATAACCAATCTGACCGTACTCTCTATATGTTCGAGATATGGGTCTCCATCGGTAATAAAGGACTGCGGGAGTGAGTGAGCGGAGAAGAAGAGCTGCACCCGTGACCGATCTGCAAAAGACTTTAAACCATCTTCAATTTTTTCAGACAACGCTTTAATATACAGCGGATGATCGAAGAAGTGACGCACTTTCCTGAGAGTAAAGGCTCCGCGATACGCTTTTAGAGAACGATCCAGATCATTAAAACTCGATCCGCCGGTAGCTCTGGAATAGTGCGGATATAGCGAAAGCGCTACTATTTTCTTAATCCCCTCTTTTTCAACCGCAGCCAAAGTTTCAGCGGCAAAAGGATGCCAGTATCGCATGACTGGAAAACATCGATATTGGCTTCCAAGCAGCGCTTCAAGAGCTCCACCCTGCTGCTCAGTCAACTCTCTTAACGGCGATTTCCCTCCTATCTGAGCGTAGTTGGCGGCACTCTTTGAAGCCCTGCGCTTCACAATCATTTTAGCAATAAAGGGCTGCAGCAAAGCAGGACCGATTTTTATGATGTCCCTGTCAGAGAACAGATTGTATAAAAAGGGTTCAACCGATTCAAGCGAATCAGGCCCCCCCATCTGTAATAGAAGTACTGCGGTTCTCTCCATTAAAACTCCACCTACTGGCAACAAGCTGCCGATTGTTGAGATATCTAAAACTATTCCATCATTCAGGCTGGATTGGATAGATCGGGTCAACCAATTTTAAATTACCAATTCCTGATTTATTCCACAAAATAACTTTTTTGTTTCTGAAAGGGTACTGAAAATAAATATCTTCCTTATTTACCACTTCATCCGATGGTTCGTAGGTTATAAGAGCAACCTTTTCATACTCCGCCGCATATCCTGTAATTTCCGACTTTGTGTGAAGCTCAAGCAAAGGCCTGGTTAATCTTCCGATGAATTGATACTGTCCGTGATATTTCCCGTAGTGAAGTATGGTATAGCCATCTTCCTGTTTTTCTTTCAATCTTTGTGAAATATCGGTTACATCATATTTATGAAAAAAAGTGCTGCCACCGCACAGAATCATTACAAGAAGAGCAAGTGACGACAGAGCTGTACTATAAATAAGGCGGGTTACCGAGTGAGACCGGACAAAGAAAAGTGACAGACCAATAGCCAGAAGTCCTGCAGATAACCAACGCGTAACAGGGATACCAATATTAGCAATAAAGGGGATAGGTTTAATAAAAGGGAGTATAAATACCGCGATTCCGAGCAGGGCATAAAACATAGCAATCGGATTTCGGAGAACCGCTCTGTTTTCATCTGATGCCGCCATCGATATATTTCTTGCAAACAGCAGAGCGAATGCCGGCATAAGCGGTATAAGATAGTGAACCTGCTTGCCGCTTATCAATGATAAAAGTACAAGAGATGAACCTGCCCAGAGCATAATAAAGCGACGCCCTCCGTCATACTCTTTCCGCGAGCGGTCCCGCCAACTTGACGGTATTAGAATCCATGGGAGTAACAACAGAGCCAGCCATGGCAGATACCACCAGAAAGGGCGCTGATGTGCAAAGGAGTTTGCCACGCGGTTGACGGTCTGCCCCCACAATATAGCCTCCCTGTATGCTTTCCCCCCTGTCATTGCCGCCGGTATCAGCCAGACAAGAACAACAGCAAGCCCGATAAAAACCGACAAAGTCAACCATGCGTACCATTTCTTTACAAATTTTTGTTCAGGTATCCATAAAAACGCCAGAAGTGACACAGGAAGGGTGTACACAAAGATAACCGGCCCCTTGGTGAGTATCCCACCTCCAAAGGCTATACCGACAAGAACCCAATATTTCAACGCACTATTTTTTGCCGCAGAAAGTAGCCCGAAAAGTGACAGGAGAATCCAGAAAGTCAGAACTATATCAAACATTATCAATGCTGACCAAAGGAGATAGGAGAATGTTGAAGATATTATGACAGATGCATATGCAGCTGTTTTTTCATCATTCCAGAGCAGAAGGGAGATTTTGTAAATCAGGGAGACATTCAACAGGCTGAATAGAATAGGAATGAAACGAAGGGTTAAACCGTTAACCCCGAAAACTGCCCAATCCAGATTAAAGAGCCAGAAAAGGAGCGGTGGTTTATGCGAATACGGAAGAGCGTTCTGTATAGGTACTATGTAGGAGTCATAAAGATTCATCTCCCAGGCGACAGAGAGATAACGTGTTTCATCAACCGGAAAATAAGGGAGGAGGAGAGAAATTATAATTCCCGGAATCGCAATTATCAGAAAAGGAAACCATAATTTCTTAAGGAGAGACATCTTTCTTTTCCTTATTTATAAAATAAAGGTTCCGCAAATATACTGTAGTACCGAATGACTGACCGAGGATAAAAACCGGATCTTTGCGATATATTGAATAAGCGAGCAGCACGAGTGATCCAACTATACTGAAATACCAGAATGTTTCTGGTACAACGCTCTTCCTTTTTTTTTCTGTTGCTATCCACTGTACAACAAAACGCATGGTAAAAAAGAACTGGCCAACCAGCCCTATCGTGACCCAGGCAGACTCTGTCAGCCTCATTAAGCGCACCGCCTTATTTCAATTTTTTTTGATCTCAGCCGGAGCCAGGAGACACCAATTATATCAATAATGCCGACCCAGAGCCGGTTAAGAGTTCCGTACTTCGACACACCATGAATTCTGGATCTGTGACTGACTTCAACTGAGACGACATCTCCACCCTGCATCTGGATAAGAGCAGGCAGAAAGCGGTGCATATGATCAAAAAAGGGCAATTTGAGGAAGGCTGAGCGGTAAAACAGTTTAAGTCCGCATCCAGTATCCGGGGTCTGATCACCCAGTAAAAAACCTCTAATCGAATTGGCTATCTTTGAAGATATGATGCGCCAGGCGGGGTCATTTCTTTTTTTTCTGAATCCGGCAACCATTCGCAGTTTAGAATTGCTGCTGTTCATCAAAGTATCGAGCAGTCCGGGAATATCAGCAGGATTATTCTGACCGTCTCCGTCCATTGTCGCTATAAACTTACCTTCAGCATACTCTATTCCTGTTGCAACCGCTGCGCTCTGACCGGAAGTTGTTTCATGCTGAATCAGTCGCAACTCCGGAACAACCGGTTTCAATGCAAGCGCATTGTTATATGTAGAATCGCTGCTGGCGTCATCAACTACAATTATTTCGTACGAATAATCCAGATTGAGTTGCTTTATCTCTTTTATTAAAGCACAGATATTATCAGCTTCGTTGTATGCCGGTATTACTATTGAAAGATGTTTCATGGCTTTTTGTTATGATCCTCCAGACTGCTCCCTGAAAGCAAAATCCAGGTTATCAGCATCTCCGTCCAGAAATTAACAAGACAGGATTAGGCAAAGGCTCAGCAACTCCTTTATAGATATGTTTAATATTCGCATCTACAACTTTGATTAAAAAAACGGCTGAGATGATGATATGAATTGACGCAAAAGGTTGAGGCTAAACCCATTGCAAACATCTGTCAATCCAATTTTATGGACACAAATATGAAGGATTTGAGGGGTTTAAGGGGCTACTCCGACACGGAATAATTCCGATAATTTTCAATAGATATTTTAAATAGATACAGCCATTGCAATTACTGATTTGCAATGGCTGCATCAACGAAAATTCTAAACCCTCAAACTGTCAGGCACGAATCATGGTAAGCAACATCTTAAATGGTTTAACAGCTTTCAACTCATGCACTATGTTCGCAGGCATTATGATCATCTGTCCTGCAGAGACAGTTTGATACTCACCGTTTATGACCACCTCTGCTTCACCATCGACCACCTGAACAACTGCATCAAATGGAGCTGTATGTTCGCTCAGTCCCTGCCCCGCACCAAAAGAGAACATAGTCAACGTACCTATTTTTTTGTCGATCAATGTCTTGCTTACAACCGAACCATCCTGATATGAAACGAGTTCGCTTAAAGTTAAAGCTGTACCTATAAGTTCCATACTGGCACCCCTTGAAGATTAATTTCTCAGTACTACAGCATATCAGCCAGCAGAATGTCAACGTAACAGAGCTTCAGCCATAACCTCTGCTACATCACGAACCTTAACACCATCTGCTTTTATATCCTTCAAACCATCTTCAAACATTGTCATGCAGTAGGGGCACGCAACGCAGATAGTATCCGGATTCTTTTCCAACGCCTCATTCACACGCGTCAAGTTGATACGCTCGCCGATATGCTCTTCCATCCACATTCTCCCGCCACCTGCACCGCAGCAGAAAGCATCGCTCCCTTTTCTATCCATCTCCACCGGAGCTTTACCGGTAGCTGCTTCCAGAAGAGTGCGCGGAGCATCGTAAACATCATTATGCCTCCCCAGATAACACGAATCATGAAACAGCGCGATCCCCATCTCTTCCGTCTTTTTATCTACAACGAGTTTCCCCTCCTGTATCAGACTATTAAGCATCTCTGTATGGTGAAGCACTTCCAGATCAAGCCCGAACTGCAGATAGTCGTTTTTCAGAGTACTAAAACAGTGTGGGCATTGAGTAATAATTTTTTTAACCCCGAGTTCAATAAACATGGTGACGTTTTCTCTTGCCATACGATCAAAAACGTACTCATTTCCAAGCCTGCGAATGCTATCGCCACAACATTTTTCATCCTTGCCAAGAATACCCCATGAAACTCCAGCTTTATCAAGAAGTTGAGTCATTGCAACACTAACGTGTTTGTTGCGTGAATCAAATGAACCTGCACACCCGACATAGTAGAGATATTCCGTCTTTCCCTTCTCAAAAGGTTTAACATCGAGCTGGCTGCACCACTTGGTACGCTCTGAAGGGGCTATCCCCCATGGGTTGCTGCGCCCCTCCATGTTTTCAAACAGATTAAGCAGTTCCTCAGGGAATTTAGACTCACTCTCAACAAGATGCCTGCGTAGCTTAATTAATTTAGGCATATGTTCAATAAAAACCGGACAAGCCTCCATACAGGCTCCACAGGTAGTACATGACCATATTGACTCTTCCGATATGCTCCCTTCGCCGCTCTCTCCAATCAACGGAACAGCCGGAGTTTTACCCTCTTTAAGCGAAGATCCGTTTTCAAGCAGGTTGACTTTTATATCATGAATTACGGCACGAGGATTAAGTGGTTTTCCCGTAATGCTTGCGGGGCATACATTCTGACAGCGCCCACACTCTGTACAGGCAAAAGAGTCCAGCAGGTCTTTCCAGCTGTAATTGTCTGCACGGTCAACACCAAATGTAGCTCCGGGAACAAACTCCTCTAAATTTTGTGTATTTGGTTTTCCCAGACGGCGGAAGAAGCAGTTTGGAATAGCGGTAAGTATGTGCATATGTTTACTGTTCGGGAGATAGCAGATAAAAATCAGAAGAGCCAGAGCATGAGCCCACCATGCAATAAAATGGATCAGCTCCAGATGATTCAGCGGCAACAGACCGGATATAAAGGAGGCTACAGGCATCACGCTGCCTGCTGCCTCTGACAGTACAGCGGAATCAGCTTTCGAATTATTTATGGCAACGGCAAGCTCTGTTGCATTAAGGGTAAACGAAGCCAGCATCAATATTGCAATAAGCCCGAGAATAAAGAAGGCATCCAGAGTACGAGCCTCCGGATAGGGGGGGGCAAACAAACGTCGGAGGGAAGCGACTATTACAGCCGTCAGAGCGAGCAGCGTAGCAATATCTATCATAAAGGCAAGCGGCAGATACAGCTCAAAGGGCAATTTTATTAACTTGATGGAATGAGGAAAAAGCCCATTTAAAATGAACTCCGTATTAGCAATAGTCAGAATGAGGAATGACCAGAAAATTATGAAGTGGTTGAACCCGAATGGCTTTGATATCACCCGCTTCTGTCCAAATGCGTATAAAAACATTTCGCCGAGACGTTTTCCAGCATTGTCAAAACGGTTTTCGGGGCGACCAAGAGCAATAAGACCAAACCTCTTCCAGCACCCCATTACAAACAGAGCAAGGGAAATAAAAAGAAGCGGTGCGAATATGGACGTATTGGGAGTCATTTTATATTCCTTCTTTTAGACCGCTGTTGACGGATCTTTAGGATTATTTTTCTGTTTCAACTGCCTAATCGCCTTTGTAATTGCAGGAACAACCTTGAACAAGTCACCAACGATACCGTAAGTCGCTACTTCAAAGATCGGTGCAGAGCTGTCACGGTTGATAGCTATAACCATATCGGAATCCTGCATTCCGACTAGGTGCTGAATTGCGCCTGATATTCCGCAGGCAATATATATTTTTGGTCTCACTGTTTTACCGGTCTGCCCAACCTGTCGATCTCCGGGCATCCAACCTGCGTCTACAGCACTACGCGATGCTCCAACTACACCACCCAGCTCATCGGCTAACTCCTGAAGCATGGCGAAATTTTCAGAGCCCATCATGCCGCGACCACCTGATATGATAAAATCAGCACCGTTTATATCAACGGCACCCTTGCCGTGAGAGTCCCTGATTATCTCGATTACTTTTGTTAGAACACTCTCTTCCGCGACTATGAAGTCATCACGGATGATTGTACCCGCCAATCCGTCAACACGTTCAGGCATCTGCATTACGTTGGGTCTGACTGTCGACATCTGCGGGCGGAATTTGTCACACATAATAGTCGCCATTATATTGCCGCCAAAAGCGGGACGCGTCTGCATGAGATTACGCTTCTCATCTATGGCAAGTCCAGTACAGTCAGCTGTCAGACCGGTCGCAACGCGTGTGGCGATTGCGCCTGCCAGATCACGTCCCATCCCTGTCGCCCCCATAAGTATGACTTCGGGAAGGTATTTTTCTATCAGATGGCAACAAGCTTCGACGTATGCTTCAGTTCGATAATGGTAATATACGGGTGCATCAAGCAGATATGCTTTGGCGGCGCCGTAGGCAAAAGCCTCCGTACAGAGGTGCTCAACATTATGCCCTACAACAACAGCTGACAGCTCCACCCCCAGACTACGGGCAAGACCGGCGCCGGCGCCAAGAAGTTCCCATGATACTTTAGCGGCCTCACCTTCAGTCTGTTCCACAAAGACCCAGACCCCCCTGTACCTGGAGAGTTTGAGAGCTAGTGCTGCAGCCTCTTCATCTATATCTTCAGCTTCGCCCCCCCCTTCTGAGGATGCAAACTCGTCAAGCAGCCTAAGCTCTTCATCGGTAAAAAACATTTCAATTGCGGCTGCCGGACATATTTTAATGCACTTTTGACAACCGATACATTTGGCAGTCTCAACTACAGGTTCCCCCGAATCTGTCATCTCAATGCAGTTTACCGGGCATGAACTCTGGCAACGAGCACCGCAGGCTATGCAACGCCCATCAAGCAATCTGGCTTTACCACGGGGCTTCTTAACTTTTGGTTTTGCTTCTGTCATGTAAGCTCCAAAATCAGCTACGTTAAAAAATGTGTCTATACGCTACTACGCAGCGGCTTATTAAATAGGCAACATATCCTTAGCCATAAGTTTTTCAACCAGTAATGATGCAGCCCCCTCTGGATCAGCATTTCCATCTCCAAGAATTTCCCCTTTATCACGCTCAGGCGAAAATATCTTTGAGACCCATGTCGGAGAGCCTTTAAGTCCTATCTGCTGTTCATCAAGCTGCAGCGTACTGTTATTCCAGACCTCTACCAGAGCATCAGCAGCTGCCAGCCTCATCTGTACTTTTGGATAGCGCGGACGATTAAGTTCCCTGACAACAGTGAGCATTGCCGGCAACGGAGCCTCAACTATTTCATGCCTACCTTCAAGTTTACGGCTGACTCTGATGATTTTTGTTTGAAAATCAATATTTACGATCTTATCAACAAGTGTCAACTGGCGATAATCAAGCCGACTGGCAATCCCCGGACCAACCTGAGCCGTATCACCGTCAATTGTCTGTTTGCCGCATAGCACTAACCCGACCTCATCAACGTCAGAGTGCAGACGGGTTATTGCCGCTGCAAGAACATTGCTTGTTGCCAGAGTATCAGCACCTCCAAAAACACGATCGGAGAGCAGAATCGCATGATCGACTCCAAGTGCAAGCGCCTTTTTAAGAGTGCCTTCAGCGTTAGGTGGTCCCATCGAAATTGCGGCAACCCTGCAGCCGAAGCGGTCTTTAAGGCGAAGTGCCTCCTCAAGGGCATGGGTGTCATAGGGGTTGACAATAAAGGGTATTCCATCCCGAACGAGTGTGTTGGTGACTGGATCTATCTGAACCTGTGTCGTATCCGGCACCTGTTTTATACAGACAACTATCAGCATTAATTTGACTCCCACGCAGAACTATATTTGCAAGAATATATTTAACATTCACAAGAAAAATGCTCAATTATTGAGCAAGTGATACAGATAATCAGCTACCTAACATCATAAATGTTCCATACCTCAAAACGATAATAAGTTGCAAGCTATTATACTTTTACAAAAGTTATTTAGTTTGATTAAAATATGTGCAAGAAATGCCCAAATAACAGACAGGCTTCCGAATGCAGACACTCACCCTCAAAGCAGTATAGAAACGGGAGAGAAAGTACAATTGCAAACGACTTATGTGAAAACTTCTGGCATCAAATAATCACAGGTGTTAGATTAGCGATTGAAAGATCTTGCTCTGACAGGAACAATCACTTTGCAACAACTCAGCCAAAAAGCTATCTACAACCAGTTTGCCAGTGATAATTATGCCGGTATCTGCCCGGAAGCCTGGGAGGCGATGAAAAAGGCCAATACCGGTTTTGTCTCTTCTTACGGAGACGACCTCTGGACTGAACTCGCCTGTAAGGAGTTGAGAGAGGTATTTGAAACCGACTGTCAGGTGTTCTTCGTTTTTAACGGCACAGCAGCTAATTCACTTGCGCTTGCCTCTTTATGCCGTTCCTACCACAGCGTAATCTGTCACGAACTCGCACACGTGGAAACCGATGAATGCGGGGCTCCTGAATTCTTTTCCAACGGAACCAAACTCCTTCATATAGACGGCAGGAACGGGAAGCTTGATCTGACAGAGGTAGAGCTAACCATAACCCGCCGCTCCGATATTCACTACCCCAGACCAAGGGTTTTAAGCCTGACACAGGCTACAGAAGTCGGGACGGTTTATACTCCGAAAGAGATAGAATACGCATCTCAACTGGCGAAACGGCACGGTATGCGCGTACAGATGGATGGCGCACGCTTTGCCAACGCTGTTGTCGCTCTAAATGTTGCCCCAGCCGATATAAGCTGGCGCTCAGGGGTAGATGTGCTCTGTCTGGGGGGGGCTAAAAACGGCATGGCGGTTGGTGAGGCAGTCATCTTTTTTAACAGGGGACTTGCCGACGAATTTGACTACCGCTGCAAACAGGCTGGGCAACTGGCTTCAAAGATGCGCTTTATTTCAGCACCATGGATCGGAATGCTAAAAGAGGGGGTATGGCTGAAAAATGCACGCCATGCAAACCATTGTGCTGAGCTTCTGGAACAGAGGCTCACAGATATTAACGGGGTGCGAATTATATATCCCCGCCAGGCTAACTCGGTCTTTGTCGAAATAGCAGAGTCTGCTGCAGACGCCCTTCGCGCTGCCGGTTGGAACTTTTACTCCTTTATTGGCTCGGGTGGAGCCCGCTTTATGTGTTCGTGGCAAACCACCGAAGCTGATATAGATTTATTATCAGAGGCTGTGCGCTCTGCCTGCCACAACAGCATAGAGAGGTTATAAGATGGTAAAAACTGCAATGTTTGAAACACTGCTCGCAGATGCCCAACCGGACGGAAACGGCGGATACACATTTACTCTGGAGGGGAAAATCTATCAACTGCAGGAGAAGAACGAGGTCTGCAAGATAGCAGAGGCGCATGGCTATATCATTATTTACTGACTGCCTGCCAAACATGGCTCACACGAGATGAGCCTGGCGGGCGAAAATCTTATCGAAATTCAGGACCTCAAGTTTTGTTACAACGCTAAAACTCTGCCCCCCCACCACACCCACTGCCTAAACAGCATATCTTTAACGATCTACAAAGGTGAGTTTATAGCACTGACCGGCAAAAGCGGCTCCGGCAAATCAACGCTCGCAAAAATGCTTAACGCGCTCCTTCTGCCTGATAGCGGTGCGGTTAGAGTTAACGGGATGGATAGCTGCGACATAACGATGCGGTGGGAGATAAGAAGGAGTGTAGGTGTGCTATTTCAGGATCCGGACAACCAGATAATTGGAACAACGGTTGCGGAAGATGCTGCATTCGGCCCGGAAAACCTTGGATTACCCCCGGAAACTATCCGATTAAGGGTCAACGAAGCTCTTAATACCGTTGGTATGATAGAGTACGGAATGGTTGCTCCACATCTACTGAATGCTGTTCAAAAGCTGAAACTCTCGATAGCAGGCATCCTCACTATGCAACCAGCCTGTATAGTCGTAGATGAATCAACCGCTCTGCTCAACAGAGCCGAACAGGATGAGATTATTGCACTGCTTCGCAATCTAAACAGAACCGCCGGTCTCACAGTATTACTGATAACACAAACAGAAGAGGATCTGCTGATTGCCGACAGAGTTCTGGAGATAGATGCCGGATGCATTAAGGAACGCCATATCTCAGCAAAAGAAGCATTGTCATGTTGAAGATACTCTCCAATGGGCGTTATATTCCAGGTTCCTCGCTGCTCCACCGTTCCGACCCGCGAACAAAACTTCTCATGTCGCTGTTTTTTGTAACAGGTGCCATGTTTTTTCAAAACTATCTTCCGCTAACCCTGATGCTAATTTTCACCCTCTTAATAGCTCAAACAACCGGCAGATCTTTAAATTGCCTGTTAAACGGACTTAGACCGATAGCTTATCTGGCAGTCATTACTATGATCGCTCATCTTTTTTTCACTTCAGACACTCCGTTAGCTGAAAACGGTCTACTCAGCTTCATCTCAAAAGATGGGATAGAGCGCTCTCTAAAGATGGTTCTCAGGCTTGCGATCATGATAAGCAGCACATCACTCTTAACCGGCACAACAACTCCGCTGGCTCTAATGGACGGTTTACAGTGGATGACAAGACCTTTGAGACGCATTGGCTTACCTGTCGGCGAAATCACCACAATGTTGTCCATCGCTCTCCGTTTCATTCCGACAATTGCAGAAGAGACTGAACTGCTGATCAAAAAAAATCCGGTTTTCAAAAACGGCGGATTGACTGAGCGGGCAAAGGGTTGCGTAGGATTACTTATTCCGCTCTTTGATGGGGTTGTAAGACGGGGAGACAAGCTTGCAACTGCCATGGAGGCAAGATGCTTTGGGGCTTGTGAATCACGCACAAGAATGCAGCCGCTAAAGTTTTCATCCACCGACGTTACAAGCTCACTAATTATACTGGTTTTTTTAGCTATACTATCGTATGTAGAATATACATACAGACAATAAACAAGTAATATCGCCTTTAAAAACTATTTTAAATAGCGGACAATATTTTAATTGGAGTAAAAATATGAGCAGCGGCAGTTTTATGGGGGGAATCCACCTTAACGGGCATAAAGAGCTGACATCAGGTCTGAAGACGATCCAGGCTCGAATTCCTGACAGACTCTATATACCCCTTTCTCAACACATCGGCGCCCCCTGCGCTCCTCTGGTTGTTGTGGGCGATTCTGTAAAAAAAGGGCAAAAAATCGGAGTCAGCAAGGGGTTTGTCTCCGCTCCTGTACACGCAAGCACAAGCGGGACTGTAGTCGCAATCGAAGTAATGGAACATCCTGGCGGCAGCTTTGTCCCCTGCATCGTAATTGACAACAACGGCCTGGAAGAGTGGGTTGAAACTGTAAAACCAACTGATGACCCAACTGCACTGAGTCCTGAAGAGATAAGGGGTATTATTCTTGAAGCTGGAATAGTAGGAATGGGGGGGGCAACTTTCCCCTCGCACGTCAAGTACACCCCTGTAGAAGGGAAATCAGCAGACACCGTAATTCTTAACGGAATTGAGTGCGAACCTTATCTGACATCCGACCACCGCCTGATGCTTGAAAAGCCGGACAGAATAGTTGCCGGACTTCGGTATATAATGAAAAGCGTCGGTTGCAATCGAGGAATAATCGCAATTGAAGATAATAAGATGGATGCTGTAGTTCTGCTTAAAAAAGCAGCAGAACGCAATTCAAATATATCCATTGTCGTAATGAAAGAAAAATACCCTCAGGGTTCGGAGAAACAGCTCATTTTCGGTTGCACCGGAAGGGAGGTTCCGGCAGGCGGATTGCCGATTGCCGTAGGGGTGATAGTCAATAATGTCGGGACTGCTGCTGCGGTAGCAGACGCAGTAGAATTTGGCAGACCGCTTATTGAACGTTTTGTGACCGTAAGCGGTGACGGAATACTCCACCCTGCTAACTATCTGGTTAGGATAGGCACTCTCTTCAGCGATCTTATTACTGAGAGCGGAGGAATAACAGGGGAGACTGAACGCGTAATTTCAGGCGGACCGATGATGGGTAAAACAGTCTTTTCCACAAATGTTCCTATAGTCAAAGGCTCTTCCGGAATAGTTGTAATGAAAAAAGCGGATAAAGCCGGAGAGCATATTGAATATCCGTGTGTCAGGTGTGCCAAGTGCGTCGATGCCTGCCCCGCATTTCTAGAACCGACATCTATCGTAAAACTTGCAAAACGAAGCAGATGGAATGAGACTGAAACAGCTAATGTGATGAGCTGCATTGAATGTGGTTCGTGCGTTTACGTCTGTCCTTCACAGATTCCGCTGATCCAGTATATTCGTAGAGCCAAGCAGGCAGTAATGGCTGGAAAAGCAAAAGCTGCTGCAAAGTAATACGGAGGAGCTAGCATAAGATATGAATAAATCTGACAAAATACTTTTAGTCACCTCATCGCCACACATCCACAGCCCCTATAACGTGCCTGATGCTATGCGGGATGTAATACTCTCTCTTATTCCGGCGCTGATCTGCGGGCTCTATTTTTTCGGTTTGCCGGCACTTAAAGTGGTTCTTGGATGTGTAGTTACGGCATATATAACTGAACTTATATGCCTCAGGGCTTCCGGCAAAGAGGTAAAGATCAGAGAACAGAGCGCTGTAGTTACCGGCCTGCTCCTGGCTCTTTGCCTCCCCCCCTCACTTCCTCTCTGGATGGCGGCAACCGGCTCAGCTTTCGCCATAGTAATTGTAAAACACCTATTCGGCGGACTTGGACAGAATATCTTTAATCCGGCACTCATAGGGCGTGCATTTCTACTGGCATCGTTTCCGGTATCAATGACCAGATGGTCAAGTCCTTTAGACGGGGTTACAACTGCGACACCGCTCAGCATTCTTAAAGAGGCGTCAGGGCAGCCATTACCCGAACTCTCGCAGCTGTTTATCGGCAATGTAGCAGGGAGTATCGGAGAGACAAGCGTAATAGCGCTCCTTCTGGGGGGGATATTCCTGCTCTACCGCGGACATATCGACTGGCGAACTCCACTCTCTCTTCTGGCTACTGTTTTTATACTTACGACAGTAGCGGGTATAGTCAGAGGAGCCGGAATAGAGTATCCGCTCTTCCATCTTTTTAGCGGAGCGCTATTTCTTGGAGCTTTTTTTATGGCTACCGACTGGGTCACAACACCTGTGACGAAGCTGGGCAGAATACTATTCGGCATAGGATCGGGATGCCTTATAGTGATGATCAGACTGAAGGGGGGATATCCCGAAGGTGTAGCTTACGCAATACTGCTTATGAACGTGGTGACTCCGCTTATTGACCGCTACACAAAAGCACGTGTATTTGGGGGGGTAAAGAGGAATGCGTGACACACTAAAACTCGGATTGGTTCTAATGACAATTGCCGGAATTGCCGGCGTTGGTGTAGGTTATGTAAACACACTGGCTGCCCCACTCATAGAAAAACAGATTCTGGAAGAAAAAATTAGCAGTTTTAAAGAGGTCTATCCGGCAGGAGAGAAGGTTGAAGATGAAACTGCAAAGTATCTGACTACACCTGATCCGATCATTAAAGAGGTAAATATTTCGTACAGAAGCGGAGTTCCGGCTGCTGTCATATATCTTGTTCAGTCAAAAGGGTACTCAGGTCTTATAACAATGCTTGCCGGTTTTGACTTGAGCAGCAGCAGAATAACCGCCGTAAAGATATTAAGCCAGACCGAAACACCGGGGCTTGGTGCAAAATCAAAAGATCCGCTTTTTCAGAATCGTTTCAGGGATAAAGCAAGCGATGTTGAACTGGAGGTTACGAAAGCCCCCCCCTCAAAAGAGAATCAGATTCAGGCTATTACCGCATCCACAATAACCTCAAAAGCTGTAACAAGAGGTGTAAATGCAGCCAGAGAACATTTTATCTCCACTTTTACAAACAGAAAGAGAAACGAAAAGCATGGCATGACAAAAGCTGGTCAACCAGTGAAATAAGAAGCATCCATTTGAATTTGTGAGGAAAACAATATGACTCTGATGCAGGAATTCACAAAAGGGATTATCAAGGAGAACCCCCTTTTTCGACTTGTTCTAGGAACCTGCCCCGCTTTGGCAGTAACCACTTCAGTTGAAAACGGCATCGGTATGGGTGCTGCCTTCACAGGAGTTCTGCTAGCCTCCAACATCGTTATATCGGCAATGCGTTCAATCATACCCGCAAGCGTGAGAATACCGGCGTATGTAGTAATAATAGCTTCGTTTGTAACAATGATCGATCAGTTGATGCACGCTTTCACCCCATCACTTTATAAAGCTCTCGGCATATTCATTCCGCTGATAGTTGTCAACTGCATCATCCTTGGACGCGCGGAGGCTTTCGCCAGCAGAAACTCTATTATCCCATCCATTATGGATGCTCTCGGCATGGGACTTGGTTTCACTATCGCTCTTGCAGCCGTAAGCACTTTCAGAGAAGTACTTGGAGCCGGAACATTTCTAGGAATACAGGTACTTCCAGAAAGCATACCTGCAATTCTTATGATTCTACCCCCCGGAGGCTTCATAACTCTTGGTTGCCTGCTCGCTCTATTAAATAAATTACAGAAAAAATACACCTGGTAAGGGGGTAGTATATGCAGGAATATTTAATAATAATTATCAGCGCAGTCCTGATTAACAACATCGTACTCTCTCAATTCCTTGGAATCTGCCCTTTTCTCGGAGTATCCAAAAAGCTGAGCTCATCTCTCGGAATGGGTGGTGCGGTTTCATTTGTTCTGGTTCTATCCGGTGCAATAACCTGGCTTGTACGGCACTATATTCTGGTGCCGTTCGATATCGGTTATATGCAGACAGTAGCATTCATACTTATTATCGCCTCCCTGGTACAGTTTGTAGAGATGGTTATGCGTAAATTCACACCGCCACTATACAAAGCTCTAGGCATATACCTCCCCTTGATTACCACCAACTGTGCCGTGCTTGGAGTTGCAATAATAAATATCCAGAAGGATTTCAGCTTCGGCAGGGCAATGGTTCACAGCCTGAGCCATGCTGCCGGATTCACACTTGCACTTGTGCTGATGTCAGGAATCCGTGAGCGAATGGAGGATGCCGATATTCCTGAGTCGATGCAGGGCACACCGATAGCACTGTTGATAGCAGCGCTGATGTCAATCTCTTTTTTAGGCTTCTCAGGGCTTATCTAGCAGAATTTCCGGAGGTTTCATAAATGTTTGTTGCAGTTATAAGTCTGGCGGTAATGGGGGCTCTGTTCGGGATAATCCTTGGTATTGCCGGCAAAAAATTCGCTGTCGAAAATGACCCGCGTGTGGATAAAATAATAGAAATCATGCCGGGTGCCAACTGCGGTGCGTGCGGTTTAGCAGGTTGTGCTGTTTTTGCCGAAGCAGTAGTTGCAGGAGAAGTGAACCCAAAGCTTTGCACTCCCGGCGGCGCTGGATTGTACGAAAAAATCGCCGCAATAATGGGGACAGACGCAGAAAGTTATGAAGAGCGTAAGGTTGCCCGACTGCTGTGTCAGGGCGGAGTTGAACAGTGCAGAGTACTTTTTGATTATAAGGGTGTAGAAGACTGTCACCTTGCTCTAGCTAGCTTTAAAGGCCCTAAATCGTGCAACTACGGCTGCGTTAGAATGGGAAATTGCTCAAGAGCCTGCCCTTTCGGAGCTATCCAGATGGGTGCGGATGGTCTGCCGGTTGTTGACTGCTATATATGCACCGGCTGCAACAAATGTGTAGTGGAGTGTCCCCAGCAGACTCTGAAACTTATCGGAGTATCTCACTCTGTTGTTGTACACTGCCTAAACAGCGATAAAGGGAAAGATGCAAGACTTATCTGCTCTACCGCCTGCATTAAATGTAAAATATGTGAGAAAAACTGCCCCGAGAACGCCGTTCATGTTGAAGATTTCGGAAGCGGCACATTAGCCGTTATAGATTATGAAAAATGTACTGACTGCGGCATATGTGCAGCAAAGTGTCCCACAAGGGCGATCCAGAAAAATGACTCCATATCAGAAGCCGTTCTGCTAAAAATAGGTAAACCTAAAGACGAAGAACCCGCTTGCCAATCCTGTGGCTTATGCAAAACTGTATGAGAAGGGGGAATATTGTTCTGCCGGTTGTTCTGTTCCTCTCTTTAACATTGATAGCTGCCTATGTTTTTTACAGCAACCGAACCAGAGAATATTCCAGTGACCGTTTCTTAATGGACACGCTGATCAGCATAAAAGTGTACGGTTCAGATAGTGAAGCTTTGAAAGAAGCTGTGGCATCTGCTTACAGCGAGATGCACAGAATAGCAAGCCTGACAGATGCCTTTCCAAAGATAGGAACGCCTGAGTACAGAGAAAGTGATGCATGCCGAATCAATCAGCAGGCAGGGGTTGCCCCCGTTGTTGTCGACAAAGATACGTTCAAGATACTTAAGATGGCAAAACATTACAGCGAGCTTAGTGAAGGTGCTTTTGATGTGACGGTTGGTCCGCTGATGGATTTATGGGGTTTTGGCGGCAAAAATCCGCATATCCCATCTCCGGAGAGCATTAAATCAGCGTTGTCGCTGGTCAACAGCAGAGATCTTATACTGAACGAGCAGGAGAGAACCGCTTTTCTTGCAAAAAGGGGGATGAAGCTGGATCTGGGCGCAATCGCAAAAGGGTATGCAACAGAAAAAGCCATACAGAGCCTTAAAGCTAGCGGAATCAGTAAGGCTCTGATAGATGCGGGAGGCAACATCAGGGTACTTGGCAGAAACCTCCACGGAACACAGTGGAGAATCGGCATAAAGGATCCAAGAAAACAGAACGCCGTAGTTGCCATACTACAGCTGGAAGATTCGTCAGCGGTAACTTCAGGTGACTACTACCGCTTCTTTGAAGTTGACGGTAAACGCTACCACCATATAATAGATCCCCGGAGCGGCTATCCCGCAGGAGAAAACATGACTGTTACGACCTTAACAGCTGATGCCGCTCTTGCGGATGTACTATCAACCCTCTTCTTTGTCCTCCCACCCGAAAAAGCAGTACAAATGGCTGAAAATCTCGATGGGGTTGATCTATTTCTCATAACGGACAAACGCCGTATAATGCATACTCAATCTCTGAAAGGGAAAATTGATGTCCCTTCTGAAACATCATACAGATATGACCAGAGGCGATAAATATC
Organism: Desulfuromonadaceae bacterium; assembly: GCA_028683855.1. Classification (GTDB taxonomy): domain Bacteria; phylum Desulfobacterota; class Desulfuromonadia; order Geobacterales; family Pseudopelobacteraceae; genus JACRCG01. The sequence continues at coordinate 26,675 of JAQUHA010000010.1, forward strand.
TGTTACTCCTGCTGCTTTCCGTATCTTTTTCTCTAATGTTTGTACTGTACGGGAACACAACTATTTTTCACTCAAAATCGAGATCCACTCAGGCGGTAGTTACTGTAAACGGGGATATTATAAGAAAAATAAATATGCCGACTAACAGCCGATACTCCTTTGCTATAGAGGGGAGTAGCGGTTCGTTCAGAGTAGAACTGGATGGTGAGAAGATTAAAGTAAGCGAAGCTCACTGTGCAGGGCAGGTTTGCCTAAATCAGGGGTGGATAAGTCGTGCCGGACAGTCAATCATATGCATTCCGGAAAAAATCGTGATTCGCCTGGAAGGCAGAACCATGCTGGATGCAATAACACAGTGATGCGCCTTAATACTCACAGGCTTGTATTTCTCTCTCTCCTCATTGCTCTTGGCACCTCGCTGCATCTGGTTGAAATGCTCCTCCCTTTACCACTTCCTCTGCCGGGAGTAAAACTCGGTCTCGCCAACATAGTGACACTGCTGGCTCTTTATCTTTACGGTTTTCGTGACGGAGTGACAGTAGCCCTCCTGAGAGTGTTTCTGGGCTCACTGCTCGGAGGAACTTTTCTCTCCCCCGCTTTTCTGCTCGGTATATGTGGTGCCGTAGTAAGCACTGCTGCCATGGCACTCCTGCTGCGCCACACAAAATGTTTCAGCACAATCGGCATCAGCATGGTCGGAGCAGTCAGTCACAACATCGGGCAGATACTGGCAGCCTCACTGCTTCTCCAGAGCAGAGCGGTACTTTATTATCTTCCGGTGCTTCTGCTCACCGGAATACCTACCGGAGTTTTTACGGGTTATATTTTAAAGTCGCTGATGGAACATATTGAGAAAAGCGGGGCTTTGAAAGGATTTACACAACAGGAAAATTAGCTGCTATCTCCCAAGAGACTCTTCAATTTTTTTAACATCAAAACCTTCTATAATTCTGCCATTAATCATAAATGTCGGTGTAGAGTCGACCTTGTGAGATTTCGCTATTTCCATCTGATCTTCCTGTAGCTTTATACCACCGGCTGTAATACCTTCAAATTTCTGGACACTATCCATCTTGCCAGACATAGCCTGATGGTACGCTGTTGCACGATCCATTTGCGATAAAACATATTGAGCTTTCTCTTTCGCTTTGGGATGACGCGGGAGTGGATAAAAGAAAACCTGCCGGGTAACATCACTCCGACCTTCAAAATATTTGGAAGCTTTACGACAGAAAGGGCAGTCGGGATCAGTAAATTCTATGACCATCTTCGGTCCGCTCCCTATAGTTATCGCCTTACTGAAGTCGAGAGTTGCAGCAACGCTGTTCTCAGGCGAAATGAAACCTGCAGCTATAACCATTAAAAGTAAAAATAATACCGCGGTTTTCTTCATATAAAATCACCCTCACCTTTATTAATTGACTCCGCTATTTTCTGAAACAGACGGCAAAAGGATAACAAATTCGCTCCCCACACCCGCTTCAGATTTTGCCCATATTATTCCCCCGAATTTATCAATTGCCAGTTTACAATAAGCAAGCCCCAATCCTGCACCGCCACGCTCTCTATCAGTTTTCCGCTTGAATTGGGTATATCTGTCAAAGATAAGATTCAGCTCATCAGCAGGGATTCCGTTACCGGTATCACTGACGGTAATTTTATAGTAGAAAGCGTTTTCTCTGAAACAAGAGGGAAACTCTGTATAAACAGGTATATCAAGACTTTGCAGCATTGAAGCAGAAACTGTTCTGCTGGATATTGATATCTTTCCACCCTCAGGGGTAAATTTCATTGCATTTCCAAGTAAATTCCCAAGTATTCTATTAAATGAACTTTTATCCACCGCAATCTCTGACGAACCATCCTCAAGATCTACCAGAAGTTCAATTCCGTCATGTTTTGCCGGCCTTGCAAACTGTGATGCAATTCTCCGTATAAGCTGGTTGCCGTTATAGCTATTAATTGCCATTTGGATTTTACCCGCTTCAAACTTCCTGATATCAAGCAGGTTGTCTATCATAACAACAACTTCATTACAGCTATCTATTGCAGATTGAAGATAATCCTCCTGCTCACCGTTTATCGGCCCCAGGCATTTTTCCCTGACAATATCAATAGAACCTATTACTGCAGTCAACGGGTTCTTCATATCGTGTGAAAGCATAAGAATAAAATCTTCCTTCTCCTCCTGCAGTTTTCTTTTTTCAATCAGCGCCAATCGGTGAGCCATTGCACGCTCTAACCTCTGATGCATATCTTCCAGAGCAAATGGTTTTGCAATATAGTCTTCCGCACCGTTCCTCATACACTCAACCGCAATCTCTTCACTCCCGTGACCGCTCATCATTATGACAGCGGTATCACACATTCCTTCCCTTAGACGCTTCAGAACTGTTATTCCATCAAGATCCGGCATATTCACATCAAGCAATACAACAGCATAATCCTTTTCATTCACCAGTTTATCCAGAGCCACCGCCCCGTTGGAAGCCACAAAAGCAGAATACCCCTCGTACTCCAGAAACTCTTTAAGAGGTAGTGCTATTTCGTATTCATCATCTACAATAAGAATTTTGCCGGTCTTGGTTTCGGTCAACATTATTTACACTCATTTTCCATGCTGGCGAGAAATGCCTCAGCGAGAATAATATCTTCAGGGGTAGTAATTTTAATATTCCGGTAATCTCCACGAACTGTGCTGACAATGCCCCCGTACTGTTCAACAAGAGAAGCATCATCAGTCCCTGAGAAACCATCCGTTTCAGCTGAAACATGAGCTTCAAATATTTTGCCGAACCTGAATGTCTGCGGAGTCTGAGCCTGCCATAGCGTCTCTCTAGAAGGGGTCTCCTTAACAGTACCGTCACAGACAATCTTTATCGTGTCTTTTACCGGAACAGCAACGATAACACCATCATTATGAAGAGCCGCCTCTATGCTATCTCTCAAAACAGCTTCGCTAACAAACGGTCGCACACCGTCGTGTATAAGTACCACATCAGAATCAGAGACGCTGCTCCTCATCGCTTTAAGACCATTCATAACAGAATTTTGTCGCTCATGTCCACCGGGAACTATGGCAACGACCTTCTTGAAACCAAAAGTTTCAACTACATTTGCACGGCAGTATGGTATTTCATCTTCAGGAATTACAAGGTAGATTGAACTGATAATATCAGAATTTTCAAAAACCGAAATAGTTCTTGCAACTATCGGCATACCATCCAGAAGCAGATACTGCTTGTTTATGGATGCCCCCATACGTTTACCCATTCCGGCTGCCGGAATAAGGGCTATAGATTTGAATGCAGTCATTAGTTTTTGCTCCGGGGTGAAGTATATCAGCTTTAAAAAGAGATGCAAACTATAATAAAAAATATTTATTATTATCAAGCACAATACTGTCTACCGGCAAAACCATTAGTCTATACAAACAAAATTGCTTGTATTTTTGAACCCTTGCAGGTAATCTGCTTCGACTATGGATCCAGTCCGACACCTAAAAATTTCATTTTTTGTTCTCCTATTACTTATATCAGGCGGGACGCTCGGTTATATGTATGTAGAGGGTTGGTGTTTTCTCGACGCCGTCTACATGACAGTGATAACTCTCGGCACAGTCGGCTTCAAAGAGGTTCACGACCTTTCAGACAGCGGCAAGATAGTCACTATGCTGTTGATTGTTGTGGGTGTAAGCGTTTTGGGTTACATCGTCGGCAGTCTTGCCCAGATCATGTTTGAGGGCCAGTTTCAACGTATTATCGGGAGGAAGAAGGTGGAAAAGAAAATAGGCGAACTTAAAGACCACTACATAATCTGCGGTTTTGGCAGAATCGGGTCGTTAATCTGCAAGGAATTCAAAGCAAACGGCCTTAAATTTGTAATTATAGAGAAGAATATTGAAGCAGCTGAACGCCTGGACGAAGACGAATACCTCTACATGAAGGGTGACGCAACTCTCGATGAAACTCTCCTGAAAGCCGGAATCAGCAGAGCAAAAGGTTTGATCTCAGTAGTAACCTCTGATACCGAAAATGTCTATATCACTCTAACCGCGCGAGGGCTTAATCCAAACCTGTACATTATGGCAAGATCCGGTGAGGAGGGTTCGGATATAAAACTTAAGCGTGCCGGCGCTAATAAAGTAGTTTCTCCATACACCATTGGCGGTAATCGAATGGCACAGTCGATATTGCGCCCAAACGTAGTCGATTTTATTGAAATAGCCACAGGCAGGGAGCATCTGGAGCTGCAGATGGAAGAGATCAGCATTCCGGCTCATTCGGCATTTGTGGGCGAAACACTTGTCAGTTCCGGGTTTCGCAAAGAGATAGGTGTCATTATTGTCGGAATAAAAGATGTTCATGGCAAAATGGTATTCAATCCGCACTCTCAAACAAAAATTGATGAACGGGACACCCTTATCGTCCTGGGGGATCCTACTGCCATTCACAAACTTGAAGATCTGGTCGCACGAACATCTTCGGACGAACTTATTAAAAAACACAGGAAAGATCACAATGAAAAATAAAATTCACGCCCATGTACCGTACGGACGTCTTGCAGAGCACCTTGATTACGCTATAACAAACCGGATAAACCCAGAGGTATTTTTTTCGGCGGAAGCGCTTGATCATCTTGTGCAGGAAGAGCTCTCATCACTGGCTGACGCACTGCATCAAGCCGGTTTAGAGACGACCATACACGCACCTTTTCTTGATCTTAACCCCGGCGCTGTAGACTCCAGCATTCGCAGTGCCAGCCGCCACCGGATTGAACAGGTTATGGGTGCAGCTAAGATACTGCGCCCGCGCGTTATAGTTGTACACCCCGGATACGACGACCTTCATTATGGTGACAATCGTCTGGTGTGGCTTAAAAACAGCATAGATTTCTGGCGCGGCTTTGTCGAAAGCGCATCTGAGATCGGGACAATTCTGGCAGTTGAGAATATTTTTGAAAAAGAGCCATCTACAATAAAAGCTCTGCTCGATGCCATCGACTCCCCCTGCTTACGTCACTGCTTCGACATTGGACATTGGAATATGTTCTCAACGGTGACTATTGAGGAGTGGTTTGCAGAACTCGGTGGATACATAGTAGAGAGTCATATCCATGACAATCACGGTCAAAGCGACGAGCATCTTCCTGTCGGAGAGGGGGATATTGACTTCAACCGCTATTTCCCGCTGCTCACCGCTACAGCGCCAGATGCAGTCTGGACAATCGAGGCGCACAACACGGAGCACCTTCAGCGGGCAATTGCAAATATCAAAGGTTATATAAAATAGAGGGGCTACGAAATGTCAGAGACAATATTGGTGACCGGAGGTTGCGGCTATATAGGTAGTCACGTTGTCAGGCAGCTAACAGAATCCGGGTATAAGGTTGTTGTTTACGACAATCTTTCTACCGGATTCCGTGACGCTCTCACCATGAGTGAGCATCTGGTCGAAGGGGAACTTTCTGACAATAAAAAACTGGATGAAATTTTTCAGCTATATAATTTTAAAACAGTACTGCATTTCGCGGCAGCTATTATCGCGCCTGAATCTGTATCAAAGCCTCTAAAATATTACGGAAACAACACCCGAAATACTCTGGGACTTCTCGAAATATGTGCAAGACAGGGAGTTAAACGCTTTATATTCTCAAGCACTGCTGCGGTATACGGCATTCCGGAAGGTGGCACAGCTTCCGAGGAGAGCACAAAAGCACCCATTAACCCATACGGAACCTCCAAACTGGTAAGCGAATGGATGCTGCGAGATGTTGCCGCAGCACACGGAATGAGCTATGTTGCGCTACGATATTTCAATGTAGCCGGTGCAGATCCGTTGGCGCGCATGGGTCAGCGCACCCCTGAGGCAACTCATCTCATAAAGGTTGCCTGTCAGGCGGCTCTTGGAATGAGGGAGAGCATAAGCGTGTACGGGACTGACTATCCAACCCCTGACGGCACAGGAATACGCGATTATATCCATATAGAGGATCTTGCATCCGCACACATCTCCGCCCTTGAGTATCTTGAGAAAGGGGGCGAATCCACAGCAATGAATGTTGGATACGGAGAGGGGAGCAGCGTGCTGGAAGTTCTTGAAGTTGTACGAAAAGTGAGCGGCGTAACTCTGGATATTATAGAAGCAGAGCGTCGCCCGGGCGACCCTGCATCATTGATTGCCAAAGCTGACAAAATCAGGAAATTGACAGGCTGGCAACCAAAGTTCAACAATCTTGAAACCATCATAGCAGATGCCTGGCGATGGGAGAGCAAGCTCGCTGGAAAATAGAATCAGAAACCGGCTTTTGACTTTTTAATTCGGTTTTAATTTGTTATATGCTAAAAGATAATCTCTTGAGATATCTTCAACTTACCATCACGGAATCTTATGGACTTTACATCACTTTACAGCACCAGAATCCAGACAAACTTTGACGATGACCAGGCTCTGATTCTTAGAAGAATAGATGAGAAATGTACATCCAAAGACGGCTTAAAGGTAACACTCACCAATTATTACAGAGGACTCCCCATTATCTACCCTGCAACCATAATTGCGGTAGAAAGGGGCAACCTTGATCTTGACGTTAATCCACAGCAGGCAGTTGCGATATCTGATGATCGTTACACACTTATTCGCTGCAATCTTTTCCCGTTCCCGGTCCTTGCTCATGCACAGTACGTCAATATAAAAAAACACGCCGTATCACTTAACAAATTATGTTTTGTGGAGGTTTTAGCCGAGAGAAGGGCAGCAGTGCGTTTGAACCTTGATCCACCTGTAAAGGCGACCATTCTTTATGATGATCAGACGATAGCAGGTGAACTTATTGATCTTTCCACTCAGGGGATAGGGGTAACAGTCGATAGTTATATTACCATAAACCCGGAAGCTGAAATCTCAGTTCGCTTTATGTTACCCGATCCGGTCCTGCAAAAACAGACACTGCTTAAGGTGTCTGCATCACTTATCGATATTTCCGGGGATGCCCAACCGTATCTATATAAATTTAAAATTGCGCCTGAAAAGCATCAGGAGCAGCTTTTATCACGATACAGTTTTCAGCGGCAGGTTGAAATAATCAAAGGCTTAAAAGAAGTTGTTGATTAACAGCTTACCATCATCCGGCAGCACTCACTCCGTCTGAAGAAAAGAGACTCTGTTTTTTCCACTCCACTATTCTGTCGGCACAACACTCCCGTCGTAACCACACAGAAGCGGAGCTATTTCAATACCTGGTGCGTGTTTAGCTGCAGCCGCTGCCGCTTTTAAGGCAACCAGCGAGACGAGCTCCCTGTTAAAGCGGCTTGTTACAGCAATTTCACGAGCCGTATTGGCACCGGAAATAATAGAAAGATTCTCCGCAGAAAAACCTGCCGCCACGCCCCATCTGTATAAAATTTCAAGATCAAGCTCGGAAGCCACTGCATGAGTATTCTCATAGCCGCAGGCAATCTTAAGCATTTTAGCGAATTGGCAGGCAACAACAGGCTGCATGAAACCACGCTCTGCACAGGCACGCAAAGCATAAGCAACATGATCACCCATCATAACGTAAGCCTCTTCCGGCAGATGCTGCAGACACCCCTGCACAGCCTTCTCACTGCTCCGTCCGGTCGATAGAACCACATTTTCAGAGTTACAGGCTTTAGCAACATCTACAGCCGCATCTATTGTATCAGTCCAGGCTTTAGCTGAAACAGCCCGAACAATGCCGGTAGTACCAAGTATAGATAACCCGCCGACTATCCCCAGACGGGCGTTTAATGTTTTCTTTGCGCGATCTTCACCATCCGGAATATATATCTCTACGTTCAGTATTGAATTCTGAATATTGAACTCCCTAATAACATCTCCGACAGAATCACCAATCATACGGCGCGGAACAGGATTTATCGCCCAATCACCAACCGCTACTGCAAGACCCGGCTTTGTAACTTTTCCAACCCCACTTCCACCCGCAATAAAAACCTTAGCAGCATCTGCTGAATAAGAAACAGTTCTGGTTACCCGCGCATGAACCTCCACACCATTAGTCACATCGGGGTCATCTCCGGCATCCTTTACAACAAAACAAGCGGCTGCTGCATCTGAAAATGTTTGCCCGTCAATCTTAAAAGTCGCCGCACCGGTCGGAAGTTCTATGGTTGTTTCTGAAACAGACCGCTGGCTTGCCAACATCAGTGCAGCCCCTTTTGCAGCCGCTGCAGCACAGGCACCGGTGGTATAACCTGAGCGAAGATGTTTTTTCATGCAACCCTCTGCAGAAACAGATGCCAGAAATGAAGAGTAAGAAACGACATGGGAATTCCTATTCCGACCAGAAGACCTACCAATTGAGGGCGAAGATCATGGTCAATTGCTATTATTCCTGCGGTAATCATTGGTGCCATCGCTGCTTCAAAGATAGTGACCTGCATATTTGAGCCCGAAGTTCCTGCCAGAACGCAGTACAGTATGTAAATTACGGCTGGACCTAAAAAAAGTTTATATGCAAGCCCCGCAGAGAGAGGTTTCAGCATTGCACCCATCCCACCGAATTTGAGCTGAAAACCGACCGAGACAAGAGCAAGTGGAGTGATAGTACCTCCAAGCTTTTCAAGCAGAGAGACAGACCAGTCAGGAAAATCTACAGAACGAAGCATAAAAGCCAGAATAAGTGCCTGCAGAGGAGGAAACATGATTATCTTACGCAACATCTGCCGTGGAGTGACAGCGCCGGAGGAGTAAATTGTTGCTGCCATAATTCCAAGCGTAGAGAGAACCATGAATGAGCCGAACTGATCGGCGATAATGCCGATTCCCAGGTACTCTTTGCCGTAATAGGCTTCGATCATAGGGAGACCGACAAAGGAGGTGTTCCCGAGTCCGGCAACCAGAACAAGAGCGCCGACAGTTGATCTCTCAAGCTTCAGCAATCTACCCGCAGTTCCAAAAAGAAACCAGGCTGTGACAAAGAGAATCCAGGCCATTAAACCGGTAAGTATAAGTGTTGAGTCTATCTTCAATGTGTGAATATGAAGAATTGCGAGAGCAGGCAGAGAGATATGAATTATGAAGCCATTCAGAACAGCAGAGGTGGAAGAGGGAAATCGTCCGGTTTTCCTCAAACCTATACCGGCAATCAGACAAACCGCCAAAAGGATGATGTTAGCCATTACTGTTTATTGAGCATTAGACGCAAGAATTGCCAATGCGTTGACAACTGCGGCAGCTACATTAGACCCACCTTTCCGACCTATATTGGTTATAAAAGGTATGTCATGCCCCCCTGATGCAAGCGCGTTTTTGCTCTCCTCAGCGCCAACAAATCCAACCGGCAGACCGATTATGAGCGATGGGTTGGCTTCACCCGCTTCAACAAGTCTAAGCAGCTCAAAAAGTGCCGTGGGGGCATTACCAATAACAAAAATCCCGTTCTCAGCAGCTGCAACACCCTTTCGCATCGCTGCTATGGAACGGGTAATACCCTGAGAACAGGCAGAGTCTGAGACATCCTGATCAGCAACATAGCAGGAGACCAAAGATCCGAACTTTTGAAGACGCGGCTTACTGATCCCTGAAAGTGCCATATTAGTATCAGTAACAATCCCGGTTCCAGTTCTGAAGGCATAAACTGCCCTGTTAACAGCATCATCCGAAAAAACCATTGACTGTGCATACTCAAAGTCGGCGCTGGTATGTATTGCCCTCCGCACTATTTGCCATTCGTATTCACTCCAGCCATGGTCGCCAGCCTCCAGATCAATAATCCGGAATGATTCAGACTCTATCTCTTCAGGCTTCATCTTAAGTGAATCCATCACTGCCACCCTAACCTTTCAACAGCCTCATTTATTCTCTCAGCTTCAATTTCGGCTAACTTGCGGTGAATCCCCAAATGCGCCCCCATCTCCATTATCAAACCTGGATAACGTTTTTTAGCCTCTTCGATCTCTTCAGGAAGATCATGTAGAACGTGTGCGCCCAGAAAAAGAAAATACGGCATAAGTAAAATTCGTTCGGCACCTTTTACAACACATATATCGATACCGCTCTGAATATTCGGTTCGTGCAACTCTCTGAAGGAGACCTCTACAATGTCAAAGCCTGTTATATCTTTGACCATTTTTGCCACTTCTCTGGCAGCATCATTAGCCTCGGCGATACGGCTTCCGTGAGCCATAATTAAAATTGCTGTTTTCATTGACAGTTTTCCTATATGCAAACGAAGTAGATTTAATTTACACCCTAAAAGCGTGGATGACCCGTCCCCTTTAAACGATTAAGCTGCGAAACTATAGCAAATCTTTTGTCATTGAGGACAAACTCTTCATCACGAATAAATGTTTCTACATATCTTGTCCCGCGAAACTGGGCAAACGCAAAAGTCCCCAATATATTCGTGGAATCCTGCTGCAAGCACTGCCCATCATGCTCCAGCTCCAACCATGCGTGGTCAAACCCACCAGTCGGAAGATCAGCCTCACCTATCACAATACGCACCTCAGATGCAGGCTTACCAAGAGCTCTGTATATACTGCAGAGCAGAATCGCCTTACCGAAACAGCTCGCCCTCCCCTCGGCAATAATATCCCCGGCAGGAACAGCTGGAATAGACGGATCATTTCCAATGCGGTCACGAACGTAGATGTAGGCATTTTCATAACTGCCTAATGATTCAGCCAGCTTTCTAATTCGTCTGTCGTTTGGGGTAATAAGAACGGAGAGCTCTTTCGGATGATTCACAAGCATATCGTGAAACGATGGCTTTACCGACCACCCAGCTCTACCGGTTATATGTCCAGAGATAAAAGCGGCAATAAGGAGAGCGATGACAAATCCTGCCATTCTGTAATCAAAGCGCGTATAGATTTTTTTGTATCTACCCATATTAACGTTCCATGAGCACGCAGTTTTTTACCAGCTTTTAGAAATGGCGGCGGATTTATCGAGCAACTACTCAATTTTATCCGGCACACTCTTTCCGCCTATCCAATCAGTTATAACCTGAACAACCTTTTCCTCCAGACCGAAAAAGCCATGTGTACTCAAACTGTCACAGGGAGCTGAACGGGGATATGCCCCTCCACTTACCTCTGTAAAATCTACGGTCGTGGTGGAGCGCAAACTTGCCTGTGTGATCCGCGCCTCTTCTATAGGACTTACCCGACAGGCATCGTTTTTATGGTGAACCATCAGCACGGGCACCTGTAGCTTTTCAAGCGGGAGCCATCGCAGAAAATTGTCATAATCCAGAGCGGAAGTAAGAACAACACCTTTAAGGTGTTCATCTTTAAGTCTTGTTCCAATCGCAGCCGCAGAGAGAGTGCCACGACTGTTACCGACCAGAAAAATACGATCATATCCCGATCTTTCGAGATAATCTGTTAAATACAAGATGTCTTCGGCATGTTCAGAAGACTCCCGGAAACCTGTGCTCATACCGGTGTTATGATCAGACGGCGGAGATACTGTAAAAAGGGAGAGTCCGTTCTCAACAAATAGATCTGAGCTCCGTACAAGAAAATTCCACCCGGACACAACGCCATTATCTGTAACTTTAAATGCCCCGGCTCCGTTACCACCCGGAAAGAGAATAAGCGCATCGAGTCCGGCTCTCTTTTCCGGAGTCATTGCGAGAAATTCAAGCGTTACACCCGGGCGTGTGGGAATAGTGCGGAGTTCAGTAAGAGCTGCAGCATTGCAAGTCAGAAGAAGCATAAATATTGCTGTGCGAAGCATAAAAAACATCTATAAGCACCAACTCCGGTGAGATATTAATCCGGTGATTAAACAGTAAAATGCAGGAGTTTGCTCCCCACTGCGAAAATCGAGATCAGGAGATCGCCCCTACAGTGCCGCCATAGAAACAGGGGGGAAGATAACACTTTGGAAGAGTGCAGGCAAGAGGAGGTTTAAAGGTTAAATATGCTAACGGCAATCTTTTGTATTGCCGCTAAAACTTATAAAGTTGTGCTATAATCTCTCACCATTAAAAGTTAGAGGGCATAGTAAAAATCTAACGATATCTTAAGACCGCTCATTTACAGTGCAAATCTAATCCGAAGGGAGAATTCTAAAATGAAAAAATCTATCTGCTCAATCATGATCAGCCTTTTACTTGCAACAACTCTACTTGGCTGCTACGGAAATTTTGTTCTGACAAAAAAGGTGTACCAGTTTAATGGAGAGGTAAAAAATAAATTTATACGTTCGGGAGTTACCTGGGCATTCCTCATAATACCTGTCTATAAAATTGCAGCATTGGCTGATTTTGTCGTTCTGAACACTATTCAGTTCTGGAGTGGAAGTAATCCGATAGCTGAGGGGGAAAAAACATTTGAATATGTAGATGGCGCAGATCGTTTTAATATCCGGACACAAAAAAGCGGAGATAATGTTACCTGTTACATAACCCATTACAACTTTGACAGATATATTGACACGCTACAGATAGAGTTGGATAAAAACAGTAACAGTGCAAAGTCACTGTATAGATCAGGGTCAGACGTAGTTGAGAACTTCCTCTCGGATGACGGAAACAGGGTTACAGTCCAGACACGCGAACCTGGATATTTTCCAGTAACGCTAACCGCCATGTCGAATCAATAAGGATTCCGGTGCAGTCACGCAGGGCTATTTTGCCGACGGTTTAGGCTTGGTAACGGCTGTTGTTGAAACTTCAGCGAACTCTGCAACGGTTTCTTTCTCCGAGAGTTTGACACCACGGGTTGCAAGCGACAGTTCACTCTCATTGCTGTTAACGCTATAAACTCCGGCGCCGGCGATTGGAGTCACATTAATAACTCCGGTGGGGGAGGTACTGCCGTAAACGGTCACCGTCTCAGTTCCAAAAGGTTCAGATACTTCCAAATCAAAGCGATCAGTTCCGCAGGGGATTTCGTACATAACCCCACCGTTGAAATAATTCATATCACGAAATGGATTAGGGAGCAGCTGCAGCAGCGTGCCGTCCGCCTGTTTATAAACAATTTTTGCATAAAACGGCTTATTGGCTTTGAAAAATATCTTCATATTATCTCCCTGAAGATACTCTTTTTTGTCCGTCCATACCTTAATGTCAAGCGGGCTGGAGGGGTCCATCTCTCCTGTTTCGCTACTTTTTTTTGCGCTTTTTGCCATCGCTCTCTCATCCGGAACAACTTCAACCTTAATTTTGACCCTGCAGCAGTCTCCAAGCCCCTGCTCTTCATACCATTCCCTCATCAGCTCTTCCAGAACCTTAATCTGAGCATTTGAATAAGCTGAGATAATATCTTTTTCCAGCACAGAATCAACAACATGAGTTTCAGACTGAATATGAGTTGATGCAGACTCCGCAGCGTTACGTTTTGCATCAGCAAAAGCGCTGGATTCAGTCATTTTGCGCGATTTATCGTCACCCATGCAGGAATAACCCTGACCTTCTGTGATTACTGACTGCCCCGCATAAAGTCTGGTAGTTGCCATACAGAGGCAGAAAGCCAGCAACATAATATTTCTCATAGCAGATCCTCCAAAAAAAACAGTTGATAAGTTAAGAGCTTACAGCCGGCAGACCTGAATTAAAACCGAGCCGGTCAGATGACAGCAACGATTCATACACAGATAAGCGACATCTATTTTGCGACATTATATTTTTTATACTTCAAGTAGCAAGTGAAATTGTTCCGATGTTTACGGGATTACTCAGGGGTTTGGGGGGAGAATTTTGCTGATTGCAGCAATTTCAGTCCGGCAGGCACTTTCGATCAATCACCATATACGATCAGAGTCTCCTGCCTGAAAGTGTCACCAAGAATACTCAATATTCTCCTATCCATATAATAAACTTTATCAATACCAGCCCTCTTTGCCTCATTCAAAATAAATTCAGAAGTCCACTCTGCATACATATTTGATCCGCTTACAGGCTCAGTAACCTTATAATTAGTAATTTTACAACTCTTCGAGCCAACAGGAGTCCCGTCAAATTTGTATGAATAGGGCAGTACCACATTTGAATAAATGCAACCGGTAAGAATTATTGGCAGCACCACACATATTATTGCGGTTTTAATCGCCATAAACAACGGTTGTAACCTCTGTATAAAGCCCGAAAAGAACAGAAAACAGTTTGGTGTCTGCGTGTTGAATCACCTTTATATTGCCGTTTTCTGCGGCTGCCTTTGTACCTGCATCTCCCCAGGCTACAAGCCAGAGCAGCGAATGGTTGCTTGAAAGCCCGGTTTTTGAACCAAGCTCAGTTTTGTTAAATTCAGTACCAAGCGGACGCTGGATATTTGTGTAGACACAGCCTGTAAGAAAACAAGAGACAAGAATAGCTGTTATAATTTTACACTTGAACAATCGGCGCATTTTAATTCCTCTCAGATAGACCGGCTGTATAAATCTGATTACTTGAGTTCAGCAATAACCTGATTATCTTTTCCATTTACCGTTGGCTGCTGATCATTTCCAGTTAACCTGCGAGACATATAAGAAACTTTCTCGTCGAGATAGTTTTTCATCTCTGCAACTGAAATATTGTTGTCTTTGTTATTATCAGCCTCCCCTTGAAGCCCTTTCAAAAAATAGTATGTAAACAAGGAGTGTTTTTTCTCATCATACCAGGAAGAGACCTGATTCTCGCTTGTACTTGTCAATAGAATGGAGTTTTTAGCAGCTATTTTATTGGTTTTGCCGACCACAAGCAGACCACTGATTCCTTTAAACAGAATACCCTTTGGTGAATTCCCGGAGAAGCATGAGTCAAGAACTACAGTCATCTTTTTAACAGGCAGCCTGGAGAGATTGTCATACAGAGCCTGAACCTTGTATCCGCTGTTGCTTATGTATTGGGGGTCGGCATCAACAGGGACGAAATACGCCTCTGGCTTGGGGGACTTTATATCAGGCGCACCATGACCGACATAATATACAAATACATTTGAAACATTCGGTTTAATAAAATTAAGCAGTTTACCCCCACCTTCACCAGTCTGCTGACCAAAAACCTCTGTAAAATCCGTAAGCGTAGCATTTTCGATATAAATTATGTTTCCGACCGGAATTCCGAGCGTATTAACCGCAAACTCCTTAACCTTACTTGCATCATTAACTGCAAAATCGACCGTACTTGTTTTCTTGTAATCTCTGTTACCTATAATAACAGCAACATCGAATTTGTTTTTAAATTTACCTTCGGGAGCATCTCCAATTTCGTCACTATACTCTGGGGAACTGGCAGAAGTTGATGAATTATTCTGAGCAGATGTATTTTTTTGATCAGAGGCACCGACCTGAACAGAAGTGTCGTATGAATCATACTCCTTGGGCTGAACTTTAGCTGTCAACTGTTCACCATACCCACTGAAGTCTTTCACTATACCGTTTGCCAAGCCACAACCACTGCAGCCCAAAAGCATTCCAATATAGATGAATATTATCATTCTGTTCATACACTGCCTCCAAAAAAAGCGGACGATTTAATCGTCCGCTTCAAGTTAAGTTACTGAATAAAAGTTATTTACCGTAAACTTTCACGCACATTCTCTCAAAAAACATATACCACTGATAGTTGTAATCAGTGAGGAGTACTTTTGAAATTTTTGCTTCTTGTGCAGCATTCTTCACACTTGCAGTTCCAACAGGGAGCAGGTTCAAAATTTTGAGCTGGCATGACTCACCCTCTCTCCAGGTAGAAGCCTGTGAGAAGTCTACTTCGTTGAGCTTAACATCATTTACAACAGGAGAGAACTGTGAAATACAGCCGGTCAAGCTCACCATCATACCTACAGTTGCCAACAACAGTACCATTTTTTTCATCTTTTCTTCCTCCTATTCTGAAATTATAAAGCTGGAGCTTCTATCTCATAAAATGCAAACAAAAGATAGTATTAATTTATAACAACGGTTCCAACTACATCAGGATTCCGTTTATAGCTATTGCAAACAGAGATACATTCGCAATTTACCACTATTAAAATAATTCAAATCGCAAACCAAGTTTGTAACTATCCTATTTTATAAAACATAGTTAAAATTACTCGGGAATATTTTTCTCAAAAAAACTCATTTATTTTAACTTAAATAACTTGACCAGTAAATATTTCCATTATATAAAGGCTCACCGTTTTTTAATTTTATGAAACTAGGAGAAACCATGAAAAAGATCAGTTTTTTGTTGGCAGCAGGAGCTATGATGGTAGCATCAGGGTGCAGCACACTCTCCACTAACACCCAGAGCAGCAATATCGGCATCGGAACTCAGAGTAATTTCCAGGCAAATCTTGATGTAACAGAAAAAATCACCGGCACATGTACTGTAAACAGAGTTCTTGGATTTAAGTTTGGCGATCTCAACACTATCGGCACAAATAAAAAAGCAACGGGAGTTGACTTTTCAGCTGCTGCTGCCGTATCTGCAGGGTCCAGTACCGGTGGTGGCGGATTCTCAGACATCTTCAAAGGCGTCCAGGGACTTCAGGACAAATTTGACGTAACAATGGAATGCGCAAGTGCTGCAGCCTATAATGCTATTACCAAAAGTGGAGCTGACGTAATCTTTGCACCAAGATATACCGCTGAGGTTACAACAGTTATACCTTTCATCATGGAAACTACAAATGTTAGCGTAACCGGATACAAAGGTATGATCAAAAACTTCAAGCAGCTTGATACACAAAAGATTCTAGAAGGAAGATAGAAATATTATTTAAATTTGTTTTGTTTATATGTATGATCATAGCCGGTCTGTTTCCGCAGACCGGCTATTTTTATACTCAAGGGGCAAGGATATGCGAATTCTGCTTTTAATAACTCTTCTGTTCTTAACTTCTTATGATGTTGCATTCTCCGCAACACCGGCTTTCTACCTCACAAACGAAGTCGTAATAATGGGAGATGGCGTTACAGCCATTAAACCGATAAGTGTTGATATTGTAAAATTTGTAAAGTCAGAATTTATGAAAAGCGGGGTAAATCTTGCGAAAGATGATTCGGAGGCAAATTTTTCGTTGACGTTTAAAGTAGAGACGGAACTGGAACGTGGATTTTTCAATGCAAAGACTATATTCAAAAATACATCGATCAACGTAGTGAAAGATGGCATAACAGTCGAGACTATTACTTTTGATGAGCGCACACCTGCCGGAGCGCTTATGAAATACGGAGAAGAGGGGGAAGCGTATAGCAAGAAAGCAGCAAATTATCTTGTTTCAAATTTGCTTAAATCAGACCTGGTAGCAAAATTTGTAGGGCAGACACCTGAGACAAAACTTGCCAGAGCCCCCGTAAAACAGAAAGAAAATGATCTGAGGCAGCGAACAATCATTGATGCCACAGCCGTTTACAAAGATTCAGTCGGCTCTATGCCTAAAGGGAAAGGCGCAGGCAAATATGACGTTGCAGTAATTATAGGCAACAGAAACTACAAAAAGACTTCAAATGTTGATTATGCAACGAACGATGCACAGAAAATGCGCGAACTGGCTCTTAAAACCATGGGATTTCTGCCTGAAAATATTATTTACGTCGAGGATGCCACTCTTTCCGATTTCACAGAAATATTTGGTTCTCAGAGAGATTCAGGGCGAAGCAAACTTCATAACTTTATAAAAAAAGATGTGTCTAATGTTTTTATCTATTACGTCGGACATGGTGCTCCGGATATACAGGAGGAGAAACCAAAGGCATACTTTGTGCCGGTTGATGCAGACCCGCAATATATAGGTGCAAGCGGCTACAAGGTACAGACTCTTTATGACAATCTGGCTAAACTTCCGGCAAAAAATATTACCGTAATACTTGACTCCTGCTTCTCCGGAAACTCTCCGACAGGACTCCTTTTCAAAGGGATCAGCGGACTTGTTATCGTTGATAAAACAGCGAAAATGACCGCAAAAAACTCTCTCGTATTAACAAGCACAAGCGAAAATCAGGTCTCTTCATGGTATAACGAAAAAGAGCATTCACTTTTTACATACTTCTTTCTCAAAGGTCTTCAAGGCGAAGCAGACAAAAATGGTGACAGGAAGATAACTGCGGAAGAATTAAACGAATATTTAACCGATAAAGTTTCCGGTTTATCAAAGAGACTAACCGGAAACCTACAGCAACCGGTACTGTCCGGTGATGAAAAGAGAGTGCTGGTCACACTTGAATGACCATTATAAAAACCTGCTGAAGACCTGATTTGACAACAACATCCCTTTTAACGTCAATCTGACCGTGTCTGCATCACGGCTAAGCAACCCGAGCTTGCCAAGATCAGGCACGGTCGTCTCATATATAGAGTCAATCGAGCTGCCAAACTCACTTTCAAAACCGGACCCTTTTACCCCATCGGAAAGACGTAACCCAAGATACAGGTACTCAGACATCGCATCTTGCCGGGTCAGACTGTATTCATCCAATCGTGTGGGTTTTCCCGACCTGGTCATACTTCTATACTCTTCCAATGTATATGGATTGCTAAAACGGAGACCATATCCATCGCGCAGGAACGAATGGGCAGCTACCCCCAAACCAAGATATCCATCACGCTTCCAGTATCCACTGTTATGATCCGAGCGATATCCAGGGCGTGCATAATTTGCAATTTCATAATGTTCAAATCCGGCTCCGGTCAGAATCTCGTCAGCAAGCTCAAACATATCAGCGGATAAATCTTCATCAATCAGCTGACTGCTTCCATTGGGATATTTAAGCGCAAACGGAGTATTCCCTTCTATAGTCAAACCATAAACAGAAATATGCTCAGGATAAAGGTCAGTGGCATATAACAACTCTGAACGCCACTGTTCCAGAGTCTCCCCCGGAAGCGAATGCATCAGATCTATGCTGACATTATTGAAGCCGGCGGCTCTGATATCCCTGAAAGCACGTTTTGACTGTTCCGATGTATGAATACGTCCAAGCGCAGTTAAAAACAGATCATCAAACGACTGAATGCCAAGCGATATCCTGTTTATACCGGCATCACGCACGGCACTCAGATAGACGCCATTAATCGTGCATGGATTAGCCTCAAGAGTAATTTCAATGTTTTCTGAAAATGGCATACGATATCTTATTTTATTCAGCAAAACAGATAGTTGCCGCGCTTTCAGCAGTGACGGAGTACCGCCGCCGAAATAAATAGAATCCAGCGGTTCAGAAATCAACTGATGGTTATCAAGTTCGGAAATGAGCAGTTCGTGATACTCCTCAAGTTCATTTTCTACCGGAACTCCCGAGACAAAGGCGCAGTAGCCACACTTTTTTATACAGAAAGGGATATGAACGTAGAGTCGATTAAACATTTCTATTTTCCTGTTTTTTTAAGTGCCGTGTACGAAATGATATGATAGTATCCGCAGCATCAGAAGGTAAACACAAAAAAGGAGTAAACATGAAAAAGAATCTTATCGTTTCACTTTCCTGCCTGATTGCGTTCTCGTCAGCAACAGCTGCACTCTCCACCCCTGATAAAGGCACTGCAAAGGCAAAGCAGAATCACTCTGAACCAGCTGCTGACCAGCTTTCCGGCAAAATACTTCAGACAATGGATAGCGGCGGCTACACATACGTATATATCCAGAAGAACGGCGGCGAGAAGGTTTGGGTCGCTGCTCCTGTCACTGCTGTTACTGTCGGATCAAAAGTAAGCTTTAACGGCGGAATGGAGATGGTTAATTTTGAGAGCAAGAGCCTTAAACGCAAATTTGACAGGATTCTTTTTGCAGACGCAATAATTTCTGACACTCCCAAAAAGGGTGCTGCAACTGACATCAGCAAGAACACTTCAGGCGGCAGTAAAGCAGCCGCGTCATCCAAAGACACCAAAATTTCTGTAAGCAAAGCTACGGGCGAAAATGCTTACACCGTTCAGGAGATATATGCAAAGAGCTCAAAGCTTGATAAGAAAAAAGTTGTTATTAAGGGGAAAGTTGTTAAGGTTTCTTCCGGCATAATGGGTAAAAACTGGATTCATATTCAGGACGGGACTGGAAACCAGTCCAAAAACAATCACAATCTTGTCTGCACATCTCTCGATATGGCTAATGTAGACGACATCGTGACAGTATCCGGGACTCTTGCCAAAGACAGGGATTTTGGCGGCGGCTATAAATACAGCGCGATTGTTGAAGATGCCAAAATAAGAAAATAGACATAAACCGGCAGAGTACATTAAAGCCCCTCATAACAAGTGAGGGGCTTTTTTATGAGACTTGAAAGCCTTAAGACAACTTGTTAAACTGCCTCATGTTCAATACTGTAAAAAATCACTATGAGAGTTACCCATATCCAACCTACCCGCTGATTGCCTCGGTAAATCGTTCTGACACTTACGCTCTAAACCTTACAAGCCTCTGGGCACGCTTCAACGACAGTTTACCCCCTTCTGAAGCTAAAAAAATTCTTATTGCCGGATGCGGAACTTTCGCACCGTACCCATGGTCTGTTGCAAATCCGGATATTCCGATAACGGCACTTGATCTATCCGATAAATCATTACTTCGTGCCGCACGGCACTGTCGACTGCATTTATGCAACAATATCATCTACCGTTGCGGAGACCTGACAGACGGGCATTTTGCCGATAGCAGCTTTGGCTTAATAGACTCTTTCGGTGTTCTGCACCATCTTGAGAACCCTCTTGCAGGTCTGAAAGCGCTTGAAAAACTCTTGGTTCCCGGCGGTATTCTCAGAATAATGGTTTACAGTCGCTACGCACGAAAAGAGGAGGAGTCAATCAGACGTTCCCTGAGACTTCTCGGAATTAAAACACCTGAAAAGGCTCGCGCACTTTTTAAAAGAGCAGCCACCGGATCACGTCTGGAAAATTATCTGAGCAGAGCAGATGAACCCGCCACAAGATCAGGACTGGCAGATGCCCTGCTTCACCCAAGAGTTCGGACATTCCGCATTAACGATCTAAAGGAGATGGTTGACCTGACAAACCTTGAAATACTTATGTTCGCTCATTACAACGCGCTTGAAAAACCGTCAGAAGAGATAGAACGAATCAGGTCTCTTGAAAAGGAGCGCTACTCGGATGACAACTTCATCCTCTATCTTGGTAAAAAAGGGGAGAGTCCTGTAGCGGAGTGCAGAGAGAGAGTTATCATCCTTAACCCCTGCCTGAGATCTTCAGTCAGTCGGTTGAAATTTGGAAAAACGGTAATCGCTTCACGTTTAGGGGTACAGAATCCAACCCTTCATAGTGGCGAAAGAGACTTCTTACGAAGGTTTACGACTCCTGTAAGAACGGGTACACTTTCAGTTAATGAACTGGAACGCGTAGCAGTTTACAAACGACTGCTTTTTCTGATAGATTACCCCACGTGACTAAATTGTTTTAAATAGGAGTTATAAAGTTATGAATAGAGTTTCAATATTTGTAATATTTCTATCCATCATAATATTATCTTCAGCTGCTTATGCAGGTTCCGGCTCAGAGTTCATAAGCATGAAAACCGTATCAGACCCATTCTCACACTGGAAGCATCAGAAAATGAATAAAAGTGAATGCGACAATTGTCACGAGGCAGAAGGGGGTAAAATTGCCGGATGGGGAAAAGAGGCAGCGCACACGCTCTGCATACCATGCCACGATATGAATGAAAAAGGACCTGTTGAGTGCAAGCAGTGTCATAAATAATGCAATCGGAGAACTCAATTATGAAAACGCGGATTGTACTTTTTGTCACTCTTTTACTCAGCGCTTTTACTTTTAATGCCAACGCAGCTCAACAGATTCACATTGGGCTTAATGATGTTATCGGAACTGTTGAAAAAACATTCAAAACAGACAGCAGAGGCAATCTCCCTGTAAGTGACTTTGTTGCCGACTTTTTTCAGCGTACAATAATAAAAAAGGGTGGACGTGAAATGCGCGGAGACGGTGTGGTTTCAGTAAGAGTTGCCACAGCCGGCACACCGCTTATGTTCCGTTTTCAGTATTATCGCCCCGTTGAGCAGGAGATAGTCAGCGATGCTCGTACACTCTGGATATATCACCCTGAGAACAGAGAAGTTATCCAGAGTGATGTGAGCTCGGCTTTTAACCGGCAAGGCTTCGACCCCGACCGCGACCATGCTGTTAATTTTCTGCAGGGGCTCGGCAGGATTTCAAAAGACTTTCATATCAACTTTGCCAGCGGGATGTATGACTCCGCAGGCAACTATGTACTTGAACTCAACCCTCGCCGTTCGATGCTGAACACCCGCCGGATTCTTCTTGTAGTCAGCAGAACCTCCGTTCTTTCAAACAAAACCGGCGACTCCCAGCCAAACGATTCAGCAGCGGCGGATTCAAAATCAAGAGAGCTTCATTCTCCCCCAAGATCGCCGTTTCGTACTCCGGAACCGTTTGCCGGTATGCCCGCTTTCGGCGGCACAACATCAGACCCCTTCCCCCTGCTTTCAACAACAGTTGAGGATCAGGAGGGGAACAGTACGACCATGGAATTTACAAATATAAAAACCAACACCAATCTTTCAGAAATGGATTTTTCCTTCATGATTCCGCCCGGAGTCCAAGTTGTAAAACCATCTGAAAGCAATCAGCCACGCTGAAAAGGATTATAAATGTTCAGATTAAATATCATAGCCCTCTTTCTGTCTGCTCTCACACTCCCGTCGCTCGCGACGGGAGCACCTGTTTCTCTTAAAGAGATAGTATCCTCTCTTGAAACCGGTTACGCAGACCTGCAGGATGTTCAAGCGGACTTCTCACAAAAAACCACCATTGCCTCTATAAATCGTCAACAGAAAGGGAGCGGGGAGGTTTTTCTTAAACGCCCCGCTTCATCCACTGCCAAGTTCCGCTTCGATTATACAAAACCCAAACAGCAGATTATCTCAAACGGCAAACAGGTCTGGTTTTATACCCCTGAAAACAGACAGGTTCTGGTAAGCGATGTTACCTCCATGTTCTCGGGCGGCAACTCTATCGCTCTCTCCTATCTTACCGGTCTTGGTCATGTTTCCCAGGATTTCAACATTACTATGGCATCAGCCCCGGAGGATAAAAACGGAAATTATCAACTGGAGCTTATTCCTAAAAAACCGGGGCCGGTTCTTGTTAAACTGGAACTGACTATATCCAATGAAGCTGTATTGCAGTTTCGCTCTTCAGGAAGAGTGAAAAATATTTTCCCCGTTGTATCCTCCGTAGTCCATGATGCAGGAGGGAATACCACACGAATAGACTACAATCGCACCCGTGTAAATAAGGGGTTGTCGGATGCCAAATTCAACTTTAAAATCCCGGAAGGGGTAGAGGTAATAAAACCGTAAAATATCTGGAGGTCTCTTCATGCCGTCATTTGACATTGTTTCAAAAGTAGATATGCAGGAGGTTGATAATGCTGTAAATCAGGCCAGCAAAGAGATCGGGCAGCGCTACGATTTCAAAGGTTCTAAAAGCCAGATTACGCCGGAAAAGGATTCGGTCAAAATCCTGGCTGACGATGACTACAAACTTAAAGCTGTTGTAGATGTGCTGCAGTCAAAGTTTCTCAAACGCAATATCTCCATAAAGGCGCTGCAGTACGGTAAGGTTGAGCAGGCATCAGGCGGAATGGTGCGCCAGATCATTACAGTTCAGCAGGGAATATCCAAAGAGAAGGGGAAAGAGATTATTGCAGTGATAAAAGAGAGTAAGCTGAAGGTACAGGCGCAAATTCAGGACGACCAGGTGCGGGTTACTGGCAAAAACCGTGACGATCTGCAGGACGCAATACAGCTCTTGAAGGGTAAGGAGCTTGATGTAGAAATGCAGTTTACAAACTTCAGAGAGTAAATAAATCTACAGCAGCCCCCTTTCAACAAAACTCAAATACTCTCCATCGCCGACTATTATATGATCAAGAACCTTGATCCCCATAATCTCGCCGGCTTCTTTAAGGCGTCTTGTTATAGAGATATCTTCGCTGCTGGGGGTCGGGTCGCCGGTGGGGTGGTTATGTATCAGAATAATTGCCGCCGCCGACTCCTTGACCGCCGGAATAAAAACCTCTCTCGGATGTACAATTGACTGGTTCAGGCTCCCCTCTGAAATCTGCACCCGCCTGATAATACGGTTCTTCCCATCCAGAAGCAGAATAAGAAAATACTCTTTGCGACTGTCCCGAAACTCATAGTTGAAATATTCAAACACCTGCTGAGGTGAAGTAAAGCGGTCAAGCCGCTCCAGTTTGCGCGCCTGAAAACGTGATGCAAGCGTGAAAGCAGCTTTTATACTTGTCGCCTTAGCCAGCCCGACCCCTTTTATCGCGCAGACTTCAGCTATATCAGCATTTGCCAGCTCTCTCAAATTACCGCTGAAGTGCTTTATCAAACCACGTCCAAGATCAATGGCACTCTGTTTGGAACTTGAATCACCGACACGAATAATAAGCGCCAGCAGCTCCGCATCAGAGAGTGTTGCCGCACCCTGTTTGAGCATTTTCTCCCTTGGACGTTCGTCTTCCGGCCACTCCTTTATTCCCCCCTGCATAAATCCCCCTATGCGCCGAATCCTGTTAAAATAGCGATAATAAGCGCTGCACCCAAAACAACCCTGTACCAGACAAACAGCGTAAGAGTCCGTTTTTGAACATATTTCAGCAGAAAAGCTACGCTTATATAACCGGTTACTGCAGAAACGACCACCCCGACAAACATCGGCATAGCCTCACCGGCAGGAATACCGTCTTTAAAAAGATGGACGGTTTTAAGCAGAGCAGCCCCGGCGACAATAGGGAGCGACATCAAAAAAGAGAAACGGGCGGCAGCCTCACGGGTAAAGCCGAGCATCAAAGCAGCAGTTATCGTAATACCGGATCTTGAGACGCCGGGAATAAGAGCAAGACACTGCATCACGCCGATTGTCATCGCACTGAATGTCTTTATCTCGCCAAGAGCGAGCCGTTTGCGTCCAAGGGTATCCGTAAGACCGAGCAGAAGACCAAAACCGACCAGAAATGAAGCTATCAGAAGAGGATTTGAGCGAAATAGAGCTTCAACCTCAGACTCAAAAAATTTACCAACAACTGCCGCCGGAACTGTTACCGCTATAATTATGAATGGCAACCTTCGCGCCGGTGTGTCAAATCTCCGCAAAATAATGGCTTCAAAAAAAGAGACAACCATTTCGATAATATCGCGGCGAAAATAGAGAGAAAGCGCCAGAAAAGTACCAAGATGAAGCGCCACATCAAAAGTCAATCCCGATTCCGGCCACTTCAACAGCCATGGCAGAAGAATAAGATGAGCCGAACTGCTTATCGGCAGCACCTCGGAAACCCCCTGCAGAGCCCCAAGAACTGCTGCGTGAAATAGATTCATTCAAAAACCCCTTTTATTTTTTGGGAGTAACAATACTGCAACAGCAGAGTAAAGGCAATCAAGATGGGAAGAGTCAACAAAAAAGATTAGACAATTTTGTATGGGAACGAGCAGAAAAGTATGTTAGATAGAGTACGTTTTTAATAGACAATAAAAGTTTGCATGGGGGCGATATAATGTTTGGACTTATTCCAAAAGAGGAAAAATTTTTCAGACTTTTCAAAGACATGACCGAGAACATAATCGAAGGTGCAAAGCTGCTTAAGGATATGCTCGACCATTTTGACTCTCCGGCTGAAAGTCAGCGTAAAATAAAGGAAGTTGAACATCGTGGAGACGCAATTACACACGAGGTTATTCAGAAGCTTAACAAAACATTCGTAACACCTCTTGATCGCGAGGATATCTATTCACTTGCATCCAAACTTGATGACATTCTTGATCTGATCGACGCTTCGGCTCAACGCGTCATAATGTATAACGTAGAATCTATCCCTCCTGAAGCTAAGTCACTCGGTTTCATAATACTTCAGTCATGCTATGCGGTAGACAAGGCTGTTGCGATGCTCGGCAAAAAAACCAATGAGCAGATCTTTCAGGCCTGCGTAGAGATCAACTCGCTGGAGAACGAGGCGGACCGCGTATCCCGCGAAGCGATCAGCCGGCTGTTTGATGAAGAGAAAGACCCGATTCAGCTTATCAAATGGAAAGAGATTTTTGAGACACTTGAAAAAGCAACCGACAGATGTGAAGATGCCTCAAATATTCTTGAAAGCGTGGTGGTAAAGAATGCTTGATGCCGCTTTTATGATGCTCTGCCTCGTTATTGTTGCAGCGCTGCTTTTTGACTATATAAACGGATTTCACGATACCGCCAACGCGATTGCAACCTGCATATCTACCCGTGCTCTCTCGGTAAAATCTGCAATAATGATGGCTGCAGTTCTTAACTTTATCGGTGCTATGATTTCAACTAAGGTTGCCAGCACAATCGGCAAAGGGATCGTAGACAGCTCAAATGTAACGCAGATGGTTGTGCTGGCAGGCATAACCGGCGCTATCATCTGGAATCTGGTTACCTGGTATTACGGTCTCCCATCATCATCATCCCACGCAATTATCGGCGGCATAGCAGGTGCGGTCATAGCCCACGCAGGGGTTAGTGCGTTGAAATGGGCAGGGCTTAAAAAAATAATACTGGCGCTGATTCTCTCCCCTATTCTGGGAACAATTGTCGGGTTTATATTCATGCTGCTGCTTTATCGGGTTTTCCGCAACAGTGCCCCCAGCGGTCTCAACAAGAACTTCCGCCGCTTGCAGATAGCATCAGCCGCATTAATGGCTTTCTCACACGGAACTGCTGACGCCCAGAAATCTATGGGTGTCATAACTATGGCTCTGGTAAGCTACGGCTACCTGCAGACTTTTGCCGTCCCGTGGGAGGTTATGGTAGCCTGTGCAACTGCTATGGCTCTAGGCACAGCAGCCGGAGGCTGGCGTATAATCAAAACCGTCGGCCACGACTTTGTTAAACTGCAGCCGGTACACGGATTCTGTGTTGAGACTGCATCAGCCGGCGTAATACTTGGTGCTTCAGCATTCGGAATGCCTACCAGCACTACACACGTAATAACTTCTACAATACTCGGCGTCGGATTATCAAAAAGGATAACCGCAGTAAACTGGAAGGTAGCTCAAAGAATTGTAGTCGCCTGGGTATTAACCATCCCCGCCGCAGCTCTGATGGCTTACCTGACTTATCAGGTAATGAGCCCGCTGCTGGGGAGATAAACCTTTTATAACTGCAGCCGGCTGCGTCCTGCATGACAAATCCTGCATGACTCATATTTTAGCAGATTCCGCTGGGGCATAAACTTTATGGATCTCGAAACGAATCTTATCGGACGGCAACCTATACTGAACCGGAACGAAGAGATCGTCGCATACGAACTGCTCTTTCGCTCTCACTCCTCCCTCTCGTGGGCCAAAATAAATAATGCCAGACAGGCAACCTCCACCGTAATCATCAACACCCTCTCAAACTTTGGAATCCAGGATATTCTTGGATCATATCGCGGATTCATAAATGTAGATGCTGATATGCTCTTAAGCGACAGTATGGAGCTCCTACCCAAGGAATTTATAGGGGTGGAGCTTTTAGAGAATACCATCGTAACGCCGGAGCTAGTCGAGCAGTGCCGAAGATTAAAAATGCAGGGGTGTCAACTGGCACTTGATGACCATGAGTACAGCATGGAACACGAAGTACTTTATGCAGGAATAGTCGATATTATAAAGTTTGATGTGATTCAGACACCTCTTGAGAAACTTGCCGCAATGGTAGAGAAACTGAAACCATATCCGCTAAAGCTTCTTGCAGAAAAAGTTGATACCCGTGCAGCTTATCTAACCTGCCGCCGCATGGGATTTGAGCTGTTTCAAGGATACTTTTTTGCGCGCCCCTCTCTTATGAAAAAGAAAAGGCTCGAAGAATCGGCAGGAGTAATGTTTGAGCTGCTTAAACATCTTTCAGGAGATTGCGACCTTACGCAGATAGAGGAGATATTTAAAAAAAGTCCGGCACTGACGTACAAACTGCTGCTGCTCGTAAACTCAGTTTCTCTGGGGTTGAGAGAAAAAATACGGACGGTGCGTCACGCCATTTCCATAATCGGCTGCAATCAACTTAAGCGATGGGTACAACTGGCGATTTTTGCCGCAGACGACTCTCAGGGCATCGACAATCCGATTGTGGATATGGCTGCAGTCCGGGCAGCCTTTATGGAAGGATTGGCAGCGCTGCACCCTGAGCTAAGAGAGCAGCACTCCTCACCGGATCAGGCTTTCATGGTTGGAATTCTCTCTCTGCTAAAAGATTTGTATGACATTCAGATGGACGAGATAGTTTCCGGTCTTAATCTCTCCGATGAAATAAGAGGTGCTCTTCTGAATCGTGAGGGGGCTTTGGGTATGATTCTTAATCTTGCAGAGATGATAGAGCGAATGGAACTTGATGAAGCCGTAACACTTCTTGAAAAGGTTGGTATTCCACTTTTATCTGTCTTTAACTGCCAGAAGAACGCATATAGCTGGCGCAAAGGGATGGCGTAAGACATAGATATTTTTGCTTCGGTGGATAAATTCGCGTTGTATTAGCAATCTCCTGATTGAGATTTTCGCAGACTGGAGTCAGTTCCTGTATTTCACGGCTTGATCAGAGAAGTAACATCACAAATATTAATACCTCTACAGTTGAATTTAAATGGAGATTTGCCATGAACAAGGCATCTTTTTTTGCACCACCGGAAAGATCAGACAACCTGGAACTCACCAGACAGCAGGTGACAATAAATAACGCCGCTTTTATTACGGCACTATTGGACGCTGTCCCTGACATGATGCTTGTCTTAAACAATAACCGTCAGATTGTTGCCGTCAACAAGCGCTTATTGTCAATGTTTGGAGTTAACAATCCATCCATAATAATCGGCTTGCGCCCCGGTGAAGCGGTTGGCTGTATTCATAGCAGTGAAGGGCCAAATGGCTGCGGCACCTCAGAATCCTGTTCAGCGTGTGGTGCAGTTATTACTATTCTGGCAAGCCAGGAGAGCAGGAAACAGGTTGATGGTGAATGCCGGATTCTTATAACAAAAGACGGAGTAACCGCATTGGATATGGAGGTAACTGCCACTCCACTCGATCTTGCAGAAATTCAATTTACCATTTTTGCCCTAAAGGATATCGGCTCTGACAAAAGGCGGCAGGTTCTTGAACGTACCTTTTTTCACGATGTACTAAACACAGTCGGAGGCATAAGTGGAATTGCAAATTTATTGATAGACAACGAAGATTTAACACCGGAAAACGAAAAAGAGTATAAAGGATTTATAGTTGAACTTTCAGATAATCTAGTTGAAGAGATTTCACAGCACAGGCGTCTACTCGCTGCCGAACGTGGTGAATATATCAGAGATTTGAAACTGACTGATATTGCTGAACTTCTTACGGACGTTTGCAAACTGTACAAAAATCATGCACGCACACCTGATCGAACAATTAACATTGAAATAGATTCAAATATCCACTTGAAAACAGATAAATCAATGCTGCGACGTGTTGTCGGAAATATGCTCTTGAATGCGCTTGAGGCAACTCCAAAGGGTGGAACTGTAACAGTTTCGGCAGTTGATAGAGATGAGAACATCTGCATAAGCGTTATAAATAGCGGAGAGATGTCCAAAGATATCCAGCTTAATCTATTTAATCGCTCCTTCAGCACTAAGGGGAAATCCGGGCGGGGAATAGGAACTTACAGCATGAAATTATTCGGTGAACGTTATCTTGGAGGAGAGGTTGGTTTTAACAGTTCAGAAGGGAAAACAGCTTTCTTTATAAAACTGTCTAAGAGTTTGATATAATTATCACCATACCCAATATTTGACAGTAACAAACTATGTCTAAATCACCCAAAACTCACCTGGTTCTAATATTCTGTTTTCTGTTATCAGCCCTGATACACACCCTGTCTGTTTATATCTGGAGATTATTCATAACCTATGATTTCACCCCACCCGTCATCTCGGAGTCGTATGTAGCAGTTGACCTTGTTCAGCCGCTTAATCCGCCGCCTCCTAAAGCCGCCCCGCAAAAAAACAAAATTATTGATTCAGAAAACAGATCTTCCACCAAAAAAACAGCGGTTAAGGCAAGTGAATCACAACAGTTTAGTTTTGAAGAGCCGGATTTACCTGAATCAACAGATAAATCTTCAGAATATGAAACTGCCCCACCCCAACCGCTTATTGATGGAGGGAAGATTATACCGGCAGAACCGGAGAAACCATCTTCACCTGCTATTACACCAAATAAGACTCTTCTGACTGACATCGGTAGTTTTCTGCAAACGAGAAGTGAAAAACTGACTTATCAGATCAGTATGCTTGGCTTACCGGTTGGAATCGCAGAACTGGAAGCTGATAATCTTAATGGAGAAATCCGCATTACCCTTAGAGTAAGATCCAACTCTCTATTCTCAACAATTTATCCGGTAGACGACCTCGTAGAAACACGCCATGTCAGCGGCAGGTTTATAATGACAAACATCAAACAGCATGAAGCATCTTTTAACAGCAGCCAGGAGTTTACAATTAATTTAAAAAAAAGGAGGGTCTCGTCGTTCAATACAACAAGAGGAACTTCTGAAACAATCTACGTCCCGACAGACGAAGTGCTGGACACCCTTTCAGGATTTTATTACCTGAGAAACCGTCAACTGAATGTAGGGGAGAGTGAGAAACTGCATATTTTTGACAGTGAGATATACGCAGAGGTATCGGTCTCAATTTTACGGCGGGAAACTATACAACTCTTAAATCTACGCAGAGTAAAAACCATTGTTATTCAGCCACTTCAAAAAACCTCTGGAATTTTCAGACAAACCGGAGATATCACTATCTGGCTGACCGATGATGATTATAAAGTTCCGGTGAAAATATTAACAACAGTCCCTTATGGAGCAGTTGAGGCTGATATAATCTCAGCCGAGTCTGAACCTTTAAAAGTTGATTGACCCAGATCCATCTTAATTCCGCTCTCTTTTGAATTTCACTTAACGCCTCCAACTCTCTTTAACAAAAAAACCCGCCTCTCTCGAGGCGGGTCAATTAAATAACTAAATTAACAATAAGACTAAGGACGTGTGTACATTCCTGCTACAGGAGCAGAAGTGTTCTTCCTTACGATGTAACCACGTACAGTAGCAACAGTTGCTCCAGCGTTGTTAGCACCCAATGAAGTTGAATAATTGCTGAAGTTAATCAGACCATTAGGATCAGCAGTTGCGTTGTCAGCAACTCTGCGGTTTGAGAATTTAACTTCACCCTTCTGCAGGTACTGGATTGAATCGAATATCAGCTGTTTCATGAATGTACGGTTATGAACATGAGCACCTTTTTCTGCATTAAGAAGCTTATAGTTCATTGCTGCACCCATATTTGCAGCTCCGGTTACGTTTGCACCGGTAACTACCATACCATCAGCCGTTGCAGTAGCAATCCAGTTTTTCAAAGCTGTTACGCCATCTGCTTTGTAGAAGTAAGGATAAGCATCAGCGTAAACTGCACCGTTCTGAGCAAGCTGCCATTTGAAGAAATCCATAGATGCTTTGTATTTTGGATATTCATCAAGTTCAGCAACTTCTTTCATATCTTCGTTTGTGTGGCAACCGTAGCAACCGGCATAAGTTCCGTCAGCCATTGCGCGAGTATCTGGTGGATCAGTAGGAGTAGTTTTTACCCATGTACCTTCAGCTCCTTCAAAAGCGTCAAAAGAGTGAGCCTTCTCAGGTCCGAGGTGGCAGGCAACACACTGCCCAACAGTTCCAGTATTAACAAGATTACCTTTGGCAGCAACAATTGTTGGACGAGCCGTTACGAGGGTAGTAGCAAAATTATTCATACCAAGCTTACCGTGTGACCAAGCAGCTTTGTCACCTACAAGAGCATCACCTATAGCAATAGCAGGAGTACTGTTGCTTGTGCTTGCGGCAGCGGCTGGTATAACAACACCGTCAACTACAACACCGTACTTTGATGTATATGCCTGTGGAGCGTACTGAGTCTGACTGGCAGATGAATAGAACTGGAAGCCGCCTTTGCCGTAGAAAACTGCGGCAGCACCAAGGTAATGCGGATTTTTGAAGCTCTGGTTTGCATAATTTGTTACGCCTTTGATGATTGACTGACCGTTTTCACGGCTGGCGTGACAAGGAATACATACGTTTGATTCACCCATGTTTTCATAAGTAACAGTTGCCTTGGCAGCTGCACCGAAACCGCCCATACCGGCAGTGTAACTGTTACCGGTAATTGTTCTTACACTGTTGTGATAGCTGTTGCCACTGTGGCAGGTAGCACAGGTTAAAGCAGACATACCTGTATTTGTTGCTGTAGTAACTGTCCAGTTGGAGTCTACAGCCTGCACAAAACCGCTTGGTGTGTGGCATGCATTGCAGTCAAGACTTGCAGAGAAGTCGCGATCAGACCATGCCAGCTGTGTCAAAGTACCATGCCCTGAAGCAGCGAGATCAGGAACCTGCTG
Organism: Desulfuromonadaceae bacterium; assembly: GCA_028683855.1. Lineage (GTDB taxonomy): Bacteria > Desulfobacterota > Desulfuromonadia > Geobacterales > Pseudopelobacteraceae > JACRCG01. Next base: position 59,053 of record JAQUHA010000010.1, read on the forward strand.
AAATTCAAGTCTGTGTGCCTGATGACAAGCTGTGCAATCAGTTTTGTTGAGATAATATTCTGCTTTGTGATCCGGGAAATTACCAGCTGCGTTGTGGCACTCATAGCATCTACTGTTATCAAATCCGGCTGCAGGATTCAAATCATTATGCGTAGGTCCATGGCAACCTGCACAACCTGTGCTGTTCACACCGTTTTTAGGTGCTGGGCTTACAGTTACACTGTAATGACGTGACTGTTTATATTCTGCAACCAGGCTGTTCCCTGATGCAGCACGGCTATTCTCGTGGCATCCAAGACATGGCTCATCAGCAGCCTTGTAGTTTGGAGCTGCCATCAAGATAGTTCCGAGATCCGTAGTTTCCCCATCTTTTACCTCTACTCCAGACACAATAGCTTCATAAAGAAGAACATCGCTAGAGCTGAGTGCTTCGGCAACAACAATAAGATCTTTGCCAGGAGCAACAGCAACCGTGCCGCCACCATCTGCTGCAGGGAAGCTTGCCTTAACTCTTGTGTATCTTACTGCATTAACTGTAGGGCCTGTTATTTTTAGGCGAACGGAATAAACATCCGCTGGCACCATTCCGACTGTTTTTGCTGTGCTTTTGGCTGCAGACCAGTCAAATTTGGCTGTGATTTTTGCGTTTGCGGCTGAATCGCTACTTGCGATATTGCTGCTGCTTCCACCGCATCCAGTCAATGCGAACAAGAACAGGACAAACAACAGATTTTGCAATTTACTCAGACTAATGTTTCTCATCTTGTTTTCTCCTTTACCTGTTTTAGTTTCCGAACTTACGTTCGGTTCTGCCCGATTACCGTTGAAAAACAATAATATTTTCTAAGAACCGGTTCCATTTCCCTGTTTTTTTTCGATAATCCCCCCTTTCTTTTTAGTAGGACTCGACTTTAGTGTGTTACGACCTGACACAAATTAACGGTTTTAAAACCCCTCTTTATTAAGGAAGAGGTGTAACAGTTGATGTTGCGGCAAAGTCTTGTCCGGTTATAAATGTACCCTCTGTAATTATATCAACAACTTTACTTACAGGATCGAATGTATAGTCTATCTGTTCTGTGGCTGTAATAACAGCTGGTAGTGATGGAATTACTGTATAGCTACCAGTTTCTACGGGTACTGAAAAATTACCGTTACTATCGGTGGTCGTTACATGGTATTCAATTGAACCTTTTATAAATGTAACGAAAACTCCAGAAACAGCTACTCCATCCAGAGTAACGTTTCCTGATATTCGGTTCCATTGATTAAATGATAAATCAGAAGTAAGCGATCCAGACGGATAGGTTATATTTCCAACTGCCGTACCATTTGGAAAGGTCACACTGCCTATCACCGTTCCATCTGGGTATGCCACAGTACCAACAACAGTACCATCTGCGTAGGTAACCGTACCTATCACCGTACCTTTTGGATATGTAACTCCGCCGATTATGACACCATTTGGATAGCTGACACCGGTTATAATAGTATCAAGCGGGAACGATACCCCAGCTACTACTGTTCCGGCAGGATAAGCCACACCACCAATTATTGCACCATTTGGATAAGTCACAGTACCTATCACCGTTCCATCTGGGTATGTTACAGTACCAATCACCGTGCCGCTCGGATACGAGACACCACCTATAACTGTGCCGTTGGGGAAAGTGACTCCGGCAACTACAGCACCAACAGGGAATGCAACCCCTCCGACTATTGTACCTTTTGGGTAGGCTACCCCTCCAATCACTACACCATTTGGATAACTTATCCCTCCCATTACAGTTCCAGTCGGATATGTGACCCCACCGATTACCGTAGCAGTTGGATAAGTCACACCGCCAATGACCAAGCCAGACGGGTACGATATTCCGCCAACTATTGTCCCTGGGGGATAAGTAAACTCACCATCGACTGAACCCTGATTGAATGGTGCAGCCACAAAATCCAAACCTGCTATATTAGAATTTGAAACGGTTGTGGATCTGCTTAACGGCGTGAATTTATACAGGGCGGAAGTTGGAGTTACGGTATATTCACCCTCGCGAACACCGGGGATATTGAAATACCCATCTGAACCAGTCACAAACAGTCCCGTACCGGCTCCATCTATAACAACATAGATTGACGAAAGTCCTGCGCCATTTAGAGTTATCCTGCCTGATACTGTATAAGTTGGGTATGCAGTAGTAGAAATGGTCATCTTGATGCCTGTGGAAAGATTACCTGAAGCGTCTCGTGCCTTAACTTCATATTTATAAGCTGTTAGTGCCGCAAGAGATTTATCTTCAAACGCAAAGCCTTGTCCTGCAGCTATTGCCTTAATAAATACATCGTTTCTATAGATGTAATAATAAGCCATACCTGATCCACCAGAATCTATTGAGGCTTCCCATGTAAGGGTCACCGTGTCAGGTGTGGATGTTGCTGTCAAATTCTGCGGTGCGGATGGTGGCACTGTATCGCTTAGAGCAGGTTCTTGTATCACCGGAGATGCCTCTGGGGGTGTGTATGAACCAGAGATAACAACACCCTGATTGATCAAGGCAGTGTTATTATCTGTCAGCTTAACCTTCAACTCTTCAAAAAGTTGCCCTGACCCCAAGGATATTTGGGTTGTACCATTTGAAAATCTAACCAGATCGGCAAGAGTTGTACCAGGCTCCATAAGCGAGTTTATCGACTGTGTAACTATCAACAGCTGTTGTTGTGCCGGAGTCGGAACTGAACCAATAGCAAGCGGTGGAATCTGAGTAAAATTCACACCGAGAAACGGCTCTAATGCAAGAATTGCTTTTTGAATATTCTCAGGCGTAAAACTACTACCTTTGTTAGTAACTATGTACTGATAAACTATTTCTGACGCAGGGCCGATAACAACAAAATCACCCTCCTCTACTGAAGAGAGAACCGCTCTAAAAGTTACAACCGCATCAGCAGCTGATCTAACTTTAGCCACAAAGATAATTTCGCCGGAATAAAATATCGGAATTTTAACGGTGAACTTACCCTGCCCATTACTTCTTACTGTAGGAGACAAAGGAACGGTTGATACTTTACCCACAGTTTTATTCAGAACAGGCTTAGCCAGAGCGTCTGATTCTATAGCCATCTTACCAACGCTCGTCCCATCAACAGCGTATGCCGTTACCTCGGCATTCGCGAACGGCTGCACTCCGGTGCTGTCATAAACAATACCATTAACCTCTTTATACGTAGGCACTGCAGCCGACTCGCCACCACTGCCGCACCCGTAGAGGAACAATGACAGGGAGGCGAGTATTATCGCTTTAAAAGTGAACCTCTTCCAGTTGGTACACATACTGAACTCCTCCTTCTGGTTCGTTATTTTCAAATATTCTATAAATTTATGTCAACGCCACCAGACGCTGATGCTTTAAAATTTTGCCCGCTCAGAATATTGCTATCAGCAATTGAGAAGGGGTCACCTATGTTGTAAATTACCGTACCATCAGCAGAGAGTTTGTTGTTGGTCTCATCCGGGTCATAAATATAAACCATTCCACTTTCCGTTATGGTAACTAGAGTACCGCTACTTCTTACAGGCACCAAACCCCAACTGAATACATACGAATCAGCTTTTGGTCTTATCGTATAACTGCCAGCCAGCAGACCACTTAATTTATAATTGCCAAACAGATCGGTATTCACCGCCTTGAAAGGAGCAGAATCTTCCTTGACGCTCTCCAGACCGGATGTGTCTCTGGTCATATAATGCACTGTATCACCGATACTTGTTGTATATATCTGATAAGTGGCTTTGTAGATGTTTACGGCTGTGTTACTAAGCGGGTTACCATTTTCAAGCACTACTTTCCCTGAAATAGAAAGACCATCCGCTTCATTATTAACAACATTCTGCGTCACTCCACTACCACCACCTCCACCACAGGCAGTTATACAGACGGACATGACTGCAAGAAAGAGGAGAGCAACAACCTGCCTGAAAAAACCTATATGCAGACAAGCACCATTTTCTTCATAGAAGTTGCTGTTTCTTACATAAGCGGGCAAATTCAACATAACTACTGCGCCTCAATCCAGGAAGCTGTTGGAAGTAACGGCGCTATTGTATGACAAGTCGTAGTACAGCTCTTTGTAGGGATATTATATACGGAAATCCGCGTAGGGGCAGCACCAACTGTTGTGGCACTTAACGGCATTGTTCTGGTTGCCAATCCCGAAAAATGATTCTGATAATCTGTCAGCCTGCCTATGTTATGACACTCCGTACATTTTGCTCCATTATCCAGATGATATTTATGCAGATTGGTATCAGAGTAATTACCGGAATAAAAGCTGTTGAATTGTGGATTACCTGGCAACGTACCCTGCTCATGGCACTGCAGACAAACTGTGTCGTCATTCGCCACAATATTAATCGTAGAAGTCCAATTCGGAGTAACCTTCCCGCCGTGACAACTTACATTGGCACAAGCTCCGTTATTGTACGAAATTGCGACGTTAGCGTTTGCCTTGTACGTCGAAGGGAATGAAAGGGTTGCGTTACTCAATTCGCCTTCCGGATTAGCTTTTGCGTGACTTACACCGCCCGAACCGGCATCTTCGTGACAGGTATAACACCCGACCCCGGGGAGTGCTGTGTGGAGCGCGTGAGCCGATTTGACATTGGGGGCTGTATCTCCAAAAGGTCCACTCGGCATACCGCCGTGACACGAAACGCAACCGACCGGATTTTCGACAGGACTTGTAAAGTGGCAGGTAAAACCACTAACTGAAGATTCACTCATGCAGCTTACTCTCGAAATGCCACCCTCGTACTCTTCTCCATGACACTCTGCACAAGTTTCTAACTCCGCCTCGGTTATCGCCTTATGACTGGTTACCCAGCCAGCTGAATGCCCCCCTTCCGGACTGAAAACGACGTTCTCATTCTTGTCACCGCAGGCAGCCAGCGAAAGTGAAAATATACCAATAAGTAATAAGTGAGATGGTTTTATTTGTGACATGATGCGCACCTCTCATTATTCTGCCGTCCGTGGCATTTGACGCAGGAGACAGGATTTACCCTTCCGTCAATTTTATGCTGGGTGAGATAATCACCACGGTGCGGAAGCGTTCTTTCCGGATCATCTGTAAACTTCTCGCTCGGTTTTATTTCTTCCTTATGTGCGTGGCAGTCAGAACAGAAGGATTCGTGATGACACGCATTGCAGGCTTGACGAGTCGAAGCGGCATAAAAACGGTGCTTCGCCATAAAGTCAGGGGCGCGGTGATTCAGGCTGCTCCAGGAGTCAGTATGACATTCTGAACAGTTTGGTCTTGACATCCCCTGTTCTCTGACATCTTCGGGGTGAGTGCGTTTTATACTGTCCGTGTTGGCACAGGCGTACAGTAAACTCATTAGAAGCAGAACCGACATTATTGCAAATTTATTTTTCACTCTTTACCCCCCCTCTCAGCGGCAGACTTTGTATCAAACGTGTAGGTCGCTTTTAGAAGCGCACGAACCTCGCGGTCAAAATCAGGGTTTCTGGAATATTCAAAATCCGCCCCAAGCTTCAACTTGTGGTTCAACTCGTATCCTGCTGCACCGGTGAAGGCATAGCTGTTGTTTATACCGTTGATTCGTTTGTCATAATTTACATTCATCAGGTCAAGAACCAGATCCGCATGACCAATCTTTTTGGAGGCAAAGGCTCGGCATTCAAGATATCTAAGTTTATCGACATCACCGGACATACGGTGAAAATTAGCTCCAACAACAAGCTCTTCCGGCAGTCTGTAGGAAATTTTACCGCCAAAATAACTGGCATCACCCGACTTATCATAGCTGTAAAATTTGTAGTCCGCCCCGACTGTCAGATTGGAGATACCGGTATAAGCGAGGCTTGTACCAACGGCAGTCTGTTTTTCATTGCTGTTCCAGACTGAGTTAAACATACCCAATGCCGGTGTTGTTACATTGTAGAGATAGTCTTTGAAATTTACGTGTGAATAATCAGCACCCAGCCTGAGTGTGTTAAGCGGGGAGTAGGTAAGGGCATAACTGCTCTCCATCCAACCATTGGTAATGGAGTTATAAGAGGAGCGACCGGTCAGATCAAGCTGAGTAATCGGATGAATCCAGATATCAACCCCCTCTTCTTCTCTAAAACTGCCCGGTCCATCCTGTTCAACTTTCAAAGCGCTCAATCCTACGGAGTAATATTTTCTATTTTCCTGAGATATGCGTGCTCCGTAAATAATTGTTCCGTCATTATACTTTGGATCCAATGTTGCTTCTGTGGTGATAGAGTTACCTAAAAACGCTGAAGCTCCAAAACCGTACTGAAAATCATTACGCAGATAAACTCCATCTACCCGCTCTGTAGCAACACCCTCGCTTATAAACTGTCGACCTACGCTGACAGCGGTGTTGTTTTTAGGAGCATAATAGGTGAGATAGGCATACTGAACGTCCCCCGCCGTTCTGCTTGATTCAGACTTATCGCCAAGATCGGCTCTACCCCACGCCCCCATATAAAATGAAACCTCCGAACCGTCAGCACGACTGTCGGTTAAATTAAGGCGAAGATATTCATACGCAGGGAAGAGGTTCTTATCATCAACAGTTTTACGCATACGGAAGATTGTGTTGGACTCACCGGAAAACGAATAATCAGACGCGATGAGCGGCTGCGACCAGAGCAGCGCTGAAGCGAGTACTGCCGCCCCTGCACCAAGGATCAGACAGTTTTTTTTCATTTGGTTATCTTTCAAAATATACCCTCCTTTCTGGAAGTTTAGTTCAACTTAACCGTGAATATTATTATTTTTCTCTGCAGACTGTGGAAAGGGCGTACGGAATCTCCTTTCTGGTAAATGTTTTGATGCAGTAACAGAATCAGAGCATCCAATTATTCAATTTCATTATCTGGGTAGCGTAAAGACAGAAGACAATATGCCAAATAACTATATACAATTTATTACTAATTATATGATTAGTAGCATATACTGAATAAGTAAACAGACTGTTAAATATGAGATAAAATTGAGTACAGAATTAATATTTAAAATTACAGCTAAAACATCTTCTAATGAAACATAAGAAATTGCAAATAGCGTATACATACAGCATAAATTGAACCAACAATTTTAGAATCAGAAGAGAGTTAACCTACAACGTAACAGAAGAGTAAAAAGCTGCGACATTGACAAACTTACCATAGAATTATTATAGTGCAACCACTGGTACTAATTATCACCACGAAGGAGTCTATACGCCATGCCGATGTATGAATACCGCTGTACAAGCTGCAATAACGAATTTGAGCTGCGTCAGAAATTTTCTGACCCCCCCGCCAGCCAATGTCCAAAGTGCGGAGGAGCAGTTGAAAAAATGATCTCCTCCACCGGCTTCAGCCTAAAAGGCGACGGATGGTTTAATACAGGTTACTGTCCAAAAACCGAAGCTCCAAAACCCTCTTCCTGCCCCGCCGGTGGTTGCTGCGCCGGTTAGTAGCGACAAGCCTTGAATCTTAAATTTCCTGTTCTGAATAAAAAAAACGCCCTTACTTTTCCTGATAAAGAAAAAAAGGGCGTTTTATCGCAAAAATTTCCGCCCTCTTTTCGGTGACCCGGCTATCCTTTGCATAAGGACCCGTGGCTTTGCGTCATCAGGTTGCCCTGATTTTGCCTTTTCGGAGAGGTATTTGTTCAACCTTCTACTCTTGACTATTCAGCTTGTCAATAAAATTTTAGATGTAGCAGAGAGGAATAATTAATTCTCGCGTTTGCCAGACATTATGTATTATAAGTTGCGCTCAAGTCAGTTTTAAGTCTGCAGATATTTAAAATAAAACGGGTTCATTTAAACAGCAAGGGATAGTATGCACAGCAAACATGAAGATTCATTCTGGGGCGGCATTGTAAAAGCGCTTGGTCTCGTTTTCGGTGATATCGGCACAAGCCCCATATATACTTTAACCGTGGTTTTTGCCATGACTAAACCTACTGAATCGAATGTTTACGGGATTCTGTCTCTGATTTTCTGGACTATGACAATTCTGGTGACTGCGGAGTACGCATGGCTCGCAATGAGTCTCGGCAAAAAGGGGCAGGGTGGAGAAATAGTCCTTCGGGAGATAATCATAAAGCTCTTCAAGAAGGGTCGCATTCTCGCTTTTGCCGGATTTCTCTCGTTTCTCGGAGTATCGCTGCTTCTTGGAGATGGTGTAATAACCCCTGCTATCTCTATCCTTTCGGCAGTTGAAGGTCTGCTGCTTATCCCTTCACTTGCCGATACAAGCCAGTCCGTTCTCGTTTTTATCGCTGCCCTTATTGCCTTTACACTTTTTTTCTTCCAATCACGCGGGACAGACAAGGTAGCAAAAATATTCGGACCGATTATGGTGGTATATTTCGGTTCACTCCTTCTGTCTGGACTCCTCTCAATTGCCGGAACTCCGGTAATTGTTAAAGCGGTAAACCCTTGGTATGCTTTTGACTTTTTCAGACAGAACGGTTTTGCAGGCTACATAGTTCTATCCGAAGTAATTCTCTGTTCAACAGGTGGTGAGGCTCTTTACGCAGATATGGGACATCTCGGTAAAAAACCGATCATTCGTGCCTGGTATTTTGTTTTTGTGGCGCTCTATCTGAACTATCTCGGTCAGGGGGCTTTCATAATACGCAATCCGGAAGCAAAAAATATACTTTTTGCGATGATACAGAGCCAGTCACCGATGCTGTACATTCCATTTCTACTGCTGACTGTAATGGCTACAATAATCGCTTCCCAGGCAATCATAAGCGGTGTTTTTTCAATAGTCTATCAGGGGATTACCACAAGACTTATGCCGCTCTTCAAGGTTGACTACACCTCTACTGAAATACGTTCGCAGATATATATCGGAGCGGTAAACTGGACTCTGATGCTGGCAGTTGTATTTGTCATGTTTTTCTTTCAGAAATCAGGAAATCTTGCCGCAGCCTACGGGATGGCAGTCACCGGTTCCATGACCATTACAGCTATTATGATGATTATGGTTTTTTCAAAAACAACCAAGAAGTGGAAAGTCCCGATTGTTGTGTTGATTGCAGTTATAGACCTTGTATATTTCACCTCGACATTTTCCAAATTTCCGCACGGTGCATACTGGTCAATTATCCTCGCATCCATCCCGTTTGCTACAATTCTTATCTGGACTAATGGTCAGCGTGCTCTCTACAAGGCTTTACGCCCCCTTGATTTTGATATTTTCAAACTCTCATACGATCAGATTTATGCTAAAGGGCATATAGCCGGAACGGCTCTCTTTTTCATAAAGGGGCTGGATGTTATCCCCCCCTACATTGTTCACTGTGTAATTCGATCAAATATCATTTACGAAAGAAACGTATTTATTTCGGTAGTAAGGACTGATGAGCCGTTCGGAATAGAGTGCCATCATAAAAAGGACGTTGCAGAAGGGCTTGAATTTTTTGAGCTCAGGGCGGGCTATATGAGGGTTCTGGATATTGAGTCCCGACTCAAAGAGCACGGCATAAACGAGAAGGTGATTTTCTACGGTATTGAGGATATTGAAACCAAAAATCCGGTCTGGAAAATTTTCTCTCTGATAAAAAAACTGACTCCGAATTTTGTGCAGTTCAATAAGCTGCCGGCGGCTAAACTGCAGGGTGTTGTAACCAGAGTGGAGATGTAATTACCAAACATTATGCCAGCAGGAATTCAAAATCTTCACGCGTGAGTCCTGCTCCTCCGCCAGTTGCTCCATCTTCCAGAATTGCTTTGTATAATCTGGTTTTCTGCTCCTTCAGCGCCATCATTTTCTCTTCAATTGTATGGCGCATAATCAGACGGGTGATAGTCACCTGCCCCTTCTGCCCGATTCGGTGCGCACGGTCGGAAGCCTGATTCTCGACCGCCGGATTCCACCATGGATCCATGTGGTAAACGTAGGTGGCACGGGTCAGATTAAGCCCTTTACCCCCTGCTTTAAGACTGATAAGAAAAACAGATGGCACAGTCGACTCCTGAAACTGTTCTACCAGTTTTTTACGTTGCTGAACCGGTGTCGAGCCATCCAGTCGCAGACAGTCAAATCCACACCCCTTAAGACCTTTCTCTACAACATCAAGATAACTTGTAAACTGTGAAAAGACGAGAGCGCTATGCCCCTCTTCACGCAGTTCTGCCAACTGCTCAATAAGAAATTCCAGTTTTGGTGAAACTTCACTGGCTCCGGCAGAGGCTAGAGATGGAGCAAGACATATCTGGCGGAGACGCAGAATGGCTGTTAACGCAATTATTCTTGCCTGCGCCGGAGCGTGCTCTGCGTATGCTGCTTTAATCTCTTCCCGCACCCTCTCCAGAGTTCGAAGGTAAAAGACTCTCTGTTTTGTCGCCAGCTCTAAAGGGATATCTGTTTCAATCTTTTCTGGCAGTTCATCGGCAATAAGCTGCTTTGTTCTTCGCAATACAAACGGACGGGTGCGACCGATAAGTTTTGCAGTACCGGCAGCACCATTCCTGCTCAGATTACGGCTGAATTCTTCTCTTGTGCCCAACAGTCCGGGCAGACAAAGATCCATTATCGCATAATATTCACCCAGATGATTTTCAACGGGTGTTCCTGTAAGAGCCAGAGTAAATTTGCCCTTCAGTTTGCGAACCGCATTCGATGTTGCCGCCTGAAGATTCTTCACCATCTGGGTTTCGTCAAAAATAAGTATATTAAAATCGAGTCCAGCCATAAGATCACAATCACGCTGAACAACTCCATAACTGGTTATAATTATATCATAACGGTTGAATTTAGCGATGCTGCGACCTGTTCCGCTATACAGCAGAACTCTGGCGGACGGTAGAAAACGGGCAATTTCCGCATCCCAGTTGAATAGCAGCGATGGGGGGGCAACCACCAGGTGAGGGGTTCCGGGCGGGGCGCTGGAGACAAGATCGCCAGAGATGACTCCGGCAAGCAGAGTGATGCCTTGTACTGTTTTGCCAAGCCCCATATCATCAGCGAGACAGGCTCCAAAGCGATGTTCATACAGAAATGACAGCCAGTGCCAGGCATCAATCTGGTAATGTCGTAATGTTGCGTTGAGAGTTTTGGGCAGTTCTCTCTCCCTGATAGCCGAAAAGTTAAGCAGGCTCTCAAGAATAGAGGCATCTTCATCCGATAGCCTCACGTCAACACCGTGGCTGCGAAGCTGCAGCCAATCAAGAATCTGCAGACGCGGAACGCGTACAAGTTCCTCTTCACCCTTTTTCTTCTTCTTTGTGCCAGGCATAACAGATGAGAACATCGCAAGGACCTGAGTACTGATCTCATCCAACAGCATAAGCTTTCCATCTCTTCTCAAAATGCCGTTGCCGCCAAACAGACTTCGCAGCTCCTCTTCAGTCAGCAGCTCACCATTACACCGGATTTCCGGCTTCAGTTCAAACCAATCCTGACTGCTGTTAGTGGCATCAAGCGAGAATTTCCAGTCAGCCTCACTCAGTTGTTCACTCCCGATCCTAAGAGTAAAACCATCTTTTTTAAGGCGATCGGTAAGCAGTGGCAGCTCCTTGAGTAACTTGACTGTTTGAAACTCAAGCTTCAAAGCTGCCGGATCAGCGGCAAATGCATCAAGACCCAGAGTTTCATAAACAAGCTTAACCATGCGTGCCTGAGAGGAGAGATCTTCTTCCAGAAATATCCACCCATCCTCAGTTGCGTACGAAACAATTATGGTGGTTTTCCACAAAGTGGATATAGAAGTAAGAAGCTGCTTGGCTTCACGTTTAACATCCCTTTTCAAGAAATCTGATGTTCCGGTCACTGAACGTATAATTTTGTTTATGGCTATCGTCTTTGTCTCCTCCATTAAGGCAAAAAGAGCTTCAACAACAGCACGAATTCTCTTTCTGGTCCTCATTTTGGCAGATAGATCAGTGCGATAATATGGATTAAACAGCCTGAAGGAGGGGTTTGAAAGATAAAAAGTTTTATCACCAAGCTGACTTACCGGATATAGCAGAGTGGTTGCGCCGGCAAACCCGTCAGGAATATCAAGCATATAGTTCTGTTTTAAGAAACCCTTTTGATCCAGCGGAACGCCGTTCAGCATGAAGTAACAGTTTGATGCCGAGGCACTCATAATTTCTTTCGACATACTTATAGCCGCACTGTTAAAAAGTTCGAGTGATGCAATTACCAGATTCGGCTTGAAATACAGCTGCGGATTGCAAACCGTAGAATCATCGTAATTTTCATATTCAAAATCCCAATCTTCATCAAAACCGTCATCTCCAAAATCATCTTCAGCTCTGTCAAGCTCCTCGACAATGGAATCCCACATTTTCCAGGCTTTGTCATCTTCAACAGAAACGACTGTTCCGGCAGCTGGATCAAAGAGCATCTGACCATGAACAACTGCAGCTGGCGGCAGTGATCTGCCATCAGCATACGAGCGTGATATGTAAACTTCAGCACCCCGGATATCAAATGTGATTCCACAGCTGCAGGACTCCTCTGGTTTGTACTTAAGAGTCGTTTCCTGCCCGTTTATGGTGCGAAAAACGATTGGATATGCTCCGCCGGTTAACTGGTAGAACATTTTGTAATATCGCGGTTTGGATTCATAAAAATAATTTGTCGCTAGAAACCTGGAAAGATCCGGTGGCAGATTTCGATCACTCCAGCCATAAACGGCTTCGTCACCTAGCTTAATTCCACCACGGAGGCTGTTACGATATCCGCTCTCCTCAACCAACAGGCGATACTCAAGAACTCCTGTTAGAGATAACTGTTTCATTTTACATTTCCTTAAATTAACCGAATTTTACTGCAGCCCACCACGCTGAAAGAACAAGCGCCCAGGAGAAAAACGCGAGCATTATATTCAATACACCCCCGGGGCGTCCAAATCTGTTTATGATATATTCTGCAGACAATCCGGACAGTAATCCTGAAGCAAAACCTGTGAGGTGAGCACCAAGATCCGTATTTTTACCCTCTGTACCCAATAATGCGAGGATTGCAAAACCTGCCGCAACTGGAACAAACCAGCGCTTTCTGACTGTATGGCGATATCGCAACGTGCTTATTGCAGTAAGAATTCCGACCGCTCCGAATACTGCTGTTGACGCGCCAACAGAGCGATGATCAGGAGATTGCAGCCAGGCATTGAGAAAGTTACCTAGAAAGCCGGAAAACAGCAACAGGGTCCAGGCTGGTCCGGAACCAATCTCACGGCAGAGAAAAAGAATGAATGCCCCACCAATAAGAAGATTGCTGAGAAGGTGAGAGAGGTCTGTATGCAGAGTCAGCGCTGTTATGCACTGCCACAACTTACCATCCATAATTTCCTGAGAATGTGCCGCGCCAAGTTTATTAAAATCGACAGAACCTACTCCGGGGATAGAAATCCCTAAAAGAGTCATGTTATGAAACAGAGCCAGAAGCAGCAGTATTGAAACTGTGGGGAGGCTGTTTTCAAACAGCTGCCGCGAGACTGGGATTGGTGGCGGCCACCCTTTATTAGCCTCTTCATAGAGGGCTAACTCCCTTATTGCACTTTCAACCTGCTGTTCCGGCACCAGCAGGCGCCATCCGTTCCCGAACGGCTCAATACAACATGGTATTATTCTGGAATCAAGCACCAGCGCACTGTTTTTAGCCTCTTTCAGAGTTGGATAGATCCCTGCAGCGTATGGGACAGGCTTCCAGGAGAAAGTATCTTCATCGTGATTTTTAGAGGATAAGTCCATGCTTGAGACTATAAGCATTGTAATCTCAAAATGCCATTACAAGTGTGATTGCTATTTATTTGTACAATAAAAAAACCTGCTGAAGTCAGCAGGTTTTTTTATTGTACTGAATATTGAATAAATAATTACTGTTTTACTACGTTGGCAGCCTGCAGACCTTTAGGACCCTGAGTGATCTCAAAAGTTACAGCATCTCCCTCTGCAAGAGATTTGAAACCATCGCCGGCGATTGCCGAGAAGTGAACAAATACGTCCTCGCCACCCTCCTGCTCGATAAATCCAAAACCCTTTGTGTCATTAAACCATTTTACCTTGCCCTGTGCCATTTTCCTGCCTCCTTTTTGCCCGATCAATGTCGGCGCGTGTTGTTACCGCCTGAGTTTCTGGAGTCTGATGCAGGAAAAGCGCAAAGCCTGGTCAAACGTGCTACTTGCAACGTTCTGCAAAAACTTCCGAAACTGCGTACCCGAGTCGTTTATCATAGCCGTAAAGCGGGTGTCAAGACAATTTAATACACATCTAATCAAGAGTATAACGGCCTTAACCTGCTAATTACGGGGCTTTTAACTCTTCATTCTTACTCTCAAGTTTTTTTACAAGTTTTTCATAACCATTGGCGGTTATAATCTTGTTAAACTGGCTCCTGTAATTTGAAACCAGGCTCACGCCTTCAATAACAACATCGTAAACCATCCATTTACCGTTGCTATTCATCAATTTATAGTCAAGGGTGAACTCATCCCGTGCAGCGGTTACGACTTTTGATTTTATCTCTGCGTAATCATTATCCAGAATCTCTTTCACATAGACTATCTTTTCATTGTTGTAAGACTCAATTTTACTGGCATACGAATTTTCAAGGAGTGTGGCAAAAAGATTTGCAAAAGCTTTTTTCTCCGCTACAGTTCTAACATTCCAATGCTTACCCAAGGAGCGTTTTGCCATTTCAGGGTAGTCAAAAATTATTCCTATTGTTTTTTTAAGCATCTGACGACGCTTCTGCGTATCTTTTTTAAGATTGGGGTCTGCAACTATTCTGACTACCTCGCTGACCGTACTCTTTACAAGTTCTGTAGGGTTTGCGAAAGCGTTAGATACCAGAAAAAGCATAGCTGTCAGCGCAACCGTTATTCGCTTAAACATGAATGACCTCCTGATTAATTGTCGTCACTACGTAGCGGTTCATTTGTGGCGTAGTCGAGATTTGCAACCGCTATATGATAATTATAGATCGATTTGAAAAAATCCTGCCGCATAGCGGAATAAATCTGAAGAGCCTCAAAAATATCCTTCGCCGGCCCCATACCAAAATCAAAGTTGGCAACTGCTGTTACAGTCCACTTTTTGGCGTTGAGATATGCCCCCCTTGTAGCCACCATGCTGTTTCTTGCCTCAACAAGATCAAGATAATACTTCTTTACCTGCAACGGAATATTGATATCAGCATACTCCTTTGTTCCAAGCAGTCGATTGTATTGAGCCCTTTCAGCAGAAACCTTTGCACCCGTTATTCCAAAATCAAGCTTCCAGCGAGCGCCAAGAGCAACACCTCCATAGAAATGCTTAAACGGGTCGGTGATATACGGGTTATATATACGATCCCGTTCATCCGCAAATGCCGATGAAACCATTCCACCCAGAAAAATGTCAGGATAATAATTGGCTTTTGCCGCTTCAACCAATGCAGCACGGGCTTTTAATCCCTCTGATATCTGATGAAGTTCAGGACGCCTGCTACGGCTTTTTTCGACAAAGCTTTCAAGAGTCGGTATTTCACCGTCTACCATAAGGAGGCGCTCTGTTCCGGTTATCAACTCGGCATCGGCTGCCATCCCCATCCTTGCCCTCAACGCCGCAAGCGCAAGTGCCTCCCCCTTTTTTGCCTCTTCCAGATATTTAGTTGCTATTCCGGAGAAAGCATCGAGCTTATAGAGATCTACTTCATCAACCGAAGCAGAGCCTATTTCAAGCAGCTTACCAGCCTTCTCTCTTGCTTTTATAAGAATTTCCTCTATTTCAAGAACCAACTCTTTTAACTCTCTAGCCAGCAGCAGACCGTAATAATATTCATTGACTTTAAGGACTATTTCGTTTGCACGCTGCTGCTTGCGTGAACGGTCAACCTCAATACCGTGAGTTGCCGCCTTCATATTTTCTGATATTTTACCAAAGGTGTACAAAGGCTGAACTATTGTGGCATCCGCACTTGCAAACCAGGTTAATGCGTTAAAGCTGAAAGGCTCATCGGTTTTAATTTTAGGGGTAATCGCGCTTTCGTGGGCAATCGGAGCAGGCCCCAGAAGCGTAGTAACGCTAAGCTGAGGGAAACGATATGATGCAGCCTCGTCAAGCTTGCTTTTTGCCAGAGCAATATCAGCATCGGCTTCAGCAAGTTCCGGAGCCCCCTTTAAAGCAAGACGGATACAATCTTCAAGTTTGAGAGGAGCCAAAGCTGGCTCTTCAGCGGCAAAACCGTTTAAAGGGAGCGAAAGAAAAAAAATCACAAACAAACTGCAACAAACCGTTTTCATGTAAAATTTCCTTATTTTTTTATTAGTCAGTACGATTTAGGTATCGCAGATTAAACCTTGCCGTGAATGAATTTACTTACCAACTCTTCTATATCAATAGCCGACTCAGTTTCACGAATTTTATCATTGTTTTTCAGCATCTTGTCAGAGCCTCCGGGACGGAGTTTAATAAACTTGTCACCAATAATGCCACTTGTACGGACGGAAGCAATAACATCGTCTGTAATATTCACTCCGGACTTTATCTTCAAATAAGCAAGTGCCTGGTCACCACTTTTTTTGTCAAGTTCAATACGGTCAACCTTACCAACCTCTACACCGGCAACTTCTACCCGCGCTCCAGGTTTCAAACCGGAAACAGAATTAAAAACGGCAACAACGGAGTAGTAATCACCTCCGCCGATTTCCATTTTACCCAGTTTAATTGATATGTACCCCAGACATAGGATACCTATCAGCATGAAAGCGCCAACTGTCATTTCAAGTTTTGCCATGTTCATATAATACCTCTTGATATTTTAAACCATCTGTATCGGGCCATCCAGAGAACCGCTTATAAATTGCCTGATTGCCGGATGATCAGATTTTTGGATATCTTCCGCCGAACCGTGTTGAAGGATCTTGCCTCTGAACAGCATTGCCACATTCTGGGCAACATCAAAGATTTCCGGTATTTCGTGCGAGACAATAACTGCGGTAAACCCGAATTTGGCGTGAGTGTCTTTAATAAGCTGATGAATTGCACGTTTTATAATTGGATCAAGACCAGTGGTCGGTTCATCAAAAAGAATTATTTCTGGGTTAAGCACTACCGCTCTCGCAAGACCAACCCTCTTTTTCATACCGCCTGAGAGTTCATCCGGAAATTTGTTTTCGATATTTTTGAGGCCGACATCCTCCAGCGCCGAAAGAACTTTACCTCTTATTTCTGCTTTTGAAAGTGAGGTTTTTTCTTCCAGCGGAAAAGCTACATTCTCAAATACTGTCATAGAGTCAAATAGGGCTACGTTCTGAAACAGCATTCCGAACTTCTCGCGGATTCGATTCAACTCAGATCGTCGAAGAGCTACGATGTTCTCCCCATCTACTTCAACAGAACCGCTGTCAGGCTCCAGAAGTCCTATCAGATGTTTCAGAAGCACACTCTTTCCCTCACCACTTGGCCCGATAATGGCGGTGATTTTGCCATCCTCGATATCGATATCAAGACCATCAAGCACCTTTTGAGCCCCAAACGATTTATGTACATTTCTCAAACTAATCATATCAAAGCAACACCGAAGTCAGGAAGTAGTCCCAGACCAGTATAATTACGGAAGTCAGAACAACCGATTCGGTTGTCGCCTTTGAGACCCCCTCTGCACCATGACCGGCATAGTAACCTTTGTAGCACCCTATCCACGCAATTATTAAACCAAAAGAGAACGACTTCATAAATCCGGAGTAAACATCTCTCCAGACAATAGAGTTTTCCATCTCATAAAAATATGCACCGGGATTGACGCCAAGCAGCTTAACCCCTACCAGCCACCCACCGTATATACCCACAACATCAAAAATTGCACATAACAGAGGGAGGGAGATCATGGCAGCAATGAATTTGGGGGTTACAAGATATTTGAAAGGGTCAAGCGCCATAGTTTCCAAAGCATCTATCTGCTCTGTTATACGCATAATTCCTATTTCTGCGGTGATTGCACTCCCTGCCCTGCCCGTTACCATAAGAGCTGCAAGCACCGGTCCCAGCTCACGAATGAGAGAGAGCGCCACAGCAGTTCCAAGCATCCCTTCAGAACCGAATTTTGCGAGTGTGTAATACCCCTGTAGACCAAGAACCATACCGGTAAATGCAGCTGTAAGCACAATGACAAAGAGAGATTTAGCTCCTATGAAACGGAGCTGTTTCATTACATGAACAAGACTCCCCGGCTGTCGTAATATCATGTATATGGAGTATAGCAGAAACCAGCCTGCCCGCCCCAGATCGCGAAGAACTCCAATCGTTGTATGCCCTAACGCCTGAACCACAATTATCCTTTTATAATATGAAGGTAAGTTTGTTGGATAGTACATCAACGATCTGAAAATGCAAAGTTTAACTTGAACTAAAAATTATAATTTAACCATAACAAACCGATAACCTTCTGATTTTATGATATTTTCTACAGCTGTAGTTCTGGGTTTTTCAGGCATTAGTGAACAGCACATGATATACAAGGATCATAGCAGCGGATTAGAATTTCAGCAGTTTTTTTTATCTGATCGTAATCTGCACCATCCATCAATACAATCAGCTCTTTAAGCGAAGCAGCTATTGCGCTCTGATTAATCGCAGTGGGTGTTATTATATCTGCGGCTCTGCAGATCCCGTTAGTGTCGAACCTATAACGATGCAGAAGCGTTCCCCTAGGAGCCTCAATGAGCGACACACCTTCAGTTGTACAGGATCTAGATACCGCAGGCTGTTCACTTTTCAAGCCTGCCTCAATGAGCTGCCTGATTAGCACTTCAGCCTTTTCCAATGACAGCTCAAGCTCTACTGCCCGCGCTTTAAGCGAAGATCTTATTGATCTATCGACAAAGTTTTCTGAATAAAGCGGCGGCATTGACAATAGAATGCGTGCCAAAGGACCGACAAACAGTGGTGTTGATCCGTCAAAACGGCTTATTTTTGCGTTACTGTACGGCTCAATATGTTCATTGAACCACTCAACGCCATAATCTGCAGAAATTACTCTTCCGGTTGAAGTCATCAGTTTTCCAGCTGAAAACTGATAACTTCCTATAACCGCACACTGCTCTAAAGGTGAAAGCGGCGGAAGAATTTCCTCCAGCTTCAGAGCGTATACGATAGTTTCAGAAATTTCACTTCTCATAATGCGGATCTGATCTGATATTTCTTTTAAAACCTCCGGCGTTGGGGGAGTTCCCACCCCCCCCAGCAGAAGATTGAACGGATGTATTGCTCTACCTCCGACCGACTCCTGAATAAAATTACCCAGCTTCTTGATTTTAAGCCCCGTCTTCATCTTTTGCGGCTCTCTCTCTGACAGTTCGTTAATGCTTTTTACATCAAGATAATCGGGCAGAGCCAGGCAAAATATATGCAGAGCATGGCTTTCAATTACCCCCCCATACAGTGCCAATTCACGAAGCAGAGCTGTCTGCCTGGAGATATAAATTCCCATTGCCTGTTCAACCGCCTGAAGTGCCGCTATTTTATGAACGGTTGAACAAATTGAGCAGATGCGGCAGGCGATATCTGCAACCTCGTCAAAACGCCTACCTGTCAGCAGCGCTTCAAAAAAACGGGGAGATTCGTGAATAAGAAACCTGGCATCAACAACACGTTTTCCATCGCTCACAAGCTCTACTGTGCCATGCCCCTCTACTCTTGCTAGAATATCTACCTTACTCACTCTGCTCATAATCTCCACTCCGGACAGAAACGACGCAAACGGGCAAAAACTGTTTCACGGTCAAAACCTTTTTCGGCATAAATTCGAAGTGCTTCTCTTAAATTAGCCTCCGGGAGGGGACCGCGACACCCTTCGCATGGAACTGCCATACTCGGACAACGGGCATGACAACCACCTGAAACAAGCATCCCGAGACATAGTTCGCCCCGCTCCGTTAATAAGCATATATTTTCCCGTATCCTGCATTCAGTACAGACCGGATAGTCGGAATCAACCGGAAGCGCCCCTGCGAGCAATCCCCCCAATAGCCTCAGCAGTTCCATTTTTTCAGGCGGACAGCCTGTTATAGAGGCATCCACCTGAACAAGGTTATTTAAAGGGAGGGGTCTGAATGTACTCTCCACAATAGAACTGCTGCCATAAACCTGCTTTCGCAGAACTTCTCTCTCTTCGTCATTTTTTAAAGCTGCGACTCCACCAAAAACAGCACAGGTTCCAACTGCTATCAAGTACCGGCTACGATTACGCAACTCCAGCAGCAGCTTCTTTTCGTGCGGCATAGAAACACACCCCTCAACTATTGAAGCATCATACTCTCCAATCAGATCCAATGGTGAGGAGGCGAGAGGAAAAAAGCTGAAATCAAACTTTTCCAAGAGATCCGGCAGTTCGTTCTCACAATTCAAAAGGGATAGCTGACAACCGGAACAAGCTGTCATGCCTGTTATCGCAAGGCGCAACTTTTTCACGCGATACCACCCTCTACGCCGGACAACTCTGCGACGCTGAATACCGGACCGTCCAAACAGCATAAATACTCACCAATCGCGCAGTGACCGCAACGACCGATACCGCACTTCATACGCCGTTCAAGTGAAATATGAATACGATCATCCGATACTCCTAGATTTTGCAGAGAGGTGATGATGCGGGGATAAACAACCGATGGACCGCAGACAGCAGTAAATGTTTTCTCCGGTTCTATTTTCATCTCTTCAAAGAGCGCTGGTAAAAGTGCGATGCGGCAGTCCGGATTTTTTTTCTCCCCCACGGCTAAGCTGTCTACTGCCAGCAGAAGCTCAATTATTCCGTTTTTCTTAAAATCAAGCAGCTCATCGAGGAAGAGAAGCAAGCGGGACGCACGTGCCGCATAAACCACCCTTATTCGACCATACCTCTTACGCACGAAGAGAAGATTCAGAAGTAGGGAGCGAATCGGAGCTATTCCGAGACCTCCGGCAACAAGCAGCATATCCATCCCACCGTATGTATCTATCGGAAAACCTCTGCCAAATGGACCGCGCAGACCGACATAATCACCCTTTGCAGATGACTTTATTGCGTTTGTCACATGACCTATATGGCGGATGCAGAGTTCTATCGTGCCGTTGTTTGAGGGAAAACCGCAGTATGAGACCGGAATTTCCCCTACTCCTGGGAGTGAGAGTTCCAAAAATTGGCCCGGAAGAAAAGAGCTGGCTACCTCATATTCAGGCTTTGTACTCAACGTAAATAGAGTAGTATCGGCAGTCATCCTGGTGATGATAGATATTTCCCCTCGCAGGGGCTGAATATTATTCATACAGCACTTCTTTCAAGTAGCTCTGTCAGAACTCTAAGATCAAGCCCGATAGGACAGAAAGCGCGACAACGCCCACAACCAACACACGAGGGAACGCCTCTGAGCGGTCCGAATCCTCTCTGCTTGTGTCTATATCGATAGATGAAACGCTCAGCACGACCCTTATTAAAAACAGCCCCCCCTGCCACCATAGAGTGACTCTTGAATAAGCAGTTATCCCAATACCTTATCCTCTCTGAAGAAACGCCATCCAGACCGGCAAATTCAAGAATATTAAAACAGGCGCAAGTCGGACAGCATAGGGAGCAGGCTCCGCAGCCAAGACACCGGTCAGCAAGTTTCTGCCACTCAGGAAGTCCGGTATCTATTTCCGACATAACATTCAGCGGGAGCGAAACACCAAAGAAACGCCGCGCATCCTGAGGAACAGGCAGTTCACGCTCTTCAGCCAGATCTTTCATATCTTCCATTATTTCTTTGCCACGACTGGAATAAACGGTCACAACAAAACCACCTTCAACAATGTTCATAAAGATATCTGAAAGTGCCTGAAGTGGAGATGGGGAGATGTGACAGGAACAGAATTCATCAGGAAGGCAGGATATTCCTATCAATGTGATTTGAGATCTTCGGGCAGCATAATGCGGATCGGGGGCATCGCCGCCAAGGAGTCTGTCCAGATAATTTATACCGGCTAGTTCACAAGGGTGAAGAGCGAAAAGAGTTACTGGAGAAATATCTTCAAGCAAGATTTTGTAACCTTCTTGCAGGGTATAGTTAAATAATCTCTCCTCTGGAGCGAAAAGGTACTTTTTAGCGGGGAGGAGCGTGCGTATAGCATGAATATCAGGAGTTGTTCCATCTGAGAGATTCCCGAAACGCACGCCTCCATCTTCTCCCCGCAACGGACCTTCAATCCCGCCAAATTTTCGCAGCTTTTGCATAAAATCCGGCAGATTCTGATCTGAGATAAACCGCGTCAGCATAAAGTCGAGCACCTTGTTCGGATTTTGGATCGGTCATTTCTAAAGGTAAGTATATCAGCCGAAGACGAATATGCAAACAGAGCCGATACAGTGCCGGCTTTAAACCTATTTAAATATTTACAGAGAGTATAAAAGTGCTAAACTCCCGCATATAAACTTTTTCAGGGGCTGTAAAATATGATCAGCAATGACACAACTAACCATGATGACTCTATGATTTGCCGCTACTTCAAGGTTGCTCACCGCGACATGGTTTTTCTGAAATTTATTCTGGAAGCATACGAAGGGATGAATGTGATGAGTACAGTTGATAACAAATCCGGTATTATACGAATAGCAATAATGCCCGGTTTTGTTGATGAGATGAATGGCTTACTTGCTGAACTAAGTAGGGATGTCAACATGGAAGCAGCCGAATGGCATGAAGAGAGCTGTAGATTCTAACCCTGGCATGGTGTAGTCACTGCACAAGTAATCAGTTTTTAATGGGGCTGTTCGAGGACTTTATCTCTATCTTTAAACGCTGCCCGGCGGTTGAAACGTATATAAAAACAGCGGTGAACGGCACTGAATCCCACTTTTCCAAACGATAGTCCCTCATAAATTTAAAAGAAAATGCCTTTACCCTGCTCCCATCAGGTATATCAAACTCTCCGATCTCTTTGGTTAGCTCCTTCTGTCTAAGCCATGAGCATAATTCCTGTTTATCCGCTGCGAAGAGCGGCAGTTTATCAGAAACCGGCATCTCAACCTGACAGTAATCAAAAAACAACGCATCTTTAAGCTGCTCTCCTACAGCTAAATCTGGAACAGGTTCCGACAGGCGCGAAAAGAGCTCAAAAACTCTGCGGCAGGAGAAACTGGATAGATTCTCGTTGCCTGCCCGGCAGGCCATCTTATCCATAATGTCAGCAAAAGAGCTGAACTGTTGCAGGACTCTGAACGCTGAACCAAAACCCCCGTGCTTTCCAAACAGATCCAGAAGGCGGCCGATAGTTTCAACTTTACAGATCTCGTCAAAAGATAACCAGGGATTCCGCAATATCATATACGGGGGCGCTTCAGACCACGAATACCCCTCTTTATTCGCAATTGCGCGCATTGGCGCACCTTTTAGCACCTTAAGCGGCTCAATCTGGAGCATATCCGGTTTAAGACCGGCAACCATCTGCAGGGAATCCAGAAAACCTTTGTAATCCTCACCAGGCAGTCCTGCTACAAGGTCGAGATGCAGATCTACTCTGGTTTCAGCTTTCAGCCTCCTTATATTTGAAGTTATCCGGTCAAGATCAGCAACCCTGGCGACTCTTTGCAGAGTTGCCGAGGATGAAGACTGAATGCCGATCTCGAATCTAAAGCTGTTTTCCGGCACCTGCGAGAGAAGATTGATATTACTATCTGTCAAAAGATCTGCTGCAATTTCAAAATGAAAATGGCTACAGCGATTATTCTCCAGAATGAATTTCCAGATTACATCCGCGCGTCTGGAATCATAATTAAACGTGCGATCTACAAATTTTATCTGAGCAACATCACTGTCCATCAGATAGAGTAGATCAGCTCTGATTCTGTCGATACCGAAGGAGCGAACCGCGCCCTCAACGGAGGAGAGACAGAAAGCGCATGAAAACGGACAGCCGCGAGAGGTTTCATAATAGACAAGCGGTTTCGTTAAATCAACTGATCCAGCTAAAAAAGGGGACGGCAGCGAATCCAGCTCCAAAACATCCCTGTTTAAAAGCCCTGAAGTAATCTCTTCTCCATACCGAAAGAACAGGTTTTCAATCTCTGACAGACTTTTATTATCACCCCCGCCTGCAAGGGCAACAGCAAGCTTCCTGAAAACCTCCTCCCCCTCCCCCTTTACAACAAAATCCACCGCCGGATTCTCTTGCATCAGATCAAATATTGCAAAAGAAACCTCCGGCCCGCCAAGAACAATGATGGTTTCAGGAGATATTTTTTTTATATCTGATACAATTTTCAGGGTCAGCTCAATATTCCATATATAACAGGAGAAGGCTACCAACTCAGCCTTTTCTGCCATAACAAGTCTCAAAATATGTTCACGCGGCTCATTTACTGTCCACTCGCGAACCACAACATCAACGCCACTCAACCCATTACAGGAGGATGCAATATATGGGAGCGCAAGAGATGCGTGGGAATATTTGGCGTGCAGTGTTGTAAGTAGTATTTTCATAGATTTTATCAGACTCTTTTGCATTGACGTATAACGAGGCAAGTGCTAATTAAATACACGCTTGCTACTGAAAAATAAAGGTGTTTCCCGATGCTTGACATTAAATACATACGCGAAAATCTGGAAGAAGCTGAGTTCCGGCTTGAAACCCGTGGAGGAGAATCATATCTCACCGGTTTCAAGGAGCTGGATGAGAGACATCGTACATTACAGAGAGACGGAGAATCTCTCAAAGCCCTTCGCAACTCGGTTTCCGACGAGATTGGTCGCACAAAGGACAAAAGTCAGGTACAAGACAAAATATTGGAGATGCGTGAAGTCTCTCATAAAATCAAGGCACTTGACGAAGAGCTTGATCTGGTCGATAGCGAACTGCACTCCTTCCTGCTGACAATCCCGAACCTGCCGCACCCGACCACCCCCGTCGGCAGCTCTGAAAATGACAACGTCCTTGTAAGAACATGGGGGGAAGCGCGTGAACTACCCTTTAAGGCTAAACCGCACTGGGATATAGGTGAAGATCTTGGCATTCTTGATTTTGAACGTGGAGTAAAAATTACCGGTGCACGCTTCACGCTGTATCGTGGCGCAGGAGCCCGCCTTGAGAGAGCTCTGATCAACTTCATGCTTGATCTGCACATAGATGCTCACGGTTATCAGGAAGTTCTGACCCCATTCATGGTAAACCGAGATTCAATGCAGGCAACAGGACAGCTTCCAAAGTTTGAGGAAGACCTCTTTAAGCTTGTTGATCCGGAATTCTTCCTGATACCTACAGCCGAGGTACCTGTCACCAATATCCATCGGAATGAGATTCTAAAGAAGAGTGATCTCCCCATAAGCTACTGTGCATACACACCATGTTTCCGCCGCGAAGCCGGATCATACGGTAAAGACACTCGCGGCTTGATCCGTCAGCACCAGTTTAATAAAGTTGAGCTTGTAAAATTTGTACATCCGTCAGACTCTGACGTCGAATTGGAACTGTTAACCAGCCACGCAGAAAAAGTACTGCAGTTATTGAAACTTCCATATCGGGTTATGTCGCTCTGCAGCGGAGACATAGGCTTTTCATCTGCAAAGACCTACGACCTCGAGGTATGGTTACCGGGTCAGAGCTGTTTCAGGGAAATTTCCTCCTGCAGCAACTTTCTTGACTTTCAGGCTCGACGCGGATCAATCCGCTTTCGTGAAGACGAAAAATCAAAACCTGAATTTATCCACACATTGAATGGTTCCGGACTTGCCGTAGGAAGGACACTTCTGGCTATTCTGGAAAATTACCAGCAACCGGATGGCTCAGTACTCATCCCTGACGCCTTACGCCCTTACGTAGGTGGCTTAGAGCGAATAACGTAATTATTTATTTGATTACTATGGCTCTATGGAGGTAGCGCATGTTTGGCAAAAAAAATGCTCAGCTACTGGAAGCAGCAGAAGCTAAAATAAGTCAGCAGCAAGAGAAACTTGAATGGTATCAACGGCATTATGACAAACAGCAGGGCTATATAGAAGATTTATATAATGTTGTGGCAGACCTCTCACGCCAACTCGGAATGGTATTGAGAAATGAAAACATTGAGAGGTTGCAGAAAAGCACCTTTCTGGATGAAAACAGTGATTTTTTTCTGGATTTATATCTGTTGTTTAGCTCCAGATACAGAAAGGGTAAAAATGTAACCTGCTATTTTGGTAAAGACCTGGAGGAGTTAAAACGCAAATTTCAAGACAGGGACTTTAAAAACAGTCAAAATATCTACCTGACAGAAAGACTTGCACTTGAGGATCTAAGAACTCTATTCAAGGAGGGACTATGGAGAAAAACTGTAGAGGATTCCTTAAAACAGATAAGAATAGATCGAAACCTTGATGATCCGCAAAAGCAGTAATGCATATATTTTTTTGAATGCATCTCTTATTATTTGAAAATATGTATCACCTATGTTATAAGACAAAAGCTTGACAATGGAGAGGTGGCCGAGTGGTTTAAGGCAGCGGTCTTGAAAACCGCCGAGGTTAATAGCCTCCGTGAGTTCGAATCTCACCTTCTCCGCCATACCTACAACTAGTTGAAAAGACTAGTTTATATAAGCCTACTACTGAAGTGAGACCTTTTATGAGACCTCTTGGTAGTAGGCTTTCTTTATATTCTTCTCATATATTTGCACGTAATGGTATCTATTATTACAGAGCAGATATTTGACCAAAAATAGCGTTGCCTACCAAAATTATATAGGCAACCGACAAAATTCCGCCTGCTTTGCAAACTACGATTACTGCGTTTTCAAGAATAGCCAAAAATTTTGATAATGTTTTTCCGTTATGGGAAAATCCGTGCGACTGAAAAGATAAGTCATGTTTTTTCCGTTGGGTGGAACTACATTCCCCCTTCGCCAACTTGGGAGTTGGCTACCCCCTTCCGGATATCACAAGGAAAGGATGGACGCTTTACCAAAAAATAATTTTCTCTTTGTTGGTCTACGCCCGACTATCAGTGTCAAGCAAAGGCTGAAACGGATTATTTCCGTCAAAAGCAGAATGATTACCTTTTAAAGCAAATCCGAACTCACCTGCCTGGCGGACGAAAAACCCCCGGTCGGGTTGTTCGAAAAAGAACTGGCCGGTAAAGAAGTTAGCCAGATGCTCTCCGTCAATGATAATCGGTGCGGCAACATCGACCAGACCGTTTTTGCACGTATAGACGTTATACTAATCCCACAGACCAAGCCGCATTACCAGAGCGGTGTCGCTTTCCCGGCAGCGGACGGCGGTGGAGGGATTCACTCTGTGGAAACTGGTACAGATATCCTGCCAACCAGTGGCACTGAGAATGTTCCCCTCCAGGTCGAGGATGGCGGTCACCGCGCCGGTAACTACAGTGAAGCTCTCGCAGAGATTCCGCAGTTCGTCAATGTTTATGAGTTCTGAGAATTTCATTGTGTCTCCTCGTATGTATTGTGATCCTCCACCTCTGGGCACGGATCGCCGTGCCCCTACAAAATCCCCTTGATGGCAGTTTTTAGTTCGCTCAGTTTGTACGGTTTCTGGATGAATCCCGCCAACCCCTTGCCGGCAAACTTTTGAGCCACTTCCTGCTGGTTGAAACCGCTGGATATGATCACCTTGATATCCGGGTTCACGCTCTTCAGCTCCTGAAAACACTGTTCTCCATCCATAAGCGGCATGGTCAGGTCGAGAATGACAAGAGCGATGCCGGGGTGCACTTGGTAGCTGTTCAGTGCCTCTTGTCCGTCCTTGGCAGTGATCACCTCCAGCCCCAGAGTTTTCAGCATTTCTTCGCCAATGTCGCGGACAATTTCCTCATCATCCACCAATAGCACCGTGCCGCTGCCGTGCCAGTCATCGCTGGCGGTTCCGACGGTACAACGTTCAGCCAGCTGACCCGATACCGGGAGCAGAATCTTGAAGGTTGTTCCCCTGCCAGGTTCACTGTAGACTCTGATAGCGCCATGGTGCCCCCGCACGATGCCGAGCACAGCTGCCATTCCCAGCCCCCGGCCGGTGAACTTGGTGGTAAAGAACGGGTCAAAAATCCTGGCCACGGTTTCCTTGTCCATTCCGCAGCCGGTATCGGATATCTCCAGACTGACATAGAGTCCTTCGGGAATCGGATCGGTCAGCCAGGACCCCAGCAGGTAGGCTGTGCTGCACTCCATGCAGCCGGTGGTAATAGTGATTACCCCGCTCTTTTCACCAATAGCTTCCGAGGCGTTGATAACTAGATTCATGACAATCTGGCGCATCTGGGTAGCATCCGCCTCGACCGTGGGGAGCGAATAACAGGGGTCGATACGGAGGGCCACTTTTTTCGAGATGGAGACTTCGAGCATGTTGAGCATTTCCTCAACCAGTTTGTTCAGGTCAAGCGATTCAACCATGAACTTCCCCTTGCCGGAGTATGCAAGCATCTGTTTTGCCAGATCAGCAGCTCTGGCTGCAGCCTGTTCAATCCGCTGCAGATTCCCGATTGCGGGAGATTCAGTGTTGAGCCGCATCAACGCCAGATCGGCATTACCGATGATTGCCGTAAGTATATTATTGAAATCGTGGGCGATTCCACCGGCCAGCACACCAAGCGATTCCAGTTTCTGGGCGTGCCGCATCTGCTGCTCCAGTTTTGTTCGCTCCTCCTCGGCCAGCTTGCGTTTGCTGATGTCGCGGCATATACTCAAAAAGGAGGGTCGACCGTTCCAGGTGATCATGCTCACCGTGGCATCGATCGGCACCGGAGAACCGTCCTTGCGCAGGTGCTCCGTTTCAAATTCTATCCAGCCATGCTCCTTAAGCCGGGCAATCCGCTCCGCTACAAATCTGGTCTGCTTCGGCGAGTCGATATTGAATACCGTCATATTCAGCAACTCGGCGCGGGTATAGCCGAGGAGATCGCAGGCTTTCCGGTTTACCTCCAGAATCCGCCCGTCTGCATTGATGATGAAAATGGTATCGCCGGCGTTATCGAAAAGCAGTCGGTATTTGACCTCGCTCTCACGAAGTTCCTCTTCTGCTCTGCGAAGTCGGTCTTTCATATCAATAGCCTGCATCACCCGCGCAATAACGACCGGCAGACGGTCGATCAGCTCTGTGTCCTTGATCAGGTAATCCTCTGCACCCAGCTTCATAATCTCCACAGCCAGTCGTTCATCACCCTGGCCGGTCATCATGACGAACGGTATCTGCCTGCCACGTTCAGCCAGAGCCTTGACCACATCCAGTCCGGTCATGTCGGGGAGACGGTGGTCGAGGAGCATCAGACAGGGGGAGTCGGCAGCGGTCAGTTCAATGGCTGTTTTCCCGTCAGAGACACCCCTGACGGTATATCCGCCCCGTTCCAGCGTCCGTATAATCAGGTCACGCAGACCGCTATCGTCATCAACGAGCAGGATCCATTCTACGGCGTTATTGTTTTTTGACACGGCAAGCACCCCCTGACTTTTCAGTGGATTCCATTTATCGTCGGCACCTGTACAACCGCAAGAAACAGCCCGAGCTGCCTGATGGCGTTCACGAAAGCGTCGTATTCCACCGGCTTGGTAATGTAATTGCTGCATCCAAGGTCATGACAATGCGCCACTTCACGCGGATCGTCAGTAGTGGTGATCATGACAACGGGTATCTTGCGCAGCTCCTTATCAGACTTGATCTGCCCCAGCACCTCGGTGCCATCCATTTTGGGCATACGGATGTCAAGCAGCAGCACAAATGCGTCTCCGGATTTCCTGTGCGGGCCGGAGCCGCGCTGGAAAAGGAAATCCGTTACCTCCTGCCCATCCCTGAAATGAATAATGTTGTTGGTTATGCCTGCCCGCGCAAGATTCTTGCGTATCAGTTCGGCGTGCCCATCGTCATCGTCGGCAATCAGAATAATGACTTCTCTGTTCATCGGTTTTTCTCCTTCACTGCTCATATTTTTCCCCTTGCACGCTGTTTTTCTTAGCCGGAGGGAGGCTGACAATGAATACGCTCCCCACCCCCTGTTTTGATTCCAACCTTATCTCTCCATACATCCTGCCGAGCGACTGTCTGGCGATGGTAAGACCGAGCCCTTCACCCTCGGACTTGCCCGGTTCGAGACGATGAAACAGTTCAAACACATGGTCGAAATGGTTTTCGGCGATGCCGATGCCGTTGTCCTCAACCCGGTACACGGTACGATCTATTTCTGTTGTGCCTTGAATCTGAATCGACAGTGGCCGCTCCGGGTTGCGGTATTTGATGGCGTTATCGATCAGGTTCGAGAACACCTGTGTTACCTGCACGACATCCCCTCTGCAATCCGGCAGGTTGTCTGCGATCAATTCGGCGGCGGCTTCCTTCAGTTTGAACGCAAAAGATGACGATAACTGTCCGATACATTCATTCATGTCGATATCGGTAATCTGTATAGCGGCTCTGCCAGAACGGGACAGCTTCAGCAGCCCGTTGAGGAGGTTGTCCATCTGCCGGGTGCTGGCACGGATGCGGGAAATGGATTTTTCCATGTCAGTAAATTCCGTGCGAAGTATATGTTCCAATTCATCTTTAGCTGTGCCGCTATCAAGTATGACGGTAAGTTCTTTAAGCGAGTAATCCAGTTCACGACTGAAGCCGTCTACATTCACCAGCGGCGAGCGCAGATCATGGGAAGCCACATATACAATCTGTTCAAGTTCCTTGTTTTTTGCGGAGATAACAGCCTGAACACGCTTGGTTTCCGATACATCAGTGGCTATTGTGGCTATGCAGTTCCTGCCGGGCGATACCATCGAGATGGTAAAATACCTGTCCATGGGTGCTAAATATGTTTCGTAGTGGCAGGGTTCGCCGGTAATGCCCACTCTGGTGAATTCATCCAGATAGGGGGGCTCGGGAGTGCCGCTCATCTCATCTGCCAGTTTGCCGATGGCGTCCTTGCGACGAATGCCGGCTGCCCGGGTATAGGCGGCGTTGCAATCGGTAATGCGGTAGTTTACCGGCACGCCGGCCTCGTCAAAAACAAGTTCATACAGCACAACCATTTCGGTCATGGAAGTAAACAGCGCCGACAATTTGGCTTCACTGGCGCGAAGGGCATCCTCGGCCTGTCTGCGTTCACTGACATCCTGCACCGTCACTGCCAGCCCCATGCCGGAGCGCATGATCCGCCGTTTTGCCCACTCGATCTGCAGACTCCCATCGTGGTCTGACAGAATCTCATCTTCAAAGAAGCCGGTGACCATTGCACCGCAGAAAATCTCCATCGTATCTATATAATGCGTCGCCGGGTAGATTTCGGAGAGTTTCATCCGCAGGATCTGCTGCTGCGTCATGCCGTAGAAACCGGCGCCCCGTTCACTGCAGTCAACCAGTACAAAGTCCCTGATAGCGCCCCCCGCTTCAAGCAGCGGCTCATACATGAAATACCCTTCACTTCCCCCCTCCGTAGCAAGCCTGTAAGCCGCACGCAGCTCTTCTTCCTGCTGCCGTCTCTTGGTCAGGCGTCTGGCAGTGACAGCCGATGTAAAGGCAAACAGACTGAGGAAGACACTCACTACAAACGCCACTCTCCGTTCATTCGCCCAGATTTTCTGCTGGGGGATTAAAAAATCTTCGGCAGAAATCCCGGCAACAGCAATCAGCGGATACTGCTCCATGGTTTTCCAGGCGACATACCGTGACTGACGGTCGCTGAACCATCGCTCTCCCTCCAGCAGAACAGCACCTTCCGGAGCATTGAACAGCGGGACTGCACGCAGGGGGGGAGAGAGCGGGTTGGCCGCATTCTGCCCAAAAGAAGCGGAACGGAGGGTGCCGTCCAGACCGAGAGTCATCAGAAGTCCTGTTTTACCCGGAAAGGAGCCGGCATAAAACGCGGTCAAATGATGGGGGTCGAAGGTAACCAGCACGATCCCGTCGAAGGCTCCCTGCGTGGTGTGGAGCCGGCGTGTGAAGGTGATGGCAGGACGGTCCGTCAGACGGGAGAGCAGCGGCTTGCCGATCAGCAGATCGTCCGAGTCGTCCTGCTGGTGGTAGAGGAAGTAGTCACGATCTGCAAACGAAATGATGCCGGTATCATTGGGGAATGATGCCACAGGTCTGCCGTGCCGGTCGATAATCAGCACATTCTGGAGGCGGGGATTGCGAAACAGGCCACCCTTCGAGAGTTCCTTCAGATCGGAATGCCCGGCATGTCCGTGATGCTCATGGCTGTAATGCTCAAGAGAACCATGCACCTGCAGGGTAATTAGATTCGCCTGATCAATCGCCTGGTTCAGATACTGTTCATAGTCGTTGCACAAGGCAGCGGCATCCGCCAGCGCCTGCTTTTCCAGCGCCTGTTTTTTTGTGTCAATATCCGTAAAAGTCCAGTACCAGAACCCGGCAGCTAATAACAGGCAAAGGAGCGGCCCGGCCAGAATCAGCAGGATGCCGCTTCCGGCGAGCCGATGACCGATGTCTGCAGTGCGTGAGGTGTTTGATGGCATAGTGCGGTTACTTCACTCCCCAGATTTTCCGGTATATGTTGCGATAGCCGTTATCCGGGTCGTATTCGTTCTGATTACCGCCATCATGGGTAATATTAGCGGCAGTTATCAGGTGCACCGGCGCGGTATAGCCGCTCCACTTTTCCCCGGCGAAGGCGCGGTTGAGTTCGTCAACGGCCTGCCAGCCGTGAAGGCGCAGAGGTTCGGCAACGGTCCCGATCTGGTAGCGTTTCTTGCGGATCCGTTCAAAGGCTGTTTCACTGCCGTCACCGGCGGATATATTGCGGGGATAGCCGTTGCCGGGTATGGCGGCGGCTATCAGACTTGGTGACATGGCATCGAAGTAGAGATCGTTGATCCCGATGGAGTACGTCCATTTCTTGCCATAGTTCTGCAGCAGCAGGGCAGTAAACTGCGGCATGGCACTGTGAGTGTCTTTCAGATCCATGGTCTTAACCTGGAGTACGCTGCACCCCTGACACTTGCGAATTGTTTCGATCATGGCGTTTGCCTTTACGGTGGAGAGCGGCGTGACACCTCTGAAGATGACTACGCCGGCGGTGCCGTTTGAGTCTGCCACAGCGTACATTGCAGCAGCCCTGCCGACTTCTACGGGATCGGTGGAGATGTTGGTGACGATCGGCAGGTTACTTATCGGACCCGGTCTGCCGGCTGAATGCCAGCCGACGATCTTGATCCCTTTAGCGGCGATCTCCCTGATAACCTCCGCTTGATTCTGGGCATCGACTGTACCGAGGATGATACCGTCCGGCTTAAGATCTGCCGCCTGTTTCAGGGCATCTCTTCTCCCTTGCTCAGTCCCCTGTCCGTCGATCAGGCGAAAGTTCCAGCCGATAGCTTTGGCCGCCTCTGCCGCTCCCAGACCGACACCCCTTGCTCCTCCGTTGCGCTGGTCGTTGGAGACGTAGATGACGTACTTCCCCTTCCGGGCACGGGGTCCTGTGGAAGGGCCATCCCAGGGGGGATTAGGTCTGGAAACGAGGGCCGTGTGACGTTTCGCCTCGGCAACGAATGAATCCTCTGCACCTGCCGGACTGCACATGAGAGTGGCGGCAATTGCGACTAACCCTGTCAATAACTCCCTGATTTTCATGGTGTTCTCCTCGCCTTCAGTGCGAACATTGTTTCCGGCTCGCCCTGAGTTTTGTATAATTACCTTCTCAACTGAATGCCGTACTATAAGCGCTTCTCCTCAGGCAGGCGCTCCCAGAGCTTTTCCGCGAAGGCGACGGCACTTTCAAAATCGGGGGCATATCCATCGGCGCCAATATTCCGCCATAAGTCCGGCGAGAAGTTCATAGCCATTCCGCCGACCAGGATGGTCGTTTTCTCAATGTTCGGCTGCTGGCGCAATCCGGCGATAAAACTGCGTACCGACTCGACATTGTGCGGCATGGTGACGGAAATGGCCAGAAGATGCGGTCTTAAGCGGACTGTCATCTCCGTGAGGCTTTCAAAGGGGGTATTTGCTCCCAGATAACGGACCTCCCACCCGTCCAGTTCAAGCATATCTGCAACTATCCACGCCCCAAGCTCATGGTGTTCATTCGCTGTCGCGGTGACTATGGCTCTTCCTTTTGACGGCTGCTGCCTTGAAAAGTTCGCCTGAAGAACAGCTATGACACGAGTGACGATGGCAGAAGCGGCATGCTCGCGGGTTACGGAAATTTCCCCCGACTCCCAGAGTTGTCCGACCTCGTACATCGACGGTTGAACCACATGCAGGTAAAAACCTTTTAACTGCTCTCTCGTGACCAATCCGGATGCAAGGCTGATGGCCGGCCGGTACGAACCGCTCAGCAGCGCCTCCATGAATTTATTTTTTACTTCCGGGTAGTTAATTGAGTTAGCAGCGGACGTGTCGTGTACCATTGTCATAGCCTCTTTCTGTCGAGAATGGATCATTTCAATTTTTTCATACAACTGCATTGTATTATCGGAGTGCCTGTGAACAATGCCTGGTTGACTCATCAGCGCCAGATTAACTGTGCCGATGACTGCCGTACGGATAGTCCAGACTCTACAATCTGAACTGCCGTACCAGTCGCTGCAGCTCTTCCGCATTGCCGTTCAGCTGTGCCGCTGCTGTGGCTGACTCATGGGCACCCTGTGAAGTCTGCTGCACAACGTCAGTAATCTGCATCATATTATTGGATATCTCGCTGGTAGTGGCGGTCTGTTCTTCGGCGGCGGTGGCCACCTGATTGATCTGCATGGCGACATCGTTTACCTGCTGGAGGATTTCCTGCAAAGCTTGTCCAGATTTCTGAGCCTCTTCAGTTCCCGTTTCAACCTGATGAACTCCCTGTTCCATTGCTGCAACAGCCCCTCTGGTTTCATGCTGAATTGCCTTGATCATTTCGCCGATCTCCCGGGTAGCGCGTGTAGTGCGTTCTGCCAGGGCACGAACTTCATCAGCGACAACCGCAAAGCCACGCCCCTGTTCACCGGCGCGGGCAGCTTCAATGGCGGCGTTGAGAGCCAGAAGGTTGGTCTGATCGGCGATGTCCTCAATTGTGCCAATGATCGCGCCAATCTGATCTGAACGCTGGCCGAGGCTTTCTACCGTTCTGGCGGTTTCCTGAACTTTTTCGGCAATCTGTCCCATGACAACGACGGTTCTTTCTACAACGGCAGCACCGTTTTGCGCAGACTGGGAAGCACTCTGTGCTCCTTCAGCAGCCATTTGGCAGCTCTGGGCGATGTCGCCGGAGGTGGCTGACATTTCTTCACCAGCGGTTGCAACAGTGCCGGCCTGTGCTGCGACTTCTTCGGCACTGGTTGCAATACGTTCGGCGGTGGCATGGAGTTGCGTCGATGCGGAGGCAACCTGACTGGAGGTGCTGGCAATCTGGCTGATCATGTTGCGCAGCTTTTCAATAAAAAGATTGAAATATTTGCTGACATCGGCGAGTTCGTCTTTGGTTGTATCATCAAGACGTTTGGTCAGATCCCCTTAGCCCTGTGATATATCCATCAGCATCATACGCAGGGCATCGACCGGCTTCATGATAGTGCGCATCAGCCAGGTGGCGAGACCAGCCTGAAGCAGAATTCCTATTAAGCCAATTATCAGAGCCTGGATGAGCACTGCCTTACGCTCTGCATCGAACTCCTCGTCGGCTATCTTTGCTTCATTAGCTATCGATTCGTCAATCTGTAGCATCATTTTACGTATGATTTTTACTTGTTTGTCTGTTGCTTCATCAAGGTCTTTTATCTCGCTGGTTATGCCATCCGTTGTTTTAAGTAACGGAAGGGTTTTGGTTTCAAAGATGGATACGATTTCGCCAGCAGCTTTTCTTGCGGTTTCTGCCCACTCCTTTTCCTCTTTGGTATCTGCAATAGTTACAATTTCATCAAGGCGCTTTAAATTGCGCTCTTTGGTTTCAGCCCATGTTTTTGCAGTGTCATCCAGGTTCCGGTTAATGACCGCATCAGCGATCACATTATAAAGAGAGAGGCCAACCCTCGCTCCATTGGAAGCCAACAGGGCATCTGCAGAGCGCTTTGCTCCTTCGTCCTGCATTAAGCCCAAATGGCTGATGCTACGGTATTCCATACCGACGATACCGATAATAGTAAGTAACAGAATTATAACGTTAACGATGATTTTAGATTTGATGGTTGCCATGTTGTAATTCTCCTTTAAATTGATTTGATTCATTTGCGTAATGTGCTGATCAATTTTTTAAATTCTCCCGAAACTATCCAGTTCCGTGTCCGAGAACATACGGTCGATATCCATGATAATCAGCAGCCGTTCGGCATGGTTGAAGACACCGGTAATGAACTCCTGGCCGATGCCTCCGGAAAGCACCATCGACGGCGGCGGCTGAATCTCACTGCTGTGAATGCGGATGACCTCTGACACGGAATCGACGATAAAGCCGGTCAGACTGCCGCAGACATCCATGATTATGATTCGGGTTTGAATGCTGTTGTCACTCTCCATCAGCCCAAAACGGCGGCGCATGGAGATGATCGGAATAACCTTGCCGCGCAGGTTGATTATCCCTTCGACATGCTGCGGTACGTTCGGCATTTTGGTGATGGCCGGCATACGGATTATCTCCCGCACCTTCAGCACCTCGACGCCATACTCTTCATCTGCCAGCATGAAACTGACCAGTTGAATCAGTTCATCGCTTTTTGCTGCATCGTCAAGATTTACCAATGCTTTTGTTGCCATTTTTAGTCCCTCCTTAGTCTGGTTATCTCCACTTATTCAGCAACAACGTCAGATTTTCCTTATTCTATTCATTAGCATCCATCGATAATTGAAGCTGTTTCTCACTTCCCAGCCGCGAGCCGCTCCAGCTCATTCCAGTCAAGCTGCTCCATAGCCTCTTTAAGTTCTGTAGGTTGCGCAGTTATAATCGGAGCCCATACTGCATAATCAGGTTTGTTCCCTTCACGGCACATCTCCTGAATAAGATTGGCAGTTTCCATTAATCTATAACCGCCGATGCTGGCTACCATGCCCTTAAGGGAATGAGCGAACTCTTTGATATCCTTGAGATCATCTCCCTCCAGTTTTTCAGCAAGCTGATAACCGGTATCGGCAAAGCAAGTCAGATACAGATCAACCATTTCATGTAAGGTGTCCAGATCAAAGCTGAGGTTTTCCAGCACGGGTAGTTAATTGAGTTATCGGCAGACGTGTCGTGTGTCATCCTCATAGCCTCCTTCTGTCGAGAATGTTTTTTTGATTTTATCTCATACAGGCACACTGTTTTATTGTGGTTTTGTGATCAATGTTTAATTGATTTACGCCTCTATTTCTCGGTGATTTCAGACAGTTTCATTACTTAATCTTCTATTTCGTGCATAATGCCGAAATGGTAGAGGACATTCTTCTGTTCATCAAAGATCGTGTCAGCTCTCTCCCACAAACGAAAATGCCGCCCGCTCTTGTCATTGGCAATTAACACACCTTCCCACCCTTCACCCCTAGCTAATGCCGTTGCTACTTCTCGGTTCAGGGTCTCTATGGATTCAGGGGGGTAGTAGTCACGGTAATTGCAATTTACCGCATCTTGCAAGGATCGTCCGAAAAGTCTTTCATGGGCGTGATTGATATAGATAAGTCTGCCATCAGGATCGCTGATCGCAATGGCTTCCCCGGATACATCGGTAAGTGCCTTGAAAATACGCAGCTCTTTTTCGGTGGTTTTCTGCTCTGTTATATCAATTGCATAGCCGGCTAAAAACTTTCGATTACCCAGCACAATCGGGAATTTAAAGGTGCGGACTGTTTTTACCCCAACCTGTTCTTCGAACACAATGCTTTTTCCTGAGTCAAGCACAGCACTGTCATCTGCAACAATCTTTCTTGCCAGCCTGCTTGGAAACAGTTCATGGCTCTCTTTGCCAATCATCTCCTTCCAAGTGATGCCGGTGTCTTCCTCAGATCGCTCATTGATATGCAGTATGCGCAACTGTTCATCCTTGACGAAGGCGGCAATGGGGCTACGCTTGATCACCTCGTGGAGCAGTTCTTCGTTTTCCCTTGCCGTGCGTTCAAGCTCCTTGCGTTCTGTAATGTCAGCTGCGATACCCTGCAGACCCACAATTCGCTCGTTCTTATCAAATATGGCTTCTCCTGAGGCAAGCATCCAGCCGCGAGTACCATCGCTGCGAATCATCTCCAGTTCCAGTTCATATTGGATACCTTCCGCCGCGGTCAGTTTAAGGCTGCTTTTAAGAAGTTCCCAGCTCTTGGGGGTAAACAGCCGACTGTGAAGGTTGTAATCCGGCGGTGGTTCATCAGGGGAGAGGGCAAGCATCCTGTAGAGTTCCGGTGTCCAGTGGACTTTATTCGTGGCAAGGTCGAGGGTCCAACTCCCCATTTTCCCGAGGCGCTGGGCGGCATACAGCTCGTTTCTGGTATTCGTCAGCGAGATTTCAAGGGCTTTTCTGTCGGTAGCATTCTGAAATGCTACTGTCAAGTATCTACTGCCATCTTTTTCAAAACGTGACAGACTGCAGTTAAGCCAAAGGCTTTTGCCGAAGCTTGATTCTATAAAGAAGTCTCCGCAATCATCTTTACCGGTTCGCATGACTTCTTCAGCGCGCTCCAGCAAGCCGCTCTTCTGCCATGATCTGATCCTGTTCAAGTTCTGCTTCAGCAGTTCGGTCATTGTTGCAGCACCGATAATTGCCGCCGCTGACTCGTTCGCCTCAACACACTGACCGGCGGAATCATAGGAAAGCAAGCCGAGCGGTGAAGAAGCGAGCATACGGTGCTTCAAATCCAGTGAATCGAAATGTCTTGATTTGGTGTCACTTTCTGGTTGAAAGCCGTCTGCAAAACAGTAGGACATCTGATCCCGATCGAAATAGATCGGATAGCCGGCTTCCTGGAGAATGGAGATGTACCGATATGTAGTGCGTTTGGATATTTCAAGAGACTCCATAATGCCGGAGACTGTAACCCTCCTGCCAGAGTTCAGTTTGCCAAGAATATGGATCAGCGAGGCGAATTTACGGTTAAAGGTGTTATTTTTCGGCATATATACCCCAAAACAATCTGACAAGCATGAGACAAGCATGATAATAATGTGGAAGCATAGCATATGTAGCTGCCAAACGTATGGCAGTGGCTGTTATTTGTGTATTTTTTTGAGGTTGATTAAGAGAACTGATTTTTCTAGAGTGAGGAGCAGTCGTTATTGAATTGTGGCGAAGCGAGATTCACAACAGACCTGCAGAAATTAACCGTAGCTGAACAAAAATAATCAAATAAAATAATAGTTTAAAATTTTGCGTATCGAAAACACATCTAAGATACAAAAGACATCAGCGCACTAAACCAGCAAGAATTGCAGTTAAAACTGAAGCGCTGACTAATATCCATAGAATTAATCCCTGCCCGAGCGGGCGTATCCCAACCCTCCTGAGAACCGCAAGGGTCAATCCATTACCTACTAGAAAGAGCGTTACAACCAATCCCTGACGGGAGATAAAAGCTAACAGGTTCCAGGCTTGAGTGAGGTTCGGTGCGAAAGATCGTATAGAAGCGGCGAGTATAAAGCCTATTATAAAGAGCGGTATACCGGTTTTTGCTTTGGTTTGCGTAAATCTTGAGACGATCAGTGCTGCTGGTGCAATCCAGACGGCTCGTGCCAATTTAACTGTAGTCCCTACAGCCAATGCGGTAGCGCCGTAAGCCGAGGCTGCGCCTACAACACTGCTTGTGTCATGTATTGCAAGTGCCGCCCATAGTCCAAACTCACGCTCTGTAAGCCCGAAAAAATTACCGAGAAGTGGAAAAATCATCAGGGCTACTGCATTCAGACTGAAGATGGTCGCCAGTGAAACAGCGATCTCTTCATCTTTGGCATTTATAACAGGTGCCATTGCAGCAATAGCGCTACCGCCACATATCGCAGTTCCGAACGAGATCAGAATTGAAGCCTTTACCGGTGTTCGTATCATACGACCCAGCAAAACACCGATAGCAACTGTTGCTATGATGCTTACCGGAGTATAAAACACAGCCTCCCGCCCGGCGTGCCAGACATCCGATATACTTACGCCGAAACCAAGCCCTACCACAGATAACTGCAAAAGCCTCTTACTCCAGACGGCACTCTCCAGAGCAAATGGGTTTCCAATCAGCAGGCTGAACAAAATCCCCGCCGCAAGAGCAGTAGCCGGACCACAAAATGTAGTGCAGGAGAGTAGAAGGCAGAATAAAAATAATATTCGTCTAAATGACTGCATTAAACACCAAAATCAGATATCCGCATTCCTTAACTGAACTAAATATAGATCAGATACAGATTCTTTGAGGTAGATTTTAAGGCGATGCCTGCAAGTCCTATATATGCCCTGATAGAGCCTTTTGCAAGCTGTTCAATCAAAAACAGTTCAAAGCTGGACGGCTGGCTCCATCTCCAGACAGAGGGAATATAGCGAATGCAAAGAGTGGAATATATGTTATATATTCGTTGAAATTGTACGATAGGGGGTAAATATGAGTAAAATACTTGTTACCGGTGCCTCTGGGTTCATCGGTTTTTACACAGTTCAGCGACTTCTTAAAGATGGACATCAGGTTATCGGATTTGACAATTTGAATGACTATTATGATGTCTCCCTGAAAGAATCCCGCTTAGCAATTTTAAAAGGGCTAAGCGGTTTTACATTCCTTCGGGGAGCGCTGGAAAACCGCGTAAAAACTGAGACTCTATTCCAGTCAGAACAGTTCGATATTGTTATCAACCTGGCAGCTCAAGCCGGGGTTCGTTACTCTCTGCAGAACCCATACGCTTATATTGACAGCAATATTTCCGGCTTCCTCAACATTCTGGAGGGGTGTCGTAAAACAGGCGTAAAGCATCTGGTTTATGCATCCTCAAGCTCAGTCTATGGATCAAATAGCACTGTTCCATTTTCTGAACATCACTCTGCCGATCATCCGGTTTCACTCTATGCCGCAACCAAGAAATCTAATGAGCTGATGGCACACACATATTCACATCTATACGGAACGCCTGTAACCGGGCTTCGTTTTTTCACCGTTTACGGCCCCTGGGGACGCCCGGACATGGCATATTTCTCTTTTACAAAAGCCATCCTTGAAGGGCGCACAATAGATGTTTTCAACCATGGCAGCATGAAACGCGACTTCACATATATAGATGATATTGTTGAAGGAGTAGTACGCGTCGCAGGCAATATTCCATCCACGAATCCGGAATGGGATACCGCAACACCCGATCCTGCAACCAGCTCTGCCCCTTATAGGCTATATAACATAGGCAACAATCAACCTGTAGAGCTTGGGCGTTTTATTGAAGTTCTAGAGGAGTGCCTCGGTAAAAAAGCTGTAAAAAATTACCTCCCCATGCAGCCCGGCGATGTTTGCACAACATACGCCGATGTGTCGGATTTATCCGACTCCGTCGGTTTCAAGCCAGATACAGGGATAGAAGTCGGTCTCGCAAGATTTGTCGAATGGTATCGGGAATACTATTCTTCAAATAGTTATTGTACCTCATATAAGGTTTAATATGTTTGTAATGAGGTGACAGAAAAACCATCTGGATAATTACTTTTTTAAAATGCCCAGAAAAAAAGGGTGCTTATGCCAAATATTTTTTTTGGCATACCGTCTGCAGAAATAAAATCAAACACATTCTTTCGGAGGTAGTAAAAATGAAAAAAGTTCTTTCCACAATCGTAGCTGCTCTTGTTGCCGTTTCCTTCTCTGCTGTTGTTTTCGCTGCTGATGCTGCAAAAACTGCCGCTCCTGCTGCTCCGGCTGCCGGCGCTGAAGTTGCCGCTCCTGCTGCTGATGCAAAAGCTGCAAAACCAGCAAAAAAAGCAAAAAAAGCAAAAAAAGCAAAAAAAGCAAAAAAAGCAGCAGAAGCACCAGCTGAAGCCGCTGCACCTGCTGCTGAGCCTGCTGCAAAGTAATTTGCACTGTAGAAAAAATTTGAGAAAAAAGCCGCATCGAAAGATGCGGCTTTTTTTGTGTCTTTATCAGTAGTATATATACTGACGAATTCAGACTCACTATCTATTTCCTATCAGGAGTTCAACAGTATGGCTGATCAGATTGTTCGTGCATTATGTTTGTCAGGAGGCATAAGAGTTCTGGTTTGTGATGCTACAGCTTTATCAAGGGAAGTCTGCACACTTCAGAATGCCTCCCCAACTGCAACTATAGCTCTCTCACGGGGATTGGCAGGGGGAGCTTTGATGGCTGCACTACTTAAAGATGGGCAGAGAATCGCACTCAAATTCGAGGGGAATGGTCCACTGCACAAGATGCTTGTTGAAGCTGAGTACGATGGTGCAGTACGCGGCTGCCTTGGAGATCCGGCTGCTGACCTCGAGCCTCTTGATGGAAAATGGAATGTTGCGGATCTTATAGGGAAGGCTGGCTTCTTGACAGTTTCCAAGGATCTGGGGCTTGGCGGAGAACCATACCAGGGTGTTGTGCAGTTAATAAGCAGCGAGGTCGGTGCAGACCTGGCGTATTATCTGACTGACTCCGAACAGACACCGTCTGCAGTAGGAGTTGGAGCAGCTCTTGATGAGTATGGAAATATTGCAGTATGCGGCGGTTTTCTGGTTCAGGCTCTGCCAAAAGCTGATGAAGCCGAAATTGAAAAGATTATGCTACAGATCGCAAAACTCCCCCCACTCTCCGAGTTGCTGAAAAACGGAGAGTGCAGAGCGATTATCAAAGAACTTTTCGGCGATATACCATACACAATCCTCGAATCTCATGATATTTTCTTCCGCTGCG
This sequence comes from Desulfuromonadaceae bacterium, assembly GCA_028683855.1. GTDB lineage: Bacteria > Desulfobacterota > Desulfuromonadia > Geobacterales > Pseudopelobacteraceae > JACRCG01. Next base: position 101,752 of record JAQUHA010000010.1, read on the forward strand.
GATGTACAGCGGGGAAAGTTGAGCAGGCACTTCTTACTTTTGGTGCCGCTGAACTTGAAGATATTAAAGCAAAAGAGAACGGAACAGAGGTGACCTGTGAGTTTTGTCGCAAAACTTACAGAATTGGGACAGACGAACTTGACAGGTTGATTGCTGTTGCCGCAGAAAACAGGGAGAGATAGTTTGGCGACACTCCTGCTTACTATCTCATACGACGGCACCAACTACTCCGGCTGGCAGACTCAACCGAACGGACTGGCAGTACAGCAGGTTGTAGAAGAGGCGCTTGAGCTGCTTCTGAAAGAGCGCGTTCAGGTTCGGTCCTCAGGCAGAACCGATGCAGGAGTCCATGCCAGTGCAATGGCAGCTGCCTTTACAACATCCCGTAATCTCCCATTACGAGCCTATGTTGAGGGTGCAAACAGATTCCTCCCCCCGGATGTCGCAATTCAGAGCGCCCGCATAGTACCGGACGGATTTAAGCCGATTACTATGGCACACTCTAAACATTACCGTTATACAGTCATTAACTCCTCTATCCGATCTCCATTAGAGCGGCTTTACAGCTGGCAGGTTCGCGAGACTCTTAATCTTGATTATATGAAAGATGCGGCAATACGTTTTGTCGGCTACCACAATTTTGCGGCTTTTCGCGCTTCAAACTGTGTAGCTAAAACAACCGTAAGACGAATAGACTCCGTTGTTGTAACCCGCCAGGGAGACAGAATTATCTTTGATGTTACCGGAGGTGGATTTCTTAAGAACATGGTCAGGGTGATGGTAGGTACACTTGTTGATATTGGCAGAGGTCGTTTAAGCCCATCAGACATAGACAGACTGCTGCTGTCAGGAGAGAGAAAGGAAGCCGGCAGCACAGCGCCTGCCTACGGTTTATGTCTTATAGAAGTGGTGTACCCCGAAGATTTATTTCCAACAAATTGACTTGTAAATGAGGGGGAATAAATACAGGCAGAAGATGCTTAAAACAAAAGCCGCACCAACTGACTTCTGGAAGTCAGTTGGTGCGGCTTTAAAAAATAAAACGGAAAGTTATAAACTGCAACCAACCATTACTGTTTTTATAGAGCTTTGGCGATAAGAGCGTCAAGTTGCGACTTTGGAACTGCACCAACAACCTGATCCAAGACAACGCCACCTTTAAACAGAATTATCGTAGGGATGCCACGAACACCATATTTACCCGGAGTAGCCGTACTCTCATCAACATTGACCTTGCCGACTTTTATTTTCCCGGCATATTCAGCGGCAATTGTATCTATAAGTGGCGCAATAGCTTTGCATGGGGCGCACCATGTAGCCCAGAAATCTACAAGAACCGGAATGTCAGACTGTAAAACCTCACTGTCAAAATTTGCATCGCTGAAAGCGCATACATTTTCACTAGCCATATTAAATCTCCTTTAGAGCAGTTGATAATATGTTTATAAATATATACCAGAACGTGAAAAAATCAAGAGTAAACTATTTTGGGATCTCGTTGAAATAGGTAAACATAAAGAGTATGATCAGCTCCCGGAGAGAGTATGTCCACTTTGGCATTAAATATCCGTATGTCCGGCAGACTTGCCGTCATTATCGGCGGGGGGGTGGTAGCCCTTCGCAAACTAAAGACCCTGTTGGCTGCAGGGGCTTCGGTGAGAGTTGTCGCTATAGATGCAGCCCCTGAGATAGTCATGCTTAAAAATTCAGGTTCGCTTGAAATCAGATCCGGAAGTTATACTTCAGATGATTTAAACGGTGCTTTTTTAGCTGTTGCCGCAACTTCTGACCCACTCTTGAACGCACAGGTCTGCGAAGACGCATACAGACTAGGAATTCTTGTTGTTTCTGCCGACAGACCTGAATCTGGAAGCGCCACTTTTCCGGCACTGCTGCGCCGGGGAAATCTGGAGATTGCCGTATCAACCGGCGGCTGTTGCCCGACATTTGCAGCGGATGTTCGAAATATAATTGCCGAAAGTATCGGAGATGAATACGCACTTATTCTTCAGCACCTGGCGGAGGAACGAGAAAAGCTGTTGACGAATGGGAGTACAAGCACATACAATGTGGAGGTTTTGCGCCTCCACGCCAAGCGCCTGCTTAAAGAGCTAGCTGATCCTGAACTCAAGGAATCAATGCCATGACACACCTGTTTTTCTTTTTAACGGTTGCTTTATATTGTTGTGCCACCATTGCATATCTGGCTTGCATCATACGCACTTCACCACTTTTGACTTGCTGGACTGCAAGGCTGCTGACCGGCGGCTTTACCGCTCACCTGCTTTCAACAATTCACCTTGCCGTCAAAATGAAGTACCTACCTCTAACCAATATGCAGGAATCGTTATCTTTTTTCAGCCTTGCGATTGTTGGAGCATTTATCTTTTTTGATCGAAAGTATAAAGTCACAACACTCGGTTCATTCGTTGTCCCGGTTGCACTGTTAATGTTGGTTGCCTCAAGCTCTCTACACGCTGAAGTCCGTCAACTCCCACCGATTCTGCAGAGCAACTGGTTCTGGATTCACGCACTCCTCGCCTTTGCAAGTTATGCCTTTTTTACAATTGCCGCCGGCATTGCCGTCATGTATTTGATTCAACGTTACTTTCTTAAAACCAAGCATTTCGGAGCACTATTTCAAAAACTTCCATCGCTCGAAACAATGGATGAGATAAGCTATCGCTGTCTGACCGCGGGCTGGCCCCTTTTGACAATAGCCATAATATCCGGCTCCATCTGGTCTGAAAAAGCAATGGGCAGTTATTGGATATGGGACAGGAAGCAGACATGGTCGCTCATTATATGGTTCATTTATGCAGCCCTTCTGCATGGGCGTATAACCATCGGATGGCGTGGAAAACGTGCTGCAATACTCTCCATAATCGGTTTCATCGTTGTATTGTTTACTTTTTTCGGCATGAAGCACAGCATAACCTGGTAGCTGTCTGCCAGTAACTTTTTAATAACACTGGACTATTCTCAATCATGAATATCATTGTTGTCGGCCTCTCTCACAAAACTGCTACAGTTGAAATACGTGAAAAGGTGGCTTTCTCCCCCAATCAAATCGAAAAACCGCTAACGGCACTGATTAATCTCGACGGAATTATTGAAGGGGTAATTGTATCGACCTGCAACCGGGTAGAGATTTATGCCACAACACGTGACATAGCCGGCGGAACAGCACGAATCAAGCGGTTCATGGCAGAGTACCACCATCTACCGTTTGAAACCATTGAACCTCATCTTTACAGTTTTCATGCTGAAGCCGCAATTCGCCATGTATTTCGAGTTGCTTCAAGCCTAGATTCGATGGTGGTTGGTGAACCGCAAATTCTGGGTCAGATTAAAACATCGTACGGATATGCAGCAGAATTCAAATCTTCCGGAATTATTCTAAACAGATTTCTTCATAAGGCTTTTTCGGTCGCAAAACGGGTACGAACAGAAACCAAAATTGCCTCTTCTGCAGTATCAGTAGCTTTTGCGGCTGTAGAGCTTGCGAAAAAAATACTCGGCGACCTGTCGGACAAAACAATCATGCTGATAGGTGCGGGCGAAATGTGCGAACTTGCGGCAAAGCACTTTCTTAACAGCGGTGCTAAAGGGGTAATGGTAACCAACAGAACGTTCGAGAGAGCCGTAAGACTGGCAGAAGAGTTCGGAGGAGAGGCTGTTCCATTTGAATCATTTCTCGATCACCTCCATCGGGCTGACATTGTACTTTCATCCACCGGAGCACCACACTGTATAATAGGCCCAAAAGACGCTGAAGAGATAGTAAGGAAGCGGCGATTCAATCCGATATTTTTTATAGACATTGCGGTACCTCGCGATATTGACCCAAAAGTTGACGACGTAGAGAATGCTTACCTGTTCACCGTGGATCACCTTCAGGAGATCGTTCAAGCCAATCTGGCACAGCGAAACCTCGAAGCTGCAAAGGCTGAAGAGATTATTGAGCAGGAGATCGGTCAGTTTCATAAATGGCTCTCAACTCTTGAAGTTACGCCAACGATTGTTGCACTGCGTAATCGCTTTGATGAAATCCGCAGAGCTGAGATCGATAAAACCGTATCAGGCTGGAAAGATCTGCCGCCAGAAGCTGAGAAGCGTTTGGAATCACTTACTATAGCGATCATGAACAAGCTGCTGCACACCCCGACTTCGGTATTAAAGCAGGCTGGTCAGGGTGGACGTGTTGACCTCTATATTGATGCAATACGTCAGCTTTTTGAACTTGAATCACTGCAGCGTAACGATGAAGAGCTGGAGTTGGAAGAGTAGCAGAGTCAACCGGCAACGAATTAACAACAGAAATGGAGAATTTATGTCCCTAAAACAGATACGCATAGGAACTCGTGCCAGTCAACTGGCACTATGGCAGGCTAACTGGGTAAAATCCGAATTAGAGAAAAAATACCCCGGAATGGAAGTCACACTTACTAAAATAAAAACAATCGGTGACAAAATTCTTGACGTTCCTCTCGCGCAGGTAGGGGGGAAAGGCTTGTTTGTCAAAGAGATTGAAGAAGCCATGCTGCGCGACGAAATTGACATCGCAGTTCACAGCATGAAAGATGTACCTACTGATTTCCCTGAAGGGCTTGGACTTTACTGCATTACAGAACGTGAAGATCCGCGTGATGCGGTAATATCCCGCAAAGTTAAGTTTTCAGATCTGCCGCAGGGGGCGCGCATAGGAACAAGTGCGCTTCGTCGCCAGGCTCAGCTTCTGAAAGTACGTCCCGACTTGCAGATGTGCATTATTCGCGGAAATGTGGAAACCAGAATAAGAAAGCTTACCGATGACAATCTGGATGCCGTTATTCTGGCAGCAGCCGGTTTAAAACGTCTCGGCTTTACAGATAGCGTTGCTGAATATCTGGACGTTGACCTTTCAATTCCGGCTATTGGACAGGGGGCTCTTGGGATTGAATGCCGACTGGCTGATCCGGTAATAACCGAAGCAATTTCGTTTTTCAACCATCCAGACACCAGTTATTCAGTTAGAGCCGAGCGCGCCCTTTTGAAAAGGTGCGAAGGGGGCTGCCAGGTTCCAATTGCGGCACACGGAACCGTTAAAGGGGATCAGTTGCGTCTCGTTGGCTTTATCGCATCTGTTGATGGACAGCACTCCGTACGGGGCGAAATAACCGGCTCGGTCACCGAATGCGAGCAACTGGGGATACGCCTTGCGGATCAACTCCTGGCTGAAGGCGGGAAAGCCATACTGGAAGAGGTATATCAGAGGTCAATTGGTGAATAAGGGAATCGTTTATCTGGTTGGAGCCGGCCCTGGCGATCCAGCCCTTATTACGCTTCGCGGAGCAGAGTGTCTCCAGATGGCGGAGGTTGTTGTCTACGACTATCTTGCCAACGAACAGCTTCTCAGTCACGCTCCGGCAACCGCTGAACGAATTTACGCCGGCAAGATAGGTGGGCGTCACAATCAGGGGCAGGAGGAGATAAACAGCCTGCTCGTTGAGAAAGCGACAGAGGGGAAGATTGTTGTTCGACTGAAAGGGGGGGATCCCTTTGTATTTGGTCGAGGCGGGGAAGAGTGTGAAGCTCTATATGACGCAGGGATTTCGTTTGAAGTAATCCCCGGAGTAACTGCTGCAGTAGGCGCTTCTGCTTACTCAGGGATTCCACTGACTCACCGTGACATAACCGCATCTGTTGCCTTTGTAACCGGACATGAAGACAAAGAGAAGGGCGAATCAAACATTGACTGGGATCGTCTCTCTTTAGGTGGCGGTACAGTAGTATTTTATATGGGTGTAACAACCCTGCGTCAGAATATGCAGCGTATAATTGAACACGGCAGAGCGCCTGAAACACCGGTTGCACTGGTTCGCTGGGCAACCACTCCATGCCAGCAGGTTCTGGTCGGCACTTTATCCGATATTGCTGACCGCGCAGAAGAGTGTGCATTCAAGCCGCCGGCAATAACCATAGTAGGTGAAGTAGTATCGTTGAGAGACAAGTTGCAGTGGCTGGATAAACGGACGCTCTGCGGGAGAAAGATCATCGTCACAAGAGCCGCAGATCAAGCTGGCGAATTCTCCTCTAAACTGGCTGCACGGGGTGCAATGGTTCTCGAATGCCCAACAATAAGTCTTGTTGATCCCGAAAACTGGCAGCTTCTGGACATGGCTATCCGTGATCTCTCAGGTTACGACTGGATAATTTTCACCTCTGTCAATGCAATTCGTTACTTTTTCAAACGCCTTGACGCCCTCGGATTTGACGCAAGAGCTTTTGGAAATTGCAGAATTTGCACAGTCGGATCTAAAACAGCCTCAGAAATGCACTCCTTTGCTATAAAACCGGATCTGATCCCTTCAAACTACACAGCCGAAGGGGTTGTAGAAGAGTTTTCCCGTTTGGACATGCACAACTCCAGAGTACTCTTTCCCCGTGCTGACAAGGCAAGAGACATAATAGAGCGTGAACTGAAAAAAATGGGGGCTTATATAGACAGCCCTGTAACATATCGGAACATATTTCCAGAGCGACTCCCGCCTGAAACACTATTTGCACTTGAAAAACGATCTGTTGACTGCATAACCTTTACATCCTCGTCAACAGTTAAGAATCTGGCAGCCATGCTTGGAGAAGAGCTGTTACTGGATATGCTGAAAGGGGTAGTCGTCGCTTCAATCGGCCCGATCACATCAAAAACCTGTCGCGATCTTGGGCTGAAAGTTGACATTGAACCGGATGTCTACACAACTGAGGCTTTGATTCAATCAATTGAGGCGCACTTTAATTGAAAACGTACTTATCTTCTGACAAAAAAAGGCTTCGCAAATGCGAAGCCTTTTTTTGTCAGAAGATAAGCTGTCAGATGGTTTACACCAGCTCCAAAGCACTAAAGAAATAGGGGATTTCAAAAGCAGCCGTTTCCGGAGCATCCGAACCGTGTGACGAATTTTCTTCAATATTTACAGCAAAATCTTTACGGATAGTTCCCGGCTCAGCATTGGCAGGATTTGTAGCACCCATGAGTGTACGCCAGTCAGCTATTGCATTCTCTTTCTCAAGACAGAGCACAATAACCGGGCTGCGTGACATAAAAGTACAGAGATCGTTGAAAAAAGGGCGTTCACTGTGTACATGATAAAAACCTTCAGCCTGTTTTCTTGTCAGCTGAATTTTTTTCATACCGGCAATGGCAAAACCATTTTCCTCAATTCTAGCCAGAATCTTACCAGCCAATTTGCGTTCTACCGCATCCGGCTTGATAATTGCGAATGTCCGTTCCATAGATAAATCCTCCAAGTATTGTCTTAAAACAAGAATTGTCTTGATAACACTACAGCACGTTTTTTGTCAAGAGTTTCAGCCAGGTTATATCGCATATGGACAGCTTTTTACTGACTCCACCCACGGTTTAGTTGTATTTTGAATCACAGCTGTTCATTCATCAAATACAGATGGTGTCTCTTTTTCTCTATAGCAATAAGCGCAAAATATGATATGTCAAGAAAAGCTGATTTACAAAAACTAAATGTCGCAACTTGCAGGATCAACAAAAAAAACTGAAGGAGCAAACAATGTCAGAAGATTTTATCGTAGCAGACCTGAAACTGGCTGATTGGGGTCGTAAAGAGATCAGAATTGCCGAAACTGAAATGCCGGGCTTAATGGCTATACGGGAGGAGTATGCAGCTGCTCAGCCACTTAAAGGGGCGCGTATTACCGGCTCGCTACACATGACTATACAGACGGCAGTACTTATCGAAACTTTAACCGCCCTCGGCGCTAAAGTACGGTGGGCATCCTGCAATATATTTTCAACCCAGGATCACGCCGCTGCAGCGATAGCTGCCGCGGGTGTGCCGGTTTTTGCAGTCAAAGGAGAGAGCCTTGAGCAGTATTGGGACTACACTCACCGCATTTTTGAATGGAGAGACGGCGGCTACTCCAACATGATACTGGATGACGGAGGCGATGCAACCCTGCTACTGCACCTCGGCGCTAAAGCCGAAAAAGATATTACTGTTATTGGTAAACCGGCTTCCGAAGAAGAGACCATTCTGTACGCTGCAATTAAAGCTAAATTAGCCACCGACCCCACATGGTATTCAACACGCCTTACAGAGGTCAAAGGGGTTACCGAAGAGACTACAACAGGCGTACACCGACTCTACCAGATGCATGAACGGGGTGATCTCAAATTCCCTGCCATCAACGTAAATGACTCAGTAACCAAATCCAAGTTCGACAATCTCTACGGCTGCCGTGAATCACTGGTAGACGGAATCAAACGTGCCACAGACGTTATGATAGCCGGCAAGGTTGCTCTGATTTGCGGATATGGAGATGTCGGCAAAGGTTCTGCACAGGCTATGCGTGCCCTCTCTGCCCAGGTATGGGTAACAGAAGTAGATCCGATCTGTGCTCTGCAGGCTGCAATGGAAGGCTTCAGGGTTGTAACAATGGAGTATGCCGCCGACAAAGCTGATATTTTCGTCACCTGCACCGGTAACTACCACGTCATTACCCATGATCACATGATCAAAATGAAGGATCAGGCTATTGTCTGCAACATCGGCCATTTTGACAATGAGATCGAAGTTGCTGCACTTGAAAAATATGAGTGGGAAGAGATCAAGCCACAGGTTGATCACATCATATTCCCGGACGGCAAGCGTATCATCCTGCTGGCAAAAGGCCGTCTGGTAAACCTCGGCTGCGCCACCGGTCATCCGAGTTATGTAATGTCGTCATCATTTGCAAACCAGACTATCGCCCAGATAGAACTGTTCTGTAACCCTGATAAATATCCGGTAGGGGTCTATGTTCTCCCAAAACATCTTGATGAGAAAGTTGCACGCCTGCAGCTTAAAAAGCTGAATGCCCAACTGAGTGAACTTACCGATGAGCAGGCAGCATACATCGGAGTCCCCAAGCAGGGTCCATACAAAACGGATATGTACAGGTATTAAAACAGAGTTACCTGTAAATAAGAAAGGGCGAGACCTCCGGGGTGGTATACCCCTGAGGTCTCGCCCTTTTCCATTTTCAGAGAGAAACAACCATCAGAACTGTTTCGTTGAGAATCCGCTCTCAAAAATTTTTGACCGACTTAAACGACAGATTAACCCTCCAACCAGAAACATAAGCCCCACAAAAGCCGCAGCAGGGTGCGCAACTGCTGCAACAACAGGTGTCAGTGCGAGCCTTGCAATAAATCGTAAAACTGTGTGACGCGAGATGAAATCTGCCAGAGGCGGACTTAAGCTGTAATATGTTTTAACAAAGGCGCGCCCCGAAGCGTTGGTCAGCAGATAATCATCGCGGAACTCACGCAACAGGTGAACCTGAGGATGAAGGTAGCTGCCGTAAGCGGCGGTGGCTATAAAACAACCGCTTCCAGATCCGCTTGAAGACAATGCTGTAGTGATAGTAGTAGGTTCATCAACTGGATCCACGAGACCATCCGTACTGAAGTTGGCTGAATGCCCATCAAGATCGGTGGTATTTGCTATCAATAGCACTAATTCGTCAGAGTTGGTAAGCCCGTTTGCTGTGTAGGAAGCTCCGTTTAAGTCCGGTGCCATTTCAACACCGTTTTTGAACATGGTTGTTTTAATGCCGATGGTTTTGGAGAGTGTTATTGTCAGGTAACTGTTTGTCTGAGGGGTGAATTTGTAATAGGCAAAGGAGTAGCCGGGAAGAGTTACGTTTGTGTTTTTGACAGGGTATGATGTGTAGGTTGTGATTGGCGAATAGGGGTGAATCTGATCAATTTCATCTGTATGAGATGCCCACTCTCTTGTGTAAACACGTTTGCTGAAGTCGAAAAAGTCGCTGCCGAGAGTCGTTCCATATTTTGAGGAGAGCAGGCTCTCCAAAACCGGTGTCATTGGAATGTCGGAGTAGCCGTTCGGGCTGTACATTGGACCAAGTTTTTCCCATACAGCACGAATCATTGCAGCTGTGTGTTTTTCAGAAAGATAGCGGTTAAATATCCAGCGCCCGTATCCACCTCCGGTTGATGTGTCAACAGGTGTGTCAAGGGATAGCTTACTCTGTGTAAACCAGTTTGTGACATAGTTGTAAAGCTGATTGACCTGATCGTAAAGTTCATCTTCCATCCATGTGGAGGTGGCTTCTGCATACCAGATGTCGAAGTAGTAGTTATAGCCGTACTGGATGGCGTGATGGTATTCGTGGGCTGCGGTTATCTGCAGGCTTTGAATAGGGGGGTATATTCGGGGTTTGTAGATGTCGTCGGTAAAGTTGTTGTCTATCTGCATCCAACTGGAAAATGAGTTGGGATAGGCGGTAGTGACTGATCTATCGCTGTCGGTCATTCCGTAGTAAGCTTGTGCTGCAAGGTTTTTTAAATATATGTCGTACGGTTGATTATTATTTGTCGGTGCCAGTTGCCACTGCAAAGCGCTGTAGTTGGCTGCTACCTGATCAAAGGTGTCGGCTACTGTCTGTACCCAGGCGAAGTTCGGTACGGCATCGGTTCCTGTGAGTGTGTAGTGGATTCTGAATCTGCCTGATGTGGATGTATAGGTCTGCTCACCGCTGATTACCGGATATGCTAGCTGTTTTGCGAGTACTTTCTGTGTAGATTCTTCCAGCAGGTTCCAGTCACGGCGGAGTGCTTTTTTCAGAGGCGTTCCGCATTTGGGAGAGTCTTCTGAAAGGGGTGTTTCACCAGATACGGTTTTCTGGAGTTGAGTGTTTTTTATCTCCCCGAACTGTTTCAGGTAATATTCATCCAGAGTGCCGGCAGAGGCTATACCTGAATATTGAATTACTACAAACAGGGCTGCTACAAAGTATTTCAATAATATTTTCATCAGTCCACCACCCTTTTGCCGGTTCTCACTGCTGTCAGTGTTGTTTTGCCTTCTGTAACGGTTATATCAGATGCAACCGAGCCACCACTGATAGAATATAGTCCTGCGGGGAGAGCCAGAGCAAAAAAACCATCGTCATCTGTCTCGACTACTGCATACTTCCTGCCACCACTCGATATGACAAGATTTGAACGAGCAGATCTGCTCGATGCCGCAGCAGTTAGCCCAAGTTTTCCACCGGTACTTTGAAGATAGCATATACCGGCAACTCCGCCATTATCATCCGGAAGATGCTGCTGTTCAGTGGTTGGCGCGGAAGCTTTCAGAATCCGTGGCATCATTTTATCCATTACCGCCAGATATGCTTTTCCTCCGTTCCCAGAACCAGGAACAAAAACATTTCCATCAAAGTGGTAATAGTTCCATGAATCCACCGGACGTTTTCCCGCAGCTTGAACTGATGTAAACATTGCAGAACAGGCAAGAATCATAAGCAAAAAATGCATTAACTTGAGCATTGACGTAACCTCTCAGAGCTGCAGACAATTTAATGTTCTCAATACTGCACAATATGAGCGTATTAAGTCAAACAGAATAAATCAACACTCCCAACTTTACTTGACAAATCGGCTCTCTAAGGCTACTTTAGCGCTCCTGTAAACGCCATAAAGCAACCGACTAAATAAGCATAAAAAAGGAGATGATATGAAAGAAACAAAAAGCTCGTTGACCGCTCCATGCAGTGATTTATACTTGTAACTGCCTGGAGTAGATAGGCTATAGGCTGGATGATTGTGTGGGGCTTTGACCCTGAAAAG
>JAQUHA010000011.1 GCA_028683855.1 Desulfuromonadaceae bacterium
CGACAACGTAGCCATGACAATCAAACTGATTACACCTATTGCAATGGATGATGGACTTCGATTTGCTATTCGTGAAGGCGGACGTACTGTAGGTGCAGGCGTTGTAGCTTCAATTATTGAATAAATAAGATAAGGTATGTTACGAGGATATCGATGCAAAGCCAAAAGATAAGAATTCGCCTTAAGGCATATGACCACAAACTACTTGACGTATCAGTAGGTGAGATTGTCGATACTGCAAAAAGAACCGGTGCCCGTGTTGCTGGACCGATTCCATTACCGACCGTAATAAATAAATATTGTGTTCTGCGTGGTCCGCATGTTGATAAAAAATCACGTGATCAGTTTGAAATTAGAACACACAAGCGCTTGATTGATATACTTGATCCAACTCAGCAGACAGTTGATGCTCTTATGAAACTTGATTTGTCTGCCGGCGTGGATGTAGAAATAAAACTCTAATCGCTACTACGACTGAATAGGACAGAATATGATGAAAGGTATCATCGGAAAAAAACTGGGAATGACTCAGATATTTCTTGAAGACGGAACAAGAGTGCCAGTTACGGTTGTAAAGGCTGGTCCTTGTTATGTAGTTCAGAAAAAGACCTTGGCTATTGATGGATATGCAGCTGTGCAAGTAGGGTTTGAATCTGTTTCTGCATCCAATGCTAATAAGCCTTATCTTGGTCACTGTGCTAAATCAGGACACGGGGTCTTCAGGTATTTAAGAGAATTCAAAAATGAACAGGTTGGTTCACTTAGTCTTGGTGACGAAATCACCGTTAGCGAATTTTCTGAGAACGATATTATTGATGTAACAGGTATCAGCATTGGTAAGGGTTTTCAGGGTGTAATAAAACGTTGGAATTTTAAAGGTGGCCGCGCATCACATGGTTCCCGTTTTCATAGGGCACCAGGATCGATCGGAGCCTCAGCTACCCCATCCCATGTGTTTAAGAATAAAAAAATGCCGGGGCAGATGGGAAATGTAAAGGTTACGGTACAGAAACTTAAAATTGTTCGTGTCGACGCTGCCGAAAATCTCCTGCTTATTAAAGGATCGGTCCCGGGACATACAAATTCAATTATTACGATTAAAAAAAGTGTTAAAGCTTAAGTATTCGGGAGTTTGTTTATGCCTTCAATAGTAGTTTATAATATGAATAGACAGCAGGTGGGTGAAGTTCAGCTCTCTGAGTCTGTATTTGATGTTGAAGTAAGAGAGAGTCTTATACATCAGGCACTTAAAATACAACTTGCGAACAGAAGAGCTGGTACAGTTGCTGTTAAAAATCGTTCGGCTGTTTCTGGTGGTGGTAAAAAGCCCTTTAAACAAAAGGGAACTGGTGGCGCCCGTCAAGGATGTAGCCGTGCTCCGCAGTATCCTGGTGGTGGTGTTGCTTTCGGTCCTCAGCGTAAGGTGTATAATCTTTCAATGAACAAGAAAGCGCGACTTGCTGCTCTTTGCTCCGTTCTAACATATAAACTTCAGAATAATAATATTACCGTTCTGGATAAGATAGAGTTTGATAAAATTTCAACTAAAAACTTTATTGGTTTCTTAGAGAAATTCGACATTGATAAGTCATTGATTGTTACCGATGAATTCAATAACAATTTATTCTTATCAGCTCGCAATGTACCACATATAAAAATGCTTAAACACGATGCGCTTAATGTTCATGATATGCTTAAATATAAAAATATTATATTTACAGCCGGTTCTGTTCAATCAACTGAAGGAGTATTGGAAAAATGAATATTTACTCCGTTATTAAAAAGCCCCATGTTACAGAGAAAACGTCCTTAGGTTCCGATACTTCTAATACAGTAGCTTTGGTTGTTGATAAAGCTGCTAATAAGATTGAGATCAAGCAGGCAGTCGAAAATCTTTTTAAAGTTAAGGTTGCTGATGTTCGTACTGTAACGGTAGCCGGTAAAATTAAACGTTCAGGCAAAACTTATGGCAAACGTTCCAACTGGAAAAAAGCTTATGTTACGCTCCAGGAAGGGCAATCAATAGATTTCTTTGAAGTCTAAATAATACGTTTGGGGTTCACAATGGCAATCAAAAGCTATAATCCAACTTCGGCTGGGCGCAGACATCAAACTTGCTCAACCTTCGAAGAAATAACAAAAACTAAACCAGAAAAGTCTCTTCTTGTTTCCTGTTCCAAGAGAGGCGGTAGAAACTCAAACGGTCGTATAACTTCACGTCATCAAGGCGGCGGCCACAAGCAGAAATATCGTATAATTGATTTTCGTCGTGACAAGCGCAGTATACCTGCGACTGTTGCCAGCATAGAGTACGACCCGAACCGTAGTGCTCGTATTGCGCTTCTGAATTACGTTGATGGTGAAAAACGCTATATACTTGCGCCAGTCGATCTGAACGTTGGTGATGTAGTTATAAGTGGTCCAGAAGCTGATATTAAGCCTGGTAATTCTTTGCCATTGCGTGCAATACCATTAGGTACTGTTATCCATAATATTGAGCTTAAAATAGGCAAAGGCGCTCAATTAGCCCGAAGTGCCGGTACTTTTGCCCAGTTAATGTCTAAAGAAGGTAAATATTCACAGGTTAAGCTCCCTTCTGGTGAAGTGAGGCTTGTGTTGCAGGACTGTTATGCAACGATTGGACAGGTTGGTAATACTGACCATGAGAATGTTAATATTGGTAAGGCAGGTCGTTCGCGTTGGCTTGGTAGACGTCCAAAGGTTCGTGGTGTTGCAATGAACCCGGTTGACCATCCGCATGGTGGTGGCGAAGGTAGGACTTCAGGTGGACGTCATCCGGTTACGCCATGGGGTATACCAACTAAAGGTTATAAGACACGAACAAACAAAACATCAGATCGTTTCATTGTTAAGAAACGCAGTAAATAATTCGTTGAGAGGCTGAGATATTATGGCACGTTCGATAAAAAAAGGTCCGTTTATTGATGACCATTTGAACAAAAAAGTTCTTGCTGAAGGTCCTAATTCTAAGAAAATTATTAAGACCTGGTCACGCCGTTCTACGATCAGCCCGGATTTTATTGGTTGTAGTTTCGCCGTTCATAACGGAAAGAAATTTATTCCTGTTTTTGTTACTGAGAATATGGTTGGGCATAAGTTAGGTGAATTCTCACCTACAAGGACATTTCACGGTCACGCCGCAGACAAAAAGAGCAAAGTCAAGAAGTAGTAAGGGAGCTTATAATGGAATCCAACGCTAAACTCTCATCTGTACGCCTTTCACCGCGCAAGACCCGTCTTGTGGTAGATCTTGTTCGTGGTAAAGGAATTCAAGATGCATTGAATATTTTACAGTTTATGCCACAGCCATCTGCGAAGCTTGTATCGAAGCTTTTAAAATCAGCTGTTGCTAATGCTGAACAAAAAGGTGTGTCAGATGTAGATCGCCTGATGGTAAAGTCTATATATGTTGACGGTGGCTCTGCGCTAAAACGATTTGTTCCTCGTGCAATGGGGCGTGCCAGCAAAATACGTAAACCTACCAGTCATATTGCTGTAACCCTTTCAGACTCGAAATAGTTTTATTACGTGGAGGTGTAGGTTGGGACAAAAAATTAATCCGATCGGGTTTCGGCTCGGAGTTACAAAAACGTGGGATTCAAAATGGTATGCAGAGGCTGATTATGCAAAGCTTTTGCACGAAGACCTTGCTATCAGAAAATTTTTAAAGAAACGCCTTTACAGTTCTGGTGTATCTAAAATTGAGATTGAAAGAGCTGCAAATAAATGTAAGATAAATATATTTACAGCTAGACCTGGTTTAATCATCGGTAAAAAAGGGTCTGAAGTTGAGACGATTAAAAAAGAGCTTTCACAAATATCGTCCAAAGAAATATTTATAACAATAAATGAAGTTCGTAAGCCAGAGTTGGATGCACAGCTTGTTGCAGAGAATGTCGCACTTCAGCTCGAACGCAGAATTGCTTTTAGAAGAGCAATGAAGAAAAGCGTAACTTCAACGTTGAAATTTGGTGCAAAAGGGATTAGAATCACCTGCTCTGGGCGTCTGGGCGGTGCAGAAATGTCTAGGACAGAGTGGTATCGTGAAGGTAGGGTTCCACTTCATACCTTGAGAGCCGATATTGACTACGGTTTTGCTGAAGCAAAAACAACATATGGTTTGATCGGGATTAAAGTGTTGATTTTCAAGGGTGAAATCCTCCCCGGGAAGTAATTTTTATATTGCACAATAGGAGCACGTATCGATGTTAATGCCGAAACGGGTAAAACATAGAAAACAGATGAAGGGTCGCATGAGCGGTAAGCCATGCAGGGGAATTGAACTATCTTTCGGTGAGTATGGTCTTCAGGCGACTGAGTGTGGCTGGCTTGACTCGCGTCAGATTGAGGCTGCTCGTATTGCTATGACTCGTTATATCAAGAGGGGCGGTAAAATCTGGATTCGTATTTTCCCAGACAAGCCTTTGACAGCAAAACCTGCTGAAACCAGGATGGGTAAAGGAAAAGGTTCTCCGGATTCGTGGGTTTGTGTAATTAAGCCGGGTGTAGTCCTTTATGAGATGGAAGGTGTCTCGGAAGAGATAGCTCGCGAGGCTTTAAGACTGGCTGCTCATAAACTTCCTCTATCTACAAAGTTTATTTCCAGAGGAGAAGCTCATGAAGCCTAACGATCTTCGTAAAGTGTCAACCACAGATTTACAGAAAAAAAAGATTGAATCTACACAGGAACTTTTTAATCTTAAATTCCAACTGCATACCGGCAGACTTGAGAATACGTCGAAGCTTAAGCTACTTCGTAAAGATATTGCAAGAATTAATACAATTCTCAAGGAAACTAATGCAGAGGGAGTATCTATATGAGTGAGCGTGGTCATAGAAGGACACAAGTAGGTGTTGTTGTAAGCGATAAAATGGATAAGACGCTTGTGGTTAAAGTTGATCATCTGGTGAAACACAGCCTCTACAGCAAGTATATAAAGCGTAGTGTTAAATATAAAGTTCACGATGAATTGAACAGCTCCAAAATAGGCGATAGAGTTCAGATAGTTGAGTGTCGCCCTCTAAGCAAGGATAAACGCTGGAATCTTAAACAGATAATTGAAAGTATCTCTTAGTATAGGGAGTAACTGATAATGATTCAGATGCAGACAGTATTAGATGTAGCTGACAACTCTGGTGCAAAAAAATTATTTTGCATTAAAGTTTTGGGTGGCTCGAAAAGAAAATATGCCGGTATTGGTGATATAATTGTAGCTTCAGTACGTGAAGCTCTCCCGAACTCTAAGGTAAAAAAGGGAGATGTTGTTAAGGCTGTAGTTGTAAGAACTGCAAAAGCTTTAGGTCGTGCTGATGGCTCTTATATACGGTTTGACGATAACTCAGGAGTTGTCATCAATAATGCGAAGGAGCCTGTAGGTACTCGTATCTTCGGTCCGGTTGCCAGAGAACTTCGTGCTAAAAAGTTTATGAAAATTATTTCTCTTGCACCGGAAGTACTATAAAAATATCGGAGAATAGTGATGCAAGTTACAAAACCTCATGTTAATAAAGGCGATACCGTAATGGTTATAGCCGGTAAAGAAAAGAATAAAACTGGCAAAGTTCTTCAATTGCTCCCCAAGAAAAACGGAGTGATAGTTGAGGGGCTTAACATCGTAAAACGCCATGTTAAATCAAAGGGCAATGAAGCAGGTGAAATAAAAGAGAAAGAAGCGCGTATTCATATTTCCAATGTTTTACCGTTCTGCTCTAAGTGCTCTAAAGCTGTCAGAACAAGTAAAAAAGTTTTAGAAAATGGTGAAAAGCAACGTGTATGTGTTAAGTGTGGCACATCACTCTAGAATAGTTTTGGAGGTATCGACCTAATGTCCCGTTTAAAAGATATATATACATCAGAAATTATTCCAAAACTTCGTAGCGACTTCAATTATAAGTCTTGTATGCAAGTGCCGCAAATCAAGAAAATAGTTGTAAATATGGGGTTGGGAGAGGCTATTCAGAATGTTAAAATTCTGGATTCAGCTGCTACTGAGCTTGGTTTGATTACTGGTCAGAAGGCTGTTGTAACAAAAGCTAAAAAATCTATTGCTACTTTTAAGCTGCGTGAAGGTATGCCAATCGGTTGTATGGTTACTTTAAGGCAGCAGCGTATGTATGAATTTCTTGATAGACTGATAAATGTATCGCTTGCCAGGGTTCGAGATTTTAAAGGTGTTTCTGGTAAAGCTTTTGATGGTAAAGGAAATTATACTCTTGGTATTAAGGACCAACTGATTTTTCCTGAAATTAATTATGATGCCGTTGATAAAATAAAAGGTATGAATATAACTATCGTAACTAGTGCTAAAACGGATGAAGAGGGTAAAGCACTTCTCAAGTACCTGGGCATGCCGTTCAGGAACTAAGATATCTGGAGGATTCTGTGGCAAAAGTATCAATGATTATTAAGGCTCAACGTGCTCCCAAATTTAAAGTTCGGCAGCATAACCGTTGTCCGGTTTGTGGACGTCCTAAAGCGTTTTATCGTAAGTTTGAGATGTGCAGGATTTGTCTGCGCAAGTATGCCTCATCTGGTCAGATTCCCGGCGTTATTAAATCGAGCTGGTAACTAGAGCCGTATAAAGATAAAGAGACAGGAGCACATTTAATATGTCCATGACAGACCCGATTGCTGATATGCTGACCAGAATCAGAAATGCAAACATGGTTAAGCATCAGAAAGTTGACATCCCATCATCAAATATGAAAGTCAGCATTGCTAATGTATTAAAGCAAGAAGGCTTTATAAAGAACTACAAGGTTATTTCTGATAATCTTCAGGGTGTACTGCGTGTTTATCTAAAGTATATTGATGAGAAGGATTGTGTTATCAACGAGATTAAGAGAGTTAGTAAACCTGGTAGTAGAGTCTATGTTAAATCTGAAAAAATACCATTAGTTAAAAGCGGCCTCGGCATTGCTATACTTTCGACTTCAAAGGGCATTATTACTGATAGTGCTGCACGCAAGTCAGGAGTTGGCGGCGAGTTTATTTGTACTGTCTGGTAATATTAGCGACAAGGAGTATTTTTAGATGTCCAGAATAGGTAAATTACCAATAGAAATACCAAAAGGCGTTAAGATATCTTTCGCTGACTCACTTATTTCAGTGCAAGGTCCTAACGGTTCTTTGAAACGTCAGATTATGTCACTTGTGTCTCTGGATATCAGTGAGACTGCCATCGTTGTTGCACGATCTGATGATTCTACGCCTGCTCGTGCTGCACATGGTTTAACCCGTACTTTAATCAACAATATGGTGGTTGGCGTAACTAAGGGTTTTCAGAGAGATCTTGAGATTAACGGAGTTGGATATAGAGCAGAAGTCAAGGGGAAAGAGCTTGTATTAGCACTTGGCTACTCTCATCCGATAAACTTCGCAATACCTGATGGGATATCAGTTGACGTTGATAAGATGACAAAGTTGTCTGTAAAGGGTTTTGACAAAGAACTTGTTGGACAGACAGCTGCTAAAATTAGATCATTTCGCAGTCCTGAGCCTTACAAAGGCAAAGGAATTAAATATGCTGACGAGACTATATTACGAAAAGCCGGAAAAACAGGCAAAAAATAGTCTTTATAAGGAGTTATTGTGGCTAAGACAGCTATTAAGACAATTATTAGACGCAAACGACAGGTTCGCGTTAGAAAAAAAGTTCGTGGCACTTCAACAAGACCACGCTTAAGCGTTTTTAAGAGTTCGCGTCATATTTATGCGCAGCTGATCGATGATACGAAGGGAGCAACTCTTGCGACTGCCTCAACAATGTCTTCTGCTGCCGGAACACTCGATTATACCGGAAATATAAATGCAGCTGTTTTTGTAGGCAAGGAAATTGCCAAAGAGGCTCTTTCAAAAGGGTTTTCCTCAGTTGTGTTTGACAGAAATGGTTTTCTCTATCACGGCAGGATTAAAGCGCTTGCTGACTCAGCTCGCGAATCCGGGTTGAATTTTTAAGCGTATTGGGGAGGTTTTCATTGAGTAGGATAAATTCAGCAGAACTGAATCTTAATGACAGAGTAGTTCACATCAGCCGTGTTGCTAAAGTCGTTAAGGGTGGTCGTCGTTTTAGCTTTTCAGCTTTGATAGTAGTGGGTGATGGCAACGGATATGTAGGATATGGTCTTGGTAAAGCTAATGAAGTGCCTGAGGCAATAAGAAAGGGTGTTGAACAGGCTAAGAAGAATCTTATCAAAGTGCCGGTTAACTCAAATCAGACAATACCTTTTGAAATCGAAGGTAAGTTTGGTGCTGGACGCTTACTTATGAAGCCTGCTTCAGCTGGTACTGGAGTAATCGCCGGTGGAGCTGCACGTGCCATTTTTGAGGCAGCTGGTATAAATAATATTCTTTCTAAATGTTTGGGTTCAAACAATCCACACAATGTAATTAAGGCTGCATTTGCCGGTCTAAAGCGCCTCAAGACACCAGAGGACATCGCAGCTCGTCGTGGTATTACAGAATAAAACTTTATACGGGGAATGTTATATGAGTGGCATCATTAAAATTACACTTTCAAAGAGTACTATATGCGCTCCAAAGAAGCATCGTGCTGTTATTGCCGGTTTAGGCCTTTCAAAGCTTAATCAGACAGTTGAACGTCAAAACAGTCCGGAGATAAGAGGCATGATAAATAAAGTTGGTCACTTGTTGACTGTTGAATAGATAAAGGGGCTTGATTTCATGGAACTTAATAATCTTAGACCGTCTATTGGCTCGAATAAAAATAGAAAACGTATAGGTCGCGGTACTGGCTCTGGCCATGGTAAAACTGCTACAAAAGGGCATAAGGGTCAGAAAGCACGTTCTGGTGGTAGTATAAAAGCCGGTTTTGAGGGCGGTCAGATGCCCTTACAACGTAGATTGCCAAAAAGAGGTTTTACTCCTCTGGATCGCGTAATTTACTCTCTGGTTAATGTTGGACAACTCGATGTTTACGAAGCTGGTTCAACTGTTGACGTGACTGCCCTTGTTTCTAATGGACTGATAAAATCAGATCGTTACGCTGTAAAGGTTCTTGGGAATGGTGATATACTTAAATCAATAAAGGTTGTCGCCTCTAAGTTTAGTCAGTCTGCAAAAGATAAAATAATTGCTGCAGGTGGAACTGTTGAGGAGTTAATATAGTGTTTGAGGCTCTTCAGAATATATTCAAGATACCTGAATTAAAAAAGCGCGTATTGTTTTCATTAGGGATGCTTGCAGTATATCGAATTGGGTGTCATATACCGACTCCTGGAATTGACAGAATTGCTTTAGCTCATTTTTTCAAACAATCTCAGGGAACATTGCTTGGACTGTTTGATATGTTCTCCGGTGGTGCGCTTGAGAGGTTAACTGTATTTGCCCTTGGCATAATGCCTTATATCTCTTCTTCAATTATATTTCAGCTCCTTACTGTGGTAGTGCCGGCTATAGAGAAACTTTCTAAAGAGGGTGAGGCTGGAAGGAAGAAAATTGTTCAATATACGAGATACGGCACAATGGTTTTAAGCGTTGTGCAGGGTTTGGGTATAGCAATTGGTCTTGAAAGTATGCGAGGCCCTGCGGGTGAATTAGTCGTTCCATCGCCTGGTTGGGCATTTCGTGTTTTAACTGTAATTACATTGACAGCTGGTACAGCTTTCATTATGTGGCTGGGTGAGCAGATGTCAGAAAAAGGTATTGGCAACGGTATATCTCTGATAATTTTCGCGGGTATTGTCGTAAGATTGCCTGTTGCGATCGGTAACACGATTAAGTTATTAAATGCCGGTCAGATTTCTTTATTTGTTATAATGTTTGTTCTCGCTATTATGTTTTTGGTTATTGCGGCGATAGTTTTTGTGGAGCGAGGTCAGCGGAGATTATCAATTCACTATGCGAAAAGAGTTGTTGGTCTTAAGACATTTAATGCACAAACTTCGCATTTACCTTTAAAGATAAATATGGCTGGAGTCATACCTCCAATATTTGCATCATCAATAATCATGTTTCCCGCAACTATTGCAAACTTTATTAACATACCATGGGTTCAATCTGCCGCTAAAAGTTTGTCGCCTGGGAATATCATTTATAATATCTTTTTCGTTGCTTTTATTGTTTTCTTCTGCTACTTCTATACGGCTGTAACATTTAACCCTATTGATGTTGCGGAAAATGTCAAAAAACAGGGTGGGTATATACCGGGAATCAGGCCAGGCAAAGAAACATCTGATTTTATAGATTCTGTTCTTACTAGGCTTACTTTTGCCGGTGCTGTTTATATTTCTATTGTTTGCGTTCTGCCTTCTATTCTGATTGGGAAGTTTAATCTACCGTTTTATTTTGGTGGTACTGCCCTTCTGATCGCTGTTGGTGTCGGTATGGATACGGTTTCGCAGATCGAGTCTCACCTTATTACCAGAAACTACGAAGGCTTTTTAAAGGGCGTTCGTATAAAAGGAAGAAGATGAGTTTGAATATTATTCTTTTTGGTCCGCCAGGTTCAGGCAAGGGTACTCAAGCACAGTTTATAGTCGAGAATTTTTCAGTACCACAAATTTCAACTGGAGATATGTTAAGAGCAGCTGTTAAATCTAAGTCACCTCTTGGACTGATGGCAAAAGCTGTAATGGACTCTGGTGCGTTGGTTTCTGACGAAATAGTGTTGGGCTTGGTAAAAGAGCGTCTGCTTCTTGATGATTGTGCAAATGGTTTTATACTAGATGGTTTTCCAAGAACTATACATCAGGCTGACTCACTTATTAAACTGCTTGATGAAATGTCTAGAACTATTAATCACGTGATTTCTCTTGAGGTGGATTCCGAGGAACTTGTTAATAGATTGTCAGGCAGAAGAAACTGCTCTTCTTGTTCAAGGGGTTTTAACGTTGTTTACGATAAACCCAAAAATGAGGGTATTTGTGATTCCTGTGGTGCTTCTTTGGTTCAGCGGGATGACGATAATGAAGATACAGTTAAGAAGCGTCTTAAGGTTTATGAGGATCAGACCGCTTCACTCAAGTCTTATTTCAGCTCTTTAGGTTTGTTGCGTAACGTCTCGGGTGTTGGTACAGTCTCTTCCATAAAAGCTCAGATATGTTCAATAATTGAGTCAGGTGGTATTGGTGATAATTCTTAAATCTCGTAAAGAGATTGAGAGAATGAGAACAGCTTGTCGTATTGTTGCTGAAGTTCTTGAAGGTCTTAAATCTTTAGTTGAACCGGGCATTTCAACTTATGAGCTTGAATTGCACGCTTCGGCAGAGGCTTTGAAGTCAAATTCTAAGTGCGCATTTCGTGGTTACAATAATTATCCGAGTTCTCTATGTTGTTCTCCTAACGATCAGGTTGTGCATGGCTTGCCTACTAAGATCCCACTAAAGTCCGGTGATATAATAAGTTTGGACTTTGGAATAGTTTATGACGGTTTTTATGGCGATGCTGCTATCACTCTTCCGGTGGGAGATATTACTGATACTGCTAAGGAACTGCTTGCTGTCACTGAAAGCTCCCTTTACTTTGCTATAGAAAATGCACGGCCAGGAAATAGACTGGGTGATATATCCTTTGCAGTTCAAAGTTATGTCGAGGGTAAAGGTTACTCCGTTGTTAGGGATTTTGTTGGTCATGGAATAGGAAGAAGTTTGCACGAGGATCCTCAGATTCCTAACTACGGTACTGCGGGGAAAGGTGTTAAGCTGAAAACAGGAATGGTTCTAGCTATTGAGCCAATGATAAATCAAAATTCTCATGAAGTTAAATTATTAAAAGACAATTGGACGGTTGTTACCTGTGATGGTGGACTCTCCGCCCACTTTGAACATACAGTAGCTATTACTGATCACGGTCCTGAGATACTGACCAGATTGTGATTTTAGAAAGATTGTAAGGGGAATAATATGAAAGTACGTGCATCAGTAAAAAAAATATGTGACAAATGTAAGATAGTTAAACGTAAGGGTGTTGTGCGTGTTATCTGCGACATCCCTAAGCATTCTCAACGTCAAGGATGAGTTATTAAAGGGGGTATTTCCATTGGCACGTATTTCCGGTATTGATTTACCAAAAAACAAGCGAGTAGTTATCGCATTGACTTACATTTATGGTATTGGCAACTCATCTGCTGAGAAGATTCTCTCTTCTACCCAGATTGACAAGGATACTCGCGTTGACAAGTTGACTGAGTCTGAGGTTGCTCGTCTGCGTGAAGAGATTGATCGCATCTGTAAAGTTGAGGGCGATCTGCGGCGTGAAATATCCATGAATATAAAAAGATTAATGGATCTTGGTTGCTATAGAGGTTTGCGCCATCGTAAGGGATTGCCTTGTAATGGTCAGCGAACTAAAACAAATGCACGTACACGCAAAGGTCCTGCACGTACTGTTGCTGGCAAGAAGAAATAATTCATTAGCCCTGGAGAATAAGAATGGCGAGCCCATCAAAAAAAGTTGTACGTAAAAAGAAAGAACGTAAAAATATTTCAAATGGTGTTGCTCATATTCAAGCAACTTTTAATAACACCATTATTACAATAACCGATCCGGTTGGTAATGTTGTAGCATGGTCGACTGCCGGTGCTAAAGGGTTCAAGGGCTCTCGTAAAAGCACACCTTTTGCGGCTCAGATAGCTGCAGAAGACTGTGCGAAGAAAGCTCAGGAACATGGTATGCGTACGGTAGAAGTATACGTAAAAGGTCCTGGTTCTGGACGTGAGTCTGCTCTCCGCGCTTTGCAGGCAGCCGGATTTGGCATAAGCTTTATTAAAGACGTTACTCCTATTCCTCATAACGGTTGCCGTCCACCTAAGAGAAGAAGAGTCTGATTTTAACAGTAACATTTATTAAGGGGGTTTTCATTGGCTCGATATACAGGTCCTTCCTGCCGTCTGTGCAGGAGAGAAAACACAGAATTATTTCTTAAAGGCGATCGTTGCTATACTGACAAGTGTGCAATTAAACGTCGTAATTATGCTCCTGGCCAGCATGGTCAGGGGAGAACTAAAGTCTCAGCATACGGTACACAGCTGCGTGAAAAGCAGAAAGTACGTCGTATTTACTGCATTCTGGAAAAACAGTTCCGAGGATATTTTCAATCGGCTGATAGGATGAAAGGTGTAACGGGCGAAAACCTTCTCTCCCTTCTTGAAAGACGTCTTGATAATGTAGTTTACAGGCTCGGTTTTGCTGCATCCAGGTCTGAGTCACGTCAGTTGGTTCGACATGGACATTTTACTTTAAATGGAAGAAAAGTTGATATTCCTTCAATTCAGCTTAAAGCTGGGGATGTTTTGGAACTTCGTGAAAAAAGTCGCAAAATAGTTGCTATTAATGATGCTCTGGAAGCGGTAGTACGTCGTGGGATTCCTCAGTGGCTGGAGCTAGATCGTTCTTCTTTTAAGGGGACACTAAAAGGTGTTCCTGCTCGTGAAGACATCGTAACTCCTATCCAGGAACAGCTCATTGTTGAGCTTTATTCAAAGTAATTTCTGGCAGCTGTTGATTCTAGTTTGGTACGACAACCGGTTTTATTTCTCCGGAGGAGGTAGTAATGTATAAAAACTGGCGAGATCTTATTAAACCGAAACAATTACAGGTTGAAAAGGATACTCTTACAGAGACTTATGGTAAGTTTTATGCCGAACCTTTTGAGCGTGGTTTTGGTACAACTCTTGGAAATTCCCTAAGACGCGTTCTTCTCTCATCAATTCAGGGAGCTGCTATAACTTCGCTTCGCATAAAAGGTGTTTTGCATGAGTTTTCCGCCATTCAAGGTGTAACTGAGGATGTTACTGATATAATTCTAAACCTTAAGGGCGTAAGACTTAAACTTCATTCGTCCGAACAGGCTACGGTTCATTTTAAGCATAAAGGTGTTGGCGTAATTACAGCTGGTGATATAATTTCTGGTCATAATATTGAGGTTATGAACCCTGATCATTATATTGCCACCTGTGGTAAAGATGCTAACCTTGAAGTTGAAATGAACGTGAAGATGGGCAAGGGCTATGTTTCTGCCGATCGCAACAGAGACGATAAAGCTCCTGTAGGCACAATACCAATAGATTCGATATTTACACCAATCAAGAAGGTTAATTACTCTATAACCAATGCTCGTGTTGGTCAGATGACAGATTATGATAAGCTTAATCTGGAAGTTTGGACTGATGGAAGTGTAAAGCCGGAAGATGCAGTAGCTTATTCTGCAAAAATACTTAAAGAACAACTCTCAATTTTTATAAACTTTGATGAAGAGTCAGAGCCAGAGATAAATGAAGAGTCCCAGGAAGATATAGATAAGGTTAATGAAAATTTATATCGTACCGTTGAAGAGTTAGAACTGTCTGTTCGCTCCGCGAATTGTTTGAAAAATGCCGGAATTAAACTTTTAGGCGAACTTGTTACCAAGACTGAGTCTGAAATGCTTAAAACTCAGAACTTTGGGCGTAAATCTCTGAATGAAATTAAGGATATACTTTGTGATATGGGTCTTACATTCGGTATGAAGATTGACAGTTTTCCTGATCCAGAGCTTATGATTCGTTTACGCGGTGAGCAAAAGGAAGAAGAGCTTTAATAATATTGTAAGTTTGAAAGGAATATATATATGCGACATGGCAAAGCAGGTAGAAGATTAGGCAGAAAAACTAGCCATCGTGAGGCGATGTTTAGAAATATGGTAACATCACTTCTGGATCATGGTAAAATTACGACTACTGATGCTAAAGCAAAAGAGATTCGTGTTGTTGCCGAGCGTTTAATTACTCTTGGTAAGCGTGGTGATTTGCATTCTATGCGATTGGCAGCATCTGTGATACGTGAGAAGCCTGTTGTTTCTAAGCTCTTTTCTACGATTGCTCCTCGTTATAAGGAACGCTTTGGTGGTTATACTAGGATAATTAAGCTAGGTATTCGTCAAGGTGATGCTGCACCTCTTTCGATGATTGAACTTGTCGAAGAAGAGCTTAAGGTGTCAAAAGCTTAATTTTACATTCGTAAATTACAGACTGTTTAGTATTTAAAAGACGTGTACTCCACGTCTTTTTTATTTAAGCTCTGTTCTGCGCCATTTCTGTATAAAAACTTCTAAAAGATTATCTCGTCTAAATAATGTGTGAAGATTCCGCCTAATAAATCACTGTCTTGTTTCTAATTTATATTGAACTCTAAAGACTCTTTTTTTAGATATACCATCCCTTGAAAAATGGCTACAACATCACCAGATTCGTCTGTAATTGTAACAGAATAAGAAGCAAGTTTACTGTTTCGCGACTGTTCCTTTGCCTCAGCGTAAAGTATGCCGCTTAGTGGCGCTTTGACAAAAGATATACTCGTGTTTATCCCCATTGCGAGCTTTCCGTGGGAATTCGAGGCGACTGCAAAAACAAAATCGGCTAACGTGAATATAGCTCCCCCATGGACTGTTTTTGCTCCATTCAGATGAAACGGTTCAATCTTCATTTTCGCCTTTGCACAACCAAGTTGAACATCCTGTAATTCGATGCCGGTGTGTTGTGCAAATATATCTTCTGTTGAAAAAAACCTTTTTATACTTTCCATGTATTTATTCCCTTTTTATGATATATGATAACCCATTATATTTGCTATCAACCTCTCTGTCTACACTATATTGGGGTTTCAGTCATCATAAACCTGCAAAAAAAACATGAAATTGCCGCTCCTTGTTTTAAGATTGGATGAGATAGTGTATGCTTGAAAAAATTGTTTTTAAACCAGAGTTGATTGATACCCACTGTTTTATTGATGTAAGATCACCACATGAATTTGACGAGGATCATATCCCCGGAGCTTATAATGTTCCTCTTCTTACAGATGAAGAACGTGTAGAGGTTGGCACAATACATAAAGAAATCGGGCTAATTGAAGCCAGAAGGAAAGGTCTTGAGCTTACCTGTTCGCGTTTTTACTGGATGGTCGAAAAAATCAACTCTATAGCTGATGGAAGGCAAATTATTATATACTGTTGGCGAGGTGGGCTTCGTAGCAGTTCAGTCACAGTATTGCTCAATATGTCAGGAACAGCAGCTCAGCAGCTTGTTGGCGGTTATAAAGCCTTTAGAAAAATTGTTATTGATTATTTTGAGCTTTGTAGCTTCTCTTCGCCTATGATCATAATGCACGGAATGACCGGTACCGGGAAGACTGTCTTTATTAATAGCCTATCTTCCGATAAATGGTCAACCATAGACCTTGAGGGGCTTGCAAACCATAGAGGTTCGGCATTTGGTGCTCTCGGGCTTTCGCAATATTTTACACAGAAGCATTTTGAGACACTCCTATGGGATTCTTTCAGGAAGCTTAAGGGTGATCGACCAATTGTTTTGGAAGGCGAGAGTCAGCGTATTGGTAAATATTATCTTCCAGGCTCACTCTATCAGAAAATGGGTGTAAGCTACAGAGTCTGGTGCTATGCAACTGTCGAGACTCGAATTAAAAG
This sequence comes from Desulfuromonadaceae bacterium, assembly GCA_028683855.1. Taxonomy (GTDB): domain Bacteria; phylum Desulfobacterota; class Desulfuromonadia; order Geobacterales; family Pseudopelobacteraceae; genus JACRCG01. Next base: position 16,440 of record JAQUHA010000011.1, read on the forward strand.
ACTTGTGGCTGAGTATGCTTTTCCTGAGTATCAGAATGATATGCTGAGTTCTCTTGAAAGAATTAAGAAAAAACTTAGTGGATCTCGCTACAATGTCCTAAAGAACAGCATATTGAGCTGGAATGTTGAGGCAATAGCAAGAGGTTTAGTTGAGGGCTATTATGATAGAATATATTACAAAAACCGTACGTGGAAAGCAGACCTGGAACTGGAGTTGGAAAATTTTAGAGATGCCGAAAACCTACTAGAAAGATTCTGGAATGAAAGGGCATAAAACTTTTAAGCGTCTGCTGACTTAATAACTCAACAGCCGTTAGCTGGCAAATAGATTTTTACTACAAATAAGAGAAAGGCACATTAATTATTTTAAACTCAATGGAGAATTTTAAGCGTGATATAAGCTATCATGTCAGACGAGGTGATACTCAAATTATTCTGATGGCGACTCTTAATGATCGATTTCACGATGTAAGGATAGAAGTTCTGGTTGATTATGACTCTTTGATGGTAGGTTCTGCAAAAGTCGATTTTGTCCGTTATCCTTCCTCAGATTGCCCCGGTGTAACTCGGCGTATGAAAGAGTTGGAAGGATTTGTGATAGGCAGGGGGCTTAATCGCAAGTTACAGGAGGTATTTGGTGGAGGTGAGGGGTGTGGCAATCTTCGTGTTATGTTGCAGGGGGTGCTGCCGCTTGCTATGAATGTTAAGGCTGCTGCCGGTTTACAGATGAAGAGGCAATGCTGGATTCGATCAGAGAACGGCTTGCGGGTAGTTGCGCTGGTTATGTAAAGTGGGAAAAATAGCACGAATCTGCTACTCCAGTATTTTATTAATGGTTGCCCTTATAGTTTCAGCGCTGACTGATACGTCAAAACATCCAGCTCCGGCGTATGCATCAAAATTGTCAATTTGGTTTGCAAGCAGTTTAACTAGAGGTGATTTGCTAAAATACTGTTCCGGTTTATCGGCAATCGTGAATATATCTTTTATGAGCCATTTTGGGAGTTCACCCTCTTCGTGCTGCCTAAGTGCAGTTGCCCTTAGCTCTTCAAACAGATCCATTTTAACCGCTCCTCAAACCTGCAAAGATTTTACTCTTAAGTACATTAACAAACCTACTTCAGCGACGTGACTTGTGCGCCAGCGCGGATAATCTATAACATTCTTCCACTTATTGCAATTCTACACCAAGAAGGGGGCGCGTCCGCCCCCCCTCGCATAATATAGCCTTTGCAGAGTTTATTCTGCGTCTGTGCTTGTAGTCGTAGTTGCAGTTACTGTCGTAAGGTTGCTTCCATCCTGTAGTCCGTTGCCGTTTGCGGGGCGGGTAGTTGAACCGTTAGCAGTGGTTCCGGTCGTCAAAAATGTGCCATCACGTTTTTGTGAGCCTACAGGTCGCGTAGAGGTTGCACCTGTTGTTCCTGTCTGTGTACAGGTGGCACTGCTGGAACCCTGACCCTTTAAACCGCCATTTCCTTTACCACCACGTGCTGACGCTTCGCCTGCAAGAGCTGCTGCACAAAGAGCCGCCAATCCCATTACCATAATCTTTTGAGTTTTCATCTGTCTTACCTCCTGGTTGGTTTTAACTTCTTGTATTAATTTATTCCATAAGGTGTGCCAGTTTTAAAAAACAATGTAACTAACCGCTATTACATGGCTATTTGTGATTGACCTAAAAAGAAGGCGCTCATTTGCAGTGCAGACCATGCATAAGAAGATTTTTCTTTGCACCATTTCCGAAATTCTGTTTCTGCTTATTTAATTTAGCGGAAGTTTTCCTTATAAACATCAGCTATAATGAAACCAATGAGCCACGTTGCCTTCACGCTGATAATCTTTTCTGCCGTCATGCATGCACTCTGGAATCTGCTGGTAAAGCGGAGCAGGCATAAAACAGTCTTCATCTGGTGGATGTTTATTGCCTCAGGCGGGCTTTTTTCGCTTGTCCTTCCATTTATTCCGGAACCTTTTCTCCTTCCGAATCTGCACACCCTGCTGATGGTTTCCATCGGTTCGCTCTGTTTTGTTCTCTATCACCTGTTCAACGGGAGGGCTTATCGTGGGGGAGACCTGTCGGTTGTCTATCCACTCTGTCAGACCTCAATGATATACGTACCTGTCTGGGGGTTAGTGCTTCTGGGGGAACGCCTGTCCTTCTCAGGTATAGCCGGAATTTTTCTTGTGGTTTCCGGCACCTATTCGATACAACTGCAGCGGGTCTCCATGGCTGAACTGATACGTCCGTTTCGTAACCTGAAAAGCCCATCGGTGCGGGATGCCCTGAGCGCAGGGTTTATCTATTCCATTGGTTCAGTAGCCGAGAAGAGCGGTGTGAGAGATTATTCTCCGCTTTATTTCACCTATATTATGGTACTGATGATGCTTTTTCTGATGTCCTTCAATATGCTGCGCTCTAAGTATCGTCCGATGATAGCAGCAGAACTTAGAGAACACTGGAGGCTGATACTATGCAGCGGCCCGGTCATGATGCTGTCGTTTCTTACCTTTCGCTACGGCCTCAACCTCTCACCTGTCAGCTATGCCGTTCCGGTACGGCAGGTAAGTATCGTCATCGGTGTGCTGATCGGCATCCTCTTTCTCAAAGAGTCCTTCGGCAGGATCCGCTTTGTTTCTGCCATGCTGATCATGGCAGGAGTGGTTTTGATCCGCCTCGGCTAGATATAATTGTATTGTCTCGATTTCTACAGCGTTCCGGCATGGCGTTTTCAGTCTGGTAAGGTTATAATAGCCCTTGTAATCGTTGGTATACTGGAGGTGTGATATGCCAGAGTTGAATAAAAAAGAGGGGGCTGATCTTCTCTGTACCTGTGGGGAGAAACATTCCGGTCATATCTGTTGGTTCTCACGTATGGGGATGCTCATGGAGGTGGAACATCTCTCTGACAGCCCGACGGTTTCCTGTTCAAAATGCGGTGCAAAGGCAAACCTGCCGCATAACGTCTGCTTTCCGGAACCACTCTAGTTTTTGAAAAGTCTGAAATGAAATTAATAAGACGTGTGATCCCAGGAAGTTGCAGTTTGTCTGGTAATCGCCATCAGGATGGCACATGGAAAAAGCCGGTTTAATATTGATACTGTTTTTTGTCGTCGGTCTTGTAATCTTTACCACCTGGCAACTCTATGCCGGTAATCTGGCTGCCGCGTTCTCAACTTTTCCTTTCCTTCTGATCTCCTATTTCTTCGTCATGAGATTCAAGAGGCAGGATTAATAATCCCTGCAGCTGACAAGCATTTCAGCCAGATCCGCCAGATTCTCCACCGCCAGATCAGTGACATCAGGCCAGCGCTTTGCATCAGGTCTTCCCACATGAACTGTGGCCGTACCGGCGTTCCTCCCTGCCTGCAGATCGAAGAGGTAATCTCCGACCATAACAACTTGTCCCGAATCTGCGCCCCACTGATCGAGAAGGTAATGAATTCCGGATGGATCCGGCTTGGGTGGCGCATCATCACGTCCCAGTACATAAGTGTCATTGAAATAGCTGCGGGCTCCGATGACGTCAAGAGTCATCATGGCAATCTCCCGGCTGTTTCGCGTCAGGATGCCAAGATGAAAGTCAAATTCACTCAATAATTCCAGCAGATCTGACAACCCGTGGGCCGCAACGGCATTTTCTGCCAGTCTCCGTTCGATGTCGTCAAGCAGGGTGTGCCGACGTGCCGATTCTGGCGGTTCAAGAGAGCCAAGATGTTCCAGGATATCATAAGTCTCAGGGATATCGAGCTCCCGGCGTATGTAGGCAAAATCGTGAATCGGAAGTGTGAGCGTGCCATCCAGATCGAAGATCCAGTAGCGCCGATTTTCAAACAGCCTGTAAATGTCAGAACTCATTCAACTCCACGATTCTACAAAATTAATCTTTTACTCCAACACACTTAATACCTTTAAAAATTGCAGCTGAATCAGCAAGTTCATCTCCGTAGCAGCCACATGATAAACGAGAGTATCAGAGAGATAAGGATGCATGATGTCAGCGGGAAGTAGAAACTGAAATTCTCTCTCTTTACGAGGATATCGCCCGGCAGCTTTCCCAGCCATGGAAAGCGTGGCGCAAATGACACAACGACGCCGGCCAGAATCAGCAGCAGCCCGATTACTATCAGTGATTTTCCGAAACCGCTCATACTCTTCCTAACTTTTCTTCGAGTCTTGCAATGACCTCAACAACGATAGCCTCTACGTCAGCGCCTCTGACGGTGAAATAGAGAAACTGCCCTGTATGGTGTGACCAGTATACATCCTCAACCGGAAGCGGTTCAAGCAGGCTGTCGATTTTTTCATATGATATGAAAGGATCACCGTCAGGCCATTTGCGGTTCAGCCTTGCCTGCTGGGCATCGGTCAGCGGAATTCTGTAGGTTATCGAATAGATCTCCGGTTTCATCACTTTCTGATCCTGTTTTGGCGTTACCAGATGTAATCCTTCGCAATAGCCCGTTTATCCCTGCCTGACAGAATGTGGAGGATTCGCAGCTGTTTCAGCTTCTGCGGAGACAGGGAGCCGATCGGAATATAGACAATTTTTCGCTCGCGTCGTGCCGCAATCTGCTTGAAGATACTGCGAGGCGGTTTTGCCGCAACGTAGACCACATGTTTTTCCGGAGAATAGTCCAGCGCTGCCATCAAGAGAACCTCCGAGCGGGTCGAAGCTGAATAATAATCCGGGTCTCTCCATACGTCAAACATGCGGCGCGGTGGATAGGAGAGCAGAAAGCCTCCGTATTCGCAGCGGCAGATGCCCGGGCCAACGATATTTTCCGCCGGCTCGGTCGCATAGAAAGCCATATCCGACTCCTGGTCATGCTCGCCAAGCCAGGTCATGCAGTAGGGAAAACGTTCTTTTCGACGATCCTCGTCGAAGATGACAACCAGACAGCCTACGCCGCCCTTTGCCCGCTGCTGCTCCCTGACATATACTGTCCCTTCATGGATGTTGCGCAGTGTCTCCCGCATGTCGATGCCATCAAGGAGTGATGTGGTGAACTTTTCACTGCGGCTCATCTCTTCCGAAAGCTGCATGTTCGCTTTTCGCTTGAGAAAGCGTCCGTAGTTTTCTATGGCGATATCCTCTTCGGGATAAGAGCAGATGGATGGATCGTCAAAACCCTCCAGCCACTCTCCGGGATGCTTTTCCCGTTTTCGTTTGAGAAATCCCATCTGCGAAATACTCTTGTTACGCTTCTGGCGTGGACGGAAACGGAGCTGACGGCTGCCGCCCCAGACCTCTTCCGGTGAAAGTGTGATGGTTGGCAGGTCGCTGCTTTCAGACTGCCACGGGTAGAAAGTGGCAAGCCGGCAGAAGGCATAAGCAAAGTTATCGTCTATGCAGCCACGGGCAGTAGCCAGAAGCTGAAAGAGATCCGGCAACAGTCTGTTTCTCTGAAGAGCATAATTCCGGGAAAACTTGAAGAAAGCCCGTTTCTGCCAGATATGGATCGAGTCGCCGGTCTCCTGACGGTACTGATTCGCCGCCTCGCAGAAGAGGCGATAAATGACGCGCTGCCTGTCAATTAACAGCCCCTCTCTTCCAACATGCCGTGCCGTTCTCAGGATTGCATTCGCAAGGATTTTCTCTTCCGGGATTTCCTGCTTTCCCCCCTGAATCAATTCCAGAGCGTGAAAACTTTTGCGTAGACCGGCACCTTTTTCAACTGGCTCTTCCGGCAGCGGACCACGACGACGTTCATAAACTGCCGAGAGAAACGGGAACTCGGCAAGAATCTCCCGGCAGGAATCCGGATGCAGATTCCAGAGCGAAATGTCATCGCGCCTGATACGTTCCAGCGGCTCTGCCTGCTGAGTATCGAACAGCAGCTTGACCCGTTCCAGATGTGCCATCCCGCAGACATAGAGAACTGATTTGTAACTGCGGGATAACCTCTGTAGCCGGAAAGCCATCCCCTGTTCCCGTCGCTTATCCTCAAGGGACGGAACCTGCACTGAACTCTGTTTCAGGTATTCGCGGTAGTAATCTGCCAAGCCGATACGGCAGATGCTGTAAGTGTCCGGTAAGGGCTCGTTGTGTGCAGGATAGCTGTCGGTGTCGACATCGACAAAATGGAGAGGGATATTCTGGGCCAGTGCCAGTCGTGCCGCCTCTGCCAGAGGATCGGCCGGTTCGATCAGAAGAAAGGTTGTCTTGTCTTCGCTCTGGTGCGAAGTCCTCTTCGGCTGGATCTGATAACTGATAACGGAAATTTGCGGAAGTCTGCGCACCGCTCTGGTGAAAGTGTCTGCAAGGGTAGGGGGGAGCTCAATCGCCACCGCGTCAGGTTTGACCTGTTGGAACGCCATCCGCACCAGTTGGGCAAACTCCATTTTGTAATGGAGGATCGGCAGGGCTTTGATTGAAGCAAATTTTTCGAGATAGAGTTGCTGTGTCATAATCAGTCGAGATATGGGACAGCTTCCTGGCCGAGGATTCTGGTGACAGCAAGCCGCAGCAGATCCCGAGCCGGATTACCGCCTGCGGCCGACATCTTGAGGGCATAGCGGGCGATATTGATGCCGTCTCTGACGGAGTAGAGTTCATCGTTTTTGTGAGCGCTCTGGAGAAATTTCACGACGTACTCAAGGATCTCCCGGTCGGCAAACGGCAGATTTTCCTTCAGAATAGTGTACTCCTCGTCTGCCTCCGGAAAGTCGATGTAGATCTGCGGCTGCAGTCTTGAATGAATATATTCCGGAATTTCGAAAGTGGAAGAATCTTCGTTCATGGTGACAACGATGCGGAAATCACGTTGGGCGGGGATACGAAGCCCGGTGACGATTGATTCAACGTAACGGCGGTCATCCAGAAGCGGGGCAAGTGACGCCCATGCCTTCTCACTCATCCTGTTCCCTTCATCAAGAATCAGCACTCCACCTGTGAGCATCGCTGATACCAGTGAAGAAGCGGCGTACTGAATCTTTGCATCAGGGTCAATAACCGGGGTGACAATCAGATCTTCCGGGCGAGTGTCCATGGTTGCCTGAAACAGGTAGACCGGACGGTTTAGACGTTTGGCTGCTGCGTAGGCCAGTGTAGTTTTGCCAACCCCCGGCTTCCCGATAAGACGCGGATTGAACGGTATGTCACGATCATTGATCACCATCCAGGCGGCTAGCAGCTGCATGAGAAGTTCTTCCTGCCCGACCCACTGCAGATTAAGTTCGACCGGCCTTGCCAGTGAGAGTTTAATGCTGTCTATCGTAATATGATTCATTATGCTGGCTCCATTTGGTCTTGATTTGAAAACTGAACACAGTCAACGATTCACTATAGTAACCTATGGGTATGTTTTTAGGTCATTATTCAGCTCATTACAACAGATAATTCCTGAAAAGGTGGACGTATTTTCCGGTCATGAGGTAGTATGCCTTCAGGGGGGTGTGTTATGCAGACGGCAGAGTTTCATGTTTCATCAAACAGGCGCACGCAGTTCATATCCATAACATCCAGAATTAATGCTCTTGTCGTTGAGCAAGGGTGGCAAAACGGAGTGATTACCGTTTTTGTCCCGCATACAACGGCAGGTGTGACAATAAATGAAAATGCCGATCCGGATGTGGCAACCGATATGGAGTCGTTCAGCGACGAACTTGTTCAGGTGCACCACGGCTTCCGGCACAGCGAAGGAAACTCGGACGCTCATTTAAAGGCGAGTTTCTACGGATCATCCGTTCAGGTGATACTGAAAAATGGCAAGATGTGGCTGGGAATCTGGCAGGGGATATATTTCTGCGAGTTTGACGGGCCACGTGAGAGAAATGTTTACGTCGCTTTTTCGGGATGAAAATCTGTAGAAAGTCGCGTAACACACCTTGAACATGGAGAAAACTCATGCTCAAATGTAATGAATCGCCGCCGGGCCAGTTGCTTCTGGCGATACGCCAGTTTAACTGTCGTGATTGGTACGAATGTCACGAAACTATCGAAGGTCTCTGGCTGGGTGAAACCGGTGAGATGAAGGATTTTCTCCAGGGGACACTCCAGATTTCGGTGGCCATGCTTCACTGGCAGAACGGCAATCACGGCGGAGCGGTCAGCCTCCTTGCCGGTGGGGTAAACTATCTGAAGCGTGTGCCGGATGTCTGTCTCTGGGTGGATGTCCCCGCTCTTATTGCTTCGGCGGAGCGAGTCCGCACGGCCTTGCTGGAGCTGGGGCAGGAGCGGATGGAGATGCTCGATCCGGGGCTCATCCCCGAGATAAAGACCGTTTCACTCCCCTGAAGGTTTGCAGAGAAATTCCGGAGATCAATCTGGCACCAGATATTACAACGATCTCAAGGAGCAGATTAATGAACTATCTCGATATGCTGTACCGGCTTGCAGTTGGCTTTTGGGCCGGTGGAAACGCGATATTCACCCTTATGTTAACGCCGGTTCTGTTTAAAACCGAAAGCCGGGACATAGCGGCGCGAATCGTCGGTAACCTTTTCCCGGTCTATTTCAGATGGGGAATTGCGTGCGGTGTGATCGCGATGATCTCATTTCTGGCAGGGCGTGGCTTTGTCATGAAACTGCCGGTGATCCTGCTGCTTGTCATGCTTGCGCTCTCTTCTTTTCAGGCGTTCTACATAGAGCCGCGTGCGGCTGAACTGAAAAGGCAGATCGGCTCTTTTGAGACAACCAGCAAGGAAGATCCTTTGCGGAGAGAGTTTTCCAGGCTTCATGCCGTATCTGCGGTGTGTAATCTGACGGTTCTTGCCGGAGGTGTCGTACTGGTGATCCTGCCGTGACCAGTTTTCAGAACGGTGTAGAGTAAAGTGCTGAGAGATCGCCTGAAAGGTTCACGCGGTGAGTGGTACCTTGTCGTCCAGGCCGTCATATTTCTTCTGTTGGGATTCGGTCCGCGCGGATATCAGCTGTTGCCGGTCTGGCCGTACCCATACTCTCTGATTGCCACCGTATCCGGAGTTGTTCTAATGCTGGCCGGCACTCTGCTTGCTCTGGCTGGTACGAATAATCTTGGCAGAAATCTTACCCCTTTGCCAAAACCGAAGCGAGATACGTTTCTTGTTGTAACCGGAGCGTACGCTCTGGTGCGCCACCCCATATACAGCGGACTCATTCTTTTTTCCTTTGGTCTCGGCTTCTGGCTCCAGAGCTGGTTGACTCTCGTCTACGCCATCCTGCTTCTACTGTTTTTTGATATCAAGTCGAGGCGTGAAGAAAAATGGCTGGTAGATGTGTTTCCGGAGTACGTTGCCTACCGCAAGCGGGCGAAGAAGCTGATACCGTTTATTTACTGATTATTTTTCAGATTAGGTTAGGGACGCTGGAGAATATATGACGAAATGTTGGTCGCGCTGAAGGGGGGCAGAGGCAAGTCTGAGTAAAAGTGTCAGACGAAACTTGAAAAGATCCTTGAACAGGGTATTATTGCTCTGCTTATCAATTAAAATCAGAGGTGTTCATGGTTCGACAGAAGCATATCCTCATTGCGCTCCTCCTTGTTCTCATCCCCCTGCTGTCACAGGCTTTGGACGTCCCTCCGCTTTCGGGACGGGTCAACGATTATGCCGGTTTGCTATCGCCAACGGCAAAATCCATGCTGGAACAGAAACTGGCCGCTTTCGAACAGTCTGATTCTACTCAGGTTGTTGTTCTGACTGTGTCAACACTTCAGGGTGATGATATCGATCAGTTTGCCATTCATGTGGCGGATCAGTGGAAAATCGGTCAGCAGGGGAAAGACAACGGCGTTATTCTCGTTCTTGCCACTGCGGAGCGGAGGGTGCGTATCGAGGTAGGAATGGGGCTGCAGGGGGTGTTGCCGGATATTACAGCGGGACAGATAATCCGGAACGTCATGACCCCGTACTTCCGCAAAGGTGATTATGACAGAGGTGTCGAGGCAGGCGTGGAGGCTATCGTGGCCGCGACAAGAGGTGAATTCAAGGCAGCACCTGGAGATGGCGCTCATCGTGTAAAGCGTCAAAAGGGATCAAGTTTTCTCTCCCTTCTCTTCATTATCGGAATAATTACAATGGCGCTCGGTTCAGTCTCCAAACCTCTGGGAGGGGTTGCAGGGTCAATCGGTCTCCCCATCGCCGCAAGTGTATTATTCCCCTGGCTTGCCCTGAAATATCTTCTGGTACTCGCCGCTGTGGGGTTTGTCGCAGGTCTTCTGCTCAGTTTCCTCGGGCTCTTCGGGCGTGGTGGCGGCGGAGGTGGTTTCTACGGCGGAGGCTTCGGTGGCGGCGGTTTTGGCGGCGGTGGATTTTCCGGAGGGGGAGGGGGCTTCGATGGCGGCGGTGCTTCCGACGGGTGGTAACGATGATAAATGAGACAATTTTAAAATATCTGACTGGTGAAGAGCAGAAGCTTATTCGCGAGGCGGTCCAGAAGGCGGAGTCCCTGACTTCCGGCGAGATAGCCCCAATGCTGGTTGCGGCAAGTGATGACTACCGTGAGGCAGCGACCCATGCTGCGATTATTGCTGCTGTGCTGCTCTCTCTGACAGTTGCTGTCATAATTGACGATACTTCAATCTGGCACTTTATTCCGTTCACTCTTTTCCTCTTTCTCCCTCTTTTGTGGCTCTTTCGTCGTCTCCCCGCTCTCAAGCTCGCGTTTACCCCTGCGGCACGGGTGCGGGCCGTTGTGCAGCGGCGGGCAGTGAGCGCGTTTTACGAAAACGGGCTGCATCGAACGCGCGAGGAGAACGGCATACTTATATTCATATCTCTTCTGGAGCATCGGGTCTGGATTCTTGGTGACCGTGGCGTAAATGCGGTAATTCCGCCGGAGCGCTGGTCATTCCTCGCAGCCTTGATAGCCTCAGGGATACGAAAGGGGCGGATGGTTGAGTCGCTGGTTGCCGCAATAGCGGAGGTTGGCGGAGTTCTTGCGGAGCATTTTCCACGCCGCGAAGATGATACCAATGAACTGCCGGATCTGCTTGAAGGGTGAATGTCTGATGTGAAAAAATGGAGCTATTTGGCTGAACGTAATCGATAATATTACTCTTTTCAGAGCTTTGTGTAAAAACTGCTATACAAGCTGAAAATGGTGTAAATCTATTTGTTGTAATGTATAATCACGAAGGAAATTAATCGCAGGTACAAGGAGATTGATATGATTAGAAAAGTTGCAGGCAGTATAGTGGCTGTTGCATTAACCGCTGGTTTTGCCGTTGCTGCAGTTAATGTGGATGTTAAAACTCCGAGTGTCAGGGTGCAGGTAGGAACTCCTCAGGCACCTCCGCCACAGCAAGTCAGAGTGATTGAAAGAGAACGGGTAATTGTAAAGGAAAAAGAGTATTCTGAACATAAGGATAACGGGAAGCATAAAGGGCAGAAAAAGGGTAAGAAACATCATAAACAGAACAAGCATGATAAACATGAGCATGATAAACATGACAAGCATATCGATTAACAATTTTGGAGGATGGAGCCTGTTCAACTGCTCGTAAAGTTATTTTTTTATCCTCTTCGGGCATGAAACCGCTCTTCTGCTATATTTGAATGTAGATTAGCCTCAATTTCAATTTCCTCCATGAACAGTTTTTGATAGAATGATGAGCTAGGATTATTAATGCTGATCATGGAGAAAATTGAATGGAAATTCCGCAATACCCTGCGTCCAGACCGCTTGCAATTTCTGATAAACCACTTCTGGATCGCCTCTGCAATGAGTTGCAGCCTCGCATTTCCGAGCTGACCTTCGCAGGACTTTTTCTGTTCAGAACGGCACATAACTACCGCTTGACCTCTGTCGGCAATTCAGTTGTCCTGCTCGGCAGAGGCTATGACGGTTCGGCTTACTTTCTCCCCCCTCTGAACGGTGATGTGAAGGGGGCGCTGCAGCTGCTGTTTGCCGCAGGAGTCCCGCTTTACGGTGCGGATGACAGCTTTGTCTCCCGTTACTGCAGCGGTAACTCTCTGCGTATCACCGAATTGCGCGATTCGAGCGATTATCTCTATCTTCGCGATGAGCTTGCCAATCTTCCTGGAAGTCGATTTCACAAGAAGAAAAACCGCATCAGCTATTTTACCCGCCGCCATGAACATATCGTAGCGCTCTATTCAAGCGAATATAAAGATGAGTGTCTTGCCCTTCTTTACAGATGGGTCAAAAGTTCCGGCAATCCGGTAAGCGGTTCACTGCGGCTTGAAATCGACGCCACTGTTGAAGCGCTATCCTCTGCGGTGGAACTTGAGCTGGAGGGGGTCGTTATTCTTGTAAATGATGTTGTGGCGGCATTTGCCCTTGGTGAGCGTCTCAATCGGGAGACTGCCGTATGCCATTTTGAAAAGGGAGATCCATTTTCTGACGGACTTTATCAGCTGGTTAATCGTGAGTTTGCGAAACTGCTCTTTCAGGAGTGTCAATATCTGAACCGTGAACAGGATCTTGGGGAGCCTGGGCTCAGAAACGCAAAACTCTCTTATCATCCGGTTGAACTGGTCAGGAAATATCTCGTGACACCACTCAAGTAGCGGATAGCTTTGCCCCGGATGGATCTGAATCTGAAATGTACGGACAAGAGGTAGCAAGTGAATATTGAACAGATGAAAACGGTTGTTAAAGAGATAATTACAAAAACCGATCTCACTCCGTGTGTCGTGGGACACCGCGGTGTCGGCAAGAGCGCCGGGATTATCCAGGCCTGTCGTGAGATTGAACGAAAATATGTGTCGCTCCGCCTTGGCCAGATGGAGGTGGGTGATCTCGTCGGCATCCCTTTCCGGGATGGCTCAGTGATGCACTGGTCCCGCCCTTCGTGGTGGCCAGCTGACGAAGATTCTCCGACAGTTGTGCATTGTGATGAGCTGAACCGTGCTCAGCAGGAAGACACACTCCAGGCGATTTTCCAGTTTGTCGAACCGCCGGGTGAAGGGATGCTCCGCTCGCTGCATACACACCAGCTCTCAAAGCGGCACAAGGTCGTAGTCAGTATCAATCCTCCCGACGGCACCTATCAGGTTGCCACTCTTGACCGTGCTTTGATCGACAGGATGGTTATGCTTTATGTCGAGACTGACTACGCCTGCTGGGCTCGCTATGCCGCGCGACATGATCTGTCCGGAGATGTCCGGCAGTTTCTTTCTGGAAACTCCTCAATGCTGGCAAAGCAGGGGGCTACAATGGAGTTACAGGTTGAACCGACCGAGCGTGGTTGGGAGATGGTCAGCACACTCCGTAAATACTGCCGGTTTCCTGGTGATCTGGAGATGGAGGTTTATGCCGGGATAATCGGAAAAGAGGCTGCCATCAACTTCATGCGCTGGCTTAGTGACCAGAAGGGGCGTCCTCTGACTGCAAGGCAGATACTTGATGACTGGCCGCAGGTTTCCGTGCAGGCAGAGGCGCAGCGGGATGACGTGCAGGCGGCAACGATAAACGACCTTGTTTCAGCGCTGCAGGCTTCTCCGGTGTTGAATGAGGAGCAGGAGACGAATCTGATTGCGTATATCTCGGTGCTCCCAAGGGATCTCCGCTTCGGTTGTGTGAAGACACTGCTGAAGATCCCTGAAGTGGCTCTCGGGATTGCCCAGGACAAGTATGACGCCGTTATTTTCGATGCGATTCAGACAATTTCCCGCGAGGCATGAGTGACAGTGCACTGGAAAATGCTGTAGTCAGGCTGTTGCGGGAACGTCCGTTTTATGGACATTTTATTCTCAATCTCCGCCGTGAGCTCCGTTCCCTTGACGGGAAGGGGGCAGGTGTTACTCTGCGCGACAGCATCCCAGTTCTGGCGGTAGATCCGGAAATCTTCCCGCTTATGGGTTTGCCGCAGCAGCGTGCCCTTCTCGAACATCTCGTAAAACACCTTCTGCACCTTCATCCTGTGAGACGCAAGGGAAGGAATCTCCACGACTGGGACATCGCCTCTGATCTGGCAATTAACCTCGGGATTGAAAATCTGCCTGAAGATGCCCTGCTGCCGGAATATTACGGGGCTGAAGATGGGCTGGCAGCAGAAGAGTACTACGAACAGCTGGCGCCGCCGTTTGACGCCGGTAATCTCGATGGCAGCGGTTTTGGCGACAATGATGAGGCAGAGAGTGGCGCGGCCGGTGAAGGTGATGCTGGCACTGCGACCGCGACTACGCTGGATAGCCATGCTCTCTGGGGGGATGCCGACAGTACACCCCTTCCACTGGCTGAAGAGGCGCTGCGGGCAATAACGAGGGAGTCCCTGCGTGGCTGTGACGGTGAGACGCCACCTGAATTGAAGTGTGTTGTAGATGCCCTGCTCGGACCATCTCCGATTCCGTGGCAGCAGATTCTGAGACAATTTCTCGCAGCAGCGGGACGAACCGGCAGGCGAAGCAGCTGGACACGTGAGCATCGACGCTTTGAGCATACCACCCCTGGTGTAAGAAAACGTCGTCGCCTGAACCTGCTGATTGGGGTAGACGTGAGTGACTCCACGAACATAGTTGAGCTCAGGGAGGCCTTTGGACAGGAGCTCATCCGGATTGCCGCTGCACGGGAGTCAGCCATAACAGTTATCTATGCCAACAGCCGTATTCAGCGCATTGACTCGCTGCGTGGGCATCACGGCGTTGTGGAACGGTATGACGGAGGCGGATTTACCGATCTGAGACCGGTTTTTGAGTATGCCAGAACCATGCACCCGCTGCCGGCAGCAGTAATATATCTGACTGATGGCATAGGTCCGGTGTCGGACAGAATGGAGTTTCCGACACTCTGGGTGTTGACCGCAGTAGGAGAAAAACCGGCGCCATGGGGAGTCGAATTGAGAATGGAGAAGTGATATGGAGACTTATAAGGCTATGACCGCCGAGTCGGTCGGAGAAATTCTGAGTCAGGCGGGTGCGGAGGTAATGATCCGTTCCGGCAGGAGTGATAACTACAGTGCGCCGCGCGAATTTTCATTTGAAGTGAAAGCAATATTTCCTAACGGGATGGGGATGCACGTAGTGGCCCGCCAGTTCAATTATCGTGACCCCTGGGAGGCGAAGGGGCGTGTCAACGATATGGTTGATGCAATGCTGCTTCGCGACGGTACCTTCACAGTGCTGCCAAAGGGGTACAAGTGGTTTCAGGGGGTTGATGAGGAGTGTGGGCTTGATGAGGAAAAACTTCGTGAAATTGTAGAGTGTGTTGGAAAGGTGAACGTAAAACTTTATCAGCTTCAGGAAATGACCGGGGATCTGTGAGCCATAATTGCCATTGGACTTAGGCTTGCGGCGATCCAGATCAGATGTGTCCGTTCAATAAAACAGTTGTAAACATCTGATCTGTTTTTAGATTGATTTTATTTGCCGCAACATTTTTTGTACTTTACTCCGCTTCCGCAGCTGCATGGGTCGTTACGTCCGATTTTTATGACCGTTAAGGGTTTTGGTCGAACCATAATCCCATCTGTAAAATACCAGTTGCCACCTTTTTTCTTGAATTGACCCGCTTCGTGGTGCACTTGATCGCCACCTTTATCTTTGAACCGGGCGATAAATTCAACCTCACCGGTTGAATCATCAATCCCGCCTCTGTCGGTTTTGATGATTTCCAGCCCCAGCCATTCAGCAGATTCCGCCCACTCTCTGGTTCCTGCGTGATCATATCCTTCCCGATGCTCAATATGTGTACTCTCAAATATGAAATCCATTTTTGCAAAAACGTATGCAGAGTAGCGGGCTCGCATGAGTTGCTCTGCTGTTTTTGCTGTTACTGCTCCCGAAATAATCTGTTCACAGCAGTCGGAATAGGGGGCGCCGCTCCCGCATGGGCAGAGGGTCATAGTTTTGTTCTCCCGTGAAAATAAAATGATGCTGTTCTGTTGACATATTAACGGCTGTCTTGTCAAATATATTCTAAAATAGCACTTGTCTGCAGACCCATTTACCTGTATTGGTAGCGGTCGCAAAAAAAACATAGAAACTCAGGCGGAGAGAATGAAAATTTCAAGTTTAGAGCTGATGCAAGCGCCACTAACAGCGGAGGAGGCTCGTTGGGTGAGCGAGCTTGCTGATAAGTTGCCGGATGAAGTTGATCTTACTTTTGAAGAGTCAAAAATATTGACACGTCTCTCGATCCGAGAGTGGCCGGATGCTCTTATCTTAAAAGTAAAAGATGTCATAGACCTGGAAGACTTTCTTGTAGAAGAAAACTAAATGTCTCCTGAAAAAGGTCGGATATAAATAAATTGAACAGGGAGTGCAGCAGCTTGAAAGTCTCTCGAAATATTTTGGTATTACAGCTGTTTATTGTATCAGTTCTTTCCGGGTGTCTGGATAACAGCAGTATGCAGTCTAAGGCAGAAACCGCCAAAGAAGCTGATTCACAAGTGGTTGCAGCATCTTTTTCAGCAACGACATCTGCCAACAGAAAAGCCGCAGTTTTTGCCGCCCAGACTACTGCAACCCGTATCGCGGCTTCAAAGATTAAATATAATGCCGGTGAAAGTCCAGAGTACGCAAAAGGGTGCGGTTGGCCGGTGAAGTCACCAACCATGCTGCCCGGATCTATTTTGCCGATGAAGCGCATCGTCGCATATTACGGCAATCCTCTCTCAAAGAGAATGGGAGCTTTGGGTGAATTCCCCAAGGATGAAATGCTGCTCCGGCTTAAAGGCGAAGCAGAAAAGTGGCAGACGGCAGATCCTGCTACACCGGTGCAGCCGGCGTTGCATCTTATTGCAGTTGTGGCGCAGGAAGCTCCCGGAAAGGATGGCAAATACCGGATGGTTATGCCTGACAAGGTTATTGAACAGGTTTACGGATGGGCTAAAGAGGCAGGCGCTATTATGTTCATAGATATTCAGACGGGGCATGATGATATTCGGACTATCCTTCCCCGTTTTGAATGGATCTTGAAGAATCCAGATGTTCATCTCGGGATTGATCCGGAGTTCAATCTTATAAAGAGCCGCAAAAAACCGGGTAAGCAGATTGGTACATACGATGCCGCCGATATAAATTTTGCATCAGCTTACTTAAAGGGGCTGGTAAAAAAATACAATATACCGCCAAAGGTGTTTACAATTCACAGGTTTACTAGAAACGGCGTGACAAATTCAAATAAAATTGCGCTATCCTCTGAGGTGCAGATTGTAATCCATATGGATGGCTGGGGCGGTCCATCGCTAAAACGCAACTCGTACAAGGAGTATGTAGTCTCTGAACCGGTGCAGTATGCAGGATTCAAGCTCTTCTACCATAATGATACAAAGAAGGGTGATCCTTTGCTGACACCTCTTGAACTACTGAAGCTGAACCCGAAGCCTCTCTATATACAGTATCAGTAATATTAGATACTTATTGTATGCTGCTTATATTTCCACCACTTGCAAAAGCCTGCGAGCCACCTGCAGGTATTGTTCGGCTGGCTTCATTTCTGAATGATCATGGCATTTCCTGTCGTATGCTTGATGCGAATCTGGAAGGGCAGCTATGGCTGCTTGAGCACCCCTCAACTTGCACTGACACATGGAGTCGCAGAGCATTTAAGGGGCGAGCCGGTAATCTGACAGCACTCCGTGATATAGAAACTTACAGCTCGCCAGATCGTTATCGCCGTGCAGTAAGCGATTTAAACCGGATACTTGCTGTTTCTGCGGCGGATAATGGCATAATCATCGGTCTTGCCGATTATCAGGATCATACCAAATCGCCACAGCGTAGTGCCGATCTTCTTGCATCAGCTCTTGAACCGGAGCGGAACCCTTTTTTCAGATATTTTAGTGAAACTCTTCCCGACCTTCTTTCCACTATAAATACGGTAGGTTTTTCTCTTAATTATCTGAGTCAGGCACTCACAACTTTTGCAATGATAGGATTTGTTCGTAAAAATTTCCCTGAGATTAAAATAATACTTGGCGGTGGGCTTGTTACTTCCTGGATGCAGCAACCAGGCTGGAACAAGCCGTTTGGCGCTCTGGTTGACCATCTGATTTCAGGGGCTGGCGAACTTCCGCTTCTCTCAATCCTGAAAGAGGGGGATGCCGCAAAATCTAATAAACCCCCTGATTACTCCGCTTTGCCGCTTGACAGCTATTTTTCTCCCGGTTTTATTCTGCCTTACAGTGCAGCAGAGGGGTGCTACTGGAGCAGATGCTCTTTCTGTCCGGAGCGTGCCGAAGGGAATGCATACAAAGCGGTTCCGGTTAATCGTGCGTTGGCAGACCTGAAAATTCTGATAGAGAAAAGCTCTCCTCTGCTGCTCCATTTTCTGGATAATGCCATTAATCCAGGACTGCTTACAGCTATTGCCGAAAATCCTCCTGGTGTCCCATGGTATGGATTCGCCAGGATCAGCGAACAGCTCAGTAACCTTGATTTCTGCCATGCTCTAAAACATTCAGGCTGCGTAATGTTAAAACTGGGGCTGGAGTCTGGCGATCAGGGTGTGCTGGATCGGATGAAAAAGGGGATTACAGTTGAGGTTGCCTCGCAGGTATTGAAAAATCTACATACTGCCGGGATTGCTGTCTATTGCTACATTCTGTTCGGCACTCCGGGAGAAACACGCCTTGAGGCGGAGAGGACTCTTGAGTTTGTAGCCGGACACGGGGAAGCAATCAGTTTTCTGAATACTGCACTTTTCAATATGCCTATTAATGGAGATGAAGCCATAGAATATGGTGATAAGCTTTTTTATGAAGGTGACCTCTCGCTATACACTTCGTTTTGTCATCCCGGTGGGTGGGAGCGCAGCCATGTCCGTCGTTTTATAGAGAGCGAATTCAAACGTCATCCGGCTGTTGCAGAGATCATCAGAAAAGATCCGCCGCAGTTCGGTTCAAATCATGCAGCTTTTTTCGGCAGAGTATGAATAAAATTATCGCCTTAACTTTTTGCCGTCGTCGTGTTACAATCCGCACCCTTAACTCTTGAGGGAGACAATATGGAGATCGTTGGCGGATTCATGGTTATGATGAGTATTTTAGGGTTCTTTCTTGCGGTTGTTTGGTTGGTGATGCCTTTCGTCGTTTTTGCGGTTAAGGGTAAGCAGGATCGGACGCTGGATGTTCTTGAAACTATTGAAAAAAGATTGGGTGATATTGAAGCTGCCCTTAAGTCTCTTCAGGCAGCTGAAGAGAGAAGAGGTTCCGCTGCTGGCAACGGCAGACGCGACAGTTCTGAGCCTGATGAAAATTAACTGATTGGCATGAGTGGTAAAACTGTAGATATAATCTTCTGTCTACTTAAAAAATGAATCACCTTTTATATGCTGTAGAGAACCGGAGGAAACCAGATGCTGTTACAAGGAAAGAAAGTTGTAATTTTTGGTATTGCGAACGATAAGAGTATTGCATGGTCTATCGCCAGGCTTTTTCATGAACAGGGTGCTGAGATTGCTGTTACATATCTGGGCGAGGCGCTTGAGAAAAGGGTTCGACCACTGGCGGAGTCACTTGATGCAGCCGCCATTCTGCCGTGTAATGTGACCTGTGACGAAGATATCTCCGCTGTTTTCAGCGAGCTTGCCAAGATCTGGGATGGCGTTGACATAGTGATTCATGCGGTTGCATTTGCCAACAAGGACGAGCTGAAAGGTACCATCCTGAATACCACCAGAGAAGGTTTTGCCACCGCTCTTGACATAAGTGTCTACTCCTTTCTTGAGATAATGAAGGCGGCGCATCCGATGATGCAGGGGCGCGGCGGTTCGGCGCTTACCCTGAGCTACTACGGCGCCATGAAGGTGTTTCCAAGCTACAACGTCATGGGGGTGGCCAAGGCTGCTCTGGAGGCTTCGGTAAGGTATCTCTCAGAGGCACTGGGGCCGGAAGGTTTGCGGGTGAATGCCATTTCTGCCGGGCCGATAAGAACTCTGGCGGCTGCCGGAGTGAACGGCTTCCACACTATTCTTAACCACGTTGAATCAAAAGCGCCGCTCAGACGCACCATTACTCAGGAGGATGTTGCGAAATCAGCGCTTTACCTCTGTAGCGATCTGGCAAGCGGAGTCAGCGGCGAGATTCATTACGTTGACGGCGGTTATAATATCATCGGTCTGTAACTCTGGAGTCCTCCCATTAAAGAAGTATTCGGTAATCTTGCAGGTTTGAAATCCAGTCAGATCCAGTCACTGGAGCGTCTGTATCGCAGACGAGTTCCGGTGGCTGAATTCTGCTCTGTAGAGCTTGCCTCCCGCCTTGTAGAGATCTCATATGAGATGCGCCGACAGATCGGCATACTTGTCAGCCGCTCCGGTATGGTCGAATATGTAATTGTTGGTGACGAAAAAGGGCTGATTATCCCCGAACTGCGTGATTATCCGCTTGGCAAGCGCCCACTGCGCAGTTTGCGTTTGATTCATACCCATCTGAAAAATGAACCAGTTTCTGAAGATGATCTGACCGACCTCTCCCTACTCCGCCTCGACATGCTGGCTGCCCTGTTTCTCTCTCCGGGAAAAACTCAGATTCAGGCGCAAATTGCCTGGATTTCTCCTGATGAACGGGCTGGAGTCACCACTCTTGACCCTGTTCTCCCTCTTGAACGCATTGATATTGACTGTGTTCATTCAATTCCGGAACTTGAAGCTGACTTGGAGAAAGCAAATCGTACGGCATCCAGAGCGAAGAATATTCTTGAGAGAGCGATACTGATTTCGGTTACTACATCGGGAACGCGTCAGGAGGCGGAGGATTCGATAGCTGAGCTTCGTGAACTGGCACGTACTGCACAGGTTGAGGCGTTGGACGAATTCATTCAACGCCCGAAAAGGCTCAATCCGCGTACTCTCATGGGTGAGGGGATGATGCGGGATGTGGTCATAAGGGCAATGCAGCGCGGGGCAAGCATGCTGATTTTTGATCAGGAGCTCTCTCCGGCGCAGATACGCTCAATCTCTACAATGACGGAACTCAAGGTTATAGATCGCAGTCAGCTGATTCTGGATATCTTTGCGAGACGGGCAAAGACTCTGGACGGAAAGGTACAGGTTGAACTGGCGCAGTTGAAATACCTGCTGCCCCGGCTTACTGGCCGTGGCGTGCAGATGTCCCGTTTGATGGGTGGTATTGGCGGCAGGGGGCCGGGTGAAACCAAGCTTGAAACCGACCGTCGGCGCATCAGAGACCGGATTGCAAGCCTAGAGCGGGAACTCAAAGAAATTTCCCAAGGGCGTGACCAGCGAAGAAAACAGCGGGTGAAGGCCGGAGTGCCGATCATCTCGATTGTCGGTTATACCAATGCCGGAAAGTCTACCCTGTTGAACGCTCTCACCCAAAGTGATGTTTTTACTGAAGATCTTCTCTTTGCCACCCTTGATACCTCCACCCGCCGTCTCCGTTTTCCCCGCGAGCGGGAGGTGATTATTACCGATACGGTCGGATTCATCCGCTCCCTGCCTAAATCTCTCCTTGGCGCATTCAAGGCGACACTTGAGGAGATGAGTGATGCGGATCTTCTGCTGCATGTGGTGGATTCCTCGCACCCCCGTTTTGAGGATCAGATCACCCAGGTGCGCACAATTCTCTCTGAACTTGGTCTGGGGGATAAGCCGGAACTGCTGGTTTACAACAAATCGGATCTGTTGGATGAGGTCAAAAAGAGAGATCTGGTGGCGTTCCTGAAAGTACGGCAGTCGGCAAGAACGAAAAACAGCGTCACTGTCTCAGCCCGAAACCGGAAGAGCCTGATGCCGCTGCTTGATGAACTGCAACGGCGCTTCTGGGTTGAAGATATCGTTGATGGCGCAGAGAACGACCCCTCGGGCGGAGCCGTTCTTTAGAAGCTCCAGTCATGCATATTTGAGCGGATCTATCAGGCCAGACTCTTCAAACCCCTTCAATCTCAAACGGCATGAATCGCACTCCCCGCAGGAAAGTCCGTCCTCAGTTGGATCGTAGCATGAGTGTGTCAGGCTGTAATCCACGCCAAGCTCAGTTCCACGTCTGATTATATCTGCCTTGGTCATGTCAAGCAGAGGCGCATGAATCTTGAAAGGGGAAATCCCTTCTACTCCCGCTTTAGTTGCAAGATTGGCCATTTTTTCATAGGCATTGATATACTCCGGGCGACAGTCAGGGTATCCGGAATAGTCCAGAGCGTTTACGCCGATATAGATATCCGATGCCCCGAGAACTTCTGCCCAGCCGAGCGCAAAGGAGAGAAAGATGGTGTTTCTGGCTGGCACATATGTAACCGGAATCTCATTCGCCACACCCCCTTTCGGGACATCGATATCTGCCGTCAGAGCGCTGCCACCCATTAGCCGGAGATCAAATTCAACTACCAGATGTTCCGCTGCTCCGATCCGCTTTGCATTCTGACGAGCAATACTCAGTTCAATACTGTGTCGCTGGCCGTATGAAAAACTTATCGCGTACGGCAGGAAGCCGTCAGCCTTTGCAATTGCCATGCATGTCGTTGAATCCAGTCCGCTGCTGTATAGAACTACCGCTTTCTTCTGCATGTCTGTTGATCTCCCGTTTTTCCAATCTAAACAATGAATTGCAATTTTAGCCGCAGTGAGTACAATAAGTCCACTTTTCTGATGAAAGCCGTACTGTAAAAATAATTTTTCTCTCTGATAACGAGGATCTATGCGACTGAAAGATGAACAGATAAGAGGTTTGGCAGAAAAGGTTTACAACGACCTTCTTGCAGAGAGCTTAATTACGCCAAGAGGTGAACGCGCAGCAGTTGTAAGCGGTATTGCAGCTACAATAGCTGGAAATTTTGCGGCAGAGCATAAATTGGAGAGAGATTCAGAAAAACTCCTTGATGAAACTCTTGCCGGCCTTGGGCGTGGAGCTGCCGATATAGATCGTCGCCGAATGCTGCAGATGATTAAAACCAAACTTGCCAAGGAGCGCAAGATAGTTCTGTGAGGTTCTGAATATGTCGTTATCTGAAGACCGTATTTCAACAATGGCGCATGAAATATTGAAAAGTATCTGGAGAGATGATCTGGCGGATATCTCGGATGACAGCCGCGCGCTCAGAACAGTGAAACAGTCTCTTGAAGCTGTTTTTGGTTCGCTGGACGAAATTGAAGCGGCTGTAAACGCAAAGCTTCGCAACAAGGCTCCCGGCAGCCGGGACTACGACGTTCTCTATCAGAAGTTCTATCATGATGAGATGGTACGGAGAGGTTTGTGATATTCAGAAAGTTTCTGCTCCTCCTTCCGCTGATTTTTCTTCTCTCTGGCTGTACGCCCGGTGTGGTTGTGAAAGATTTCAGTACTATCGACCCGAATATTGAGCGGGAGTCGCTCTATATTGTCCCGTTCGACGCTACACTGGTCCCGGCAGATTTTGGTGAACCTATCTTCAATCAGTTTGTGGATATCCTGAACGCCCGTCGTAAATTCACCAAAGTCCGTCGTTTTGCCATTCTTAAAGAGGAGCTTAAAGATGTTGAACCAGCCTGGCTTATAAATCAGACCTACATTTCCGGTGATATATGGGGGTATGTGCAGACGTCCGGATGCTGTTCAACCGACCTGAAGGTAAAAGCGAGGATTTATCTGTATGAAGCTGGTAAAAGCACCCCCTCTTTTGAAGTTTCTGTGCCGGTTGAACACTATTTTGACCATGATCGCTCTGACATAACCAAGGCTAAAGCTGATCTTGGTAAAAAGCTGGCTCTAGATCTTGCTGAAGCTGTAATAAGAAAATTTACACCATAATTTTGAAAGATTTCTGCAAATCCATCACGGCTATAAGCATTATGCTTATAGCCGTTTGAACAAAAGGCGCTCTGCATGAGACTATATATAAAATCGGGTTTCTACATTCTCATTATATGTTCTATTCTCGCAGCAACTCTCTCACCTTCTATGGCAGATGAATTTCTTGACCTTGCCGCTGAGCAGTATCGGGCAAGGGATTATGCTGCAGCCTATAAGCTGGCTGAGAAGTCCACTGACACTGCACGGCGTAGTTTCCTTCTTGGAGTAACAGCACTTCGTCTTGAAAAATTTGAAGAATCAGCCAGATTTCTTGATGAAGCGAGAAAGAAACAGCCGCTTATTGCCGACTATGCAACATTCTTTCAGGCAGAGGCTTTGCTTGGCTTGAAAGATTACGCTTTGGCATCTGCAAAAGCTTTTTTAGTCGTATCAGAGTTTCCGGCATCCAGGTTAGTGCGGCGTTCAGAAAAACTGCAGGCAGATATCAAGTATGAATCTTCCGACTACAAAGCAGCGCTCAAGTCTTATAGGGCTTTTGTTGCAAAATACTCTTCCGGTGGAGATTCAATTGAAGCAAATTACAAATCTGCACGTTGTCTGGAAGAGTTAGCTGATGTTTCCGGCGCCTTAAATATATATCGAAGCATCTGGCTTGAGACTCCGGCATCACCACTCGCTCCAAAAGCTAAAGAGCGGATGAAACTTATTGAGATGTCAGGTGTTAAAATACCCCCCTACACTCCTGAAGAGCTTTTAAAAAGGGTCGGGTTGCTTCAGGGGGTGAAACGATACAGCGACTCTCTTAAAACTCTCGAGATGCTCCACGGGGTGGCAGTTTCTGGAAATACAGCTGACAGGCTTAACATTCTTACAGGTATTGCCCAGTATCGACAGAGAAAATACTCCTTGTCAGAAACACAGTTTATCAAGGCAGCTAAAAGCTCATATCCAGAAGTACATTCTGAAGCGGTCTTCTGGCTGGCTAAATCACGTGACCGCCAAAACCTTAAAGAGGAGGCTCTGGCGATGTATTTGCAAATTGCCGGGGATAAAAAACATAAATATGCCTGCGAAGCACTTGAAGAAGCAGCTTCTGTAAAGAGAGGTTTTGGGCAGTTTTCCGACGCAGCACAACTCTTTGAAGAGGCGACAAAGCTAACTTCTGAATCAAAAACTAAGGCAAGGCTGGCATGGGGTTCAGGCTGGTGCCGTTATCTGGCAGGTGATTATAAAGGCTCAGTTAAGCAGTTCAGTACTCTGCTCTCAGATGAAAAATACAGAGAGAAAGCTTTGTACTGGAGTGGAAGAGGGGTAGAAAAAAGTGGCAGTGCCGCGTCTGCTGATTCATACTTTAATACTCTTCTGAACGAATTCCCTAGTGGGTTTTATGCAACCTGGTATCGTGAACATAAGGGGTTGGAGGATCTCAGGGCGTCACTTGGCAATCGAAATGCGCTTACAGAGATACCGTTAGTGGCAGGTTTTGATAAACCGAGACTTCTGGCTTCACTCGGTTTGCGGGAAGATGCACGCATGGAAATGACCGAAATCCGCAGAAAAAACATAGAAAATAAAAAACAACTTCCCGCCGTTGCAAGAGTTTATCTCGAAATGCAGGATTATGGAATGGCTATCTATATGTTTGTAAAAAATATGACTGTTGCCTGGACAAAAAGCGAACTGCCACTCTGGACTCTTGGATACCCCCGGGTCTACTCAGAACTTATTACCAGCAACGCGGCTCTTAACGGACTTTCAGAAGGGTTTGTTTATGCGCTTATTCGCGCGGAGAGCGGTTTTTCTCCGGCTGTCAAATCCGGAGCAGGGGCTATTGGTCTTATGCAAATGATGCCTGCAACTGCAAAACTCACCGCTCGTGAGAAGGGGGCATTCAATTCACAACGGTTAGTGGTGCCGGAATACAATATCAAGTTGGGTACAAAGCATCTTGCCGACCTTAAGAAAGAGTACAAAGGGGATGCTGTTTTGATGGCGGCAGCCTACAATGCAGGAGCGGGTGCTGTAAAGCGTTGGCAGAAGAGTATGGGAGGTCTCGAAAAAGATGAATTTATTGAGAGTATTCCCTATGGAGAAACACGAGAATATGTGAAGAAAGTTTACGCTTCGGCAGCTACGTATCGGCGGTTGTACGGGATGAAGTAAATTCGCTTTACTCTGTTTTTGTTTTGCCCGAGTTAGTCAACTTGTTGAACGACAAAAGGAGATGATATGAAATTCGCGTGTCCTGAATGCAATTTGGGTGGTGAAATTGAAGATTCTAAAATACCGGAGGGTGGTGCATGGGGCACTTGCCCCAAATGTAAAACAAGATTTAATGTAAAAAGGGAACTGCCAAATGTGAATAAAAACACTCCTGCGGAATCAACCACAAAAGCGAATACAAAAATCGACGCCAGCAACGAATCTAATAATAATGGATGGTTTGGCACATCAAATAGAGAACAATTACAAAGTGCTTTGAACTATAGGCTTGTTCGAAAAACGCTTGAACTTGGTGGCCTCTTCCATATGTTTTTAGGTGCCATAATTACTTTAATCGGAATCATGGGAATTGCAGGTAATAGCCATAACGTTGCAATACCGATTGTATTATCAGTTTTAGGCGTTATTTATATCGTAACAGGCGTTTGGTTTTTTTACTCACCATCCGTAAAAGGAATGCTCGTGAATGGCATTACCTTTGTACTACTTGGTATTTGTCTCATTCCATTTATCGGTCTATTTTTTATTCCAACACTTATAGGAGTGTCATTAATTGTGACAGGTTCACGAAGCTTTGAGCGGTATAAGAGATTGTCAAAGTTCCATTTTAAAAAACCATTAGAAGAGACTATTAATATGATTGATGAATATGTGAAGGCTATTGCCAAGGTAAAGGCTAAAGAGGAATCCGATTACATTAAATTCAAGACCACTACATTTGCATCACATCAGACATGGAAAGGTAAACTTTCCAAAAACGAAATTTTTATCGCCGACAATTCTGGTCATGATGTCATATTTGCAACAAAAGATGAAATTGAGATCAATAAAATTCGTAAGTCATTGATAGGTAAAAACATTAAAGTATCGTTTAGAATACGCGATAGAAAGTTGACTGGTTCTATTGCCCCGGAATTCCTTAATAGATATGAAGGTTGGAAAAAAGTTGTTTGAGATGCTCAAGTTATCTGAGTGCTTTTAGTTTTTTACAATATGGAGGTGTCATGCCTTATATGAGCGAAATAAATAAAGTAATTGGCGTAATAAATTGGTTTATATTCACGAAAACAATTTGTGCAATTGGCTTTTGGTTAAACTTTATTCTCATATTAATTTATAAATTTAATGATGTAGAATTGTTTTTTACATTGGGTCTATTCAGCGTGATTGTAGGCTTTTTTGCAGATCATATGATTAAGAAATATAGAGTAATTTTAAACCAATTTGATGACAAACAAAACAATGCGGTGGAATCTACTGTAAAGAAATGTTTTTATTGTGCGGAAATCATTAAAGTCGAAGCAAAGATTTGCCGTTTCTGTGGACGGACGGTCTAAATTTATTATTATCTTTGCTAATTAAAGCAGCCAAAGGTTTTTTATGAACAAACATATAACTGTGATCACAATTTTTTCGATTCTTGTTGCGACTGTTTCTAGGATCTAAGGGGACGTAGTTGATTGTGTTGACTTGCTTCTGATTTCTCACTAATATCCATCTATGCCAAGAACAGCTCGGATCGACATTCCTGGTCTTCTCCATCACGTGATAGTTCGCGGCATTAACCGCGCTGACATCTTTTTAGGCGAAGACGACAAGGCCTTGTTTACAGAGAGGCTGGCGAAACTGCTGGTAACGACTGACACCGACTGCCTTGCCTGGTCTCTCATGACCAATCATTTCCATCTTCTTCTCCGACCGCGAACAACAAAACTAGCTGTCCTGATGCGTCGTCTGCTGACCGGTTATGCTGTTGTCTTCAACCTGCGTCACCATCGGAGCGGTCACCTTTTCCAAAACAGGTACAAATCGATTGTCTGCCAGGAAGATGCTTACCTTCTCGAACTGGTGCGCTATATTCACCTGAACCCCTTACGTGCCGGACTGGTTGACTCGCTGGACGATCTTGACACCTACGCATGGAGCGGCCATGCCGTAAACATGGGTAATTCCAGTCTTGATGGCCAACAGAGCGACGAAATACTGGAAATGTTTGCCAGAAAAAAGCAGATTGCCAGGCAGAAGTATCGCCGATTTATCGCCTATGGCTTTGCAATGGGTAAAAGGAACGAACTGGTCGGGGGCGGACTGCGCCGTTCCAGAAAACTTGACGGTGCAGAAGGCTTTGAAGCCTATGACGAACGAATACTCGGTAGTGGTGACTTTGTAGAGCAGCTTTGGCAAGAGACCGGAGATCTAGAAGCGCCGGAGTCAGCCATGCCGCTTCCGGAACTTGCGAGGGAGATAACGAGGATATTTGACATTGAACTGACTGCGTTGCTTCAGGGGAGCAGACGAAAAGAACTGATCGAAGCCAGAGGAGTTCTTTGCTTTATTGCGACAAGAAAGATTGGGATGAGTGGCGTCGTTGTTGCGAAAACGCTCAATATCAGCCGGTCGGGAGTGCTGGTAGCAGCGAGAAGGGGTGAGGCAATCTACGCGAAATTTCCTGAGCTGCATAAATTGGTCAGCACAAATCAACCAAATCACCTACGTCCCCTTTAGTTCCCATCCAGAAGCACAATAGATCCGCTGAAGGGAGGCTAGAAGGCTAGGGGGCATTCTATAGTTCATCTTTCAATTGAAAACTCTTTTTTCCCGGGCTTTTTTTATCTGGTATAGTGGTGGCAAATTTGCTGCCATTTCAGCATGAAAGTAGTTATTGATACCAACGTATTTATTGGCGCCTGTCTCGGTCAAGGTGCTAGCCGTGCAGTGATTGCCGCATGTCTGGAAAAAAAGGTGACACCGCTTATTGGGGTCGCACTTCTGACGGAGTATGAAGATGTTTTGAGTCGTACGGATTTGTTTGTGCGGAGTCGCTTGAACGCGGATGAGCGTGAAGAACTATTGGATATTTTTCTTGCAACATATCGCTGGACGAGGATTTATTACGGTTGGCGGCCAAACCTTCGGGATGAAGGGGATAATCATCTGGTCGAACTTGCCGTTGCAGGAGGAGCAGAATACGTTGTTACGCGAAATCTGCGGGATGTGGCGCGTATGGAGTTGCTATTTCCAGATCTGAAAGTAGTCTTTCCGGAGATATTACTAAAGGAGTTGAAATTATGAGCGCATTGACACTTCGTTTGCCCGATGAAAAATATCAGCGTCTGAAAGATATGGCGCGTCATCGCGGCCAGAGCGTAAATCGCCTCCTTGATGAGGTAACTTCACTCTTGCTGGCGGAATTCGATGCAGAAACCCGCTTTGCTCTGCGGGCCAAAAGAGGCTCCGGCAAATCTGAGCGTGGACTTGAATTGTTGGCCAAGGCTGGATCTAACTGACTGGTCTGTTTGACTGGCGGAAGAATACAGCCATTGAGCCTTTGCGGGCTCTGAAAGGGTATCAGATTGCAAAAATTTCATAGAGACGTGACTGAATGATGCGTTCAACGTGTCAATATGCTGCGACTACGCTCGTGTCAGACATAAACAACAACCACACGTTGAATGTACTCATCCAGAAGCACAATAGATCTGCTGATAGTCTCCTTATCGCCTGTAAGGGCTGCCATCTCGATGGCTTCTCCGATCACAGATATCTCATCGAAGCCGTAGCTCCCCCCGGCGCCTTTCATCCGGTGCCCTAATGTTCGTATCTCACCAAAATTTTCGCTCTCCAGCAGACCCTCTATTCGTTGACAATCTTTCTTCCTGTTTTCAAGGAACTCCGGAACTATAGGCTCAAGTTCACTTTCAATTTCAACAATGATGGGATTTTCACTCATTATCAGTCCCCTATAAATAGTTTCTTATGCAGTCAAGAAGTATAGGTTTTTTAAACGGTTTGGCTATGTGATCATTGCATCCCGCCTCAATGGATTTTTGTATGTCCGACTCGTAAGCGTGTGCTGTTAGGGCAATGATGGTGGTTTTCTTTCGACCGGTTTTTTCTTCGTTTCTCCGAATCATACGGGTTGCCGTATATCCATCCATAACCGGCATCTGAATGTCCATAAAAACCAGATCAAAATTTTCAGATGTACAGAGATCGACCGCTTCCTGCCCGTTTGCAGCCTCGTGCAGTTCGAGGGGAAGAGAGCGAAGCAACAGGTGCATCAGTTCAAGATTCTCTCTGGAATCATCGACAAGCAGTACACGTTTTGGAACTGTGGATATGTCATAAACGGTTGTATCAGTTGATGCATCCCTTTTCGTTTCGGAAGTTTTGGCTGCGTCAACGGTTCCAGCCTGGAACGGGAGGGTAAAGCTGAAAGAGCTTCCTACTCCTGGGAGACTGTCCACTGACATTGCCCCCCCCATTGCTTCAACAAGTTTGCGGCTGATAGCAAGTCCAAGACCGCTGCCGCCAAAGCGACGGGTTATGGATGTGTCTGCCTGAGCAAAACTGTCGAAAATCATATCCAGTTTATTAGGGTCAATGCCTATTCCGGTATCTTTTATAACAAATGTTACGGTAGCCTGAAGACCCTCTTCGGAAACTGCGGTAGTCTCAAGTGTAACCTTACCGCCACTTTCCGTGAATTTGATTGCGTTTGCCACCAGATTGACCAATACCTGCTGCAGTCGGATCTGGTCCCCCTTCACAAAGGTCGGCATTGATGTGGCTATGTCGAGTGAAAGAGTCAGCTTTTTCTGTTCGGCGCTCTGTCCGACCATCTCTATTACCCGTTCAAGTGTCTGCTGCAGGTTGAAAGAGCGGTTGCTTATTACGAATTGACCCGCTTCTATCCGGGAGAGATCTATCAGGTCATTTATAAGAATCAGAAGACTGTCTCCAGCGTGTCGGATCATGGCAAGACAGCGCTGCTGCTCTTCGCTCATGCATACAGAATTCAGGTATTCGGTCCCGCCAATAATTGAGTTTAGCGGAGTTCTCATCTCGTGACTCATGTTGGCCAGAAATTCTGATTTGGAACGGTTTGCAGATTCGGCTATGTCACGCGCTTTTCGCAACTCTTCAGTTTTTTTCTGTCGTTCTGCAACTTCAGCCCGCAACCCTTCATTGCCTATTGCAAGTTCGGCTGTGCGTGATGCAACAATGTCCTCAAGGTTCCGGTTTACCTCTTCCAGTTCAAGCTGTTTCTGTTGAAGCGCCTTTTCGGTCTTTTTTATGCCGCTTATATTCTGAGCGGCGCATATTACAGCTTCAGGTTCGCCGTTATCATCGTTCATTACAGCCAGCGAATAGAGCATGGGGATGATTTCGCCGTCTGTTTTGCGGCAGTTGCTTTCGATTCCGTGAAGAGAACCTAGTTTTATGGCTTCGGCATAATCTGAAGCCATACGGATCGGCGCATCCGGCTGTTGAAATTCAGTAATGCTGTGACCTGCGACGGTATCAAATTTTTCACCAAACAGGTCACAGTATGCTCGATTTACATTTTGAATAACTCCGGTTGGAGAGATTACTATTAATATGTCATGCATACTATCGATGAGTTTTTCCATGTATTCGCGTGAAACAGTCGTGCTTCTGAGTTTGTCAGCCATGCTGTTGAATGCTGTTGCCAGTTTGCCTATTTCATCCATGGAGTGGATTGATATGGGGTCTTTAAATTCACCCATGCTAAGACGTTCTACTCCGGTTGTAAGAAGAGCTATGGGGCGCGTGATTGCGGAGGCAAATATTACTGCTGCGATTGTACCTAGGACGAGGATACCTAGAACAAACGGCAGCATTCTTATCAGAACGCCTTCAACATTCTTGTCTATCAGCCCTTCATACAGTCCGATATGGACTGAGCCGAGGGCTCCATCCTGAATAGGTGTGGAGATATCGAAAATTCTGTTTCCCGCATTTACAAGAATTACTGCATTGCCTCTTTTTCTGGGAATTTTCAACGATTCTTCTATAAGTTTTTCTGGAATTTGTGAACCGAATGTGTGTGCTGCAATAGTATTGTTCGGAGCAGTTATAAAAATGTATTCAATGTCTTTATCAAGTTTTCGATAGTCATTTACCAATCTGTCAAGGCTGATTTCATTTTCGGTTATAAGCGGTATTTCAGCGGCTTCAGATATGTAGCGGGCAACTGATAGCCCCCTTTTCTGTACCTCCTCCTGAAACCTTGAGTGAAGTTCGTGCTTGACCAGTACACCAAGCGCTCCACCGACAAGCAGAATTAATATGGCTGTGCCGATGATAAATTTTTTGCGGAGAGATATGTGAAACATCTTCGTGTACGCACCTCTTCTTGTTTTTTATTGATTTGGGATTGTAACACGGATTTTTTCAAGAGCAAGCGGGAGTAAAACAAATTCTGCTCTGCCTTGAAAAGGGGGTTGTCGTGTGTTACAACCTCACATCAATCCGGCAGTAGAAAGGTGTACCTGCAATGGCAGAGCAAACCCCGATGATGCGACAATATCTCGAAATCAAGTCAGGTTATCCTGATGCGATACTTTTATTCCGTATGGGGGACTTTTACGAAATGTTTCTGGATGATGCTCTTCTTGCATCACGCCTTCTTGATATATCTCTAACTTCGCGTAACAAGGGGAGTGGTGAAGAGATACCATTTTGCGGAGTTCCGTTTCATTCAGTTGCTCCGTATATAGCAAAACTGATTGAAGCCGGACATAAGGTCGCTATCTGTGAGCAGGTTGAAGATCCAAAACAGACAAAAGGAATTGTTAAGCGTGAAGTGGTCAGGGTTGTAACTCCTGGTCTTCTGATAGAGTCGGAGAGTCTGCAGCCGGATGAAAATAATTATCTTCTGGCTTTAAGTAAGAGTTCTGGCAACGGCTGGGGGTGCGCCTGGCTGGATGTCTCAACCGGTGAATTCAGGGCTGCCGAAGTTGCCGATACTTCTGCACTGCTTGCCGAGTCGGCGGTAATAAATCCGCGTGAAATTCTGATTTCTGATGCGCTTGATTCTGAGACGCTACAGCCGGATATGAAATCATTTCTGAATGAACGGATTGTTTCCAAAGCGCCCGACTGGATTTATGATCGTGATTATGCAACAACACTTCTCTGTGGTCATTTCGGTGCTGCGTCCGCAGAAGCGCTCGGTCTTGACGGCGCTCCTGCTGCTCTTGTCGCTGCTGCAGCTGCACTCCATTATCTTCGCGAAAACAGGAAGAGCGCCCTCCCGCATATCCGCGATATTATTGTTACGCACCGTAGTCAATATCTGGCACTAGATCCTGCAACCAGAAGAAATCTTGAAATTACGGCAACTATGTCAGAGGGGAAACGTGCCGGCTCACTGCTCGGATGTCTTGATCGAACCGGTACTGCTATGGGGGCGCGTCGTCTGAAACAGTGGCTAAGTTATCCGCTTGTCGAGCTGAAACCGATTCGGGAAAGACTCGATGCTGTTGAAGAGCTGCTTGACGCTCCGCTGCTTCGGGAAGAGCTTATGCTCTGCATTAAAAATATCTCCGACCTTGAACGGCTTAATGCGCGTATAGGTATGTCAAGCGCCGGAGGGCGCGATTTAAGGGCACTCCATGATTCGCTCATTCATATTCCTCGGCTTTTATCCCATCTGCAACATCTTCAGAGTTCCATGCTGCAGTCACTTCAGAAATACATAGATCCACTTGAAGATATTTGTAATCTGGTAGCCGGCGGAATTGTTGAAACCCCTCCATTTTCACTTCGTGAGGGGGGATTTATAGCTGCAGGTTACAGCGAGGAGCTGGATGAACTGCGTGCAATAAGCAGCGAGGGTAAGGGGTTTGTCGCCCGCATGGAGGCGCAGGAACGGGCCCGGACAGGTATTTCTACTCTCAAAATACGCTATAACAGGGTGTTTGGTTATTCCATAGAAGTTACAAAGAGCAATCTTGCGGCTGTTCCACTCGACTATATACGTCGTCAGACTCTTGCAAATGCAGAACGTTATGTTACTGATGAGCTTAAGAATTATGAAGAAAAAATTCTGGGAGCTGAAGATCGTATATGTTCTCTCGAATTTCAACTCTTTCAGGAAATTCGGGAGTTGGTTGCCCTTCAGTCAGAACGGATTGCCCGTACTGCTGATGGTATTGCCGATCTGGATACACTTCTCTCGCTTGCCGAGATTGCGAGTGAACGCAACTACTGCAAGCCGTTGGTAGATGAATCTGAAACTACCGATATACGTGAGGGGCGACATCCGGTTATCGAGTCGATGAAGCTTGGAGAGCGTTTTGTCCCCAACGATACGTTCCTGGATTCCGGGTCGGATCAGCTGCTTATGATTACCGGTCCTAATATGGCGGGTAAGTCAACATATATGCGTCAGGTGGCATTAATTGTATTGATGGCTCAGGCGGGAAGTTTTGTTCCGGCTACGGAGGCGCGCATAGGTATATCAGATAGAATTTTTACACGTGTGGGTGCCGGAGATAATCTTGCCCGTGGACAGTCCACTTTTATGCTTGAGATGATGGAGGCGGCTGGTATCCTGAAAAACGCAACGCCCAAAAGCCTGATTATAATGGATGAAATCGGTAGAGGGACATCTACCTTTGATGGAGTTTCTATCGCCTGGGCTGTTGCGGAATATATTCATGATGTGCCGACTTGTCGGAGTCGCACTCTCTTTGCGACTCATTATCATGAACTTACTGAGCTTGCTGTGACCCGTGAGCGGATCAAGAATTTCACCGTGGCGGTTAGAGAATGGAACGAGCAGATAATTTTTCTCCGTACAATAATTCCCGGTGGAGCATCCCACTCTTACGGAATTCAGGTCGCACGTCTAGCTGGAATGCCGTCCGGTGTAATAGAGCGTGCTAAAGAGATTCTCCGCAATCTTGAAAACGGTGAGTTTGATAACGGGACCCCACGTCTGGCAAAGAGCAGTAAAAAACAGCAGCGCGAAATATCTGCACAGTTTTCGCTCTTTGAGAACAGCGATGATCAGTTGCGACAGCGGCTCAGAAAGTTAAATATAGCAACATTGACACCGCTTGAAGCTCTTAATCTTCTTGATGAATTGAAACGAATGGTCTGAATTAATCAAGGTTTGTATTCAAGCTCGAATATGTTTTGAATTGCGATTGAGTGTACTGTTGCTCGTTTATTAAATATATGCTTAAATGCCGCGCATCAGATTCCGATCCAGCAGTTAAATCCATATCGCGTACAAGGGGGGGCAATTCCATGGGACAGTTTGATACGAGCAAGATCCGAAACATAGGTATTGTAGCGCATGGTGGTGCAGGCAAGACTTCGCTTTCCGAGGCGATACTCTTTGATGCTGGAATGATTGATCGGATGGGGCGAGTTGATGATGGTACTTCTACTATGGATTTCGAGCCGGAGGAGATAAAACGCAAAATTTCAATTACCTCCTCGCTTGATCATTGCGAGTGGCAGGGGCATTCGATACACATAGTTGATACGCCCGGTTATGGCAATTTTATCGCCGATACCCGTGCCTGTATGCGCACTCTGGATGGTGTTGTCATTATTCTCTCTGCAATTTCCGGAGTTAAGGCGCAGACAGAGGAAATCTGGAGCTGGGCAAATGAATTCGAGATTCCGCGGATTGCTTTTGTCAATAAACTTGACAGGGAGCGTGCAAGTTTTCTGCGTGCAATAGATGACATGGAAAAAATGCTTGGAGGCAGGGGCGTTGCCATTCAGATGCCAATCGGTCTTGAGTCTGCCTTTGAGGGTGTTATTGATCTGATAGCTATGAAAGCCTGTTTTTATGCAAAGGACGGCTCCGGAAAATACACTGAAGGTGCAATCCCGACCGAATATGCCGGAGAAGCCGCTCGTCTGCGAGGACTGATGGTTGAAACTGTTGCCGAAGCGTATGATGCTCTTACGGAGAAATATCTTGAAAACGGTGATCTTACCGAGGATGAAATTATTGACGGTCTTCGTGTGGGTACAATGCGTAATACTTTTACCGCCGTTTTCTGTGGATCAGCTACTACAAATATTGGTGTTGCACATTTACTCGACGCTGTCTGTGCTTATCTCCCCTCACCTCTTGACCGAACCAGAGCAGTTGGTATTCACCCTAAAACTGAGGAAATTATTGAACGTGCTTCTGATGAAACTGAACCGTTTTCCGCTCTGGTTTTCAAAACAACTTCAGATCCTTATACCGGGAAGATAACCATCTTCAGGGTTTATTCAGGTGTTCTCTATTCTGATTCGACAGTTTTCAACTCTACGAAAGGGGTTGAAGAGCGTATTGGTCAAATATACGAACTGGAGGGGAAAAAACAGCACCCTGTCAAACAGGCGGTAGCCGGAGATATTGTTGCAGTTGCCAAGCTGAAGGAGACCGTTACCGGTGATACTCTCTGTGATGCTGTTAAACCGATTGTATTTGAAGCTGCAAAACAGCTCCTGCCGGTTATATCTTATGCGATTGAACCAAAAACCAAGGCTGATGAAGATAAAATTCACAATGCTCTGCATCGGATGATAGAAGAAGAGCCTACGCTTGAGTCTCATCGTGACCCACTTACGAAGGAGTTTATTATCTCCGGCATGGGGCAGGTTCATCTGGAAGTTATTGTTGAGAAGATGAAACGTAAATTCGGTGTTGAAGTTATGCTCAAAACACCGAAAGTACCTTACTTCGAGACGATAAAGGGTACTGCAAAGGTGCAGGGAAAATACAAAAAACAGTCTGGCGGTCGCGGTCAGTATGGCGACTGTTGGATTGAGATGTCTCCAACGGCTCGCGGTGAAGGTTATCTGTTTGAGGATAAGGTCGTGGGTGGTGTTATTCCAAGGCAGTATATACCGGCGGTAGACAAGGGTATTCAGGATGCTAGTCTTGATGGATTTCTTGCAGGTTATCCGGTTGTTGATTTTAAAGTTTCGCTCTATGACGGTTCCTTTCATACTGTGGACTCGTCCGAAATGGCTTTTAAAGTAGCCGGTTCAATGGCGTTTAAAAAAGCGATGGAACTTTGTAAGCCGGTGCTTCTTGAGCCCATTGTTAATATGAAAATTACCGTGCCTGACGAAAATATGGGTGATGTAATCGGAGATCTCAACTCGAGGCGTGGCAAAATTGTGGGAGTGGAGCCAAAGGCTAATTCACAGATTATCCGCGCAGTTGTCCCGATGTCAGAGGTGTTGGCTTATTCAAATGACCTAAAATCTATGACCAGCGATAGAGGGATGTTCAGTATTGAGTTTTCTCATTATGAAGAAGTACCTTCCCATCTCTCCCAGAAAATTGTGGCTGATGCTCTTGCAAATAAAAAAGATAACCATTCAAATCATTAGGAAATAATGGAGGCAGTACATGGATTTCAAATTCAGTAAAGATTCGAGTGACTCACGAAATGAGGATGTGCCGTCTGACGAGAAAAAAAAGCAGAGTGCTCTTCTTGTTCTTCTGTTGATTCTGGTTGGTGGTTTTACCTATGTATACTTTTTTACTGATCTGGTGAAGCCGCAGAGTGCACCGGAAGCTGCTGCTCCTGTAACTCCTGCTGTGCAGAAGCCTGCTGTTGTCAAGCTTCCTCTCCCGCCACGTGAGGGCGAGGGAGAAAAAGACGAGGAGAAGAAGCCGGATTCAAAGGCTGCTCCTGAAGCTCCTGTTGCGGTTTCAGGCAAGCCTGCAAAGGCAGCCGTTGTAACCGACAAAAAGGTGCAGACGGTTGCTGTCAAATCCACTCTGCCGCCACCCAAAGTGACTCCGACAGCCAAGGCGGTTGTGAAAAAGGACGAGCCCAAAAAAGAAGCTTTAAAATCTGAAATTAAAAAAAATGTGCAGCCTGCACCTGCAAGTAAAAAAGTTGCTGCAGCCTCAGCAAAACCGGAAGAGAAAAAGAACGTAACTGCTCCAAAAAGAGCTGCTGAAACTCCAAAGAGTGTTGCACCAGTAAACTCATCACCTGCTGCGTGGTCGATAACTGTCGGTAATTATCTTCTTGAAGAAGAGCTTGCAGCCGACATGGGGCGTGTTCGCAAAGCCGGTTTTCAGCCGGTTATTAAGCCTTCCAGTCGCAAAAAAGCATCAATGAGCCGACTGCTGGTAGCAGAGTTTGCTGATAGATCCTCCGCTCAGCCAACTCTTGATAAGCTTAAAAGGCAGACTGCCGATGCTTTTGTAGTTGAGGAGGGTGGACGGTTTGCTGTTGTTGCCGGTTCATATTTAAACTCTGAAGCAGCCAGAAGTGAAAAGGATCGTTTGAAATCTGCCGGTTTTGAAGTTGCTCTTAAGCAGGTGGATTTATCTATACCAACGCAGAGTCTTTCGGTCGGGCCTTTTACCAGTAAAAAAGTTGCTGAATCAGCAGCTGCAAAGTTGAAGAGCTCCGGTTTGAAGGTCTCACTCTCTCAGAAATAAGTATTTAGGTGGCTGAAAAAATGAAATTATCTATATCCTCGGCTGTTGCGGCTTACGTAAGGCCGGGGAGTTCTGTCGAGGTTAGATTGGCAGGCTTTTCTGCAGCTGAGGGGATGGCAGATGGCGACCGGCTTCTGCTTCTGTTCTGTCTTTCAAAAGACACCGAGCCTGCAATTAGATCTCTCGCCGTTTCTCTGCTGAAAGCTCTCCCCGAATCAATAGTGAATGGGTATCGGGAATCACCGGATGCCAATCCGATAGTTCTAAAAGCGATTTCCGGTTTATTTCTGGCAGATCCCGCAATATCCGAAGAGTCAACTGAAGAGAGTGTAGATGCTTCTGACGATGAGCCTGAAGAGTTATCTGGCGAAACCGATCCGGATGGGGAGCAGGTTGTTGAAGAGAGTGAAGAGTTTTTAAGCAAATATAAAACAGCTCAGATAATGGGGATTGCTGAAAAGATAAAAATGGCTCTGTCTGGTGACAAGGAGTGGCGCTCCATTCTTGTGAAGGATTCTAATAAGCTGGTTTCGGGAAGTGTAATAAAAAATCCAAGAATTACAGAAGGGGAAATACTTACTTTGGTTAAGTCCGGCTCTCCGAATGATGAGATTATGAGACTTATCTGTTCAAACAAGGAGTGGGTGAAAAGCTATAAGTTGCGTAAGGCGTTGATCGAAAATAACCGCACGCTGGTTCCAAATGCCTTGCGATATCTTGCTACAATGGGTGATAAGGATCTGGCTTCATTTGCAAAAAGTAAAAATGTCGCATCGGTAATATCTACAATGGCAAAACGCCTTCTTCTGAACAAGAAAAAGTAGAATGGGAGTGTTTAATGGCGCTTGTTAATCATGCCAAAAAAGAGATCAACGCCAAGATCGTTTATTACGGTCCAGAGGGGAGCGGTAAGAGTACGGCCCTCGGGTATCTTTACTCACGGATAAAACCTTCGCTCAGGGGTGAATTGCGGAGTATGCCGGCGGGTGATGATAAACTGCTCTTTTTTGATTTCAGCCCTTTTGAGGCTTCATTGCCCAACGGTTACCATCTGCGCCTCCACATTTATACTCTTACCGGTAGTGTAAGTAATCCCGCAACCTGGAAAATGACACTTAAAGGTGCAGACGGAATTATGCTGTTACTGAATCCGGATAGTCGTCTACTCTCTGAAAATAGAGAAAGTATTTCCAGGTTAAGAGATCTTCTTGCCGCCTACGGTGTTGGTCTTAATGAAACTTCGGCTGTTCTGCAGTGTAATGATTTTGGTGTTGAGAGTTATGTCAGCGAACCATCGCAGATAGCTTCCGGGCTTGATCTTGCGGATATGACCGCCTGTCATTCAAATTCCATATCAGGTGCAGGACTGATTGAAGCTTTAACAATTCTGTCTCGTCAGATACTTGAAAAAGTTGCCGTACAGGAGTATCCGGCTGAAATTGAAACTTCGCCGTCTTGTTATCCGGAAGAAACAAACCTGCTTGAAGAGGCACCACCCCCCTTTCCGTTGGAGATTGATGATAACTCTTTACCTGATGATGCGTTAAAAGTAACGGTGCAGTCTCAGAATGTAGTTCATGATGCCGGTGTTGTGCGAATTCCTGTTGAAATCGCCTTGGGCGACTCTCGTAGGAGTGCAGTAATTACTGTTGCTATTGCAATTGAATAGTCCTTACATATACGCGCATCTTGTATATCACTCATTTACATGTTATAAGCGTCCAAACTGATTCACATTATTGGAGGTAGGATAATGGCAATTGTTACCATATCAAGGGAAATGGGCACCGGTGCGTACCATATCGCCGCAGAAGTTGCCCAGAAACTTAAATATACTCTTGTAGACGGTCCACGCATAAAATCCCTTGCTTCTAAATACGGTTTGACAGCTGAGATGCTTCAGCTTGTTGATGAAAAACCACCTTCATATGTTACCGCAGAAGACCGGAAGCGAGCGGCAGCCCTTAATGTAATTGAGCTTATCATTCTTGACCTGGCGAAGAAGGGTAATGCTATTATCTATGGGCGTGGCGCTCAGGATATAATGGCAAGCTGCAAAAATGTTCTTCGTCTGCGCTTTATCGGGGATCTGGATGAAAGGGTTGAGAGGTTTGCAGAAAGAGAGTGGATTGATCCTGATATGGCTCGTTCACTGATACGCCGCAGCGATCATCAGCGTGGAGGTTTTATTCATTTTTATTTTGATCGTGACTGGCGCGACCCTGCCAATTATGATCTCATATTTAATACGTCGCGTCTCTCGGAGTCTACAATTGTTAACTGCGTCGTTGAGGCTGTAAAGGAGCCTTCCTTAAAGGCTGCTGATAAAGTTACAGCCGGTGTTATAGACAATATTATCTTGTCCAAGAAAATAGAAACAGCTCTTCTTAATGCTCTGGTACTGGAAGATTATCGCCCGTTCAATATTTCTGCTGATAAGGGGGATGTAACAATCAGCGGGTACATTATTTCCGAAGCACAGAAAAAGGCGGCAGTTGAAATTGTGGGGTCGGTCAAGGGCGTTCTTTCAGTTAATGAAAGTATCCAGGTTATTGACTATAAAGCATACAAAGACAAAATGTGATTTACCGGTTTTCATATAGACTCATTCGATCATAAAGGGGGGGGAGAAGGGAGCTGTCAAAGCGAATCCCTTCCCGCCCCCTGCCTATTTCAAGCCCCTCTTCAATTCCATGAAAATCTGACCCAGCCGTTATAATTAACCCACGCTCCTTTGCAGTGCGTCTCAAAAACTCGATCTCAGTCAGCCACCCCATATTGTTGTAAACTTCTATCCCGTCAAGTCCATGATCCTGCAGTTCTGCTATGGCAGATGTCAGTATTGATGCGTCTCTTGATATACTTGTCGGGTGGGCAAGTACGGCTACTCCGCCAATACGATGAATCTCTGCTATTGCTTCTTCAATAGGCCAGTAACTCTTTGGGACATTGCAAGGGACAAGGTAGCGACGGAAGGCATCTTCCACATTGGAAACGTATCCCAGTTCAAGCAAGGCACGCGCTATATGCGGCCTGCCAAGAGAACCACGGGCAAAAGATCTTACTCTGTTATGATCAATCGGGATCCTCCCTTGAAAAAGTAGGAGTTCGTTTACTGCGTTCAGAATTTCATCATTACGCCTATCTCGTCGAGACCTGAATCCGTCAAGGTTTTTCAGAAAGGCTTCATCGGAATGATCTATGCCGTACCCCAGCAGGTGGACATCGCTCCAACTCTGAAACTGGGTGGAAAGTTCAACCGCCGAAATAACTTCAACGGAGGAAGTTTTGCCCTCAATAGAAGCCTGAGAAATTCCGGCAACGGAATCGTGGTCGGCAATTGCTATCACAGAGACGTTCTGTTCGATGGCACGGGCTATCAGCTCGGCTGGAGTAAATGCGCCATCAGAAAAACTGGAGTGTATATGCAGGTCAATATTCATGGAGGCATTGTAGCGCGACTGATAATAAAAGTAAAACCGCTATTGCAGAGCCTATTGCATTAGGATACTATTCAAAGCATGAAATCTGAAGATATACATGATGTCATAACCATTCTGCGCGAAGAGTACAAGCATTGGCAGACACCGGCTGTTACAATTGTAGCTCAATGTAATGGCAGCCCATTCAAGGTTCTTGTCTCCTGCATTATATCACTGCGAACCAAAGATGAGGTTACCGCATTAGCCTCTGCGCGTCTTTTTGCTCGCGCCGCAACTCCTGAAGAGATGATGAAGCTTTCTGAGAAGGATGTCTCTGAATTGATATATCCTGCAGGTTTTTATCACACGAAGTCGGCACAAATAACTGCGCTTTCACAAAGACTGGTTGATGAGTACGGGGGACTTGTTCCCGACAGTATTGAAGAGTTGCTCACCTTTAAGGGGGTGGGGCGCAAGACGGCGAATCTTGTTGTAACACTCGGTTTTGGAAAAGCCGGAATCTGCGTTGATACTCATGTTCACCGTATCTCGAACAGGCTTGGCTATGTAGATACAAAAAACCCGGAAGAGACCGAATGGGCGTTACGCTCAAAACTTCCTCCCGAATACTGGGGGGATATCAATGATCTTCTTGTCGCATTCGGACAGAATCACTGTCATCCGGTTTCGCCACGCTGCTCGAGTTGCAGACTTTCACCGTTGTGCAGTCGTATTGGAGTCAAACGAACCCGGTGACATTGAATAAAATCAAAAAAAATGTTCTTATTGTAATTGATTATTGCCAGCTGATAAAAACTCATATAAATTGTAACATTATTTTATATATTGCCACCTATGGAGGTATCTCATGTTGCAGAAAATAGGTTTTATAGGACTTGGAACTGTCGGACGACATATGGCGGTTAATCTGCTTAAGGGTAATTATGAGCTGACTGTATTTGATCTGGAGCCTACCTTTGTGCAGGATCTTGCTGAATTGGGTGGTAATGCTGCCGGTTCTGCCTTTGAAGCAGCCAAAGGTCGCGATCTTGTAATTGCAATTGTTCCTGAGGGTGATGAACTTGGTCCCCTCTTCTTTGGTGAAAACGGTATTCTGGCTGGTATTGACCCTGGAACTATACTGGCTGATATGGGTTCTCATTCACTTGAAACGACCATGAAGCTTGCTGAAGAGTGTGAAAGGAAAAAAATTCATTATCTTGACGCTCCTGTATGGGGGAGCAAAGAACACGCAGTCAGCGGTCTTATGACTATCATAACTTCGGGAGATCCGGCTCTTGCAGGGAAATGCAGAGAACCATTCTCGTTTTTTGGTCTGAACACGATTCATGTGGGTAAGACAGGTGATGCTACCAAAATGAAGTTTATTGTTAATCTTGTACAGGCTGAGCTGGTGCAGGTTTTAGCAGAAGGGCTTGTATTTGGCGAAAAAATGGGGTTTGCAGCTGATAAAATCCTTGAAGTGCTTGATACTCGCGGGGTAGCTTCACCTCTTTTCCATAAGAAGGGGCGTGATATGGCTCGGGGTGACTTCTCCAGAAGTCTGGCTCTTAAATATGTCAATGATCAGCTGCATATAGTTATGAACGCAGCACGACTTGTAGGCTTAACGCTTCCGGCAGCTGAGCTTGCGAGCAAAATGTATCAGTCGGGTGTAGATGCAGGTTATGGGGAGGAGGATTTCTGCTCCATAATTAAAGTTCTTCGCAAATAGAACCCACCCATTTTTTTACAGAACATCAGGCGTCCAATAAATCGGGCGCCTATTTTTTTAGATAGTGTCAAAAGTTTCAAGATTGAAGGATAAATATCATGATTGTACTAGGCGTAGATCCCGGTTCACGTAAAACAGGTTATGGTATTGTTCAGAAATCCGGTAACCACCTGCTTCATATCGACAATGGAGCTATTTTTACAGATACAGCATCTGATTTCCCAGGCAGACTGAAAAAAATATTTGATGGTCTTACTGAAATCATTCTGGAGTATCATCCAGATCAAGTCGCGGTGGAGAACATATTTTTTGCGTCAAATCCGCAGAGTGCGCTGAAGCTGGGGCAGGCTCGTGGTGCCGCTATTGTTGCAGCCGTAAACTCGGGTCTTCCGGTAGCCGAGTATACTGCTTTGCAGGTTAAGCAGGCAGTTGTTGGTCAGGGAAAAGCAGCAAAAGATCAAGTGCAGAAGATGGTTAAGGCATTGCTGAGCCTGCCTGAAATCGCTCAGGAGGATGCGTCTGATGCGCTTGCAATTGCAATATGCCATCTAAACTCTCATAATCTTAAATTACTCTCCCCAGACAGAGGTACTTCAAACAGGCAGAAAAAATCATGGAGGGATGTAAAACTATGATTGCACTTTTAAGCGGAGTTATTGCTCATAAATCGCCGGATCATATAATCCTAGATGTGCATGGGGTGGGTTACCGTGTTCATATACCATTTTCGACATATTATGATCTCCCTGAAGAGGGTGGAGAAGCCTCTTTGCACATTCATACTAATGTGCGGGAAGATGCAATCCTTCTTTATGGATTCCGCACCAGACTTGAAAAGTCATTTTTTCAGATGTTGATTGCTGTGTCAGGCGTCGGGCCGAAACTTGCCAGAGATATTCTTTCAAACATACAGCCCGAACAGTTGGCGCATTCATTGTTGCATGGCGATCTTGGCAAGCTCTCGACCATCCCCGGAATTGGGAAAAAAACATCGGAGCGTCTTGTTCTTGAGCTGAAAGACAAAGTCGGGAAACTGGATCTCTCTTCGCTTCCAGTCACAGATGTTCGTGACGCTCCATCAACAGATGTGGAAGGGGATGTTATCTCTGCGTTGATAAATCTTGGTTACAAAGAGCCGCAGGTAAGAAAAACTCTAGCCTCTCTTGATGCTAATGGAGAAGTTACTGTAGAAGGTCTTTTGAAGCGGGCATTAAAAGTTCTGATGAGGTAGACGGTTTACGTCTTAAAATGGAGATGTTTGTGAAGCCAGTAAGCAGCGGCACTACTTTAGCTGATAGTAAGCTTCATGGCAGGATAAAGTTGCTTGTCGTCTGCGGTCCGACAGCGTCCGGCAAAAGTGAGCTTGCTTTACGTCTTGCTGAAAAACTGGATGCCGAGATAATAAATGCCGATTCAATGCAGGTTTATCAGCGGCTTGATATAGGTACGGCAAAACCATCTTTGGAAGAGCGGTCTGTAACTCCTCATCACCTGATAGATATAATATCTCCGGATCAACAGTTTTCCGCAGCAGATTTTGCCGATGCGGCTCATGCAGTTATCAGGAATATTGTGGATCGCGGCAAGCGAGTTGTCGTAGTGGGGGGGACTGGTCTTTATATCAGAGCTCTGCTAAATGGTCTGGTTGCTTCTCCCGGTGGTTCTGTTGAGATTCGTAAGGCGTTGCATAATGATGCGATTGAGCTTGGCAACGATGCCATGCTGGAGCGATTGAAACTGGTAGACCCGGAACTTTCCTCAGAACTGCAT
The DNA here is from genome assembly GCA_028683855.1 of Desulfuromonadaceae bacterium. Lineage (GTDB taxonomy): Bacteria > Desulfobacterota > Desulfuromonadia > Geobacterales > Pseudopelobacteraceae > JACRCG01. The sequence continues at coordinate 61,396 of JAQUHA010000011.1, forward strand.
CCAAACAATCTTGTTCGTATAATAAGAGCATTGGAGGTTTATCAGCTTACCGGGATTCCGCTCTCCAGGCATAAGAGGGAACACGCTTTTGCGGATACTCCTTATGAAGTTCGCAAGATTGCAATAGCTGTTGATCGGGCTGTTCTATACAAGAGGATTGAAGAGCGTGTTGACCGGATGCTGAAGGATGGGCTTGTTGACGAGGTGAGAGAGCTTTTGGGAACAGGCTTCTGTCGTGATCTCAAGGCGCTGCGTTCAATAGGGTATAAGGAGGTTGTTGCGCATTTATATGGTGAGGCAGCTTATGAGGAGGCCTGTCGGTTGATTAAGCGCAATACCAGGCATTATGCCAAACGGCAGCTTACATGGTTCAAGGCAGATCAAGACATATTGTGGTTTGAATATCCCGAAAAGTTTGGTAGTATACTCAACAATGTTATTGATTTTTTTGAGCAGGGGGGGTAACGCAAAATGTCCAAGACACCTTTTAATATTCAGGATCAGTACCTTAATCAAGCCCGTAAGGAGAGGGTTACTGTTGTGGTGGTTATGATGTCTGGTGATAAGATACAGGGCTTTATCAAATCATTCGATAACTTCTCAATTTTGCTTGATTCGGGTGGCGATATGCTTATTTATAAGCATTCAATAGCAACAATCAACTCAGCCGATGGTACATTCAGGTTGCATCAGTAGCTAAATCCGGTATTGTACGGTGCTCTTAAAAACAGGATTACCTGATCATGGCAAGATATATATGAAACAAAGTTCAAAAATTCTGCTTGGCTTCCTGATACTACTGTCCGTACTGCTGGCGTCCCTGCTTTATTATTCATCCGCTGTTTTCATGCAGCTCTTTATCGCTTTTGCACTAGCCTACATACTGAACCCTACTGTTGAAATCCTGCAGCGAAAAGGTATAAAGCGTTTATACGGAATTATAACAGTATTGAGTCTGGCCGTAATTAGCTGTGCTGTTTTTGCAACTTTTCTTGTTGTTTCTATTCGTGGCGAATTTGCCGATATGCAGCTGAATTTGCCCGCTTATGTTCAGCACCTCTATGAAATTGCGCCTTCAAATGTAAAAGTTTATTTTGGTATAGAAACGCCTGACAAACTCACTTCTCAGCTGGATCAGTTGCTTCAACAGGCTCATAGCTACGCTCCAGACCTTATTCAGCCACTGTTAACTTTCCTTAAACAGGCTTTCAGTTCAACTGTATATGTTCTTCTCACTCTGCTCGGTTATTTTATAATACCGGTTTATCTATTCTATTTGCTTTGTGATCTGCCACGATTGAAAGAGTTTATAAAATCGTACATTCCGGAACGATATCGTGTCGTATATGACTTGAAATTGTCGGAGGTAGATCTGGTTCTCTCAGGTTTTGTAAGGGGGCAGTTGTCTGTATGTGCAATTCTAGCCCTTCTCTACAGTGTCGGTCTATATATTATTGGTATAGATCTGGCTATCGCAATTGGTTCTCTGGCAGGTATAACTTTCATTATTCCATATCTGGGTACAATTATTGGGATCTCACTTTCGATCGTGATGGCACTTCTGAAATTTAACGACCTTCTCCATCCGTTGTTATGTCTTGGCTGGTTCTCTATTGTACAGCTTCTTGAAGGAACAGTTATTACTCCCAAAGTTGTCGGTGATACAGTTGGTCTTCACCCTCTTGTGGCAATAGTTGCTCTGCTTATAGGCGGTCAGCTTTTCGGTATAACAGGGATGTTGCTGGCGGTGCCGGTTACCGCGGTGTCTCAGGTCTTTCTGCGTTCTCTGGGGGACTATTACCGCGCCTCTGAATTTTATCGGGAGAGTTGATGTCAGGTTTATTAATTGAATTGGTTGCTCGCCATTCAATTGCTTATGAAATGGATATAGTTGCGGGTGATCGACTCCTGTCTGTAAATGGGAATATTCTCCGTGATCTCATAGATTACAGCTATTATACCTCCTCAGAAGAGGAGCTACTTCTTGAGGTTGCAAAATGTGATGGTGAATTATGGGATGTTCAGATTGAAAGATCACCTGAGGAGCCTATTGGCTTAACCTTTTCCGCTCCTATTCCTGCAAGATGTGCCAACAACTGTCTCTTCTGTTTTGTTCATCAGCTCCCCAAAGGTTTACGTAAGCAGCTTTACGTTAAAGATGAAGATTATCGTCTCTCCTTTCTGAACGGGAATTATGTAACTCTTGCCAACCTGAAGTCATCGGAATTAAAGAGAATAGTCAAGCAACACCTCTCTCCGCTTTACATCTCTGTGCATACCGTAAATCCGGGTTTGCGTGAACATCTGCTCGGTAAGAGTGGGATACCGGCAATAATGGGGCAGCTCAAATCTCTGGCTGACGCGGGGATTGTAATGCATACACAAATTGTATTATGTCCTGGGCTGAATGATGGCGAGGAGTTGCGGCGCACCCTGGCAGAACTGACTTCTCTGTTCCCGGCAGTAGAGTCTATAGCGATTGTGCCGCTTGGGCTGACAACGCATAGAGCTGGTTTGCCGCAACTGGAGTCTGTTACTGCTGATTATGCAAGAAAGTTCGTATTGAGTTATCAGGAAGAGGCAACAAAACTCAGGAATAAATACAAAAAAACGCTTCTTTATATTGCCGATGAATTCTATCTTAAAGCCTCTATGCCTTTCCCGGCAATTAAGGAGTATGGCGACTTTCCACAGATCGAGAATGGTGTTGGCATGGTCCCTCTTTTTTTGCGGGAGGCAGCCCGCCTATTGAGAAAAACCGGGGTTCTAGGCAACTTCAAGGCAACTGTTGTAACCGGAGTTTCTTCGTTCCCCTTTGTCTCTGATTTTCTTGCTGCCTTGTCCGTAAAGAGCGGTGTAGAAATCCAGGCGTTAGCCGTGGAAAACTGTCTGTTCGGTTCAACTGTAACAGTGAGCGGACTGGTTGGCGGAAATGATATTATAGCATCGTTAGATGGTGTGGATATCGGTTGCTGTCTGTTTTTGCCTGATGTAATGCTGAAGGAGGGGGAGGGGGTGTTTCTGGATAATGTTTCGCTGGACGAGTTGAGAACTAAAATATGCCGACACGTAGCTGTTTTTGATTCTACCCCTTCAGGTTTCTATTCGGAATTACGGAGTTGTTTTAAATTGCTAAAATGATCCATTTAAATGTGGAATAGAAGGTTTAGGTAACTTGTTTTTATCAGTTCCTAAAAAGGTTCTCTTCCCAGAAACTTTTGTATCATGGTAGAGAACCTATAAGTTAATTTTGTTTATCTGTATTATGGTAGCAGATTTAAAGATCCTGCTGCCTAACGTCTTACGCTGGTTCGTCGCTGCATCCGTCCACCCATAGAAGCCATCTGATGCTTCTGGAGAGCACCAAGGCTTTCAAGATGAAATTGAAACCAGAGATCACCGTACGCACGCATATTCATTTTCTTGTTGTTCTGAAGCGCTTCCAACAGATCTTTCAGCTTCTCATCACCCTGATTCTTTTTCAGCCCTTTAGTGAGAATATCTCTGGCTTTGGCGGCATTACCACTCTCATTCTCGCAGTACGCATATAAAGCCCAGAGCATAGACTCTTTGGAATTCCACTGAACAGCTTTTTCAAAGGTCTTTGTCATCAAATCCTTTTTTTGACGTTTCATATAAGAAATAGCCAGCATACCCATTGCCGCCCAGTTCTTAAAGAACGACTTTTCAAGGTATGGAAACGCGTTTGAGAAGTCGCGTTTCATATAGTAAATCATACCTATTTGTGAATTGACCTGACCCTCAACATAAACCTGCCATTTACCGTACTGGAGAGCATCTTTTAACTCCCTGATAGCTTTTTCAAATCTGGGGGGCTGAGCTTGCAAATCTTTTCCGGCGATTTCTATAGAAGCCATAACCTTTTTCATGGTTGCTTTTGAAAGCAGTATAAAGACCAGTGAGAAAACAACCATTCCTCCGAGCAGTGAAGCCCACCAGGGGAGGTAAAGAACGAACATCATAATCAGCAGCACGGCAACTGCTGAAGCTGCGGATATAAGAATGTTATACATCGGTAATTCCTTTCATTTTAGAGGAGAGATTAGGATAAACAGAAATCAGCTTTTTGTCGCAGTCGGTGACATTACGCCATTTTTTTCACTGAATTTTGCAACGATGATTCGTCTGCCGGGTCTGAGAGCAACTTTTGATTTCAACTTGTTCCAACTGGCTAGCAGGGTAGTTGAAACATTAAAACGCTTGGCTAATGAACTTAAAGTATCACCCCGCTTTATGGTGTAATACTTTGCATAACTCCCTTTTGCCGTTTTTGATTTTGCGGTCTGCCCCTCGCTGCTGAAATCAACCGTCTGCTTAACCGGAACTATCAGGGTTTTACCGGCTATACGGCTTTTTCTGCTTAACCCATTCAGTTTTGCAATAACTGCAGGAGTTGTCTTAAAGCGGCGTGCGACACTTTTCAAAGAATCTCTTTTGCGGGCTAGATATCGGCTATAAAGGTGCTGTTCAGTAAATCGTTTATCCTCCGGTACTTTCGCATACTCCAGTTCAAACCGCTGTTTGCTCCCCTTGGGTATTTTAAGCTGATAGTCAGGGTAGTTTGGTGGAGTACACCAGTGACGAAGATCAGGATTCAGCTCTTTAATAGATTCGTAAGTTGTGCCGCTGAGTCTTGCGGCTAGTTCCAGATTTGTGCGTGAGGGGATAGTTACTGTATCATATTCGATGGGTGTAAGGTATGGGATGTCGTTAAAGCCGTAGGTGGAAGGATCCTTGGCAATTATTGCCGCCGCCAGCAGTTTTGGCACATACTGCTTCGTTTCCTGCTTGAGATACGAACCCTCAGAAAGCTCCCAGAAGTCGTTTGTATTGTACATACTTATAGCGCGGAGAATCTTGTTTTCGCCCGCATTATAACCGGCGGTGGCAAGATACCAGTCACCATCAAACATCTCATACAGCTCTTTAAGGTATAGTGCCGCAGCAGTGGTTGCCTTGACAGGGTTTTTACGTTCGTCAATCCACTGGTCTATCCGAAGGTCATAACGTCTGCCGGTGCCTGAGATGAACTGCCATGGCCCCACCGCATTAGCCCATGACTGAGCGTGCATTTGAAAACCGCTCTCTATCATGGCAACATAGACCAGATCTTCAGGCAATCCCTCACGTTTCAATATCTCTTTCATCATTGGAATATAGCGTGAAGAGCGGGATAACCACTTGGAGAAAGCCGCCCTCCCTGTCGTCTGGAAATAATAAATAAAGTACTCGACCTTGCTGTTAAGCGCGAGCGGGACTTCTGAGAGAGGCATATCTGTTTCTGACAGGTCAAGCTCATTATCCGAAGATACAGGCTCCTGAAGCTCTTCCAATGAAAAGAAGGACTCTCCCGATGCCATATTATCAGAATCAGTTGTCGGCTGGGTAAGGCTTAGAGATGGGGGCGAAATGCCATTTAATTCAATTAAAGGGGCATTGGGGCGCGTAAGTTCCGCCAGCAGCGGCTGAATCTGGTCATTTGCTGTTGCAGGCATTGCCGCTGAAAAAACAAGTGCAAAGGCGGTTGCCAGATTTTTGAGGGGTCTGTATAGTTTCATGAAGGCGGGAGTATAAATGAAGCTGCATTGAAAGTCAATGGCAGTAAAACTGCTTAAAAATCATATTGTTAAGTCTTTTTTGGTGCGATTTGCCGGCGTCGCCTTATAATCACTTATTGTAATGTCTGAGCCGGAAACAGGAAAACCCGCAAAGCGGGTTTTCCTGTTTCTAATTTTTTGCCTGAAAACTACTGAGCAGAGTTGCGCTCTTTCTGCATTGCCTCGCGACCCGCCTCAATGGCTGATGCTAATATAGATTTTTTCTCAACAAATGCATCCTTGCCGTCTTCAACCGCAGTTTTTATTTTTTCCTGAGCTTCCTTCGCGTACTCCTTGATTTTGTCTACGGCATCTTCCGTAAGATCAAGAATGTCTTCACGCATTTCACGCCCGCTTTTTGGTGCATACAAGAGGGCTAGTCCTGCGCCTATTGCAGCACCTGCTACAAAAGACACCAATACGGTTCCTACTGATACTTCGCTCTTATCTGACATAACTAAACACCCCCTCTTTTTTTTAAATATCTCCCCAACATATAACTGCCTGCTGCTTTAGCGCCCGCAGACCAAATCGAAGCGGTGCTGACGACGTTACTTAGAACTCCAACAGCGCGGTTAATCGTGTGCAGATTCGTTCCTGTTTCACCCAGGGCTGACATAAAGCATCTGACATCATCCGTATGCTCGGCAACCCCCCCGCCAATTGTTTTAAGTTCGGCAAGAACAGAAGTGAGTTCTTTTAAAGTCGGCTTAAGTTCGTCCTGAACCATATCTGACAGATTGCCAAGAGACTCGGCAGTACGTTTAACCGCCAGAATAGCAGGAATCATCGCAAGCACGAGAATGCAGAGGGCTGCAACTATTACTATCAAGGCAACGGAAGTAAGTGACATTATATGCTCCTCAATCCTAATATTAATATAATTTTTACGTTACAAGTATATAGCAATTCAAGAAAAATTCAATGGTTAAACAGTTTGCCGCCTGCCATGAATCATATTGGCCACAATATCTTCAACAGCCGAATAAGGATCCGTATTGTGCTCGTTTAACTTTTTAATTATAGATTCAAGAGCTCCACTCTCTTTTATGAGGGATAATACCTCGTTGAAAAGAGTGTCTCTCAGGATGCTCATGAAATGCCTCTGACTTCTTTCCTGCAGAAAGAGTTTAATCATGCCGCTTGTTAAAAAATACTCCCGGTGTTTAATTATTTCGTCAGTTAACTCTTCCATTCCGATTCCGCGCTGTGCTTCGGTTTTAAGTACCTGTGGACTCCAATCAGATTCTGTTGCACCGCGCATATCCAGCATTGTGCTCAACTCTCTTGCAGTCCTGTCTGCGCCATCTCTATCAGCTTTGTTTACGACAAAAATATCGCCGATTTCGAGTATTCCGGCTTTGATCGCCTGAATGTCGTCACCGAGGCCAGGCACCATTACGACGCAGGTAGTGTGAGCTTCTTTGACTATATCAACCTCATCCTGTCCGACACCCACAGTTTCTATAATTATTATATCCATTCCAAGAGCGTCCAGTACAAGGGCTACATCAGAAGTCGAGCGTGAGAGCCCACCTAGAGATCCGCGAGTAGCCAGACTGCGTATAAATACACCCTCATCACATGAGTGACGATTCATCCGGATGCGATCTCCCAGAATAGCTCCTCCCGTGAAGGGACTTGTCGGATCAATAGCAACAACTCCGACTTTTTTGTCACGGGATCTGAAAGATGCAGTCAGTTGATCGACCAGAGTCGATTTGCCGGCTCCCGGTGGTCCGGTAACGCCTATAATAAATGCGTTGCCCGTGTGTGGGTAGAGTTGCTTCAACTCATCAATTGCCTGAGGACGGCTGTCGTCGATATCGCGCATCAATCTTGCCGCTGCGCGTATGCTCCCCTGTAGTACCTGGTCTGCTAATGACATGGAAATACCTGCTCGATTTGAATTGTTTTCAAGAAAATTATCTTATATCTCTTTTAATCTCCGAGCCTTTTACCCGGCACAAGATAGTTTCTGATGTAATCGTTTACTGCATCCTCAACCGATGTGACTTTATTCAGATAGCCTGTCGAAATGATCTTGTCGGTGTCTGCACAGGTTATGTACTGGTAGGTTGCCCGTATGGATTCCGGCATATCGATATATTCAATATTTACCGCTCTATCCATAGCGCTGAAAACGGCTTTCGCCAACCTGTTCCAGCTTATTGTGGAGCCCCCCCCCACATTGAAGATGCCACCGGCATCAAGGTTCTGCAAAAAATGGACGGTCATGGCAGCAGCGTCTTTTACGTATATAAAGTCGCGCAACTGTTCGCCGTCGGCGTATTCCGGTTTGTATGATTTGAAAAGTTTTAGTTTTCCGGTTGTGCCTATCTGCTCGTAAGCCTTCAATACAAGGGAGCGCATATCACCTTTGTGCTGTTCGTTCGGGCCGTAGACATTGAAGTACTTTATTCCGGCTATTTTATTCAAAATCCCCTGCTTCTGAGCCCATAGATCAAAAAGCTGCTTTGAATAACCGTACATATTCATTGGCCGCAGGGTTTGTAGCTGCTTTTCATCATCAACAAAACCGTGCTCCCCATCGCCGTAGGTAGCAGCGCTGGATGCGTATATAAAACGGGCACCTGCAGCCAGTGCAGTCAGGGCGAGTTTTCTGCTGTACTCAAAGTTATTGTTTATCAGGTAGGTTGCATCGGTTTCGGTTGTTGCAGAGCAGGCTCCGAGATGGAAAACAGCTTCCAGTCTTTCGCCGCTTGTCAGTCGTTCAGCAAGTCTCCCTTTGTCCATCAAAGTTTCAAAGACATCTTTTTCCAGATAATCTCTATAGCGGAGTGAGTTCAGATTCCGCCATTTATCACTTTGCCCCAGATGGTCGACTATCAGTATATCTTCTCTGCCAAGCTGATTCAGCCTCTGTACAATCGCGCTTCCGATAAGTCCGGCACCACCTGTAACAATTATCATTACGTTCTCCTCTGAATAAAACTGTAATCGCCGATTGCCAGTAACAACTCACTTCTGCTGACAGGAAGTTTACCTTTATCACGAAGATCGATGCCAATCAAGGCGAGTGAGCTTGTAATCTCAGCGACAAATGGTTTTCCGCCCAGTTCCATTTGGACTTCAGAGCTGTTTAGGACTTCCTGCGGTAGACCACCTGCCAGAAGTCGCCCATTCTGCATTACTAAGACTTCATCCGCCCAACCGTAGGCAAAATCAATATCATGGGTAGCTATAACTATTGTCATTCCTTCACTCTGCAACTGATCCAGAATTGCTGTCAGCTCCATCTGCATTAGAGTGTCAAGCCCAGCCATCGGTTCGTCAAGAACCAGTACCTCCGGTCTCATTGCCAGAACTCCGGCAATGCAGACCCGCTTCTTTTGACCATAACTTAGATTATGAACAGGTTTGTCAGAAGTTTCCTGCATACCAACAGCCTTAAGTGCCTCTTCTACACGCAGGCGAACTTCACTTTCGGGCAGCCCCAGATTCATTGGGCCAAAGGAAACATCTTCTCTTACGCACGCCGAAAAGAGCTGGTTATCAGGATTTTGAAATACCAGGCCGATCTTAGAACGAATATCACGCAAACCGGTGCGACTGTAATCAAAGGGATCTCTTCTGTACAGTAGTTTCCCGCCGTCTGGTCGCAGCAAACTGTTAAGGTGCATGAACAGTGTGGTTTTGCCCGCCCCGTTAGCACCCATGACAGCTGTTTTGGAGGCTTGCGTTATTTTTATGGAGCAGTTTGTTAAGGCGTCTGTGCCGTCGGGGTAACGGTAGGAAACATCTGCCAATGAGATAATTGCTTCATTCATGAGAATGCAAGCTCACAGAGAATCATTGAGATGCCTGATGTTGCAGAAATTAAAATATTTCTTCGAGAATTCGGATAGTCAGCTTCGAGAAAACGGAACGCGCCGTCGTTGCAGCGTGCTTCAACCGCCAGCTGCAAAGATGTTGAACGCTGCCAGACTTGCATGGTCAAATTGGCACTCAATCTACCCAGAGAGCGGATTGAGTGTCCAGGTGTTGCATAGCCAAGGCGTGCCGACTGTGCGGTTATGGTGTTGTTGACTGATTCTGACAGCACAAAAAGTGTGCGGTAGCAGAGTATCATAAGATCCAGCAGGGTCTCAGGTGTTTTGCAGCGGCGCAGTAGAGATATTATGTCCGGGAGTGGTGTCGTAAGTGTGAGAAAAAGCAGTGAAGTCAGGCAGGCAAAAGATCGGCTGCATATATGCAAAATATTCGGTAATTCTGATTCTGCAAAATGGATTGCCGGTGCATTAAGATCCAGAGAGAATGAGAGAGATAAAGTGCTTGCCGCTAAGAAAAGGAGTGGAGGTGCTGCCACCCGCAGATAGATAAAAAAAGGGACAGCCGCCCCCACAATAGCGGCGCAGGAGATGAAAATTGCGACTGCAAGGGCTGCAACCGGGGAGCCGGCTGAAAACGCAGCCAGTATGCCGCAAAAAGTAAAGATCCCTTTGGCGATTGGAGAAACCTTGCGCCAGCGGTTTGAGTATGCTGACTGTTCCGTCAGCACCGAATCTCTTTCCGGATAGCTTTGTCCTGCTTTGCGCGTGTTTTTGAGCAGCCATACCAGTAACCGAGGAAGCCGGCTCCTGCTGCTGCCTGAAGTGCAAAAAGGAGTGATCCTATCTCGCCGCTTGGTGGCTCCATAACAGATCTGAACCATGGTTTGTACCCCGGAGATATACTGCCTACAATCTCTTTGGCTTTATCATCTGCACCTGTAAATATTTCAGCCTCTCTCCCATTCATACAGGGAACAGGTTTTTTCACTATCCAGAGCGGTAGTGCTGAAAGCAGAATGACAGCAAGAATCATCCAGATATTCTGGTATCGTTTCACGCTTTTGCCCCCTGAATCGATATGATCTTCATCTCCTTTAACTCTTTGGAATTGAATCGTGTCAGCGCATTCATAACAACAACGGTCAGCAGACCTTCACTGATTGCCAAGGGAATCTGCGTAATAGCGAAGAGTGTGGCAAATTTGACAAACGAGGCGGTAAAACCACCGGAAGGATCTGGAAAAGCAAATGCGAGCTGGGCTGAAGTTGTGAGATATGTCAGGAGGTCGGCAAGTGAAGCGGCAATAAAAACTGAAAACCCGAAAGGGACTCGTATAGATCTGGCAATTCGGAATATTGCAGCGGCTGCAAACGGTCCGGCAATCGCCATAGAGAAGATATTTGCTCCAAGAGTCGTTATCCCGCCATGTGCAAGAAGCACTGCCTGGAACAACAGCACTACCATGCCGATCGGTGCCATAGCTGTAGGTCCAAAAAGAATTGCACCGAGACCTGTGCCTGTCGGGTGGGAGCAGCTCCCTGTGACTGATGGCAGCTTGAGGGCTGAAAGTACAAATGTAAAAGCTGCCGCAACTCCAAGCAGCATACGCTGCTCAGGCTGCTCTTTTATACGCCTGTTAATTGTGTATAATCCGTATGCGACGAACGGAGCTGAAACGGCGCTCCATCCTATAGCGTGTTTGACAGGGAGGAAACCTTCCATTATGTGCATATAGTTATCTCCTGAAAAACAAGAAAGTCCGCAGCTGCAGTTGCAAGCGGCGGACTTTTCGTATTCAAAGTCTGATAGCGTTTCACTCTCCCTTTACCAGAGGGATGGTGTGAGTGGAAAAATCATGGCAGGTCTTCTGGCTTGCGATTCACCCTCCGGGCGCCTTCCCGGTTGTTCGACCAGTGACTTAAATGCCCATTGTCCTCGCTTACAGCGGCGGGTCCGCGGGGGAATCGCTGCTTTGAGCATCACACCCCTCTTCCCTTTCAAGCCCATAAAAGGGCACCCTGATTTGATATTCAATTGTCATTCAACCTGAATAAAGTACGGGTTGAGATAGCACGGTGTCAGCTATCCTGTCAAGGTTATTGGGCAGTTGGAGTCGCTCAGCGTTTTAGTAAAAACGAGAGTGCATAGAGCATCATTGCAACGAGTACAACTGTCGCACCGGTTGCTGTACCCCAGTAAAAGGAGAGGACAAGGCCGGTAATGCTTGCAACAAGAGATAAGCAGAATGCAATTAAGACGTACTGTCTGCTGTTTACAGCAAGATTGCGCGCTGTCGCTGCAGGAATTATTAGAAGTGAATTGACCACAAGGAGACCAACCCATGGAATGCTTACTGCTACTACAAGAGCGACAATGCTGGAAAAAAAAGCTTCAGTTGCCCAGACATTTAAACCTCTGCTTCGCGCAAGGCTTTTGTTGAGAAAGGAAAGTACAAAATGATTGAAGTAAAGAACCCATAGGACTCCCACAACCAGCAGTATTACGGCAAGTCTGCCTATTTCCGTTGGTGTTATGGTAAGAAGATCGCCAATAAGAAAGCCTGAGTATTTGGAAAAGCCGCCGTCGCGGGAGAGAAGTACTACGCCTAAAGCTACCGCAAAAGACATGACCAGCCCAATAAGTGTGTCAGCAGAGACGGTGCCGTAGCGTCTTAGCACCGTGACCGCTAAAGCGAGTAGAACGCAGAAAATTATCATCGACCAGGTTGGATCTGGTAATCCGAGTAATGCTCCAATTGCAATGCCGGTGAGGGTCGCGTGCCCGATAGCTTCGGAAAAAAAAGCCATCTGATTGCTTATTACGAGGGTTCCGATCAGTGCAAATAGCGGTGAAACCAGTAAGATTGCAAGCAGCGCATTCTGCATGAAAGAAAACTGCGCCCATTCAAACGGCAGACTGCCTATCAACCAACTCCAGTAACTCACTCTTTTGTACCATCGTCAACAGCACAGTAGGATTTAAAAGCCGAACTGACCGGCTCATCATCAAGACCAAATGCCAGGCGAACATCCTCCTGCTTTAAAACTTCGGCAGGTGTACCGTCAAAAAGCAGCGTTTTATCGTTAATAAAGACCATTCTGTCAGCGATTGAGGCTGCTGCGTTCAGATCATGTGAAACCAGTAAAATTGAGAGATCCAGATATCTCCGTAAACCGGATACTATTTCGTAAAACTGAGCGGTTCCGGCATGATCGAGTCCAGCCAGCGGCTCATCGAGCAGAAGAAGTTGCGGTACCGGTTTCAGCGCCAGAGCTAGAAGAACCCGCTGGAGTTGACCGCAGGAGAGTCTTCCGAGGTTTCTCTCTATAAGTTCAGCACCCCCGACTAAATTGAGAGCCTCGTACGCCTCATCTCGAATTTTTTTCGGATACCATAGCCATAGTGGCCATCGCGTCCCTGTCGCTGCAAAAAGATCAAGAACCGTAAGCGGAGCAGATTTATCGATCTCAATCCGTTGAGGAACATAACCTATCTGCGGTCGTTTCTGCTGATCAGAGTCCCCTGCAGGTTGAAAGAGCAGCTCTCCAGAGTGCGAAATTTCCCCCATAATCGCTCTTAAAAGTGTTGTTTTACCAGCACCGTTAGGGCCGACTATGGCAGTGAGTTCTCCGCAGTGGACATGGAGGTTCACCTGCTGAAGTGCAGTCTTGCCTTCAAAGCGCACGCCTACGTCAATAAGGCGTGTACAGCAGGCTCTCTCTTCATGTAATCCTCTTCTTTTGTCCAGTTGATTTGAATTTTGCACGGATTTAATTGAGTGCTTTCTGTAGTTGTCGGAGGTTTTTTTTCATAATTTCTATATACGCATCATCCTTCATTGGCCCGGTAACTACAGGGTCAAGTATATACAGTTTTGCATCAGTCTCGCGAGTAACAGTCTGAGCTGCTTTGCTTGGATACTGCGGCTCAGCGAACATTGCCTTTACTCTGGTTTTCCTGACAAGATTTATCGTAGATGCCATTTCTCTTGCATTCGGTTCTGAACCCGGTTCCCGTTCGATTACTGCAACTACGTTTAAGCCGAACTCCTTTGCAAAATACGGGAATGCTTCATGTAGAGTTATAATGTCGCGAGTTTTTATTCCTTTGAGTCCTGCTATCATTTCGGAACGGAGTTTTTCCAGTTTTACAACGTATATGTCGGCATTTTTGTTATATTCTCTCCTGTTTGTTGGATCAAGAGCAGCCAGTCTTGAACTGATAATTCTTATCTGTTTAATGTGCAGTGAAATGCTAACCCAGACGTGCGGATTTTCACCGGTAGAATCTTTCAGAGTTTGAATGCCGTCACTTGCGCTTATAATTTTTATATCAGGCTTCTGCTTAATCACCTTATCTAAAAAAGATTCCATTCCTGCGCCATTAACAATGAAAATATCAGTTTTGGCAAGTTGCTTCATATCGTCCGTGGTTGAGTTGTAATCGTGCAGACAGCCGGTCATAGGCTTGGTAAGATTGCGAACCTCAATTCCCTGAACCCCTTTTGTCAGATTAAGAGCGGCAATATACATTGGATAAAACGAAGTGGTGATGCGCAAAGGCTTAGTTGCTGCAGCTGAAACGCTCGATGTTAAAAGCGTAGTGCAAAAAAAAACTACTGTAAGTATGAAAAAACAGAATCTTTCTGTTGTTTTAAACATATTCTGTACCCCTACTACATAAAAATTCAGCAAATGTATGTCTACTGTTTATGTTAAATCCGAATTTTTGTCAAATTTATGCAGAGTTGTTAACCTGTTCTATTAAAAAGGTGCTGGTCTTTTATTGGCAACCGGACTATTTACCGATAGTTTTATAAAAACAAATATGACTCCGCTATACTTAAAGTATATTAAGGTGGTGCAACCTCCAACCTGCGAAAATGGCGATCAGAAGATTGCTCCTGCAATGCCGCAATTTAAATATTTATATGAATTCATGTTGACGTGTAAGCAAATCAATGATAAAAGCCAACAGCTTTTTATCTAGTATGTTTTAACAAAAGGGGGGATGTCCATTATGTACGGAAAGAAATTGGCTCTTGGTGCAGCGATGATGTTGGCTGTAAGTTCTTTGTGGATAAGTGGTTGCAGTTCCAGCAGTCCTGATGTTGCAATTGCTGTAGAGTCGGCTACTGCTGACCTTGAACAGGGTAATACAGTTTATAAAAGTACTTTCAGCACTGTTATTGCTACAATTAAAAAAGTCACCGGAGTTGATCTTACATCGGCGCAGGATCCAAAAACCGTTGTAATTACCTGCTCTGATTCACGCGTGCCGCCTGAACTTATTTTTAATAAGACTCTTGGTGATCTGTTTGTTATTCGTGTTGCCGGTAATGTTGCGGATACCGACGAATTGGCGAGTATTGATTATGCCGTCGAGCACTTGAAGGCAACAAAGGTTATAGTACTTGGACATAAAAAGTGCGGGGCAGTCACCGCAGCAGTTGATGCGTTTATTTTAAATAATAAATTAAATACACCGGCTGTAGCACATTCAAAAATTGCTGAGCTTGTAAACAAAATATACCCAAGTGTTGTAACTGCTTATGACGAGTTGAATGTTGAAAATCCAGCTGCGGATAATTCTGTATCCACAGTTTTGATTCCAAAGGCAATTGAAGTAAATGCCGAAAGAGTACGTGAACAGATAGTAGATGAACTTAACGAACTGAAAGTAGAAGGAGTCTTGTTGGGAGCTGAAGATGCACGTTCCTCCATCTATGTTGGTTCCGCAATTTATGATGTTGCTGACGGTGCAGTTGCCTTCAATCAGAATACGGCAGTAATTATAGATAACGCAAATAACTAAAAGCAGCATAAAAAAATATCAAACTAAGAAGGCACCTGTCATGGTGCCTTCTTAGTTTGATCCCAAGCGTTTTTTAGCTTAATTCACCACATTTTTATTGAAAAGCGCATGAATATGGATTGTTTTTCATTTCAACTGTTTTGAGCTCTCTTTTTCAGAATAAACCCTATTATACCGGCAAAAGCGAGGGAGAGTAAGCCACCGATAATCCCCGAAAGGCTTGTCCCAAGTTTGTCTGTATCTTCGTCTGAAACATCTTTGCTTTCGGCTGTGGAGTGAGACGAAGCTATATCTGCAGGTTCTCCCCCCTCTTTAGTTGCTGTTACAGATTTCCTAAAGGTGTAGTCAGGTAAAAACGCCAATTTCTCCTGCAGAGATCCAAGCATCGTATGTACACCGGTGGAGTCACCCTCAATTTCCCCTTTACCGGTAACCTTCTCTATCGACCACTCAAGTCCATCGGGATGTTCTGATGCAAACCACGAAAAGATCCCCCCCGTTATAAAGGCTACTGCCATAAATGTGATGAGCAAACTCCTAATCGGATGTCTTTCAACTGTAACTTCCTCTGCACTGCTCTGCATTATTTCAGGTCTGGCTTTGTAGACAAATGATACAACGGATGCTGTAACAAAACCTTCCACAACTCCAATAGCAAGGTGAATAGGCTGCATCATGGCTACAAAAGTAGAAAACGGCAGAGAAGAAATACCGGATAAAGTAGTTTCCAGAACTACTGCAAAAGCCCCCAGCTGCAGACCTGCTACTGCGGCAATTATCGCGGCTACGGAAATCTTTGACGCGGTTGGTTTCTCACCGATTATCTTCTTATAAATAAGTGGGTAGGCGATAAATGCGGGGAAAAAACCAAGATTGAAAATGTTGCACCCAAGCGCCAGCAAGCCACCATCCGCAAAGAAGAGTGCCTGCACCACCAGAACCGATGCTATTGTTAGAAAGGCTGCGTACGGACCAAGCAGGATGGATAATATAAGCCCGCCACCCAGATGCCCGCTTGAACCGGTTACCGGGATTGTAAAATTTATCATCTGAGCGGCAAATATGAAGGCTCCAAGAACTCCCATTAGCGGGATTTTACTGTTATCCAGTTCGTTCCGGACTTTTTTTGAGCAGAATGCGATTGTTGCGGCTGATGCCGCCCACATTGTGCCGCCAATTGCCGGTGAAAGTAGTGCGTCTGCCATATGCATAATAATATCCCCCTGTTTTTTGGTTATTTAAAATTTGAATGTAGCGCCGAAAGTTCCGCAGAGATCATCTTCCCGATCAGTCAGTCCTGCTTTAACTCCACCACTTAAGTCTAAATTATCATTAACCGCATAAATTGCTCCGGCTAAAAGGAATATAGGCATTTTGTCCGATGCTTTTTCATCGCTTGTACTCCCGCCAAAGTCTGTCACAAGTGTAATATTTTTAGTCGCCTGATAGGTTGCTGCCAGAGAAAAATCGAGTGTGCTCTTTCTGCATAAATCCTTTGCCGCCTGTAGTTTGTAGTCGTTGTAGCTGTAGCCGGTATTCAGATGAAGAGCAAAAGGTTCAAACTCTTTAGAAACAACCAACGCCGCACCATAGTTGGCTACATGGTCTTCAGAATCACCAACTATGTATGAGAATCCAAATTGCGGTTTGATTGCTGCACTCACCCCCCCCTGTTCATAAAACTGCCACTTCAGATTCATTGAAAAATCGGCTGAACCTGTATCCTTAAAGGATACATCGTCACTATTCCCGTTGCTCCATGCTCTTGCAAAACCTATTGAGAGATCAACTCTCTCTGTGAGCCCTATTCCGAATGCTACAGCAAGCTGTTTACCCGTCTCTCTGGTTGTTGAGCCGCTGACAGTCTCATTCTCTCTGCTTATGTCTCCGTTCAGTTCAAGCTGCATACTGCTCTTACCCAGAGTGCCGGCATCATCGCCTATAAGCGGGTGGGCAGCCATGCCCGGCTTTGCAGAGAAAATAAGAAGCGCAGTAAGTGAGAAAAGTATTCTTTTGCGTACAATCATTTTAAATTTATCTCCTTTTATCAGAATTAATATCTATTTGGAGTGCCAAAATTCATACTAAATAAATATTATACGTCAGCTTGTAACACTAAAAAAATAAACGTGCAACTATTTTTTGGATAGGTTAAAGAAATTATACAGATAAGCAGGAAAAGAAGATTGTTGAATAAAAAGAGAGGGTGATGGTTGGCTTGTCAGCAGTAAGGGGAATTTGTATTGGTGGAGATTTCACGTTCCAATAGAGAACCGGTGCGGAGATCAGTATCCTCGGACGCATTTATCAGGCGTTTTGCCGATGATAGTGCTGTTAGACTATGGCTGGCGACCCTTTCAGCAAAGCTTGATACTTTGTCCCAGAAGTCATTATCCGGATAAACGCGATCAGCCAAACCCATCTGTAGTGCTTCAGCAGAACCATAAATTTCGGAGGTCATAAAAATTTCCCGAGCGTAATTTTTGCCGACAATTCGTGGGAGTTTGTGAGTGCCGCAGAAACCGGTTATTATGCCCAGTTTTGCTCCAGAGTGTCCAATGCGCAGGTTTTCTGTGGCAATGCGAATATCGCAGGACATAGCAAGATCACACCCCCCTCCCATTGTTATGCCGTTCAGTGCGGCAATCACCGGTTTTGGGCAGGATTCAATCTGGTCGAAAAGAGATTGCCCAAGTTCGGAAAAGTGAAGGGCATCATCAGGTGTAAAATGAACCATCTGTCCGATATCAGCCCCGACCGCGAACGACTCGCCCGGATAGCCGCTAAGAACTATTGCGTTAGCTTCAGGTTCGTCTTCAAGCTGTTCAACAGCGCGTTTTAGCTCACGAATGGTGGTAATTGAGAGTTTGTTAAATCGCGAACCGGCATCAAGCAGAATATAGCCGACCCGGTTCGCGGTTTTTATATGGAGTTTTTTGAACGGCATCAGGCTCTTGGCTGTACGTTGTTTTTTACCCATGCAACAATATCTTCAGTTGATGTGCCGGGTGTGAATACCTCGCATATCCCCGCTTCCTTAAGTCCGGGAATGTCGTCTTCAGGGATTACGCCACCGGCAAAAACTTTAATATCATCAACACTCTTCTCTTTAAAAGTATGCATTACTTTTGGCAACAGGGTGTTATGCGCTCCAGATAAGATCGAAAGACCGACACAGTCAACATCCTCCTGAATAGCTGCTGCAACAATCTGCTCCGGGGTCTGATGCAGTCCGGTGTATATTACTTCGAATCCGGCATCGCGAAAAGCGCGTGCAATTATCTTCGCCCCTCGATCGTGACCATCAAGCCCGGGTTTGCCAACAAGTACGCGTAATGTTCTTTCAGCCATTGTGAATTACCTCCGGTATGTTTTGTTTATTATTTTTTTACATCTCAATGCCGTTGCGCGCTGGTACTCCTGTTTTATAATAATGCTTTATCTCGCGCATTTCAGTTACAAGGTCAGCCGCGTCTATAACCCGCTGTTCCGCACTCCGTCCGGTAAGCACCAGTTCGGTTTTATCCGGTTTCAGGCTGATAAATTCAAGAACCTGCTCTACGTCAATCAGTCCAAAGGCAACGGCGCCGTTTATTTCATCACATATAAAGAGATCGTAAGCGCCTGAAGTCATAAGCTCACGGGCGTGAATAAGTGCATCCTGTGCAACCCGGCGGTCTTCTCTGATATCCCTGGTGTTCACCCAGCCAGGTTTTCCAGTCTGTATAATTGTAAACAGCGGTGCAAGTTTGTCGGCAGCGATATGTTCACCGTAACGTCCCCCACCTTTGATGAACTGAAACATACATACTTTTAGACCTCTCCCCACCGCGCGTAGAGCAAGTCCAAGTGAGGCGGTTGTCTTACCTTTGCCGTCACCGGTGTAGATCTGTACGCATCCCTTATCAAGCGGCATGATTATTCCCCCTTGAAGTGAGGCGGACGTTTTTCCAGAAAGGCCTGCATCCCCTCACGCTGGTCGAAGCTTGCAAAGCATAGTGCAAAAGCGTCCCGTTCCATCATGCAGGCGGTCTGCAGGTCAATGTCGTAACCTGCATTCACAATCTCACCTCCGATTCGTATCGCATTCGGACTGCGGGTGCAGATATGTGCAAGAAGTTTCTCAGCTTGGAGAAGTGCTTCTCCTTCAGGATATATCCGGTTTATAAGACCTATTCTGTGCGCCTCTGCAGCATCAATCAAATCTCCGCTGTAGATAAGCTCTTTCGTTTTTGATTTACCAACCAATCTGCTAAGCCTCTGACTCCCCCCGCAAAACGGTATCAATCCGAGTTCGATATCAGGAAAACCAAAGGTTGCAGTTTCAGAAGCAACTATAAAATCGCAGGCTAGAGCTAATTCCAGTCCAATCCCTGAACATTCATTCTCAAAGACGGCAATGCATGGTTTGCCTGTCTTTTCGATATTGGTTGCAGTCTGCTGCCCCAAAACCGATAACCCGGCGGCGTAATGCAGAGATGAGGGGCGTTCTGTGACACATCGGCAGAATCCGACGTAAGAGTCGGTAAGGATAATGCCCTTTACATCCTCTTTAAGCTCAACTGTGCCTATATGTCTTCGAACAGCCTCCAATAGCTCTTTTGCTGACGCTGCGGCGTTTCCGGTTATGGTCAAAACAGCGATTCCGTCGACCCTGTATTGTGTGCTGCATATTCTTTCTGGCAAAACAATATTCCTGTTTACAGGTAGAATAAAATATGAGGCGAGACTATACACAATTAGATCCTGCACGGTCAAGAAAAGCTTTAATGCATTTTTATCGGTAATAAAAACATATCAGTAAGTCTTTGCTGATTATAAAAATGACGTTATACTACCGGAAAAATATAAGCTTAACCGGAGATAAAGGTCATGCACTTGCCAACACTTGTTAGTAGCTCTGTAGACTCCTACCGAATCGCCGCTGAAGAGAACGCGGCATGGCTTCAGAAACAGATGAGCCCTTATCTCTTCCAGGCAATGGCTGATGAAGAGGATGCCTTGACTCTGCTTGCGAGGGAGATGGGGCGGTTAAAGAATAACCGTCACCTTATTCTTACGGATCAGGAAAAACAGCTTGTGATTGCTTGTCTGAATCGCCCCGGTTCGCTTTACAATTCGTTACGCCATATAGGTGACCGGGAAATATCCTACGCCATGTTTTCCCACTCTAATACGAATATGCCTGGAATTGAAAGCGAACTTGAAATACAGCGTTTTGAGTTTGATCGACGAGAGAACCATGAAATAGACCTTGAACGAAATATAGATATTCCATTGTCAATTATTCAGAAAGTGCGTAAGGAGTTGCGCTCTTCATTCCCCTCATTTGATCTTAAAAAGTTCGTCAGACTGTTAACAATATTATGGCAGAACAACGAGAACTATATTCGTATGTCCCCCCCCTCGAGGGTTGCTTATCTCGTCTGGCTGTTTGATAGCGCAAATGCATCCGGTGGTCTTTTTCTTGATATAGCGAATGTAGACCGGGATGGGCGAAGCGAGACGCGACTGCTCTTTGCAGTTGGAAACCCGCCTCAAGGGGAATTTCTCCTGCAGCTGCTGGAGGTGTTTAATCGCCTGGATATAGGTATCCGAAGGGCTTATTGCCAGACGATCTCGAATGGTATTCACCCTTATTTTCTCGGTACATTCTTTGTTATAAGCCGCAAGGGAGAGGATATCACACCGGAAAGTTCATTGGTTGAGCGCCTGAAACGAGAGCTTTGCACAACTCAGATACTTGCCACTTCATCCCCTGTTTATAGAGATTATGTTGTTGAAGGTCTGCTCTCCGGAGAAGATGCGGCTTTAGTTAATTCATACATATCATTTTGTCATACCACACTTGCTCACAATCAGCCGGAGCGCTTTGGTCTGGAGGATGTGCAGAGTTCTTTCTACGATCACCCTGAGATGGCACAGCTTCTGATTAAACTGTTCAGGATACGCTTTGATCCTGAACTTACCTATAGAGAAAAACTTTATGTCGAAACCCTTACAGAGGCAGAGGATGCCGTAGAGGGTTACAATACCGGTCATCGATGGCTGGATGATATCCGTCGTTCGGTTTATCGTTGTGCTCTGCTTCTGGTAACTCACACGCTCAAAACCAATTTTTTTGTGGTTGAGAAGCAGGCTCTGGCGTTCAGGCTCGATCCCGGTTATCTAAGGATGCTTGGTAAGGAGTTTACCGCCGACCTCCCTGAGGCTCTCCCCTTCCGTATCACCTTTTTCTTCAGCCGCTTCGGTACTGGATACCATGTTGGATTCTCAGATATAGCCAGGGGTGGCTGGCGTACTGTAATTGCGAGAAGTGCTGATGATTATATAACTTCAGTCAACACAATTTTCCGTGAAGTATATGTTCTAGCAAATACGCAGCATCTAAAGAATAAAGATATATACGAGGGTGGATCCAAACTGGCGGTTGTGCTGGATGTATCAGATTTAGAGCAGTCTGGCAGCGATTCGGAAAACTGTAGGCTCTATAAGCTTCAGTACAGCATTGCTAATGCTTTTCTGGATATATTCATAACAGAAAACGGCGTTGCGAGAGACAGGAGGGTTGTTGACTACTACGGAGATGATGAGCCGATTGAGATAGGTCCTGACGAAAATATGCACGACGCTATGATTGAGGCTATTGCGTCGTTGTCGAAGAAGCGCGGGTATATTCTAGGGGTCGGTATAATGTCGAGTAAGCGTTTCGGTATAAATCACAAGCAGTACGGGGTTACTTCGACAGGGGTTGTCTCTTTTGCTGAAATAACCATGGCTGAAACTCTCGGAATAAATATTCGCAGTGATATCTTCTCAGTTAAAATGACTGGCGGTCCAAACGGGGATGTTGCCGGCAATTCACTCCGTATTCTGCTTGATCGATCTCCAGGTATGCAGGTTCGCCTCATACTTGATGGGACGGCTGCACTTTATGACCCTGAGGGCGTAAACCATGAGGAGTTGCGCAGGATTGTTCTGGCGCACGATCTTGATGCTTTTAATCCTGAATTTCTTAACCATCGCGGCTTTATTATATTCCGCTCGGGGCGGAGGATAGATGGCCTTAAAGAGTCTCATCGAAGAGTCAGCCGAAATGAGGTTGGTCTCGTTGAGGATTGGCTTGATATAGATGATTTCAATCATATCTACAACAGTCTGGTCTTTGATGTTAAGGCGGATCTGTTTATCCCTGCGGGTGGTCGTCCCGAGACAATTGATGGAGATAACTGGCGTCTGTTTCTTGACAAGGACGGTACCCCCTCTTCAGCGGTAATAATTGAGGGGGCAAACTCTTTTATAACCCCTGAAGCGAGAATTAATCTACAAAAGAGCGGTGTTATCCTGATGCGCGACTCTTCGGCTAACAAGTGCGGAGTTATATCTTCCTCCTACGAAATCATAGCCAACCTTCTTCTTACTGAAAGTGAATTTATGGAAGAGAAAGAGCGTTATGCAGCCGATGTCCTTAATATTCTGGAAAAGCGTGCTGCCGATGAGGCGCGTCTTATTCTGCAACGACGTTTAGAATCGGGTGGGGTTCTGCTCTGCAGCGAAATTTCAGAAACAATAAGTCATAACATAAATAGATTCTACTCCAGGCTATTCCAGTTTTTTTCGGCTAAACCGGAACTTTGCCTTCGTCACCCATATCGTAAGGCTATTATGAGCCATCTTCCTGAGCTTTTGCGGGAATCCTCAGTATACCGGAAACGGGTAAGGCGGCTGCCGCAAAAATATCTTTGTGCCATACTAGCCGCCGAGATAGGTTCATCTTTAGTTTACAGCAGTAATCAGGACGCTGACTTTGAGGATATGATCAGGCGACATTTAATTCGGGTTTTATGATGCAATCTGTTTTATTTGAGGGCGCTCAATCCGGTTCTAATTAAAAAGAAGCTTTTTTTCAACCGGTTTCCTGTGATATGCTCCCCCCCTCGACCGTTTAGAAAGTTTACAGGGAGTTGTAGTGACAGATTCTAATAGCGGAACAACAACCGTACTGCTGATTTGTCGTCAGGGGGCAAGTCTGGAGGCTTATCACAAAGAGCTTGCTATATCCGGCGTGAAGCTCGTTTGCGTTCAGTCGATATTCGGTTTTTTCCAGTACACTGTTTACTGCAGAATTAACGGTATTCTTGTAGATATGCCGACCTATATGCGTTGTTCGGAGGATGAAAAAGCACTTCTGAATGAACTGGTAGCAGTTTTTCCAGCATTAAGAATTAAGTGTAATGAACAGACCGGTGAGATTCGTACACTTCCATTTGTGACCAATTACCCAAGCAATATTGCACCGGCACTTTTTGTAAGTGCCTACTGTCAACCGTTTACCCAGCGTAAAGTAAGAGCAAGCGAAAGATCCCACAGGCATCTGTCCGGACTGCTCAGTATAACCAGTCCAACCGAAAGCTGCTGTGCTGTTCCAACTGTTACTACATATATTTCCTGCAGTGGCTGTTTTCTTGTCAACTTCAACCCCTGGAATATTGGTCAGAGAGGTTGGCTTGCTCTGCTTGATCTGGAAGATCCCTCTCCGATCGAGATTGAGGTCTGTTGCGTGCGGATGTGGGGTGAATCAGGAGGATTGCCAGGAATGGGAGTCCGGTTTATTGAGTTTTCAGGATCTCATAAGTTTGAGTTGAGTCGTATGGGTGGACAGAATTTTATGTTGGAAGATGCTTGAACATCATCCGGAGGATAAATGGGCAAGGTTGCTATTGATAATATTGAAACCGGTATGGTTCTGGCTGCTGATGTGCACGACCGATCAGGTCGTATGCTCCTTGGTGCCGGCGCGGAATTAACCCAGAAACATCTTGTTATTTTCCGTACATGGGGTGTTCTTGAGGCAGATATTGTAGGGGAGGGGAATGATGAATCCTCTGATGCAATTCCTGCCGACGTTGACCCGGCTGAGCTGCTTGCAGCCGAGCAGTCATTGGAACCACTATTTTGTCACACAACCCGTGATCATCCTGTAATGCTTGAGCTCATGAAACTTGCGGCATTAAGAAAGGTGCAGCATGTCGCTATTTGATAACAGAACTATAACTCTGGATAGACTTGTAGATGAAACCTCAACGGTTTATTCTCTTCCGCTTTTCTACGAGCGCCTGAATGAGACAATCAATCATCCGCGCAGCTCTGTTGATGATATAGCCAAAATAATAACTGAGGATCAGGGGCTTGCAGTACGCCTTCTCCGTTTGGCTAACAGCCCTATGTTCGGTTGTTACGCAAAGGTTGAATCAATCTCCAAGGCGGTTACTATCATAGGAACGCAGCCGCTAAGGGATCTTGCGCTTGCAGCATCTGTAATGGGGGTCTTTAAGGGGATTCCGGAAGATCTCATGAAAATGAGTTCGTTCTGGAAGCACTCAATAGCGTGCGGAATTATTGCGCGGAGTCTTGCTGTTTACCGGCGAGAGTCGAATGTTGAACGCCTTTTTGTTGCCGGAATGCTGCATGATGTCGGACAAGTCGTTCTGGCTACAGCTAGACCGGAGGTGACAAGGGAGCTTTTGGAACTGCAGAGGGATACCGGCAGGTTGTATCTCGATCTGGAGCGTGAAAGGCTTGAATTTGATCACGCCGATCTTGGTGGCGCGCTGCTGAAAAAATGGAAAATCCCTGCAAGTATCGGCGAGCTCGTTGCCTGTCACCATAATCCGGCAAATGCAGAACAGTTTCAGATTGAAACAGCCTTAACACATCTTGCAGATATAATATGTCACTCAATGGAGTTTGGGCAGGGGGCAGAGAATGGAGTTCCTCCTCTTGATCCCCGCGCCTGGGACAGGCTTGGTTTTACGGTGAATATGCTCGGTACAGTTATCAAACAGTCGGAATCACAAATCTCTGAAACATTTGCCATTCTCTCGGGAGGGGCGAATGATTGAGCAGAATCAATCACAGGCTGTTGATTTTTTTCAAGAGCGGGTCACATATCTTGAAGAAACCAACCAGAGACTGCTATCGATTCTTGAAATGCTTGCTTCCAGCAGCGAATTTCAGGGGGATTTAAGCAGAGCCAAGGATGGTGTCGGAATTTTCAGGGCTACCATCTTACAGCTGAAGCGTCTTTTTACCTTCAAGTCGATGGGTTTTTTCGAGAATGAGGATGATGGCAGTTTTGAACTGGTGGTGACAGAGCCTGTCGCTGAGATGACAAATTTAGAGGCGTTGGTTGAAACACGTATGATAGACGGTACATTTGCATGGGCGTTAAACCGGAATCAGGCAGTGCTTGTTCCTACTGAAAACGGTGAAACTCTACTTCTACAGGTAGTTGCTACTCAGTCCCGTATTCGCGGGATGTTTGCCGCTACCATTTTAGGAAGTTCGGCGGCAATGGATGCTCCGTCACTTAATGCCCTTTCCATCGTATTGTATACTTGTGCCTACGCTATGGAGAGCACCACGCTTTACGGTATGCTTCGCGATCATACTCTTCATCTTGAAGAGCGTGTAGAGATGAGAACAAGAGATCTTGAAGTTGCTCGTCAGCAGGCAGAGGCAGCCAGTCTGGCAAAAAGTGATTTTCTGGCTAATATGAGTCATGAAATAAGAACCCCGATGAACGGGGTCATGGGGATGACAGATCTGATGCTGCGCGGCGGTCTTACACCGCATAAAGAGAAATTGTATCTTCGTGCAATAAAGGACTCTGCAGATAGTCTCATGCTGATAGTCAATGATATCCTCGATTTTTCCAAAATAGAGGCTGGAAAATTTTCTCTGGACAAAATCCCTTTCAGCATAAGAGACGCTCTGGAACGCTGTATGAGCGGACTTTTGGTGAGAGCTGAAGAAAAAGGGCTTAAGATAATATACAATGTTGAGCCGTCTGTTCCACTCTCTCTGATTGGGGATCCGGGACGTTTACGTCAGGTTTTGACCAATCTTGTAGGTAATGCGATCAAATTCTGTCAGGAAGGGGAGATAACTGTAAAAGTCGCCCTTGCTTCACTTGAGATGGATACGTTAACAATTCATATAAGTGTGAACGATACCGGAATAGGGATTTCTGAAGAGGCATGTCAGCGGATTTTTAACCAATTTGAGCAGGCTGACAGTTCAACCACCCGCAAATTTGGTGGTACGGGGCTTGGGTTGGCAATCAGCAAAAAACTGGTAGAGCTTATGGACGGAACAATATGGGTGGAGAGCCAGTTGGGGGTGGGGAGCTGTTTTCATTTCACAGCCGATTTTCTGCTCGGTAATGAGGCTGTTATGGAGGCTGAACAGGAGGCTGCCATCGCTTCACGCGAGGTTAAACAGCTGCCGTTGAGTATTCTGCTTGCTGATGATGTGGAGATAAACCGCGCTTTAGTCCAGGCAATTCTGGAACCGTCCGGGCATAATATATTTTCAGTTGAGAATGGACTGCTGGCACTCGAAGCTTATATGTCGAACAGCTTTGATGTCATTCTTATGGATGTCCAGATGCCGGAGATGGACGGGCTGCAGGCGGCAAGGGCAATTCGTGAGTTTGAACTGACATCAGGAAGGGCGAACAGGGTTCCTATCGTTGCAATGACCGCTTTCGCGGGGAGTGAAGACAGACAGGTCTGCATCGATGCGGGCATGGACGATTATCTGACAAAGCCTGTGAAGTCTGAGCTTCTTGTTCAGGTTTTAAGTAAATACTCTAAAAGTCCGATAGAAACGATAGAGTCGTCGAAAGAAGCAGCAGTAGATATTGCTCCGCAGAGCTCTTTGGTTGAAGAAGAGGAGGAAAACCTCCCCGCAGTTTTTGTGCAGAGTGAACTGCAGGAGAGGCTTGGCGGACGTGCTGAGATGATACCCCGTTTTATCGGGCTTTTCTGCAAAGGGGTTGTCCCTGAGCTGGAAGGGCTGTCGGCGGCGATTGATGCGGAGGATATGGACTTAGTAAGACGCCATGCTCACGCAATAAAGGGGTCAGCTGCGAACATAGCCGCTTTAAGAATAAACAGTACTGCTGCTGAAATTGAGAAATCGGCTAAAGAGGGAGATCTGTCTCAGGCATCAGAGAGGTTGATTCTATTGCAGTCCGAATACAAGGAATTTATTGAGGTTTTAGGCGGTCTGGGGCTTTTACCCGGCTGACCCGGAGTTTTTTTGTTATGATTAAATGTCTTATAGTAGACGATGATGAATTGGGGCGTGAACTTATAGCGGAATACCTTTCAGGTATAGCTGATTGTTCTATGGCGGAGAACGGTTTGCAGGGTGTAGATATGTTCAGGACAGAGTTTGAGAGTGGCAAGCCTTACGATCTTATAATTCTGGATATAGTCATGCCGGAGATGGATGGGCATACCGCAGCAAAAGAAATCAGGCAGATAGAAAAAGAGTGGGGTGTTTCGATTAATGACGGGGTGAGTATAATTGTTCTCTCTTCCCTTAATACCCCGCAAGATGTAATTCAAGCTTATATGTCCGCTAAATCTGCCGCACACTTGCTTAAGCCGGTAGAACCGGGGAGATTGCTTTCAACTTTAAGCAAACTGGAAATCGGGATTTAAACATGGCTGAAAAGATTTTCGTACAACCAGCGGAGTCTGCAACACGCTTTGAGGCGAAACGTCAGGGCTATACGATTACATTTGTAAACAGCCCGGATTTTCTTGAATGTCGTTGTATGTACGAACCATCAAATATCGGGGGCAATCCGCTTGCTGCATTGGAGTTACAGGAGCATCTGGCACATTTCAAAATTAGAGAGGGGATAATAGAAGAGTCTGTTGTTTCTCTTCTCCTTTCAGCCGCAAGCGGTAAATCAGTCAGTGGGCTGTTGCTGGCTAAGGGTATGCCGATGGTTCCCGGTGAGGATGGTCAAATCTCTATTGCTGTTGTTGACGATCTGGCTGAGGAAAAGAGTGAGAAAGAAGAGACATTCGAGGCTGTGGATTTTCGCCATGTCCAATCCTTTCTTAATGTTGAAGCAGGCGATCTTATTGCGACAATCAAACCTCCCGGATCTGGTAAGCCTGGCAGGTCGGTGACGGGGAATATTATACAGCCTCAATCAGGTGCTCCTGTTAAGCTTTGCATTGGAGAAAATATTCGGATAGGGGAGGATGGCAATACTCTGTTTGCAGCATCAGCCGGTCGGGTAATCTATAAAGATGGTGAAATTTCCGTCAGCGATATTTATGAAGTTGAAGGTGACGTTGATTTCAAAGTTGGTAATATCTCTTTTAAGGGGTATGTTGAAGTAAAGGGTGACATTCTTGACGATTTTTTTGTCAAAGCTACTAAAGGGATAAAAATTCATGGTAATATCGGTGTCTGTACGGTCGAATCTGACGGGGACATCTCTTTTTGCGGTATGAACGGGCAGGGGGCAGGAATTATAAAATGCGGTGGAAATATTGCGGCAAATTTTATATATGATACAAACATTGAGTGTGCAGGAAATCTTCTGGCAGAAACAGAAATAAGAAATTCCCATATAAAGTGTCTTGGATCAATAAGTATCAATAAAGGCGGCTTGACAGGCGGTGAATATTTTGCACTTGCCGGTATTGAATGCGGTAATCTTGGGAGCGTAACGTCGCTGCATACCCGTGTGGTTGCCGGTGTTCATTACGGTGATCTTACCGAGCTTAACGGTCTCTTCAACGAGCTTAAAGTGTTGGTTGCGGAGTTCAGTGCCGCGCCTAAAGGTACTTTAGATATGAAAGCGTTTGCAGCTAAACGCGCAGAGATAACTGAGCGAACCCAAGCGGTTCGTTCAAGAACATACGAACAGTGCAATCCAAAAATTAATGTAAAAAAGATGCTTTATGAGGGTGTAAGTATAACTCTTGGAATAATAACTGAAACGATAAACGTGGAGCGGAAGGGGCCGGTCAGCATAATAGAAAACAGTATTGAAGGTGGTTTACGTTTTCTTGGAATGACAGCACTTTCATTTAATTCTCAAGCTATTGAAGAGACTTTTGTCAAACAGTATCAGCTTGATCAGCAGAAAAAACCGATTGAAAGCACCGGAGGGGCAATAGATGAAAACGCTGATAGTTGACGATGTTGAAATGAATCGTGAGTTGCTTGCTATGTTTCTTGAAGGGCGTACTTCAATAATATCGGCTGAAAGTGGGGAAGAGGCGTTGGAGCGTGTTAACGAGGCTCTCGCGGCTGATGCTCACTTCGACCTTATATGCATGGATATCTCAATGCCGGGTATCAGCGGGCATGAAGCGCTTAAAAGAATAAGGGAAATAGAAGAGGCGGCAGGAGTGCCGCGTACGACTGTCTTTATGGTTACGGGGAGCAGCTCTCCTGACGATATGTTTGATGCCCTTATGAACGGGGGGTGCGATGATTATCTTACAAAGCCTCTTATGCAGAAGAGTTTTAATGAACTTTTAAGTAAACATGGTTTCTGCTGATGATATTTTATTTTGATTACAACGCTCTGCTGTGTTAAAAAAACATCCGTATACAGTCCCCACAATTCCAACAGATAAAGGAGATTTCAATGTCAAGCAACAATAATAATGCCGCAGCTGCTGTAATTGCCTTTGCTTCGGGCGCAGTAATCGGCGCAGCTGCCGCACTGCTTCTGACTCCTGCCTCAGGTCGTGAAATCCGTTGCAAACTTTCGGATTTGGGTGAAACCGCTTCTGAAAAGATGAAGCGACTTGCCAGAGAGGCAAAGTTCAAGGTAACTTCAAAAACCAAGAGCGCCGATTATGAATACGATGGCGGCGATGCCTGGATTTAGTGTCTGATGGAGCTTAAATACGGATCATCTCTGCTTACTATCGATCTCCCGCCGGAACGTCTGGCGGGAGTGATTCTTCCCCCTCCAATTTTTGTCAATAATTCACCTGAAGATATAATAAAGGCTGCTCTGGCTTCATGCGCAGACAACTTATCCGCTTTAAAGCCTGGTGACAGGGTTGTTATTGTTACTTCTGATATTACCAGATATACAGGGAGCGAAATATATCTTCCTATCCTGCTGGATTCTCTCAACCAGCAAGGAATTTCCGATGGTGATATTGAAATAATAATCGCCCTCGGAATTCACCGTAAGCAGAGCGAACATGAACATAAGAAAATTCTTGGATCTTTGTATGGGAGAATAAAAGTTTCTGATCATGAATGTGACGATCCTGACGCCTTGAGGTTTGTCGGCGTAACTTCGGGGGGGATCGAAGTTGTCATAAATCGAAAAGCGGTTGAGGCGGATCATCTGATTCTTACAGGCACGATAGGTTTTCATTATTTTGCCGGATTTGGAGGTGGGCGTAAAAGCGTTTTGCCAGGTATCGCCAGTCGTAAATCCTGTATGGCAAGTCATTTCGTTGTTCTTAATCCAGGGGGCGGCAGCGGCAAAAACCCTCTGGCTGTAACCGGTAATCTGGAAGGTAATCCGGTTCATGCTGCCATGCTGGAAGGTTGTGCGTTTCTAAACCCTTCTTTAATATTGAATACTGTGTTGTCGGCAGATAAACGTATTATTGCGGCTTTTGCCGGTAACTGGATGACGGCTCATAAGGAGGGGTGCCGGTTTTACAGTAAGAATTTTTCCTATCCACTGCAGGAAAAGGCGGATCTAGTCATAGCCTCATGCGGAGGTTTTCCAAAGGATATAAATCTGATTCAGGCTCATAAGTCTATGGAGTATGCGGCACAGTCCATAAAAGATGGCGGCGTTATGATCCTTCTGGCAGAGTGTCGTGACGGGTTTGGTAACTCGACATTTTTTAACTGGTTTCGCCACAAATCTTTAGAGCTTTTTGAGGCTGCTCTCCGCTCAGGATATGAAATAAACGGACAGACTGCATATTCGCTTTTACAGAAAACCAAGCGCTTCAAAGTTATACTCGTATCACTTTTCCCCCCTGAACAGGTCGAGGAGATGGGGATGATACCTTCTGAAAGTTTAGAGGATGCTATGACTCTGGCAACAGAGCTGCTCCCTGAATATTGGCGCTGTTATCTTATGCCGGAAGCAGGAAGTGTGCTTCCTGTCCCGATTGCCTGATTGAGCCTGCTATTAAATTATTGCCCCGTACGATCTTTGTTGTTATCCTACCGGAGTTTTTTGCCCTGAATTAAACATAAATGGAGTAACTGAATTGGAATTGCACAATAACCTCAAATCTCTTGGTGCCGGCGCTACAACATATAATTACGACAAGCCGGACTCTGCGCTTCTTGAAGTTTTTCCAAGTCCGTTTGCAAAGGCTGAACTGAATCCGGCGGGAGTTGTCGGTACTCTGCATATTGAGTGTCCTGAGTTCACCTGCCTATGTCCAATGACCGGGCAGCCGGATTTCGGCAGAATCATCATTGATTACCAGCCGGATCAGTTGTGTGTTGAAAGCAAAAGTCTGAAACTTTATCTTGGGTCATTCCGTATGCATGGGGAGTTTCATGAAGCTGGCGTAAATCGCATCTGTAATGATCTGGTTAAATTGCTGGAGCCTCTCTGGCTAAAGGTTAAAGGAGAATTTACACCCCGGGGCGGAATTCCGTTCTGGCCGACTGCGGAATATCGCAAAAAATAAATACTAAGGAGAATCGTTTTTCATGTTTTCTACTTCGGACTTTAAAAAAGGGCTCGTAATTCAGCTTGATAGTTCGCCCTGTGTGATAGTTGATATAACCGTCAGTTCACCCACTGCACGTGGTGCCAACACTATGGTCAGGACAAAATACCGCAACCTGATTACCGGACAGGTTCTGGAGAAAACATTTCGCTCCGGTGACAAGGTTGATGAGGCGGATTTTGAGAGACACAAAGGGCAGTTCCTTTATGCCGATGGGGGCAATGGGATTTTTATGGATCTGGAGAGTTATGAACAGTTCGAGATGCCATCTGATGAGTTTGAGCCGCTTTCGATGTATCTGCTTGAGGGGACTGAAGTGGTTTTAGGTCTCTTTGAAGGGCGCATGGTTAATGTTGATCTGCCTATGACCGTTGAGTTGACCGTTACGGAAACACCTCCGGTTATGAAAAATGCCACAGCTACAGCCGAGACAAAAGAAGCCATTCTTGAGACAGGCTTGAAAATCAGGGTTCCACCATACCTTGAAGCGGGTGAAAAGGTTAAAGTGGATACTCGTGACGGACGCTTTCTTTCCCGCGCGTAATTTTCATCCCGGCAATACTGACAGATTTAAAGTAAGAGGAACTATAAAAACCGGTAGTAGAGTCTTATGACTAAACAAAGAGTTCATCTCTGGATAATCTGAAAGAAAAAAAGCACTAAAAGTGCTTGACAGTAGTTTTAGGCTAATCTATTATGCAACTCCCCTACGGGCCTATAGCTCAGTTGGCTAGAGCCACCGGCTCATAACCGGTTGGTCCCAGGTTCGAGTCCTGGTGGGCCCACCATTTTATTTATTCGGGGGTAAAACGCCGCATGTCGGCTAGATATTCAGGATACTTCCTGTTTCATACCTCACAACGAGAGTGCACACCGCAAGGTTGCACTCTTTTTAATTTCAGTCGATGAAAATTCCAAAAATCTCAGATATAGTTGGAATCATTAATAAAATAGCTCCTGCCTCCCTTGCGGAATCGTGGGATAATCCAGGACTGCAGATCGGAGATCCTCCCGCCAAGGTGAGCCGGATAATGGTAGCCCTGGATCCAACCCCTGATGTAATAGATTCAGCGATTAAAGCCTCATGCCAACTTCTAGTAACTCACCACCCGCTTATATTCAAACCTCTGAAATCAATATCCAACTCAACCCCTTTAGGCGGATCAATTCACAAAGCTATCAGAGCCGGTTTGTCTATAGTCTCTCTGCACACCAACTATGATATAGCCGACGGAGGTTTGAATGACCTGTTAGCGCGTAAGATCGGACTTATTGACTGCGTTCCACTAAGGGTGACATTCGTTGGGGAACTGGCTAAGCTGACGGTGTTCGTTCCTGAGGAAAAGCTGGATGAAGTGCGCTCGGCTTTATTTCCTTTTACCGCAAGATCCGGAGCATATAAAGAGTGCTCGTTTACCGTGGGGGGTACAGGTACATTTACACCCCTTGAGGGGGCGGTTCCATATATCGGAACTGTTGGTGATCCGGCATTTGTATCTGAAAAGCGGCTTGAACTTCTCATAGATAAAAATCAACTCTCGCGTGCAGTCAGGGCTTTATTGGCTGTACACCCCTATGAAGAACCGGCATTCGATCTTTATCCGCTTCTGAATGAAGGTGTCAAATCAGGATTGGGGAGGGTCGGACGTCTGGAGTCATGTCGGACTCTTGCTGAATATGCGGCAGACCTGAAATATATCCTATCTTCACCTTCGTTAAGGTATGTTGGCAACGGTAATGCAAAAATATCGAAGGTAGCGCTCTGCAGCGGAAGCGGCGCATCGCTTCTGCACGACGCCGTACGGTGTGGTGCAGATGTTCTTGTAACTGGAGATGTCAAATATCATGAAGCCCGTGAAGCTGAAGATATGGGGATATCTCTTATAGATGCGGGGCATTTTTCTACTGAAATAATTATGGCAGAAGAGGTGGCATCACGACTTGCCTCTCTGCTTATAGAGTCGGGGTATTCTGAATGCAGCGTTGAGGTGTCTCAGGCTGAACTCGATCCGTTTAAAATTTAGGAACATCAAAAGCAGTTACGACAAAGGGGGAATTTAATTGAAAAAGCGACTTGAAATGCTGGAAGAGCTGGAAGAAGTTGATCAGTTGATAGACAAGCTTAGGGCTGTGCAGAGTTCTCTTGTCTCCGAGATGAACGCAATTAATCAAGGTGTCGGTGTGGCAAGCGAAGAGCTGCAGGCACTTGAAGCACGACTGGCTGAACTTGAGGCGGAGAAGGGTGATATTGAAACCACCCACGCAACGGAGCTTGAAAATATTGTCAGATCTGAAACAAACATGAAGGAGATCAAAACCAATAAAGAGTTTCAGGCGGTTGGAAGAGAAATAGCTGCGGCTCGAAAGCAGGTTGCGGATATAGAGGAGCAGCTTCTGCTGAAAATTGGTCAGATTGATGAACTTGCTGCAGAGCTTGAGGTTAAAAAAAATCAGCTTGCTGAATTAACCGAAAACTCGGCTCAACACGTTACGGCAAAACAGACAGAGATTGATAAACTTCACTCTGACATGGTTGCCGATGTTGAACGCCGTGAAGCTGTTGCCAGAGAACTTCCAGCTTCGCTTGTAAAGAGATTTACGCTTCTTCGTGAACAGCGTCGTGGAAAGGCTCTTGCGATTGCAAGGGATGGTTATTGTCTGGGATGCAATATGCACCTGCCGCCACAGCTCTACAACAGTCTATACAAAAAAGAGGAACTGCTTACCTGTCCGCACTGCCAGAGAATTCTTATTCTCAAACTTCAGCAGGCGTAGAGAGTGCGCAATCTGCCGCAATTTATACGTCTTGCTAGATATCAGTTTCAGCTTGGTTGAAGTAGTTCAGATGGTCGCGACCGGCTTGTCCGGTGGAGGAAAGTCCGGGCTCCATAGGGTATGACGCTGGATAACGTCCAGCGGGGGTGACTCCAGGGAAAAGTGCCACAGAGAGAAGACCGCCTGCTCAGGCAGGTAAGGGTGAAAGGGTGAGGTAAGAGCTCACCGGGTTTGACGGCGACGTCAGATGCCAGGTAAACCCCGTCAGGAGCAAGACCAAATAGGGATGCGTTAAGGGTGACCCGCCCGTGCATCCGGGTTGGTTGCTTGAGGGTGTCGGTAACGGCATACCCAGATGAATGACCATTGCCCGCGAAGGGGTAACCCGACTCGGGAACAGAACCCGGCTTACGAACTGCTTCAGCCAATTTAAAATTAAAAATGCCGTACTCCATGATTATATGACTCTGTCGCATTATCTTTGGAGTACGGTTTTTTTATAATCAATTAATTCATATGGGTTGTCTTTAATTTTGAATTTGTGAAGAGCTTGCTCTGGAAAAAAGTAAATATAATGGTAGTATTCACTTTGAAAATTCCTTTGTCAGGTTTTAAGTTATATTAACTCCGCTAACAAAGTGATAACTGCCGAGTTTGAGGGCATCTTGAAATATTTACCTATACCATTCACTTCATACGAAAAGTTTACAATAATTGTTCTCTCACTGTTGCAGTTCACCGTGGTAGTTGATTTTATGGTTTTATCTCCGCTGGGCGCTTTTTTGATGCCGGGATTAGGTATTACTACATCGCAATTTGGTATTGTTGTCTCGGTGTACGCCATTAGTGCTGGTGCATCCGGTTTATTGACGGCGGGTTTTGCAGATATGTTTGACCGCAAAAAGACGCTTCTCTTTTTTTACACGGGATTTATTATTGGGACTCTATTTTGTGGCATTGCAGACAGCTACCAGCAATTACTGCTCGCAAGAGTCTTTACCGGTATCTTTGGAGGAGTAATAGGTTCCGTTTCGTATGCAATAATTGCCGACACTTTTAAAATGGAGGTGCGGGGGAGGGTGATGGGGTTTGTGCAGATCTCTTTTGCTGCCAGTCAGGTATTAGGCATTCCAATAGGACTTTATCTGGCATCCAAATCTGATTGGCACGCCCCGTTTAAGATGATTGTCTTTGCTTCGGTGCCAGTTGGAATAATAATATTATTGAAACTGAAACCGATTACTGACTGTCTAGTTGATAAACAGGAGAAGAAAGCCTTTAAACATCTTTGGGCTACGGCATCAAACCCTGATTACCAACTTGGGTTCATTGCAACAATGCTGTTTGCTGCCGGAGGATTCATGATAATGCCGTTTAGCAGCACATTTATGGTAAATAACGTCCTGATACCTGAAAGCAGCCTGCCCCTTATATTTTGTATAACAGGGTTATTTTCAATTGCCACCGGTCCTTTTTTGGGTAGACTTACTGATAAATTTGGTAAGTATCGTATGTTTTTGTTTGGAAGTTTACTCTCAATGGTAATGGTGTATATTTACACCAATCTTGGTCCGAATCCAATGTGGGTGGTTGTTCTGACAAATGTTGTTCTTTGGGTAGGTATATCATCACGAATGATTTCGTCGTCGGCTCTTACGTCAGGTATACCTGAAGTTAGAGACCGAGGAGCATACATGGGAATTAATTCGTCTATGCAGCATTTTTCAGGGGGAATAGCTTCTTTTTTGTCTGGACTTATTGTTTCACAACCTATAAAGTCGTCACCCATACTTTTTTTTAATGTGGTAGGCTACATAACAATAATCATAATGATTCTAACTACTATAATGATGTTTTTTATTGATCGTCAGGTCTCTGCAAAGCTGCAAATTGCCCGGGCATGATTAAGTTTGAAATGGCATTTTTGAATAACCTTCTCAATATTTTTGAAACCATAAAAGAACTCAATTATCTGGACTGTATATAAAGACAGTTGGAGGGATCAACCATGAACAGCACAATATCCAATTTACTTAAAAAATCTATGATCGCAGGGAATTGCTCTTTGACTCGATGGATTTCGGTGATGCTTTTAGTGCTGTTTATGTCAGTAGGGACGGGAGGGTTGCGGAGTGCGGAGGCGGCGACACAGGAACAGATTGATACGGCGATTACGAACGGCATAGCGTATCTGTTGAGTCAACAGTCAGGTGATGGCTCTTTTACTGGTGATTTTCCTCCTGCCACGACCGGCTTTGCTCTCACTGCGTTGGCTCATTATGCTGAAAAGTTGGGCAAAACGCCGACAGATGCGACTTTTGCCTACAGAACTCAATATCTGAATGGTCTCAATTTTCTTTTTAACAATGTACAGTATGACTCGACCAATGGATGGGTCTATTGGGACCTTGGTGGTGATAATACCTATCAGACCGGCATACCGCTGATGGCAATCTCGCGGTCTGGCAATCCTGATACGCAAGTAACAACCGGAGTCCTTGCGGGTTATACTTATAAACAGGTTGGTCAGATGGTTATAAACTGGCTTAAGTCTGCTCAAAATGCCGGGGGTGCCTGGGCGTACAATAAAGGAGATGCTACGCGTGACCAATCCACGGTAGGGTGGGTTACCATGGGTGTGGCGTATGCAGTCCATAGTATGGGCTGCACATTTCCGGCTGGTTTCCTGACCGGTCTTGATCTTCATAACACCTATATCCAGTCAACAACACCCGGTGGCAACTTTGGAGGAGCGGGATATACGTCTCCGGATGGATGGAATAATGTTTATAAGACGGGGCACCTGCTGTTTAATCTGGCGCTGGTTGGCAAGAGCGTCAATGATACGACCGTTCAAAATGCACTGACGTTTATGAACAGTCACTGGGCTGATTTAACAAACGGTCTTAACTCAAGCGCTGACTACGGCTGGCGCGGTAACCCTGGTGCCGGAGTGCTTCCATCCTATTCCGGTATGTTTGCTTCGGCAAAAGGTTTCTCGGAATACGCCATTGATACGTTCAGCGGTCACAACTGGTATAACGATTTTGCGGACGTGATCGTAGCCAATCAGAATGCCAGCGGATGGTGGCTTGGTGGAGGTTATGGTGAGCAAAATCACACTGCTTATGTACGCAGTACTTCTTTTGCTCTTCTCACACTTCTTCGCGCACAGTCTCACCTGCCCCCAAAAGTGACCTCAAGCGCGGCCACCAACATTACTACAACTACTGCGACAATCAACGGAACGCTGACAGACATGGGTACATCCACCTCGGTTGATGTAATATTTGAATACGGCACAAATTCGTCGAGTCTCAATTTGACGACTGCACCTCAAACATTTACATCGGCACCCAGCAACTTTACCGTTAATTTGACAGGCCTGAGTATCAATACCACATTCTATTATCGCTCTAAAGCAGTCGGCACAGCAGGCGGGGTATCAACAGGCACCGGTTACTCCGACATAGTCAGTTTTACGACACCCGATACCCTTACGTATACTCCGTCAATCACCAACGGTACTTCAACTCCCTCTGCACCAATATCCGGGATTTCGCCGGAAAGCAACAATACGGTTTACTCGTTTTCCTTTGCTTCCAGCGCCGGTTACCACATTACCGGCATAACAGCAAGCCCAGCAGCTTGTGTTGGAACTCCAACACCTGCATCTTTTCCTTATACAAATGACACTAATGGAATAATCTCCGGTTCTTATAATGTTGCAACTCCGGCAAGTACCAGCTGTGTAGTCACGGCTGCAACGGCTCCCAATGTTTACAGCATCACCGCGACTGCCACCGATAACAACGGCACTGCCAACGTCGGCGGCTCGGTATCCTGTCCCGCAACGGTCAACTACGGCGTCGATCCGACCTGCACCTTTACTCCTGCAGCAGGCTACCACGTCTATGATGTGATCGTTGACGGCTCCTCCGTATGGAGCAATTTCAGCGCAGTCGGTGTTAACACGACGCTCGCTTCCCGTGCGCTGGGAGTTGTCGCAGACGCCCGCACTGTGCTGGTCAAATTCCGCAAGGACACCTTCCTGATTACAACCACACCGGGCACAAACGGAACCATCTCCCCGGCCAACAGCTACTTTGACTACGGCACCACCCCCACCCTGACCGTAGCCGGCGATTCCGGTTATTACGTTGTATCCATCGGCGGCACCTGCGGCGCAGCCTACAGCAACACGCTCCCCGACTACAACGTCATGAGCAAACCATACACGACAAATACCATAACCGCTCCATGCAGCATAACTTCCAGCTATGCACTAGGCTACCGATATATCTCAACCTCGGTCACACCGGTGGGTAATGCCACAGTCACCTGTCCAGCATCCGTCATTCACGGCCAGACCGACTCCTGCACGGTTACACCCAACAGCGGCTATCATATCACCTCCGTCAGCGGCTGCTTTGGCAGCACCTACACCGCCCCTGCCTACACAAACGGTACCTCCGGAGTGACTAGCAACACATTCTCGCTGGGTACGGTAACCAACGACTGCACCGTCAGCGCCGTTGTTGCCATCAACCAGTTCGACATCACCGCTACACCCGACACGCACTCCAAAGTTGACAGCTATGCTCTGAACACGCCGCATACCTACAGCAATATAAATTACAACAGCTCACAGGCCGTGACCTTTACCTCCGACACCGGCTACCACCTGACAGGCATAACCAACAACTGCAGCGGCACCGGCTCGGCAACCTATTCAGATGTAGTCAATGGTCCCTGGACGACAAGCGCCACCTTCACACCGTCCGGCACCATCACCAACGGTGTAGCAGACAACTGCGGCATATCAGCCGTTAGTGCCATCAATGTCTACAGCATCACGCCGAGTGTGGTAATTGTGCCGTAATAAAATTTTCAAGATTTAATTCATGCGAGAGTTAGCAATGAAATCCGTCCTGTCCTCAATATCGGTAGCAAAAAAGCTTGCAACGTGGTTTGCACTGGTTGTGTCTTTTTTTGCGCCACTGACGTATGTTTCGATAAGTCAGGCAGTCACAGGGGCAGTTTCGGTCAGTGGCAGCGGGCCTAATGACGCCCCAGCATCGACCGGTAGCGAAGTTGTCGTTATTGATAGATCACTGCCTGATCTCCAGGTCCTGCTGGCAGGATTAAGACCCGGAGTTCATGTCGAATATTTTACTGAAGGCAAGGATATTGTTTCGTCGCTGAGCAGCATAATCAAGACACATCAGCCGGTGAAAACGTTGCATATTGTCACCCATGGTGCTCCCGGCGTAATTTCCGCCGTGGGTGATGTTCTTACTCAGCAGTCATTCGAGGTGAAGGCACCGGAAGTCCGCTCATGGCAGAAGTTCCTGCAGGCAGACGCCGAAATTCTCCTGTATGGCTGTGAAACAGGGAAGGGCGCATCCGGTGATAGTCTTATAAAGACTCTTGCGGAACTAACGTCGGCAAAAGTTGCTGCTTCGACAAACCGTACCGGTTATAAACACTTGGGGGGGGATTGGCAGTTGGAGCGGCAGACCGCTCAGATGATGTCAACTATCTGTTTTACAAAGACAATAGAAAATTATTCTTTTACTTTGGCAAATGTCTATGTTCACGATGGTGGAAGTTATGCTTCATCCGTCGCCAGTTATTACAATACCCTGTCGGGGCACTCGGCAACATATGCAAGTGACGGTTCAACAACTATTCCTGATCTGTCTGCATATTCAATGGCCTTTATTTGTCTTCCTAGTCGTGCACTAAACGCAACCGAACTAAATAATCTTACTGCCCTTCGCAATCGTGGCGGTCGAATTGTACTCATTGGTGAACACTCGGGTTTTGCTACGCAGAACACGAATGTGACTAATATCGTTATTGCCCTGGGGGGGCATCTGTCGATTCAGTCGCTCATGCTTGATAGCGGGCCGACCTATGATTATTTACCGAACACTAACTTCAATACTGCATCTCCTCTATTTCAGGGAGTGTCGTTATTGAATACGGGGGGAGCTGCATCCGCTGTCAATATTGGCGGAGATGCCACTGTTCTGAACAAATCTATATCTGATCCCACGAAAATTGTAATGGCACAGGAACGATTGGGAGTTGGTGATTTTGTTGCCTGGGCTGATGTTAACTTTTGGGCTAAGATCAGTGATCCCGCCTACGGTACTGGAAGATTCTTCAAGAATCTCCTTGAAAATGCGGCAGGAAATATTGTGAGTATTCTGGTGGCTCAGCTGTCGACAACGCCTGCGTACTCCGTTTCCGGGAATTCAGCCTGGAGCGGTGGCACTATTACTAGTGACAACGGTCACGCGATTACACAGCGGGGAATATGCTATAGCACCACAAATTCCGAGCCGACCACTTATGATTCCAAGGTTACCGATTCTGCGGGCGGAACCGGCTCCTTTGCCGGACAAATGACAGGACTGT
Source organism: Desulfuromonadaceae bacterium (assembly GCA_028683855.1). Classification (GTDB taxonomy): domain Bacteria; phylum Desulfobacterota; class Desulfuromonadia; order Geobacterales; family Pseudopelobacteraceae; genus JACRCG01. The sequence goes on from JAQUHA010000011.1 coordinate 102,376, forward strand.
CGTTGAACACCACCTACTACGTGAGAGCCTACGCTGTCAGCGACCTCGGCACAGCCTACGGGAACACAATTTCATTTACAACGCCTTCCATTGCGGGCACTGCACCAACGGCGGTTGCGGACTCCATCAGTTGTCCGCGAAGCGGAACCATTACAGGGAACGTTAAGTCCAATGACATTGCCGGAAGCAATGGTCTCGGCAATGCCGTTATGGTTGTGAGCCCGAGCTATATCAGTGGCGGTTTTACGCTGAATTCGGACGGATCGTTCTCCTACACGAACAACGGCAACGCCGGGGTCTCGGACTTTTTTACCTATTACCTGACCGATGGAACCTTCACCAGCGGTACGGTCGGGGTCAGCATATCCATTTACACACCTACCACCCCGCCTACTGGAGGAAACAGCACAATAACAACGCTCAGCGATGGGACTTACGGTTTTAAAACCAGCGATTTTCCTTTTAGTTCTTCCAGCAGTACTTTTAACGGGATAACGGTAGCTGCTCTTCCGTCAAAAGGTATTCTTAAATACAACGGGCTGACTATCTCTCCCGGCGCAACCTGTAACGATGTCACCAGATTGACGTACGATCAAAACGGAGAAGCCGGGATCAATCCCCTGACGACCTTTACGTTCAAGGTTCTCGATATGACCGGCCAGCCCAGTTCCTCTGCTTACACCATGACAATCAACTCAGGATTGATACCGCCAACATACGCTGTATCAACATCTCCCGGTGCGAACGGGACACTTTCATGTACGCCCACAACGGTTGATAACGGAGCAACCTCGAGCTGTACGGCAACTGCTGACACGGGCTATTACGTCTCTGACATAAGTGGTTGCGGAATCAGCTACACAAACACGAGCACGTCCATTAATTCTCACACGGTAAGCACAACTGCCTACAACACTGACTGCACGGTGAGCGTTACATTCAGTATCAATCAGTACAACGTCTCGGCAGTTCCAAGTGCCAACGGAACGATAACCGGCGGTGCATCCGGTGCCACGGTGAGCAGGACGACCAACTACGGAGCAACGCAAACATTCACTTATAACGCCAACACAGGTTACCACCTGACTCAGATTGACAACGGCTGTGGCGGCTCAGTACAGAACTTCATCTACAGTAACGGAGATGCTGGCACGGTCAACGCAAGCTACACTACCGCCGGTGTCACGGGCAACTGTACGACGACCGCTACCACTGCCATCAACGTTTACAGCATCACTCCGAGTGTGGCGGTAGTGCCATGATTTGTTAAAAGCATCCGTCTGAACTTGCGAGAGAAAAACCTTTTAAATTAAGCAATTGTAAATAGATAGTATGGATATCATTCGGTAAGAGTTTAGAAAATATAGCCGGCATTAAATTTATAATCATCGCTTTAAGAAGGAGCGTACTATGAACAGCATAATCAATAATCCCAAGAAATTACGGATTGGAAAAACTTCTTTGACCATTTACTTGGTTTCTGCTCTGCTGTTTATGCTCCTTGCCGGAATTTTATCGCCGCAGTCGGCAACGGCTTTGACCGCTTCAGGCAGCGGGGGCGCAGTCGTCTGTCCGGATACCGCTAACTGGGGTACGAATCCGTCATGTACTATAACACCGGCTACCGGATATCATGTTTATGGTGTGTGGGTTGATACTGTTGAAGATGCTGCTGCGCGCAATCAGAGCATAACCGGTCTTAACAGTTCGGTGGCAGCCCTTTATCTGCTTGGTAATACAACTGCTCCACGAGCTGTTGAAGCGAAATTCCGCAAAAACACCTATCTGGTGTCAGCCGCTGTATCAGGTAGCGGAACCAACAGCGTAAATTCCACCTTCAATCCGTCTAATTATGCCGATTACGGAACTGCCGCCACGTTTCTGATTGACGAAATTGACGGTTTCCAGATTGACAGCATAACCGGCGATGCCGCCTGTGGAGCAGTAACCGGGACTCCATGGAGAGATAATCCCGCACCACCGACTACTCACGGTACCAACGCAACCTATACTGCTGCATCAGTAATCGGTCCATGCACAGTAACCGCTTCTTTCAGTCCCGATACGACAAAACCGGTTACTACATTTGCGGTTCCTGCAAGCGTTACTTCACTAAATGTTCCGATTATTACACTTACGGCTACCGATAACGTCCATGTAAAAGAGTATTGCATTCTTCAGAACAGTACTGACGTAAATGCCTGCGTCTGGAGCGGACCCGACGCACCCGCTTCATTTCTTATGGCTGGTTCGGAAGGTCTTCATCGTCTCTATGCATGGAGTCGGGATTACGCAGGGAACATTTCAGATATGGAGTTTGCAGATATAACATTTGATTCTGCAAACCGGATAAATCTGCCTCGTAGTGGACAGAATCGTTGTTATAATTCGGCTGGAACAATAATAGCCTGCCCCTCTACCGGTCAGGATGGCGAAAGTCTCTCCGGGCTTGTATGGCCAACAGTTCGTTTTGCCAGCGGAGTAGGTGCAGACACTACTACAGCTGTTATGACTGATACGCTCACAGGTCTTATGTATCCAAAAGACTTCAGTAAAGTGCCGGCAGCTCAGAACTGGCAAACGGCACTTGCAACAGTTGCATCAATGAATGCTGCAAATTATGGTGGTTATACAGACTGGCGTTTGCCAAATCGCAATGAAATGGCATCATTGATTAACCGTGTTCGCCCTGATAGCGCATCATGGTTGACGACGCTTGGTTTTATCAATGTAAAACCGAACTCTTACTGGACCAGTACAACTGAAACGGCGACTCCGGCTGAAGCATGGTCAGTCAATATGCTGGAAGGTTCCATAATAAGTCAGGATAAAACTGTAGTTAATTATGTTGTTCCTGTTCGTGCCTGGCAGGGACTTGGCTTGGCGCAGCCAATTCAGACAGGTCAGACAGTTTGCTACGACACAGTAACCAATAACCCCACCCCTTGCGTCAACTCTACAACAGGCATTCATACCGGGCAGGATGGTGATCAGAAAGCCGGTATTCCTTGGCCAGCCGCCCGTTTTGGAAATGCTGACGGTACCGCACCTGTCAACAGCAGTATTGCGCTTGACAGATTGACTGGTCTGATGTGGCAGATTGATGCATCAAATTCTGGTCTGCTTTCATGGCAGCAGGCTCTGGATTATGTAAAAGCTCTGAATGCGTCACATTATCTTAACTATAGCGACTGGCGTCTGGCTAACAGTGTTGAACTGCTCAGTCTCTACAACGGTGCTGAAGAGAGTGGCAAAACCTGGTTGGAGGGGGAGGGCTTTAGCAATGTCCAGACAACCGGATACTGGACTGGTACTACAGGGGTCAATCAGGCTAAAAATGCCTGGATATACAATATAGAAGATGGAAAATTAATTTATAGTGATAAAACAACAGGTTTATTCCACGCTTTAGCTGTTCGTGGCGGTTTGATCGGCAGCGGTTCGATAGCTATAACTCCGCCAAGTCCGGATCTTGGACAGCAGGCTTATGGAAGCGCTTCCGCTACGCAGGAAATAACCATCAGCAATACCGGTGCATCAGAACTTCAAATCAGTTCGATAATACTTGATAACGGAAACGACGGTGCTTTCTCACTGAATATAGCTTACGGATCAAAACCTTGTACCATCTATGCACCGGCTCTTCCGGCTGGAGATTTCTGTACGGTTGGTTTGGCATTTACACCGGCTACGTCAGGTAATAAAACCGGCACGCTGACCATAACAAACTCGGACAGCAGTAGTCCGGCTCTTGAAGTGCCGCTTACCGGTGTCGGCGTTTCGATAGTGAGCGGGGCAGTTCCCGGAGGACATGGTTCTGTTGTTTGTCCCGGTACAGCTGTCAGCGGCGGGAGCAGTGTCTGCAGCATCACACCGGAAGTCGGCTATCATCTGACTTCGCTCGCTGATTCCATCGACGGCGACGTTTATACCGGTACGGAACAAACCAGCTACACTGTATCCAATATCACCGTCAATCGTACCGTAACTGCCGGTTTTACAATAGATACCTTTGCGCCTGCTGTGGCTGCAGTCGGAGCCGGTACGCTCTCCTGTAGTACTGCTGATTACGGCACATCGTCCAACTGTTCTGTAGCTCCAACTGACCCTGCCAGTCATCACCTGGCGAGCCTGACCGATAATGGTGTAGATGTAACCAGCGCTGTAATCGGAACAGTATATTCCATTGTAAATGTCACTACAGCTCATAACCTGATTGCCACATTTGAGCTTAATACTTATATGGTATCAGCAACAAGCAGTGGTGACGGCACTATAAGCTGCAGTCCGGGTATTGTTAATCACGGCAGTTCAACTGTTTGCAGTATGAGTACTACTCTCCCCGGTCATCATCTTTCTGCTTTGAGAGATGGCGGCTCGTCTGTAGCAGCAACCGGTCCGACCATTACAGACGGTATCGCAGCTTACAGCTACACAATTAGCAATGTTACGGCTTCACATACTATGGAAGCAGAATTTGCCATTAATCAGTACACTATATCCATACCTGCTGCCGCCAACGGAGTTTCCGAGCCGGCAGACTCTACTATTGTTCCATATAATGCGACTGCTGCTATTACATTCACACCTGCTGCAAATTATCGACTTGCTTCTGCCAGCGGTTGCAGCGGTGTGCTGGCTGGTAATCAGTTTACGCTTGATCCGGTTAACGCAGACTGCACACTTAATTCTGCTTACGAACGAATTACACACCAGGTTTCAATTACAGCCACGTCCGGTGGAACTGTCACTCCGGATACAAGCCAGACGGTAAACGAGGGTGATGTCAAGTTATTCACGATCGTACCTGCCTCCGGTTATACTATGACTCAGGCAAGCGGATGTGGAATAACAAATACAGGAGGGGATAACTACTCTACTTCTGTAATTACTGCCGATTGTACAGTGAGTGTAGTCTTTGCAGATACACAAGCTCCTGAAATAACAGCCTTTGCGCTTCAAACTACAGGCTCAACACTGACGATTCCAATTCCTCGCTTGACTGAAACTGATAATGCAGCCGTAACCGGATGGTATATAAGCGATCAATCAGTTCGACCTGTCCCGACACCATGGTTGAATAGCTCTCCTTCAAGCTATACCATTCCTGCCAAACAGCCGGATGGCTCCTTAACAGCAGCAGGTGAGAAAACCCTTTATGTATGGGTTCGTGATGCCGCAGGCAATGTTTCATCTGTTAGAAGTGCAGTAACAACTATAACTTTCCCTGCCCCCGTTCGCCTCATACAGACCGGGCAGGAAAACTGTTATGACGCGGGGGGGAGTATTCTCTGCTCGGCTGTCAGCGAAACCCAGGATGGCAAGATAAAGGCAGGGCTTGCTTTGTCACTCCCCAATTTTAACGATAATGGGGATACTACCCTTACAGATACAACTACAGGCTTGATGTGGTCGCAGACCGGTAATCTGATTTATACACGCAGCAGCTACACAACCTTCCCGGGTACGACCGATTGGCAGGGAGCGCTGGATTATGTCAAAACTATAAACTCTGAGTGGTTCTCCGGTTATCAGGATTGGCGTCTCCCTAATCGCAATGAGTTGCTCAGTCTTATGAACTATGGGGTGGCAGGTGGTCTTAATGAACGTCTCGTCGGCATCACTCCATCGCCATTTATTGATGTCCCCGCAGAGCCGTTGTACTGGAGTTCCACGTCCGCATCTGATCCTGCAAAGGCATATCAGATGCTTAACGACGGCACTATGGTTGCGGCTGACAAGGCGACCGCTGCTTATTTAATTGTTGTTCGTACTCCGAAAGCAGATCCGGCAAATGGAAATTTCGGCTACGTTGCTCCTCGTACTAATCTTCTGGTAACCGGGCAGGTCGGCTGTTTTGATGCAACCGGCACACCACATGATTGTGTCGATCTTTCGGCTGTGCATACCGGTGAGGATGGAGACATACAGTCTGGAATGCCGTTTGTTGCACCGCGATTTATAACAAGTGACGACTCTTTAACAACTCTGGACCAGAGCAGCGGGCTGACCTGGATTCATAACGGTAACTCACCGGCTTGTGGAGCTTTCACTGCCGGGACAGCCCAGAACTTTACAACTGCACTGGCGTACGTTAACTGTTTGAACACAACTTTCTATGCAGGTAAAGCTGACTGGCGTCTGCCTAATATTCTTGAACTATCGAGTCTGGCTAATGCATCACAAACATCCAATGCAACGTGGTTGAACAACGTCTTTACTGGCATTCAGACAACTGATTACTGGACGTCTGATTCCACAGTAGCGTTAACTCCTGCTATTAACGCTTACAGTATCAATATCGATAATTTTGCAATAAACATTGACAGCAAAGAAGCAGTACATAGCGTGCTGCCTGTAAGAGGCGGGTACATAGCAGTGCCTGGACGTGCTTTTTCACTCTCTACGAACGCCATTAACTTCGGTACGGTGCCGGGGAGGAGTACAAGCGATCAGAGAGTCTTTACTATTACTAATGACGCAGGTGTGGAACTTCATATAACTGATACTGCGGTCAGCGGAGATGGAACCCTCTTTAAACATGATCCAAGCGGAGGAACTTCACCATGTAACTCTGACGCTTTTGTCCTGCCGGTGGGTGGCAGCTGTACCATGTCAGTCGCTTTTACCGCCGCAGTGAACGGTGTACAAACAGCAACGCTTACAGTTACTGGAACAACATCAAGTGAAACTATAGAACTGTCAGCAACCGGTGGATCTAACAGTTACTCCGTATCGGTGCTGCCTGCAGCAGGTGGTGTTGTCACTTGTGCTCCTGCAGTAGTTACTGAAAATGCTGATTCGATATGTACTATAACGGCAGATTCCGGTAAACGACTGATAGCCTTAACGGATAATGCTGCTGACAAATTTTCCTCAGTTGTTGGCAACAGCTACACCATTAGCTCCATTGCGACAGATCATACTATCTCTCCGGCATTTGCAACAATCACCTTTGCAGTAACTACAGAAAAGAGCGGTAATGGAACAATAAGCGCTGGAAATAACATTGAATTTAACTCAACTGCATCCATAACAGTTACACCCGGAACAGGGCAGCACATAAGCTCGGTAAGTGGTTGCAACGGAACACTCAACAACAATATATACACCACAGGTCCAATCACTGGTGACTGTACAGTATCTGCTCTGTTTGTCGCTGATCAGCTCTCTTTCACCGCAACCAGCACCGGTAACGGGACAATCTCCTGTTTGCCTGCTCCGGCTGCTTACGGCGACACAATTACCTGCACCATGACTCCGGCTGACGGATACAAAGTATCTTCACTTACAGACAACTCAGTATCTGTGATTGCCAATGTCTCTTCTGATCAGTACACGCTGAATGGAATAACAACGGCTCATACATTAATCGCAGGATTTGCCCTGAAACAGTACACCGTAACACCAGCTGCATCAGCGGGTGGAACTGTAACTCCATCCACAGCACAAACTCTGAACCACGGTTCAACAACTCAATTCACCGCTTCAGCATCAACAGGTTACCATCTTGTTGATTTTACAACCGGAACGACCTGCTCCGGCAGTATGTCCGGTCAGACATTCACTACTTCCGCAATCACTGCTGACTGTGCGGTACAGGCTAACTTCAGCCGGAACAGCTACACTGTTACCTCAGCAAAAACCGGTAATGGCACAATAGTTACAGAGGGTGCGCAACAGGTTCTTCATGGTGACACGGTAAGTTTTCTTGTCACTCCGGCAAACGGCAGCCATCTCGTCTCGCTGGCAGGTTGCGGTCTAAATCAGACCTACTCAGGTAATAGTCAGACATCGGAAGTCAATGCTGCAACATCTGCCATAACTGCTGCCTGCTCTGTCAATGCGATTTTTGCGCTGAACAACTACACCATAACAGCATCAAAGACCGGTAGCGGTACAATCTCGCCAACCGGTGTTCAGTCTGTTACATTCGGCAATAGCATAGCATTTACCCTCACGCCGGCTACGGGACAGAGTATCAAAGATGTTGCCGGAACCTGCGGCGGTACTCTCGCAGGAACAACCTACACTACAGCAGCAGCCGGTGCTGATTGCACTGTTACTGCCAACTTTATTCCTCAAACTTTTGCTATCTCTACAAATAACGGTGTAAACAGAGTTGCGGTTACGCCGGCATCAGTTGCAGCAGCGCCGTACGGTTCAGTACAGACATTCCAGCTGACCGCCGACGCCGGTTACACCGTTGCCGTTGCAACAGGGTGCAGCGGCACGCTCTCCGCCGCCGTCGCAGGCGTCTACACCTACACCACCGGCTCGATAACCCAGGCTTGTGACATCGTCGCCACGCCGCTGGCTAACACCTACACCGTTACCCTCAGCCCCGGCGCCAACGGCTCGCTGGCCGGTGCCACCAACAGCGGTACTACCGGAACAGTTCTTAATTTTACAGCTACACCGGCTATAGGCTACCACCTGCTAAGCGTAAGCGGTTGCGGCGCAACCTTTGCTCCCGAAACATCCGTTATTACTACTGCACCTTTATCAGCGTACTGCACACTGGCAGCAACCTTTGCTCCCAATCAGTACACAGTTACAACCAGTGGTGCTGACGTCACATTCAATCCAACTCTGCGGAGCGGCATAGCTCACGGAGCAGTGACAACCTTCACCGTCACCCCCGCCATCAGCCATAACATCACCGGTGTCAGCGGGTGTGGCGGAAGCTGGGATTCTGCCAACGGTATATTCACCACGGCACCGCTTACTGGTGACTGTACTGTAAGTGCAGCGACAACTCAAAAGACTTTTGCAGTCACGTCACCCGGCGCGATAGGGGGGGGGGCAATAAACTGTGCAAGCCCTGTCGGCTACAACGCCACATCGGTCTGCAGTATTGCGCCGCAGGTCGGTTATCACCTTTCAAGCTTGACGCTTGATACTGTTAATGTTATGGCGCAGGTCAGTAACAACAGCTACAGCATTTCTAATGTTACCGCGCCACACGCAGTAACCGGCTCTTTTGCGATTGACACATTCAGCGTAACCGCCACCCAGACAGCCAATGGCACGATTACCGCCGGCGGAACCTACAACTACGGCTCGAGCCCTGTTTACAACATTACCCCAGCCGCCAATTATCACATAACATCCGTAACTATTGACGGCGCACCTGCCGGAACGATCAACAGCTACACCTTTACCAATATCAATGCAAACCACACCATCACAGCCACCTTTGCCATTGACACCTTCACCGTCGGCTCATCGCTCACCGGCAACGGCAGCATCACCTGCACCCCCGCCACAGTGAACTATGGTGGCAGCTCTGTCTGCACGATAGCCCCGACAGCAGGCAACAAACTGACCGCACTAACCGATAACACCGGTTCAGTATTTGACTCCGCCACCATGAAAAACGGCGGCACATACAGCATAAGCGGCATTTCTTCCAACCATGACGTAGTTGCCACATTTGAAGCTTACCAGTACATGGTAACCGCCTCTGCAACCGGTAACGGCGGCTCACTGACACCGGTCTCTCTGGTCTACGGTGATACCGGTGATCAACCAGCCTTCAAGCTGGTGCAGTATGACGGTTATCTGATTAACCCACGCGTTGACACCTGTGGGAGTAGTACTACAGCCACTGCTACACCATATCTCTCCGACCTGGTTGTAGAACCATTAAGCAATAACTGTAACTTAACGTTCACCTTTGTGCCGTTCCCAGGCTTCCATGAAATGCTGACCTCCGCCGGCACAGGCGGCACTATTACCCCGATTGCGGCTGTCTATCCTTCCGCATCGCGTACCATCACCGTCACACCGAACAGCGGCTACCACATCCTCTCCGTAACCGTTGACGGCGTTGCCCAGACACTTAGCGATCTGAAAGCGTTCAGCGTCAGCTTCACCAACATCACCGCAGGACACACAGTAAACGCCCTGTTTGCAAAGGATGAGAGTGACTTCAACGGAGACGGCAGGCCTGACATTGTCTGGACAAACTCCGCCGATGCCACTAACAACACCTACACCGTCTGGAATATGAACGGTGCCACCAAAGTATCGGAAACAGCATTCACCAACCCTGCCGCACCCGGTCAGTTAAGCCCTGGTGTCGGCTGGGCACTGGTTGCCAAAGGTGACTTTGACAACGATGGAAAAGTGGATGTTGTG
>JAQUHA010000012.1 GCA_028683855.1 Desulfuromonadaceae bacterium
ACTGTGGCTCCTAACGTAATGGATTCACAGTATTGATCGGCATTTACAGGGCTTTTATTAATATATTGTTGCGATTGAGCAAAACAAATTGCTCAGAATCATGGGAAATTATAAGCAATCGCCCTGTATCGGGTCTCCTTCTGAAGCATATTTTAAAACTCTTTCTTGGCTCATCTCAGCAGTTAAAGCACCGCAAACATCCACTACCGAAAAATAGCATTCTTCGTTATGCCAGATCCTGCGAATTGATTTACTTTCAAAAACAGCAAGCTTCTCATTCATATATTGCTCCAGGCTATTCGGCGGCAGTTGTTGTCACCAACCATAGTGATAGGATAGGTCGTTTACAGGCTATTTCCCCTCCACCACCGCAATTTCCTCGTCGGTCAATCTGTAACAATGGACATACACCGTATCTGCTCTGTGACATCATTGTGACCGGTACATTGCGTAATCGCCCATTTTTTCAGCTCTTGATACAGGCCAAAAGATACGGCATCTTTTTTCTGCATCACATTTCAACGGTCAACGTTCCGCTCCTTCGAGCCCCATCTCCGCAAGCCCTTCCAGTCTCTTGATCATCTCTTCCGAAGAAGGGAGGTATTTCTTGAGGTTGCGGGGCAGCTTGGTGGAAAAACTATATGTTGAAACGCCGATGGGTTTGTTGCTGTCTTGCAGGGCGTATTCAACAAAAGTGCGGCTCTTCTCCTTGCACAGGATAATACCGATTGAGGGGTTCTCTTCCGACAGCCGAACAGTGTCGTTCAAAGCGGAAAGATAAAACTGCATCTTTCCGGCATATTCCGGCTTAAACGCTCCAATTTTCAGTTCAATCGCTACAAGGCAGCGTAACTGACGGTGGTACAGCAACAGATCGATAAAAAATTCAGAGCCGTCGATCTCCAGGCGGTATTGATTGCCAACAAACGTGAAGAAACCGCCCATCTCAACCAGAAACTTCCGCACATTGTCCACCAGCGACCGTTCAAGTTCCTTTTCCGAGTGTTCTTCCGCCAACTCCAAAAAGTCGAAGGTATACTCATCCTTGACCGCCAGCTTTGCCTGATGGCGGTATTTGGCTGGCACCGATTTATCGAAGTTGGTTTGATTCATCATGAACCGTTCAAACGCTCCGGCTCCAAGCTGGTTGATCAGCACATCTTTTGTCCAGCCGAATTTCTTTGTCATTTTGAGGTAAAACTCTCTTTGCAACAGATCTTTGCAGCGCTCCATGATGATGACATTTTTTGTCCAACTGATTTCTGCAACCAATGGTTGCAGTTTTTGATTATCCTGATACGCCAGATAAAGAGTCCGCATATTCCAAAGGTTACGAGCTGAAAACCCCAGGATGCCAGGGAATTCATTCTGTAAATCACGGGCCAGAGTTTCCACCACCGATTTGCCCCAGCCAAGGTTATTTTGCCTGGTGACAATTGATTTGCCGATATCCCAGTAGAGAGCAATCAGTTCCTTGTTGACAGCTTTCAAAGCTGCATATTGTGCTTTGTGAATCCGCTCTTTCAGTTCCAGAAGTAATGTTGAATATTCGGCAGACAGTATGGTTTTCATGGTTTCCCCTCCACCACCGCAATCTCCTCGTCGGTCAATCCGTAGAGTTCATAAACGAGGCGGTCGATCTCGGCTTCAAGCGCGGGAATGTCCGGGAGGTCTTGTAGGGGCGCATGGCATGCGCCCTTGTCGGCATCACCACCCAAAGGCGGGCGAACGCAATTCGCCCCTACGTTTTGTTTTGCGGCGAGGATTTTCTGTACGAGTTCGATGATCGGGGCTTGCTGGGCGTCGGTGGCGGGTGGGATCGGGAGTTGTTCGACATGCTGTTTTTTAACTTGGGCAAGTGCTTCACCCTTTTCAGGGTTCATAATGGTATATACGAAATCAGCAAGTTTTGAGTTTAAAACTCCAAGAATATATTGAAGTGAATAGGTTTCATCTTTTGGAAGAATAATGTGCAAATTATCTCTACCAATAAACCCACCTTCAACCATTGCAGCAATTATCGAATCACCGGTTTGACGCACCATAATCTTCAGTGGTGCCTCGAAAATTGAGGCATCACGAGGGGCCGCCAACCAAGGACCGTACTGAATCCAATAGTTATTATCCCATAAAATCTTGTAGCGTTGTATTAGGCTCCCTCGAAGCAGAGGCTTCCATGTTTTGTCTGTAACACTCCCATCACAGACATAAGGTTTTTCTTTCATTGTTTGATCTGTTTGAGGCGGAGTTCCTTTCCCTTTTTCAAAAGGTTTCACGCCGTTAAACACTGAGCATATTACTGAAAGTTGGACTGACGAAGTTATGATTTTTTGAGAAAGCTTTTGAGCCTGAGAATCAGCAACAATATTTATAGAATCGCCATTCTTTGGAATACTCTCCCAATTCAATTCAATGCTTAAATTAATGATTCCATCTTTTCTAACATAAATTGGAACCATACTCAGTGGCGAACAATCGTCAGCAGCATTTTCAAATACAAGTACAAGCGTATCGACAACTGCGTCGAAAACATTTTCGGGTAAATGCAATAGATTGTGCCATTGAAAGTTGTTTGTCATGTATTGACGAATCTTTCTGAATGTCACAGATTGAAGCCAGGTATTTGGAATGATAATTCCAAGAATACAGTGTTTTGCAGTAAGTTGCTCATACCGCTCAAGAAACAGCAGGTATAAATCTTTTTGATAATCCTGATGTTGAAAATTAGTCGCAAAATATTTTTGCAGGTCTTTTGAAACCAGATTTCCATACGGCGGATTACCAATGATCGCGTCAAAACCAACAAACTCCCCTTCGTTATCCAGCACCTCCGGGAACTCAAATCGCCACTCAAAGGCGTTGTGGTAGACCAACTTCTCCTTCTCCGCAAAGCGCAACTCCATCTCTGCCAACTGCTCATGAAGCTTCTGCCGCTTCTCCATCTCTTTCTGGTCAAAACCGAAAAGTGTCATTACTGACAACTCTTCCTTTTTAAGCCACAAGCTCTTCAAATCCTTGTCGTTGGGGAGACCGAAATTTTCCAGAGAATGCTTCAGATTATCGATCTCTTTCCGAAGCAGAGCTTTGTTGCTCGGCGACTGCTTGTATGCCCAGACCAGTTCACGATATTTGTCGGTCAGCTCTTTCAGCTTTTTGCGATTGGCGGCCGGTATATTCGGATTGCCGCTGATGGCAAACCTGCTGACCAGTGAGTTGCCGCACTTGATGTTGATATCGATGTTGGGGAGAGTTTCCAGCTGCAACCCCTCCCCGCCCCTCCCCTTATCAAGGGGGGGAGCAAAGCCGCCGACAAGAGGAGTCCCCCCCTGATAAGGGGGGCTAGGGGGGTTGGGGTTAATATTTTTACGGTAATAGGCGTTCTTCAGAAGTTCAATCCACAACCTCAGGCGGCAGATGGCAACTGACTTGGGGTTTATATCGACACCGAAGAGGCAGTTTTCAATAATGCTCTCTTTCTCGTGGAAGAATGTCTCCTGTACCCTCTGAGATTCGGCGTCTTTGTAATGATACTCGAATATCTGGTCATCGACCGTCACGATTAACTCGTCGTTTTCCACGGTTACATCACAGCGCAACAGCTTGCCGTCACTGTCAGCGAGTATACGCAGCTCACTCTTGACGGCGATGATTTCGTTAAGCGCGGATACGAGGAAGTGGCCTGAACCGACCGCCGGATCGCATATTTTGAGGCTGTTAACCAGAGCGTTTGCCTCATTCAACGGGATTCGCTGACGGTAGAGGTCGTTGTGCAGCTCCGTAAGATTTTCACAGCTCCAACCGTATGTTTCATTGAACTTACCCAATACCGCCCGACGAATGGTTTCGCGGCAGATATACATGGTGATGAAGCCGGGGGTGAAGAAGGAGCCATCCTTGTAGCCGTTGATTTTTTCGAAGATCAGTCCGAGCACAGAGGCGTTGATGATACTCTTGTTCTGCTCCTGGATGTCGGCGCTCCCCTCTGCTCCGAAGTCGTAGGCATCAAGGAAATCAAACAGATAATTGAGCGTATTTCTACTTCCGGAGAGGCGCTTGCCGTTTGCCCCTTTCAGTACGGTGGAGGCGTGCAGCGGGAGGTCGAGCCGGTTCTTCAGTTCGTTGATCCGCATCGTAGAGCGTTCAAGATCGCTCTCTTCGAACAGAGAGCTGTTCAGATATGGGATGTTGCCGAACTTTGCGCATACCGATTCACTCCGCTCTTCAATCCTGACCGCCAGAACCTCGAAGAAAAGTTCGTTCAGCTCGTCAAAATCCTCGATACGACTGCTGTTCAAGAAGGCGTAACTGCGATCGCCAGCATGATAGCCGATCAACTGCCCCTCCAGCAGTTTCAGGAAGAGGAGGCGATTCAGCCAGGTAATGCAGAGTTCAAGCGCAACACTGAAACACTGCTCGTCCAGATCCGCACCGTACTGTTGCAGATTGGATATGACCGAAAGGCGACCGCGAGTTTTAAGAAAGTTGCAGGTATTTTCCAGCAGTGAGCCTTCATTGCGTTTCCCCTCCGGTTTGCGACTAATCAGCTTCTTCCCCTTCTCCTTTACCTCTTCCAGGCCGAGAATGTGCAGTAGCTCGCTGTAAAATTCTCTGTTGAGGGAGTTACTGTCATTGGCGAAGGTTTGTTTCAGCAGGTGCGTCGGGGAGAGGATCTTGTAGAGAGCAATAAGCTTGTTGTCTTCTCCTTTGGTTGGGTTACGGAGAATCCGTTCGTACTCCTTGAGGTTGAAGCAGGTACACGGGAGTTCGTCCAACTCCTTCTCAATAAATGGTTTTGCAATTTCCTGATAAAACCAGTCGGTGTTGGTACTGACCAGCAGGCCGTCGTTCCAATCCCTGTAACTCTTGACCAATCTCTGGTTTTGAAAGAAAAACCGCTCAAAATCAACGGCGTCGAAAATGTACCATTCGTAAATATTGCTGACTATGAGATGCCGGATCTCTTTGTTGTCCTTGATGTAGCGCTCCTGCATGTAATAGTGCAGAAGCTCATGCAGCGCCTTGGTGTTGGGACGATCAGCAGAGATCATCTCGTTCCGGTTGGTGGGGCGTTTGACTTCAATCAGCACGCCAACCGAATCGGTTGAGGACGTACCGTTGTGAATAGCCAGATCGGCGCGACCGCTGGTATTGATCTCGTTGGTCTGTTTGTACCAGGTGTCCTTGAGGAAGTCGGAGAGTATATTTTTGAGATGCTCTTCGTGCTCGTCGGTTCGGATACGCTCGAACATACGGGTCAGGTTTAGCTTAAAAAGCTCAACCTGTTCACGCTTGAGGCTCTGTTTGAGGTAAGCCTTACCAAGACTTTTTGCCGGTGTTGCCAGAGAGAGCTTCATAATATTCCTCAGCTTTTTTCAGTTGATGAAACTCTATAAATATTTTTATATTGTCCGTCTTCAAGTTTTTCTGCCGTCTCATCAACCGTGACCTTGCTCCACTCGCCACTATCAGAAAGTGACATTATTGCGTGAACCTTGAGCGGTACTCTTGAAGTACGTGGGTCAATTTCGTGTTGCGGCGGTAGATTGAAATAGAGCAGGCGGGTTGCCTTGCCGAAGCGCAATCGGCAGACCGGAGCACCACCGAAGTCGTCCGTGGTAAACTCCGGAAAATTAGCTTTTGCCAGCCGGTGATTTTTGTTGATCACAACGTAGCTGCTGCCGAACGCCTCTTCTTCGCGTGACCCTTCAATTCTGGTTTCGTCCGAGGCATTGCCGAAGACAGTCACCGTTTCCCGCACCCCCGGTGCATCTTCCAGATATTCACCGTAGAAACCGCTGATCACATTTTTATACGCCAGATGTTCCGGCTTCGGATTGCACTGGATTACGAAGAGAGCGTCAAGCCCTTGCCTGGTAGTGAAATAGAGCTGGTTTGCGTAATCAATTATCTGAGCGATATTCGAGCTGTAAAGATCCCGATACAGATAGTCGAGACAGATGATGCTCATAAAGTTGAAACAGCTGGGGTATGAGCGGAAGAGATAAAAATGTCTGCCGCGATAGAGGTCGTGAAAGGTGTCGATGTACTCTTCGCCGTGAAACGGATGACTCTTGGCTTCAAGGAAGATCCGCATTTTCCCGTCTGCCTCCTTGACGGCGATACAGCACCAGTTGACAGGCATATCGAGGACATCTCCGGAATCAATATCATGATCGACAAGTGCCAGCGCCTCCCCGTTATCAGAACGGAATCTTTCCAGAAGCTCACGGTAGCGGCTGAGGCGGATATGCTCAACTCCAAAAACGGTTACCGTATTTGGTCTGAAGCGCTGCTCAATTGTTGTCAGCATGTCGTCAAAACGGGAAGTCGGAATGGATGATTCAGGAAACAGCAGGAAATGAAGCTTTTTGAGATTCCCCTCTCCGGCGGCAACCAGCTCCAGAACTGATGTTACCAGCTGCCACTTCTTTTCCGGGTCTACGAGCGAAAAGCCGATCTCGGCTCTCTTCAGATGGTTTGGAATCTGGGCGACCATGCAGTGCAGATGGTGCCCGAGAAGAAATTCGAGGTTTACTCTTTTATCGATTATTTCTGGCATCGACGATTATTGAAGCCGCTCATATCGACTGCTCCGGAAACAGTTTTGAGAGTATGAAACGGGCCCCGTCCGGGATGTTATAGTCAGCCAGTTCGACGGGAGAAACCCAGACGGCCTCGGCAACTTCGTCAGAATTGGGCAGAAGATCGCAGTAGAGGGGGCGGCAGCGGTAGTAGAGGATCACAAAGTGGTAGTTATCCTCTCCGGGAGTGAGGTGTTCAAATACGTCGATCAGGGTCTCGTTTTCAATCTCAAGTCCTACCTCTTCGTGCACTTCCCGTTTCAGGGCATCCAGAATCGGCTCACCCAGATCGATCTTTCCACCCGGCATAACCCACTGATCGAGAAAGGGGGGGATGCTCCTCCTTGTGAGGAGCACCCGCCCATCGTCATCAATAATCACCGCTACAACCGAGGTGACAATGTGTTCCTTCTTGAAACGTTTTTTAGTCAATCGTTACTTCTTCCGGTTCGCATTCATCAGCGAACGGATACGGAGTCGCAGGCTGTTGATCTTGATAAACCCTTCGGCATCAGCCTGATTGAAGACCTGATCCTTCTCAAAAGTAGCGAAGTCAAGGTTGAAGAGGGAGTCAGACTCGGACTTGCGACCGACTGTGCGGCAGTGCCCTTTGTACAGTTTGAGACGCGCAACGCCGTTAACGCATTTCTGTGAATCGTCAATGAGTGTCTGTAGCATCTGACGCTCCGGCGAGAACCAGTATCCACCGTATATCTGCTTTGCATATTCAGGAATGAGGCTGTCGCGGATACGCATTACTTCGCGATCCATGGTGATCTGCTCAACGGCCGAATGCGCCTCAAACAGAATCGTACCGCCGGGGGTCTCATAGACTCCTCGCGATTTCATTCCGACTGAACGGTTCTCAAGCAGGTCAACACGGCCGATGCCGTGCTTGCCGCCTAAAGTATTCAGATGAGCCAGCAGCACTGCCGGAGTCATCTTTACACCATCTACAGCCACCGCATTGCCGCTTACAAACTCGACCTCAATATACTGAGGCTTGTCGGGCGCATTCTCCGGGGAGGTAGTCAGTACATACATATCTTCCGGGGCTTCAGCCCAGGTATCCTCAAGAATTTCTCCTTCAAAAGAGATATGGAGAAGGTTACGGTCTGATGACCATGGGCGTTTTTTTATTGTGGGGATCGGAATATCATTCTTTGTTGCGTACTCAATAAGAGCCTGACGACTGTTGAGATCCCAGGTTCTCCATGGGGCAATAACTTTGATAGATGGATCAAAATGGTAATAGGCGAGCTCAAAACGAACCTGATCGTTCCCTTTACCGGTTGCACCGTGCGAAACGGCATCACAACCCTCCATGGCTGCAATCTCCATCTGACGTTTAGCGATCAGCGGACGGGCGATGGAAGTTCCCAGCAGATAGTGCCCCTCATAAATAGCCTGCGCTCTGAACATCGGAAAGACAAAGTCTCTGACAAATTCTTCCTTAAGATCATCGATATAAACCGTATCAGCTCCGGTTTTCAGAGCTTTTTCGCGAACCGGATCAAGCTCCTCTCCCTGCCCGAGATCGGCAGAAAATGCGACGACCTTGCAGCCGTACTCATTTTTCAGCCATTTAAGGATAATAGAGGTATCAAGCCCTCCGGAATAAGCCAGAACAATTTTTTCAATTTCCTGTTTCTTTACTGATGCCATGTTCTTTTTCTCCTTTGATTTGGACGGATTATTTTATTAATGTCGCCATGATTGCTTTCTGTATATGCAGCCGGTTTTCCGCTTCGTCCCAGACAACTGAATTTTTCCCCTCAATCACCGAGTCCGAAATTTCTTCGCCACGGTGAGCGGGGAGGCAGTGCAGGACCAGAGAATCCGGCTTTGCCAGTGCGAGAAGAGAGTCATCCAGACAGTAGCCGGCAAAATCCTTCTCCCGCTTCTTCTGTTCCGCCTCCTGCCCCATGCTGGCCCAGACATCGGTATTGATTACATCTGCGTCTTTCACAGCCTCTTTGGGATCTGTTGTCAGGGTAATTCTGCCGGGAGCTTTCGCTTCGGCCCAGGCCATAACCTGCTGATCCGGTTCGTACCCCTTCGGACATGCCAGCGCAAGATCAAAGCCGAAGATTGCGGCGGCCTCAATCCAGGTGTTTGCCATGTTATTGCCGTCACCCACCCAGGCGAATTTCAACCCTTCGTAAGTTCTCTTATGTTCAATGACCGTCATGATGTCGGCCATGATCTGACATGGATGAAACAGATCGGTCAGGCCGTTTATAACCGGAACTGATGAGTAGCGTGCAAACTCCTCTACTATATCCTGACCAAAAGTGCGTATCATTACCCCTTCGCAGTAGCGTGACATCACCCGTGCCGTATCCTTGACAGGCTCACCCCTCCCCATCTGGGAGTCTGCCGAGGAGATGAAGAGGCCATGCCCACCAAGTTGAAAAACGCCGACTTCAAAAGAGACTCTCGTTCGTGTGGATGATTTTTCAAAGATGAGGGCAACCGTCTTGCCATCAAGATACCGGTGCGGAATCCGCTTCTTCTGCTTATCCTTCAGCTCAAGGGCAAAGGTCAGCATCCCGTACAGCTCAATTTCGTTAAAATCGTGAAGCGCCAAAAAGTGACTGTTCATTAATTGCTCTCCTGAACTTCAACTTCCGAAAAAATTCCGTCAAGTATTTGAATCATCGAATTGATCTCCTGTTTGGTCACCACGAGAGGCGGCACAAAACGAAGAACGGTATCGTGAGTTACGTTAAGCAGAACCCCGCGCTCGTGCCCCTTTTTGACTATATCTCCCGCAGGGATGGAGAGCGCCATGCCGATCATCAGACCAACGCCGCGCACCTCTTTTACAAATGGATATTTCCGGCCTATCGCCTCAAGCTCACCTGTCAGATATTCACCTATCTCCTCGCAGCGATTCAGAAGACCCTCTTCAAGAATTGTTCTGACCGTGGCGATTGCCGCAGCACAGACCAGAGGGTTGCCGCCAAAAGTCGAACCGTGAGTGCCGGGCACAAAAGCAACGGCGAATTTGTCCTTGGCGAGCATGGTGCCGATCGGCGCGCCACCGGCCAGCGCCTTGGCGAGCGTCATAATATCCGGAATTACGTCAAAATGTTCATACGCGAAAAGTTTGCCGGTACGCCCCATTCCGACCTGTACTTCATCGAAGATCAGCAGCAGGCCGTGCTTGTCGCAAAGCTCGCGCACAGCCCTGAAATAGCCGGATGATGGCATATTTACGCCACCCTCCCCCTGAATCGGTTCCAGCATAACCGCACAAGTGGTCGGAGTAACAGCTGCCTCAAGCGCAGCAATGTCATTGAACGGGACATGCTTGAAGCCGTGCAGAAGTGGATCAAAAAAACGCTGCACCTTCTCCTGTCCTGTTGCGGATACGGTCGCCATAGTTCGCCCATGGAAGGAGTCTGCGGCGGTAATAATTTCATAACGCTCCGGCCCGAATGTGTCGCGGCTGTACTTACGAGCCAGCTTGATAGCAGCCTCGTTCGCCTCTGCGCCACTGTTACAGAAGAAGGCCTTGTCGGCAAACGAGTGATTGCAGAGCAGCTCTGCAAGCTCAATCTGCTGCGGAATCTGATAGTAGTTGGAGCAGTGAATCAGCTCTGCCGCCTGTTTCTGCAGGGCGGCAACCACTTTCGGATGACAGTGGCCGAGGTTGTTTACCGCAACTCCACCAAGGAAATCCAGATACTCCTTGCCATCGGCATCCCAGAGTCGGCACCCTTCACCCCTGACAGGGACTATCGGATAGCGACCGTAGGTTTTCATAATATATTTGTCAGATTTTTCAATCCACTGTTGACTGTTCATGGCACTCTCTCAAATAGAAAAATAAAGTTGAATACATAGCAGAATGTACAAATTAGGGCAACAAATTGTGATGAATATACATGGTGATTGCCTATAATTTTTCTGATTCGGAACAGTTATTTTTTTGAATGAGCACTAATTCTGAATACTCATAAGCCAAACGAAGTACATAAACAAAGAAAAGCCAGGGCAGTAAAACACCTTGGCTTCGAGATTCAACAGATTTTAGCTGTTTTTAGATATTAACATCCAATTCATTCTGAATTATCTGATCACGGCTCTGCTTTTTCCTTATAAGCAGGAGATCAGAGTTCCGTGTCAACATAACAGCGGGTGGTTTGCGGTGTGAATTATAGTTTTCCGGAGACATACTTTCTGAATATGCGCCGGTACCGCCGATAACTACATAATCACCGATTTCCGGCTCTGCAATCAGAACCGGCACAATATTGCCATCTCCATCCAGCCGGACAGAATCTCCGCTTTCACAGCAGCGCCCTACAATACCGAAGTATTTCAATCCGCCCGGCTCTGCCTGATCATATTCACTGGAGAGAAGTGTTCCGTCCTGACGCACAACTGCGACCGGGTGTTCGGAACCGTACAAAAGGGGGCGTGTCAGCAGCTCCATGCCGCCGTCAACAATCAGAAAATTAAGCTCGTTAGTCAGCTTTTTATCAATTATTCTGGTTATTATATGACCTGAGTTGGCGACCACAAATGTTCCAGGCTCAATCTCCATCTGCATTTCACGGTTTGTATCAGCCTTGAACTCTTCAATCCTCTGCTTGGCATAAGCACCTAATGCGGCAATATCAGCCTGTTTTTCTCCCGGCATCCTCGCGACCTTCAGCCCCCCGCCGAAGCTTACGGTTGTAGCGTCCGGAAAATAAGCCTTCACGAAGCCGAGTTCCCTGTCAATATTCTCTCTCCACTTTTCCGGATCCCCCCCCGAACCTATGTGAACATGAACCTGGGTGAAGCGCAGACCAAGTTCGTCAGCCATACCTTTAACAGCCGGAACATTGTTTAAATGAACACCGAAACAGGAGTATTCACTCCCTGTGTCGCGGGTGGCGCTTTCTCCACCGCCGGTTGCCCCGGGATGCACCCTGATCGACAAATCCAGGTTTATGCTTTTGGCAAAATCGGCAATCATCTTGAACTGCGTCATAGAGCATACGTTGTACTTCAAACCGGCACGGATCATATCCTCCAGTTCCGCACGTTCCTCGCCAGACGGAACCTCCTGTGTAGTCAGCATCATTCGCGAATACGGGACACCTGCGGCAAATGCCCGAGCCGCTTCATTGAGCGACGAACAGTCAAGATCCAGCCCTTTACCGGTGACAATCCGGAGGACTGTACGGTCAGAGTTTGCTTTCATGGCGTAACGCACATGAAGCCCATAAGCATTTGGCATATTCAGCAGCTGCTCACAGCTGTTTTCTATATATGCCTGATCATGCAGATAAACCGGTGTTCCCCACTTTTCAGCAATTTCGGGGATTTTAGTCGCATCTAGTTTTGTCGGACCAAACTGTTTCGTCGTCATTCGTTTAAACCTCACAAATTGATATAATACCGGATTTTACGATCCGTTATAGGTCAGCATATAGATAATCCCTTATCTATGTAGCATTTTAGGGGGCTGCGGTGCAAGTTCTCTCTGGAAATTTGTTAAACAATAATACTCTTAGAGAAAATTGAAAGTGCAATATTAAAGATCTAAAAATTTCAAAATATGAGGTGCTTGCCCTCCATGACCAGTTATTGTATACCTGTAAGTCATGAGGGAGATCATTTTATGCAGATAACAACGCAATTTATAAAACTGGACAGTTTCCTGAAGGCTGAAAATGCGGTTTCATCCGGCGGAGAGGCAAAGATAGTGATTGCAGAAGGGTATGCTACGGTAAATGGAGCCGTAGAAATAAGACGCGGCAGAAAGTTATACCCTGGAGACAAAGTCGTTTACCGCAATAGCGAGTATCTGGTAGAGGCGCTATGAAAATCAAATTTCCACAGACAATTGCTCTAATTCTCCTGTTTAATCTCTTGTCTGCTCCGCTTTCTTTTGCAGCATATAACCTTGAAGTCCCTGTAGAACCATGGGATGAATACAGACAGCAATTCAAAATCTATTCAAAACACCTGTTGCTCTCTTACGACAGGGCATTTGTTGACGACTATGAAGGCGCTATTCGCGAAGTGGAAAAGGCTATTGACCTCCTCCCCGACGAGGGGTTGGGTTTCGCTGAACGGAGCAAGTATTATCGCATACTACAGAATTCGGCGCAGGCTGATAGCGACCTTAATGAGGCTGTCAAACTTTTTAATCAGGCTATCGATAAATATGCGACTGGAAATAAGAATAAACTTAAAGGTAGTCGTCTTGTCAGCACACATGACTCAGAGCGCCTAATTGCCACAATTAAATATCAACGCGGCGAAGCGTACTTCAACTCTGAACAGTACGGCAAGGCAAATGTCGATTTTGCGGCAGGCTGTCAGGGGGGAAACCCTGCCGCCTGTTCAAGAATATGGGATGTAAAAGCGATAGAGAAGAGAGGAGTTAACTGGGTTCCCCTTACCTCACGCCAGTATTACAATCGAAGAAGTATCGAGTTCCCCTCCCTCTCCACCGTTCGAGTATGGGTCAGACGCGAAGAGTTTCAGGCGGTTCAGTCAGACTCCTCCTTAGAGAGCTACGTCCAGCAGCACCTGGAATTAAACTGTTCAACAAAGGAGTTCCGACTGATTGAAGCACAAGTCAGCTCAAAAGGGGATAAGTCGACGTCGGAGAAAATAAGCGGCTCGACTTTTACTAAGCCGACGCCGGGTAGCGGTCCCGCAAAACTGATGATTACACTCTGTCCGCAGAGTCGCCAAAAATAGCTCTTTTATCTGATTTCGACTCAAATAAATTGACTTATCCAGCCGTTTAAAATTACAATGCGTCGCTAATTTGCACAAAATTCCCACGCCTTTGAGCGTTGTTTCAGGAGAGATATAATGAACATGAGATTTCTTGATGCCTGCTGGGGTAAACCCGTAGATCGCACTCCAGTCTGGCTTATGCGCCAGGCAGGCCGTTACCTTCCGCAGTACATGGCTGTCCGCTCCAAGTGCACTTTCCTCCAGTTATGCAAAACGCCTGAACTTGCTGCCGAAGTAACTATTCAACCGGTCGATTATCTTGGAGTAGATGCCGCTATCATGTTTTCCGATATTCTGACACCTGTTGAACCGATGGGGATGAAGCTCGACTTTGTGCCGGGCCCGGTTTTTGAAAATCCGATCAGGAGCATGGCAGACGTTGAAAAACTGCGTATCCCGCAGATGGAGCAGGATGTACCGTACGTTCTTGAAACCATTAAAATACTTCGTCGTGAGCTGGCTGGTAAAGTGCCACTGATTGGTTTTGGCGGAGCCCCGTTTACGCTCGCATGCTATATGGTTGAAGGAAAGGGCTCAAAGGATTTTGCTGAGATAAAGCGGATGATGTATGCGGCTCCCGAAGTCTATGCCGCTCTGATGGAGAAGATTACAACGATGGATATGGAATATCTGAATGCACAGATCAAAGCAGGTGCGCAGGCTATACAGATATTTGATACATGGGGGGGTGTCCTCTCCCCATCCGATTACCAGAAGTATGTGCTCCCTTATACCACCCGCCTTATTAACGGACTTGACCGCCAGAACACTCCGATCATACATTTCGTAAAAGGCTCGGGCAGTATGCTGGACACGGTAAAACTGGCAGGAGGCGATGTAATGGGTCTTGATTGGCATATAAACCTCGGGCAGGCAAGAGACGTTTTGGGGAGCAGCATGGCGGTACAGGGAAATCTTGATCCGACTGTTCTTTTTGCCCCTGAATCAGTTATTGAATCCGAAGTTGCGCGGGTTCTCGCAGAGAATGCAGGGCGTAACGGTCATATATTCAACCTTGGGCATGGCATAATGCCGTCAGCATCGCCCGAAAGCGCCAGATTCATGGTTGAGTGTGTTCATAGACTGTCGCAGAAATAGAGATCAGAGGTTTGTATGTCCGTTACGTTTAAGAACATAGTGATTTTCGTTACAGACCTCGTCAGGGCGAAAACATTTTACGCAGACCTTCTCGGTCTGCCGATTGCCGGTCAGAGCGAGATGCTTATTGAATTCTTTCCCGGCTCTCAGACAACTCTTGGTGTCTCGCTGGCACTTAATGATGAAGCCAGAAGTCTGGTAGGCAGACATACCGGTATAACTTTAAAGGCAGAAAATATCATCTCTCTCTGTGAAAAGTTAAAAACCGGTGGCATCAAATTTGCTGAACCTCTTGAATCAAGCCCCTGGGGGAAGATGGCGGTTATTGAGGATTTTGACGGCAACCTGATTGCTCTGGTGGATAGATAGTTGAACCTGTTTCCAGGCAGTCGGGTTATTTTGCTGCTTGTTTTTATTTTGAGCATAACCGGCATTAACAGTAACTCTGCATATCTACCTAAAATGCGCCCATACACTGGTATAGGCGTACTTTTTTTTAATGCACCAGAGATGTTTTTGAATGAAGAACTGCAGCTGCTGTTATACAATGAACCGGGACTTTCAAGACTTGGAGCACTCAAAAGTTCTACCCTGCAGAGCAATGAATGGGTTTTCAGTTTCCGTGAAGATACTCGACCGCTTATAGTCGCAGCCCGCAAGGGGGAGTGGTTGGAGATTTTCTATGACGATGCTGGGAGAAAAGCCTGGGTCAACCCCGAAAGAGCCGGACGTTTTATGCTCTGGGAAGAGTTTTTGAAGCGGCATACCTGTCGTATGCTGCCGGGGTTGCAACCCTCTTTCTACCAGATGCAGTCTCAGCCGGAGGGGAGACCTCTCTCAACAATCACACCGAAGCAGGTATTCAAGGTGATAAGAGTTGAAGGTGACTGGAGCATGGTACTTACAGAAAAGAGTGAAATTGGATGGCTTAAATGGCGTGATGCGGATGGACGAATTACTATGGGTACGGGAAAGCTTTAGCAATCTACTTGATTATATTCCGTGAGGTGTTGAGATGAGAATAGAACTGGTGCCGCCAGGAACCGGTGAGTTGACTTATGAAATTAGAAATATCGTCAATGTTGCCGAAAAACTCCAGAAATGTGGTGTAAAAATCAATTGGGAAAATATTGGCGATCCGATTGTTAAAGGTGAAATCATTCCAGAGTGGATGAAAGAGATAGTTGCAAAGGCAGCTATGGACAACCGTACCTGGGGATACTGCCACACACGCGGAGTACTGGAAACCCGTGAATTCATCTGCGACAGAACCAATAGTCGCGGAGGAGCCAGAATAACTCCCGACGACATTATATTCTTTAACGGGCTTGGAGACGCAATCGCAAAAATCTACGGCTGCCTCCGACCTGAAGCCCGTGTTCTAATGCCCTCCCCCTCCTACACAACACATACGCTTGGCGAGGTGGGACACGCTCACTCCGCCCCTTCGCTTTTCAAACTGGATCCTTCCAACAACTGGTATCCAGATATTGAAGATCTGCAAAATCACGTTCGATATAACCCGAATATATGCGCCATTATGCTTATCAACCCCGACAATCCGACCGGTATGGTTTACACAAGGGAGATGCTGGAGGAGATAGTTGCGGTTGCCCGTGAAAACGACCTTTTTATAATTGCAGACGAAGTTTATATAAATATCGTTTATAACGGCGAAAAGACCGTTCCGATCAGCGACGTAATAGGTGATGTGCCTGCCATTTCCTTGAAAGGAATCTCCAAGGAGTTCCCTTGGCCCGGTTCCCGCTGTGGATGGATTGAAGTTTATAACGGCAACAACGATGAGCGTTTCCGCAAATATATAAACCTTATACTGACAGGAAAGATGAATGAGGTATGCTCAACAACACTGCCTCAAACTGTAATCCCCGAAATAGTTAGCCACCCCGGATACAGCTCATATCTTGCCGAGCGGATTGCCAGTTACGAGCTGATGAGCAACATAACCTTTGATTGCCTGAAAGATATCCCGGCACTTCAGGTAAACCGGACGAACGGTGCATTCTACATGGCTGTGGCGTTTAAAGATGGTCTGCTAAACGATAAACAGACTATACAGATCGACAATACGGAAGTAAAAGAGCTGGTTCACGGACTAATATCGCAGCCCGGTGTCTCACCGGACAAGCGTTTCGTTTATCAGATTCTGGCTGCCACAGGTATATGCACTGTTCCGCTTTCATCGTTTTCCACACCTCTGCAGGGATTCCGCGTCACACTGCTGGAAAAGAGCGAAGAAGAGTGCCGACGGATATATCTGACTCTTGCCGGAAAAATTCAGGAATATATTGCATCATAAAGCAAACTATCCTCAGGAAACGTCTGAGCTGCCACAGGGAAGTTATTGCTGCAAGAAACATAGAACCGGAAAAATGCACAAACTTTTGCTGATTATACTCATAATGACAACAACTCTCACTGGAGCTGGACTATCTTCGGCTACCGGACAGGAAATTCGTGTAGCCCATTTTCTTAATTTTACTCACGCTCAAGCTCTAATCGGAAGAACCAATGGAGCGTTTGAGAAAAGTACAAAATCTAAAATTTCGTGGAAACTTTTTAACGCCGGTCCAACGGCTATGGAAGCTTTGATAGCAGGTGAGATCGACATAGCTTATGTGGGGCCAAACCCGGCTATTAATGCCTATCTACGTTCAAAAGGAAAAGTGCTTAAAGTTATAGCGGGAGCTGCAAACGGCGGCGCCTCACTGGTTGTAAGGCGCGGCACAGGAATCAAATCTGTCCGGGACTTTAAGGGTAAGCGGATAGCATCACCTGAAATTGGAAATACACAGGATGTAGCCTTGAGAACCTGGCTGAATTCTCAGGGGTTAAGGGTCGGACGTGATGTCAAAGTTTCATCGCTTAAAAACCCTGATATACTGCAGCTCTTTATTCAGAAGGAGCTCGATTCAGCCTGGGTACCCGAACCGTGGGCTTCAAGATTGATACTGGAGGGTGGGGGTGAGGTTTTCCTCGATGAGAGCAGTATCTGGCCCCGCGGCGAATTTGCCACTGCGCTTTTAGTGGTTCGCACCGATTTCCTACAGAAAAAACCTCAGCTTGTAAAAGATTTCCTTTCTGCCCATATTGACACAACCATCCAGATAAACAGGAACAAATCCGCTGCAAAGAGAATAATAAACAAACAGCTTGCCCTGCTAATGGGTGCTCCTCTCTCTACGGCAGTTCTTGACAGGGCGTTTGCAAAGATAGATTTTAACTTTGCACCGGCATCATCGCTTTCCGCTTCCGCCAAGGCTGCAGAAGCTCTTGGCTATCTTCCGAGATCAGGAGTGCGTATTGCTGATGTAGACAATATAACTGACCTCACCATCCTTAATCAAATTTTAACCTCTCGCAAACTTCCAGCGGTTCCATAGCGGATAGATTTATGGCTGAATTAAAACTAACCGCCGTTTCCAAGTCATTTAATACGCAAGCAGGCGTTATTACAGCGCTCTCCTGTGTAGACCTGACAATAAAAGAGGGAGAATTTCTCTGCGTTGTAGGTCCTTCCGGCTGTGGCAAATCAACATTGCTGAATCTTATCGCAGGGTTGGAATTCCCCGACCAGGGGAGGCTGCTGCTTGATGACTCCGAAATAACCGGTCCCGCCGCTGACAGGGTTCTGATATTCCAGGAGCCTGCGCTATTTCCGTGGCTTTCAGTAATAGACAACGTAGCGTTCGGACTTAAAATGCAGGGGGGTGCAAAACAGCATAGAACCGCTAGAGCGATGGAACTGCTGGACCTGGTACACTTATCTGCTTTCAGAAGTTCCTGGATTCACCAACTCTCAGGCGGAATGCGTCAGCGCGTTGCACTTGCAAGGGCGCTTGCTCTTGAACCTGCGGTACTTCTAATGGATGAACCGTTTGCTGCTCTGGATGCGCAAACAAGAGATATGTTACATGAAGAATTGGAAATGTTATGGCAGAAGACCGGGAAAACGATAGTTTTTATAACACACAATGTAAGGGAAGCCGTCAGGTTGGGCACAAGGGTGCTGCTTATGTCTGCGGACAGCGGCAAATTTGTTAAGGAGTACCCGATTAACCTCCCCCGTAACAGGCACCTTGAAGATGTTGAGTTGGTCAAAATCGCCTCTGTCATAAGAGACGACCTGAAGGAAGTGGTCGCAACCGCCTCCGGAAGAAAAGGGTGTCCCAATGGCTAAACGCGGTAACCCTGCAATTTCCAGAGCTCATGCCCTGCCGTCTTACAGCCGCAAAAACAGTAGTCGAGTGCAGACTATCGGAATAAGGCTTCTGTTTTTTACCTTTCTCTTTATCCTCTGGCAGACGCTTTTTGCATTAAAAATATGGAATGAGATGCTTTTCCCCGGACCGCTGGAGGTTATAACAACCGCAGTTGCCGTACTTCAGGACGGCTCGATGGCAACAGCTGTTTTAGCTAGCCTCAAACGTCTGATAACCGGATATGGCATTTCAGTGGCAGTAGGTATTCCTCTCGGCTTGATAATGGGCAGAAATCGCCTAATAGACGAAACATTCGGGACTCTTGCTCTCGGCCTTCAAGCTCTGCCCAGCATCTGCTGGCTGCCGCTTGCTATATTGTGGTTTGGCTTGAATGAAATTGCTATCTGTTTTGTCGTTATAATGGGATCCGTGATGGCAATATCCCTCGCGGTCCGGGATGGTGTGCGCGGGCTTTCCCCTCTGCTGCTGCGAGCGGCCAGAGTGCTTGGCGCAGATGGGGCATCGTTTTATATCCATGTACTTTTCCCAGCCGCGCTGCCGTCTGTAGTTACCGGAGCGAGGCTTGGCTGGTCATTTGCTTGGCGCTCGCTTATGGCTGCAGAGTTGCTTTATGGAACAGTTGGACTCGGCTCAACCCTCTCCATGGGGAGGGAGCTGCATGATATGGGGCTGGTCGTCGCGACCATGCTTATTATTATTGCCATAGGTCTTATTGCTGATCGTCTTTTGTTCGGAGGCATGGACACCCTTATCCGTGCCAGATGGGGGACAGAAAGATGATGATTGAGAGGTTTTTTGCAAATGAGCTTTAATAAACTCGAATCTGAAAGCATAGAGATAATCCGCGAGGCTGTAGCTGAAGCAGTTAATCCGGTTATGCTCTACTCAATCGGCAAGGATTCATCTGTAATGCTGCATCTTGCCCGTAAGGCATTTTATCCCGCCACTCCCCCGTTTCCACTGCTGCACGTCGACACAACCTGGAAATTTCGCGATATGTACATACACAGAGAGAAGGTGGTTGCAGAATCCGGTATGACCTTGATCACATACACCAACACTGATGGACAGACTGCAGGGGTTACACCTTTTACACATGGATCTTCGTATTACACAGATGTAATGAAAACCGAAGCCCTTAAACAGGCTCTTGATCTTCACTCCTTTGATGTTGTTTTTGGCGGAGCGCGGCGTGACGAGGAGAAATCTCGTGCAAAGGAGCGTATTTTTTCATTTCGTTCAGGGGGGCACAGATGGGATCCCAAAATGCAGCGCCCCGAATTGTGGAACCTTTACAATACACGCATAAGGAGTGGAGAAAGCCTACGCGTATTTCCTCTTTCGAACTGGACTGAACATGACATCTGGGAATATATACACAAGGAAAGAATCCCGATTGTGCCGCTGTATCTGGCTAAGGAACGCCCCGTAGTGCTGCGTGGGGGGATCTGGATAATGGTGGATGACGAACGCCTTCCTCTTGAACCCGGAGAGACTCCGCAGATGCGTGTGGTACGTTTCAGAACTCTCGGCTGTTATCCGCTTACAGGAGCTATTGAAAGCAGCGCGGCAACTCTTGAGGATATAATAGCCGAAACATTCAAAGCCAGGGTCTCTGAGAGGCAGGGGCGTCTTATCGATTCAGACCAACCGGGCTCTATGGAGAAGAAGAAACAGGAGGGGTATTTCTGATGACCACTATTCACTCCCCTCTCCGTTTTATTACCTGCGGCAGCGTAGATGACGGCAAATCAACCCTTATCGGGCGGCTGCTTCACGAATCAAAATCCATTTTTGATGATCAGCTGGCAGCTCTTGAGAGTGACTCGCGACAGCATGGTACTCAGGGGGAGGATATTGACTTTGCCCTTCTCGTAGACGGACTTCAGGCAGAACGTGAACAGGGTATAACCATTGACGTAGCTTACCGGTTTTTTGCGACAGAAAAACGTAGATTCATCGTCGCCGACACCCCCGGACACGAGCAGTACACCAGAAACATGGCAACCGGTGCATCTACCGCGGATCTGGCTATTATCCTCGTTGATGCACGAAAGGGGATTCTGACTCAGACCTGCCGACATAGCCGGATAGTCTCAATGATGGGGATCCGCCATATAGTTTTAGCGATCAACAAGATGGACCTTGTCAGTTTCAGCGAGTCATTATTTGAAAACATAGCTGCCGATTTTAAAAAGTTCGCTTCTAAACTCGGCTTTTTAACAATTCAGGCGATTCCGTTAAGTGCTCTGGATGGGGACAATGTTGTTGTAAGCGGGCATCGCTCCCCTTGGTATCACGGTTCAACACTTCTTACATACCTTGAAGATATCGATATATCTGAGACAGAAACAACCGGCTCTTTCCGTATGCCGGTGCAGTCCGTCAATAGACCTAATTCAGATTTTCGTGGTTTTTGCGGTCGAATTGCCCAGGGTTATATTCAACCCGGAGATTCAATCCGGATTCTGCCATCAGGTCAGACCAGCAGAATAAAGCAGATAGTCGTATGGCAGGGGGAACTTGAATATGCAGAGAGTGGGGACTCTGTAACTCTTACCTTTGCGGATGAAGTGGACGTAAGCCGTGGCGATATGATCGTCTCTTCCGCGCAGCCCGCTCAGGTTGCCGATCAGTTTGAAGCGCGCCTCCTCTGGATGTCTTCTCACCCCCTGATGCCGGGACGTACATATCTGCTGAAACTCCACTCAAAAGAGGTGATAGCAACCGTAACCTCTATTAAGTACCTTGAAGATGTGAACAGCGGCGCTCATCTGGCTGCCAAATCGTTGAACCTCAATGAAATCGGCGTTGTAAATATAAGCCTTCGTCAACAGATCGCATTCGAGCCATATTCAGTCAATCGGGTTCTTGGAGGTTTCATCCTGATTGACAGGCTCACATTTGATACTGTTGGAGCCGGGATGATAGATTTTGCCCTCAGGCGGGCTACAAACATTCATTGGCAGGCACTCGAGATAAATCGGGATTTACGGGCTAGGCTCAATAACCAGACACCCCGCTGCATCTGGTTCACAGGGCTTTCGGGGTCAGGCAAATCTACAATAGCAAATCTTCTTGATAAGCGTCTGCACGCAGACGGACGGCACACGTATATACTTGATGGTGATAATGTCCGGCATGGATTGAACAGGGATCTTGGATTCACAGAGGCAGACAGAGTCGAGAATATACGCAGAGTTGCCGAAGTTGCAAAGCTCATGGTAGATGCCGGATTGATTGTTATGGTCTCGTTCATATCCCCTTATGCATCAGAACGAAGAATGGCAAGGGAGCTTTTTGTTGAGGGTGAATTTATAGAGGTTTTTGTAGACACGCCCCTTGAAGAGTGTGAACGACGGGATGCAAAAGGACTTTATGCAAAAGCAAGACGTGGAGAGTTAAAAAACTTTACAGGAATTGACAGCAGTTATGAACCTCCGGAAAAACCGGAGGTTCATCTCAGAAGCGAAATTGATTCACCCGAAACCTGTATGGAACGTATATTGGCAGCAGTCAGCTTTTCTTGTTAGCGTCCTCACTTTTTGGTTTTATCTCAATCTCATCCTTCCCCTCTGAGGCTTTCTTGAAATTGCGGATGCTCTTGCCAAGTGCGCCCCCTATTTCAGGAAGCTTTCCAGCTCCAAAAACTACAAGTACTATAACCAGTATAACTATCAATTCCGGCATTCCGAAACCAAACATTCTGCCCCCTCTGAACCCTCTTTGTATTGATGGTGGCACTATCTCATTGACTCAACAAAAAATCAAGTGTTGCGAAATATGGATTCTCGCGACAAAGCGGGAGGCAGAGGATGTTATTAACGGAATAATGTTTGGTTAAACAGGTAGTTACCTGTTTTAAAGTAATAGCCAGATTGATTGACACTCTTTTTGTCGCATGGTACAACTGAGCCCACTAAATAATCGACTGGAAGGTCGTAAATGACAAACATACCCTACAAAACTGTTGCAGCTGTCAGGAGCAGAATCCTGATACTATCTCTGCTCTCTTCGGGAATAGTTGGAATAATCTCTGTTCTGACCGGTTCAGGCTCAACCATCTTTATTGCAGTAATATTGACGGCTCTCGTTTGTGCATTTCTCTCCTTAAATGTACTGAATAAGCTTCTTGCCGGTATTCGTACCGATCAGAATCTGCTTCTCGATGAGCTCCTGCCGACAACTGATCGTTCGTTCTATGATACCGAACCTGACAAACTTAGGGGCATCTTTTCCGTGCACCATCTTCTTGCAGACTCGATTGAGTCAGCGCAGAAAGAGAACAGAAGGCAGCGGGATCTGATATTGTCAGCGAAAGAGAAACTGCAGCTATTAATCACCACCCTCTCAACAGCTGACGAGAAAGATGCGGCAAAAGTCCGTGAGGCTGTTAACGCCATTGAACTTCTTAACAGAGAATACTCAGTAGTGATTGCGGAAATTGAGGAGCTTTCAGGGCGCACCGACGAAAGAGCATCGATTTCAACTGAGATGAGCGCAACTACTGACGCAATTGCCGAGAATATTAATCACTACTCCAACTCTGTGCTTGAAACATCCAACTCTATTGAACTTATGGCGCGGGCAACCCGCGAGACGGCAGAGAATATTCGGGCGTTATCCTCTTCAACAGAGCAGACTGTCGCATCAATTAATATAATAAGTGCGTCTCAGAACAAGGTAAGGGATAATTCTGAAAAAAGTGCCGCTGTATCGGAGAATGTAAGGGCACAGACACAGCAGGGTCTGCACAGCATGGCTGCAACAATGAAGGCGATGCAGGAGATATCAATCAGCAACGAAGAGTCATTTGAGTCAATAAACCGTCTTTCACGCTACTCCGCCCGGGTGGGTGAATTTCTTGCGGTTATTCAGGAGGTTGTTGAGCAGACGAATCTTCTCTCGCTAAACGCATCAATTATTGCTGCCCAGGCAGGGGCGAGAGGGCGTGCTTTTGCGGTCGTTGCAGAAGAGGTGCGCGCACTCGCGAGGCGCACATCAGCCTCGACAAAAGAGATAGAAGACCTTGTCCGCAACATTCAGAAGGAGACCTCATGTGTACAACGCTCCGTAACACAGGGGAAGGACAGGGTTAAGCAGGGGGTTAAAATTTGCGGAATGGCTAACAGCGCGCTTGAGGCAATATCCATAAGTTCGGAAGATGCTTTCAAAATGGTTTCAAGTATTGTAGTTGAAACATCTGAACAGGCTGCCAGTATAAATCGAATTACAGAAGAGGCTGAAAAAAACCTGGAAAGGGTTCAGCAGATTACTATCGCCACAGAACACCAGCAGCAGAGCAGCAGCGTAATTGTAAGAAATCTGGGACAGATGCGGGAACTTGCACACAGGATTAACTCCTCTGCACAGGAGCAGGCAAAGGGAAATCGACTCTACCTGAAAAGCATAATGGAAGATAACGATCGAACCAAGGATCTTAACAGCGAGGCTGCTCATCAGATTGCACTTGCAAATCAGGCAGTTACAGCCATCAAAGGTGTTGAGGAACAGATTCTGGCGAAAAGCGTTGAAAGCC
This sequence comes from Desulfuromonadaceae bacterium, assembly GCA_028683855.1. GTDB lineage: Bacteria > Desulfobacterota > Desulfuromonadia > Geobacterales > Pseudopelobacteraceae > JACRCG01. Next base: position 24,216 of record JAQUHA010000012.1, read on the forward strand.
TGTTGCTTGTGGACCTCCTCAAATCCATGCTTGATTTCGACAGTTGCAATGCAGATAAAGAGCCTGAAATATAGGCTGAAGAAAATGTTCAGGAGATATAGATTATTACTCTTTCTATTTTCTGTTCCGCTCCATCCTGACATTTCTAATTCCAATAAAAAAAGCCCCTCAAAATAAGGGGCTTTTTTTATTGAAGATACTTAGCAGAGAAGTGAGATCAGTATTTCTGATCTGCGTAATCCACCCAGCCGCCGGCAAGAACCAACGCCTTGTCGAATGGTGAAATCTCGAACTTAAAAGTTTTCTGTTTCCCGCCACCATGCATGGTAAGAGTTTCGTTTTCAATATCAATTGTCATCTCAGCATCAACATCGGATGAGTGAGAAAATATTAGGTCAAGATCCGCTTTCGGAAGTTCTATTGCAGCCATGCCGCAGTTGAACATATTCTGCCTGAAGATACGGGCAAATGATTCGGCAATTACTGCCGTAATACCGTTCACCTCAAAGACCCACGGTGCGTGTTCACGAGAAGAGCCGCAACCAAAATTAGCTCTGGATAGAATCACCCTCGCATTCAGGGTCTTTGCCCCTTTCGGATCAAATCCCGGCAGTTTTAAGTCTTCAAGTATATAAGGCTTCAGATCTTCCTTCGTAATTTCGGTCAGATACTTAGCCGGTATTATTTCGTCTGTGTTGATGTCGCTACGGTCAAGAAAGAGGACAGATCCTCCGAATGCTTTCATAGGTAAACTCCTTATTATAGATAATTCCTGGGGTCAGCTATTTTCCCCTCAATGGCGCTGGCTGCAGCTGTTGCCGGAGACATGAGGTGAACCATCCCCCCCTTCCCCATTCGCCCCATGAAGTTGCGATTTGTTGTTGATGCACAGACTTCACCGTCGGCAAGCACCCCGTTACTCATTCCAAGACAGGCACCGCAGGTAGGGTTTGTTACGCAGAAACCTGCTTCCATAAAAATATCGATAAGCCCCTCTTTAATAGCCTGCTGCTGAATTTTAGGAGTAGCAGGTGAGAGTATCCCCCTTACGTTCGGCGCAATCTTTTTACCCTTCAAAATCTCAGCTGCAATACGCAGGTCTTCAAGCCGTCCGTTAGTACATGATCCGATGTAAACCTGATCAAGCGGAGTTCCTGCAATCTCGGATACTGTTTTGACCTGATCCGGTTTGTAGCCGAATGTTATAGTCGGCTCCAGCTTTGCTACGTCAATCTCGATAATCTGATCATAGCTTGCATCAGCATCGGCTCGCCATTGCGAATATTCGGCAACTGCCGCCTCCCTGCTGGCAAAATCGCCCTGAATAAACGGCCAGAGATAGTCGACAGTTGTCATGTCCGGCTGACAGATGCCGGAAGTGCCGCCAGCTTCAATTGCCATATTGCAAAGCGTCATACGCGATTCCATACTCATTGAATCAATGGTTGAACCGTGAAACTCCATAACCCTGTCGGTTGCACCGTTAACCCCAATTCTGCCGATTATGTGCAGAATAACATCCTTGGCATATACACCCTTCGGTAGTGCTCCGTTTACGTTGAACTTGATTGTCTGCGGCTGCCGGAAAGCGCAGACCCCTTTCAGAATACCAACTTCCAGATCAGTTGTGCCGATACCGGCGGCAAATGCACCGAAAGCCCCATGTGTACAGGTATGGGAATCGCCCATAATAACCGTGTAGCCCGGCCGGATAAAACCGCACTCAGGGAAAAGTGCATGGCACACACCGTTCGCACCTATGTCAAAGAAATCCTTAATGTCATGGCGCCGCGCCCAATCGCGGAGTATTTTAGCCTGGGTAGCCGTTTTTGTATCCTTACTCGGTGTTACATGATCAATTACCGCTTTGATCTTTGTTGAATCAAAGACACGATCTTTACCACGACGGATCAGGTCATCAATAGCAATCGGCGTAGTAATCTCATGGCAGAGCACAGCATCCAGACTGAGAACTTTTGTGCCTGGGAAAGGCTCATTTACCAGATGAGCCTCAAAAATCTTTTCTGCAGTTGTTTTACCCATATTTTAGCCTCACATTGATTCAGAATTGCCGCAGTTGTATCATAACTGACCGGATAATGTAAACTGGTGAACTTTTTTTTGATACCGTAATATCGACGCCACATAGGATTTTGCATGGAAAAGAGGCTCAAGAATGTTATAAGAGGAACAAAATCATATATCAGGATCCTATTATGAACCATGAATATCTAAAAGAACTACTGAACTCCGTTCAGGGTGGTGATTTAACAGTTGATGATGCAATGACTCAATTACAGCACTTACCCTATCAGGATATCGGCTGTGCTCAGATCGACCATCACCGCCAACTGCGTCAGGGTATGCCTGAAATGATCTACGGCGAAGGAAAAACAGCCGCACAGATATCGGCAATTGCAAAAGCTATATCAGAAAGAAGAAGCAACGTCCTGGTAACCCGCCTCGGGATTGAAAAAGCTGAAACACTTATAAATGAGTTCCCCGGAGCGACATATCATTCTGATGCCCGCTGTCTCACGCTGGAGCATAAATCACCCGAGCAGAACGGCAAAGGGACGATTCTTGTCGTATCTGCAGGAACTTCAGATATTCCTGTTGCTTCAGAAGCCGTTGTAACTGCGCGTTTTTTAGGGAACAGGGTCGAACAGATCTACGATGTAGGGGTAGCCGGAATTCACAGACTGCTCGCCCGTGCTGAACAGCTGACGGCAGCCTCAGTAATAATAGTTGTTGCAGGCATGGAGGGGGCACTCCCCTCAGTAATCGGCGGACTGGTGGATAAACCGGTGATAGCAGTCCCGACCTCTGTCGGTTATGGCGCCTCTTTCGGCGGAATAGCAGCTCTCCTTGGGATGCTCAACTCATGCGCCTCAGGAGTCACGGTTGTCAACATTGATAACGGCTTCGGCGCAGCCTGCGCCGCAAACCTCATAAACCGGTTGTGACGTATGATTCTTTATCTTGATTGCTACGCCGGAATATCCGGAGACATGACAGTAGCAGCACTGATCGATCTTGGTGTGCCGCTCGAATATATCAGCAGTGAGTTGAGCAGACTGGGCATCCCCGAAAATTCATACACCCTTTCTGCCAACCGTACCGAAAGGCATTCGATATCGGCTCTGAAATTCGATGTAGCACTCTCCAACTATCAGACGCATCGAAAATACTCCGATATTGCGGCTATGATATCGAACAGCTCACTATCTGACGCTGTCAGGAGCCGGTCACAATCGGTGTTTCGCAGATTGGCTGAAGCAGAATCTAAAGTACATAACGTGCCAATTGAAAATGTACATTTTCACGAAGTCGGTGCAGTTGATTCAATAGTTGATATTGTTGCAACAACCATTGCTCTTGATTTTCTGAATATTAAAGAGATATACGCATCTCCGTTGCCTCTGGGGAGCGGTTTTGTGGATAGCGCTCACGGCCGCCTCCCTCTCCCCGCTCCGGCGACCGCAGAGCTGATGCAGGGTATTCCGGTCCATACCGGGTGCGGTCCAGGCGAAAGGGTGACCCCTACCGGAGCTGCAATAGTAGCCGCCCTTGCATCCGGTTTTGGAAAACAGCCACCCATGATCCTCAATAAAACCGGATCAGGAGCAGGGGGGAAGGATTTCCCCGACTGCCCCAATATTATGCGGGCGTTTCTTGGCAAACCTATCCAGAAAACGGGGGAGAGCGAGAGGGTGATAGTCGTTGACTGCAACATTGATGACTCTACAGCTGAAATACTGGGCTACACAATGGGACTTCTATTTGACGCAGGGGCTCTCGATGTCTGGTTTACGCCGATTCAGATGAAGAAAAACCGGCCGGCTACAATGTTCTCATTTCTCTGCAGGTCAGACCATCTTGAAAAGTTAACAGGCATACTTCTTTCTGAAACATCAGCCATTGGACTTCGCTATTATGAGGCGGACCGGATTGTTTTGAAGAGAAGGGTTGTTGAACAGCAGACAGAATTTGGTGCTGTGCGTTTCAAACAGGCACTTGATAAAAACGGAAATATTCTTCGCAACTCTCCTGAGTTTGAGGACTGCCGTCGGATCGCCGGCAAATTGCATATTCCATACAGCTCAGTAATACAGAAACTGCAGAGTGCAGGAGCAGACCACACATGAGAATTTCAACATTGAGCATAGGTGATGAACTGATCTGCGGAGAGGTAACGGACACCAACGCCGGCACAATCGCCGCAACCCTCCTCAATGAAGGCTTAAGAATCCAGCGGCATCTTGCCGTCGGGGACAACGAGCAGGATATTATCGGAGCTTTGAATGATCTGGGGCGGATAAGTGATGCGGTTATTATCACCGGAGGTCTTGGACCGACAGCTGACGACATGACATCCAGAGCAGCAGCTCGTTCAACAGGGAGACGGCTTATTATAAATGAAGTCGCTCGAAACCACGTTCGTAGAATGTCCGAAAAACTCGAAAATCTCATCGTATGCCCTCTTGGTGACAAGCAGGCGATGATCCCCACAAAATCCGCTTTAATTCCGAACCCAAACGGAACCGCCTGCGGTTTTCACCTCATGCATAATGGCTGCTTCATGTTTTTTATGCCTGGCGTCCCCTCGGAAATGCTTGCAATGCTGAAAGAGACCGTAATTCCATTCATCACCGCTAGAGTACCCCAGAAAAGGTCAATCCGTTCGTTCACCCTTAATATATTCGGTCCCTGTGAAGCCGAGGTTGATGAACTGCTGCTCGGAATAGCCAAACCTGAACATGGTCTTACACTCGGTATATGCGTTACCTTTCCATCCATCCGCGTAACTCTGCGTGCCGAAGCCGAAAACCCCGAAGCAGCAACAGGGCTTCTTCAGGCTGCATCTGATCTTGCGATAGAGCGCCTTAAGGATTACTGCTACTCAACCGGCGAAACCGGCATGGATGAAGCTGTTGCAGCTTTATTCAGAGAAAACTCAATGACTCTCTCGCTTGCAGAGTCGTGCAGTGGCGGTCTGATTTCAAAGCGGATTACAGATATCCCGGGTAGTTCCGGCTATTTTCTGGAAGGGTTGGTTACATACTCGAACAGCGCAAAAACACGACTTCTTGAAATCGATACCGACATACTGAACCGTTATGGTGCAGTAAGCTCCGAATGCGCCTCGGCAATGGCTAAAGGGGTTAGAAAATGCTCCGGAGCTGATATTGGACTTGCCGTTACCGGCATTGCCGGCCCGAACGGAGTCAGCGAGGAAAAACCTGCCGGCACGGTATTTATTTCGCTTGCGGCATCGGACGGCTGCTGGACAAAGCGTTTCCAGTTCAATGGGAACAGAGATGAAATACGTACACTTACCGCATGGACATCACTTGACTGGTTGCGCCGCTATCTCCTTAAACATTAGCTCTGCAGTCACTCAGACCAGAACATGGCGGCATAAATCAGACTTCTTACTATTTGACTAAAATCACTAATAATGTCAAAAAGAGCACCTGGATTTAAAAAACAAAAGGAGTCGTTAAATGGCTAAAGCATCGGCACGCCACATACTTGTGGCAACAAAAGAAGCGTGTGAATCTCTTAAAACTAAAATTGAGGCGGGAGAAGATTTTGCCGCCTGTGCAAAAGAGCACTCTCAATGCCCATCAGGCAGAGATGGAGGCGCTCTTGGCGAATTCAGCCCGGGACAGATGGTAAAAGAGTTCGATACCGTTGTTTTTACCGGAGAAGTCGGTAAAGTACTCGGTCCCGTACAGACCCAGTTCGGCTATCATCTGATCGAAGTCACCAATCGCACCCCATAAATCCGAGGAGCAGAACATGAAGTTACTTGATGGAAAAGTATGCGCGGACAGCCTTGTAGCTGATATCTCAAGGAGAGTTGCCGGATATGTTGATTCCGGACTGCGTAAACCGCACATGACCGTTATCCTGGTCGGTGAACACGCGCCAAGCGAATCCTACGTCAAGTCCAAGATTAAATCGTGCGAAAATGCCGGTTTTGAGAGCGCCCTGCTCCGGTTTCCGGAAAGTGTTACCGAAACTGAACTGCTCGAAAAAATAGCAGCGATCAACGCAGACCACGCAACCGACGGCTTGATTGTTCAGCTTCCGGTACCAAACCATATCAACTCGCAGAACATAATAAACGCAATCGATCCGGAAAAGGATATCGACGGTTTCCATCCGACAAACTTCGGAAGAATGACCCTTGGGCAGAAGGCATTTCGACCGGCGACCGCCTACGGTATCTGCAAACTTCTCCAGTTCTACGAAATCCCTGTCAAAGCGAAGCACTGCGTAGTAATCGGACGATCAAACATAGTCGGCAAACCAATTTCCATAATGCTCTCAAACGATTTTGAAATCGGAAATGCAACAGTTACCCTCACGCACATTGAAACCCCGCGCGAACTCCTGCTGGACGAAACCAGACGCGCAGACATCATAATTGTAGCAGTCGGCATACCGGGATTTGTTACGGAGGATATGATTAAAGATGGTGTAGTAATGATTGACGTCGGAATAAACCGCCTGCAGACCGGCAAGCTCGTAGGTGACGTTGACTTTGAAAACGTCAGCAAAAAGTGTTCATGGATAACACCTGTACCGGGGGGTGTCGGAAGAATGACAGTCGCGGCACTTATGATCAATACGCTCATGGCGTACCAGAATAACTTTGATCTGGCATAAAAAGCAGAGACCTCGAACATCTGAAAGGGTGGCTCCGGTTACCGGCTGCCACCCCTGCTGCCACACAGCAGCTTTTCCCTCCTCCCCCAATTCTCCACACCAACCAAGCAGAACCTTACAGGAACCTTTATGACCATCAACTTCTCCCAAACCGCCGCCTTTCTCTGGTCGGTTGCCGATCTGCTGCGCGGCGATTTCAAGCAGAGCCAGTATGGCCGCATCATCCTCCCCTTTACCCTGCTCCGTCGTCTTGAATGTGTGTTGGAGCAGAGCAAGCCCGCCGTGCTGGCCAAGCATGCCGAAGTCAGCACGATGAACCTGCCGGAAGAAGCCTATGAAAAGATGGTGCTGCGGGCGACGGACGAGAGTTTTTTCAACATCTCCCCCATGGATCTCTCCAAGCTGGGGGAGTCGGGGATCAAGGACAACCTGGAGAAATATATCCAGTGCTTCTCCAAAGATGCGCGGGAGATCTTCGAGTATTTCAAGTTTGCCGAGTTCATCGGTCAGCTTAATGACGCCAACCTCCTCTACAAGGTGGTGCAGAAGTTCGCCACCACCGATCTCAGTCCGCAGGCGATCTCCAACTACGAGATGGGACTGGTCTTTGAAGAGCTGATCCGGCGCTTTGCTGAAAGTTCCAATGAAACCGCCGGGGAGCACTTCACCCCGCGCGATATCGTCCGCCTCACCACTTCGCTGGTCTTTATGGAAGATGACGACGCGCTGACCCGTGACGGCATCATCCGCACCATTTATGATCCGACAGCGGGGACTGGCGGTTTTCTCTCCAGCGGCATGGAGTACGTCTACGAACTCAACCCCAAGGCGGTGATGCGCGCCTTCGGCCAGGAGCTGAATCCCGAATCCTACGCCATCTGCAAAGCGGATATGTTGATCAAGGGGCAAGATGTCAGCCGCATCAAGCTCGGCAACACCCTCAGCAACGATCAACTCTACGCCGACAAGTTCGACTATATGCTCTCCAATCCCCCCTTTGGCGTTGACTGGAAAAAGGTCGAGGCCGAAATCAGTGAAGAGCATACCCTCAAAGGTTTTGCCGGGCGCTTCGGTCCCGGTCTGCCCCGTGTCTCCGACGGCTCGCTCCTCTTTCTCATGCACCTGATCAGCAAACTACGCGACAGCAAGGATGGCGGCGGGCGGATCGGTATCATCCTCAACGGTTCACCGCTCTTTACCGGCGGAGCAGGTAGCGGCGAGAGCGAGATCCGCCGCTACATTCTGGAGGCCGATCTGCTGGAGGCGATTGTCGCCCTCCCGACCGATATGTTCTACAACACCGGCATCGCCACCTATGTCTGGGTACTCTCCAACAAGAAAGAGAGTGAGCGCAAGGGAAAGGTGCAGCTGATCAACGGCGTCAACCTCTGCGGCAAGATGCGCAAGTCGCTTGGTTCCAAGCGCAATATCATGGGGGAGGATGATATCGCCACCATCACCCGCGCCTTTGGCCGTTTTGAGCGGGTTGATACCGTGACCCTCGATAAGCCGGATGAGGTGAAGAGCAACCGGGGGCGGCAGTCTGACAATCCGAAAGCAGCGGAACCGAAGACATTTTCCAGCAAGATTTTTGCCACCACCGATTTTGGCTATCGCCGCATCACCGTTGAGCGCCCCTTGCGCCTCTCGGTGCAGTTCACCAATGAACGACTGGCAGAGCTCCGCTTTGCCCCCAAACCTTTGAATGCGCCGATGAAATGGGCCTACGAGCAGTTCGGGCTTGGTTGGGCAGATGCCAGCTATGGTGATCTGTCGGCTGTGGCGGTGGAGGTTCGTGCCTACGTCAAGGCGAATTTCAGCGATTTGAAAGAGAAGCAGATCAAAGAGCTGCTGGATAACAGGCTGTGGCACGAGCAGCGGGGACTGCTGGAGCGTGGTGAGAAGCTGCAAGTTGCTCTGGCCGGGCAGATGGGGGCTGCGGCGATCGTGGATGGTGCTTGTGATGATTTCAACGTCTTTGAAGAGGAGTTGAAAAAGGGGCTCAAGACTACCGGTGTTAATTTGGATACGCGGGAGCGGAAGCAGCTTCTCGATGCGGTGAGCTGGAAGAACCCCGAGGCGAAAGCCGTGATTAAGAAACTGCACAAGGAGAAGGCTAACCCGCTCTATGGTCTGTTTGCTGTGGCTGGCACGGTGGTTGAGTATCAGGCCGATGGCGATCTGCGGGATAACGAGAATATTCCGCTCGACCCGTCACGCCCTGTGGTCGAGACGGTCGAGGCCTATTTCAGGAAAGAAGTCGCGCCCCATGTGCCGGATGCCTGGATTGATGCGGGTAAGCGGGATGAGAAGGATGGAGAGCTGGGGATTGTCGGGTACGAGATTCCGTTTAATCGGCATTTTTATGTTTATACGCCGCCGAGGGATTTGGTGGAGATTGATCGGGATCTGGATCTGGTGAGTGGGGAGATTATGGCGCTGTTGCGTGAGGTGCATTCGTGATGGGAGGGCGGTATCGGGCGTACAATGGTTATAAGTCTTCAGATGTTCAGTGGTTGGGAGAAATCCCGAAACTCTGGAAAATCACGCAAATAAAACATATTGGCTGTCTTAAAGGTGGTGCAGGATTCCCCCATAGCGAGCAAGGTGTCTCTGGAGAATATCTCGATGTTCATAAGGTAAATGCACTTGGGTCCGCTGACGATAAAGGCATTCTTCAAAGTAGTGAAAACAGCATATCTGTCAATACAGCTAGCAGGTTAGGCGCTTATATTTTTCCGGCTAATTCTATAGTTTTTGCAAAAGTAGGGGCTGCATTGCTTCTGTCTAGGATTCGGCTTGTAGGCACTCCTGCCTGTATTGACAATAATATGATGGGACTCGTTGTAAACGAGCAAAATGATTTTAATTTTATCAGATATTCAATGTGTTTAGTGCGGTTTGATTATTTGGTCAACCCTGGAGCTATACCGTCTCTAAATGAATTTCAAATAGGCAATTCATTTTTGGCCATACCTTCAATTGAAGAACAAAAAAAAATAGCCAACTTCCTCGACTACGAAACCGCCAAAATCGACACCCTGATCGACAAACAACAACAACTGATCAAACTGCTGAAAGAAAAGCGTCAGGCGGTGATCAGCCATGCGGTCACCAAAGGGCTTAATCCCGCTGCGCCGATGAAAGACTCCGGTGTTGAGTGGTTGGGGGAGGTGCCGGAGGGTTGGGTGGTAGCGTTGTTGAAATACTTCTGGACGGTTCTTGACTGCAAGCACATCACAGCGGAATTTGTTGATGACGGGATTCCGTTAGCTAGCATCAAAGAAGTTAAGTCTTGGATTGTAGACTTGTCAGATGCTAAAAAAACGACAGAAAAATATTATGAACTCCTTGTTGAAGGCAACCGGAAACCACAATTTGGCGACATCATCTATAGCCGAAATGCCACTGTGGGTGAGGCTGCATTGGTTCCTGAAGATGTTAAATTTGCAATGGGGCAAGATGTTTGTCTCCTTAAAAAACAGACTAAATTTAATTCAGAGTATTTTCTGCACCAATTAAATTCACCAGTCGTTAAGCTCCAGCTCGAAAGTTTGTTGATTGGCTCGACCTTCAAGAGAATAAATGTTGAAGAAATCAGAAATTTTTGGGTGGTTAGCCCGCCAATTGAAGAACAGAATGAAATAGCAGATTTCTTACAGTCCAAATCTAATCGATACGAGAAACTTATAAAAAAAGCAGAGACGGCAATTGTATTAATGCAAGAACGTCGCACCGCGCTCATCTCTGCCGCTGTCACCGGCAAGATCGATGTTCGCAACTGGCAACCGGCAGGTGGAGAGAGGCTAACCCCTCCCAGCCTCCCCTTAACTTAAGGGGAGGAGCAAGTCAGAGATTTTCTCCCCCTCTTAGGATAAGAGGGGGTGGGGGGAGTTACGAGGGTTTGACCTGTGAGCTTCTTAAAGAATGATTCATACTTGAGAGAACGCCGCACCGCCCTCATCTCCGCCGCCGTCACCGGCAAGATCGATGTTCGCAACTGGCAACCGGCAGGAGGAGAGAGGCTAACCCCTCCCGGCCTCCCCTTATCTTAAGGGGAGGAGCAAGTCAGAGATTTTCTCCCCCTCTTAGGATAAGAGGGGGTTGGGGGGAGTTACGAGGGTTTGACCTGTGAGCTTCTTAAAGAATGATTCATACTTGAGAGAGCGTCGCACCGCCCTCATCTCCGCCGCCGTCACGGGCAAGATCGATGTTCGCAACTGGCAACCGGCAGGAGGAGAGAGGCTAACCCCTCCCGGCCTCCCCTTATCTTAAGGGGAGGAGCAAGTCAGAGATTTTCTCCCCCTCTTAGGATAAGAGGGGGTTGGGGGGAGTTACGAGGGTTTGATCTGTGAGCTTCTTAAAGAATGATTCATACTTGAGAGAACGCCGCACAGCCCTCATCTCCGCCGCCGTCACCGGCAAGATCGACGTCCGTAACTGGCAACCGGCAGGTGGAGAGAGGCTAACCCCTCCCGGCCTCCCCTTAACTTAAGGGGAGGAGCAAGTCAGAGATTTTCTCCCCCTCTTAGGATAAGAGGGGGTTGGGGGGAGTTACGAGTTTGTTCTGCTCAAAAGGCTAACCCCTCCCGGCCTCCCCTTAATTTAAGGGGAGGAGCTAAAATCATAATCTAAGGGGAGTTATGAGGGGTTGACTTATGAGCTTCTTAAAGAACGATCCGACGTTGAAAGATCGACGCAGGGAATTGCGCCGCACGCAGACGGATGCCGAGCGAGCCTTTTGGAGCAAAGTCCGCAATGGGCAGTTTTTCGGGCTGAAGTTTTTTAGGCAGTACAGTGTTGGTCCGTATATCCTGGATTTCTACTGCCCGGCACAGAAACTTGCCGTCGAGTTGGACGGCGGCCAGCACAATCAGCCGGAAAACATTGCATACGATAATGAGCGAACAGCCTTTCTGGCAGGTCACGGCATTTCGGTAGTGCGATTCTGGAATAATGAGGTGCTGTGCGAGATGGAAGGGGTTTTGGAGAGTCTCACCCAAAGGCTAACCCCTCCCGACCTCCCCTTACTTTAAGGGGAGGAGCTAAAACAATAACCCCACCTGTCCTCCCCTTAACTTAAGGGGAGGACGCGAAGTTGTAACGGTGGCGGTGTTTTGGCTTTTGCTCCCCCTCTTAGGATAAGAGGGGGTTGGGGGGAGTTACGAGCCTGTTCTGCTCAAAAGGCTAACCCCTCCCGGCCTCCCCTTACTTTAAGGGGAGGAGCTAACACCTTAATCTAAATAAAAATGCGAAGTTACGAGCCTGTGGTGGCGGTATTTCGGTTTTAAACTCCCCCTCTTAAGATAAGAGGGGGTTGGGGGGAGTTATGATGTCCAATAAATCCAACGAGCAGATATTCCAAAGCGACATCATCACCCAGATGATCGCCAATGGCTGGCAACTGGGTTCACCTGCCGGTTACAACCGCGAACTGGCTCTGTACGCGGAAGATGTACTCGGTTTCGTCAAGGAAACCCAGATTGATCAGTGGCAGAAATACTGCAAACTCTACCCGCAGAACCCCGAAAAGCAGTTCCTCGATCGGGTCGCTACCCAGCTGGATAAAGTCGATCCCAACGCCGCCAACCGCGAGCTGCGCACCTTTGGCACCCTCGGCGTACTCCGCCATGAACTGCGTGATCGCGGCACCCGCTTTAAGCTCTGCCAATTTAAACCGGAACATGACCTCAATCCGGATACCCTGGCGCGTTACGCCAAAAACCGCCTGCGCATCGTGCCGGAGCTGGTTTACTCCCCCTATGCCAGTGATGAGCATCTGAATGAAACCGGCAGCAGGGCCAAGGCGTGGCGCATCGATCTGGTGCTGTTCGTCAACGGTCTGCCGGTCGCCACCCTGGAGCTGAAATCGGAGTTCAAGCAGACGGTGGACAACGCCATCAAGCAGTACAAGCGTACCCGTCTCCCCAAAGATCCGGTCACCAAAAAGCCGGAACCGCTCATCACCTTCAAACGCGGGGCGCTGGTGCATTTTGCCGTCAGCCAGTATGAGGTTTATATGACGACCCGACTGGCGGGGGATGACACCTATTTCCTCCCGTTCAACAAGGGGACCAAAGAAGGGGGCGCGGGGAACGATACCCCCGAAAATACCGACGAATACGCCAGCGGTTATCTCTGGAATGAGGTACTGCTCCCCGACAACCTGCTCAACATCCTTGCCCGCTATGTCCATCTCCAGATCGAAGAGGTGGAGGATTGGCAGGGGAAGAAAGCGAAGAAAGAGGCGCTGATCTTCCCCCGCTATCACCAGTGGGATGTAGTCAGCCGCCTGTTGACTGCCGCACGGAGCGAGGGTGCAGGGCATAAATATCTGATCCAGCATAGCGCCGGCTCGGGCAAGTCCAACTCCATCGCCTGGACGGCGCACCAGCTCTCCTCACTCTACGATGCTCACGGGACAAAGCAGTTTCACTCGGTAATCGTTGTTACCGACCGCACCGTGCTCGATGACCAGCTGCAGGACACGATCAACCAGTTTGAGCATGTGGATGGTGTGGTGGGGCGGATCAACCGCGACATCGGCGAAGGTTCCAAATCGGAGAAACTGGCTCATGCCCTCGAACAGTCGCAGCCGATTATCATCGTCACCATCCAGACCTTTCCCTTTGTGCTTCAGGCGATTGAGAACAGCGCCAGCCTGAAAGAGCGGCGCTACGCGATCATTGCCGACGAGGCGCATTCGTCACAGTCCGGCACGACCGCGCGGCAGCTCAAAGAGGTGCTGGTGATGGAGCATAGCGACGACGATCTGGAACTCACTTCGGAAGATATTCTTGATGCCACCATTGCCGCCCGCCGTGAAAGCGGCAACCTCAGCTACTTCGCCTTTACCGCCACGCCGAAGCCGAAAACCCTGGAACTGTTCGGGCGGCTGCCCGATCCGGCGCTCCCCCCATCGAAGCAGAACAAGCCGGTCGCCTTTCACGTCTACTCCATGCGCCAGGCCATCGAAGAGGGCTTTATCCTTGATGTGCTGAAGAACTATACCAACTACAAAGTGGCTTACCAGCTGGCGCAGAAGATCCAGGCCAAAGATGCCGAGGTGGACAGCAAAAAGGCCAAGGTCAAACTGGGGCAGTGGGTGCGTCTGCACGATTACAACATTGCCCAGAAGGTGCAGGTGATTGTGGAACACTTCAGGGATAACGTCATGGGGCTGCTCGGCGGACAGGCCAAGGCGATGGTCGTGACCAGTTCGCGGAAAGAGGTGGTGCGCTACAAGAAGGAATTCGACAAATATGTCGCCAGAAAGGGGTATGGCTCGATCCAGGCAATGGTTGCTTTCTCCGGCGAAGTGGAATTCAGCGCCAAAGATCCCAACGCCACTGAACTGCTGGGAGACAAATTCACCGAACGGAGCATGAACCCCGGCCTCAAGGGGCGCGATATGCGCAAGGCCTTCGACAGCGGGGATTATCAGGTTATGCTGGTGGCGAACAAGTTTCAGACCGGCTTCGATCAGCCGAAGCTCTGCGCTATGTACGTGGACAAAAAACTGTGCGGCGTCGAATGCGTGCAGACCCTCTCCCGGCTGAACCGCACCTATCCCGGTAAGGAGGAGAGCGGCACCTTTGTCCTCGACTTCTTCAATGACCCGCAGGAGATTCTTGATTCATTCCTCCCCTATTATCAAACCGCCGAACTGGCCGATGTCTCAGACCCGGATCTGGTTTTCGATCTCTTTGACAAGCTGCGCGCCGCAAACATCTTCACCTGGCAGGAGGTGGAACAGTTCGCCGTCGCCTTCTTTGCCAAAAACAAGAGCAGCGCCGCCATCAGCAATATCTGCAAACCCGCTGTGCAGAGGTGGCAAGAGCGCTACAAGAAGGCAATCGAAGCTTACAAGATCGCCAAGGACACGTTCGAGTACATAAAAAAGAGCGGTGACCCGGTTCTGACCGCCAATGCCGAGAAGCATTTCAAGGAGTGCCGCCAGGAGAAAGACCGGCTGGAGATTTTCAAGAAAGACCTGGGCAGTTTCACACGCTTTTATGAGTTCATGTCGCAGATTGTCGCGTACGACGACAAGGATCTGGAAAAGCTCAGCCTCTATGCCCGGCACCTGCGACCATTGCTGCGGGAAAAGCTGGACGAAGAGGATGATATCGATCTGGGTAATGTCGCCCTGACCCATTACCGGCTATCAATCCTGCGCCAGCAAAATCTGGTGATGGAGCCGGGTCTTGATTACAAACTGCAGCCGGGCACCGATCTCGGTTCGGCAAAGGCAAAGGACAAAAAGGAAGAGTTCCTGTCGCAGATTCTGGCGCGACTCAATGAGCTTTTCATCACCGATGGTCTCACCGACAAGGATCTGATCAACTACGCCCACACCATCCGTGACAAGGTGAGTGAAAACAGGATTGTCATGGATCAGATTCAGAACAACTCGCCGGAGCAGGCGATGCTGGGCGATTTCCCCAAGGCTCTGGACGACGCGGTGATGGACAGCAGTGAGGCTCATCAAAAGCAGATGATGCAGGTTCTCTCCAACCCGGAAGTCGCCAGAGGGTTCGCACGGGTGGTGTTTGACTTGATCAGGCAGGCGGTTTAGCTGTATCCCGTTTATTTTTCAGGCATATTTATCTGCATGGTACGAACTTCTAACGTACGGACCACTTTCGACATGACTGAATCCTATCTGCAGGGCTTCCTGTTTATAGGCTTCAAACTGCTCCGGCGTGACATATTCCTGAACCGGATAATGCCGGCGGCTCGGTGCCAGATACTGACCGATACTGACGTAGCAGCATCCGGCGGCATACATATCACGCAAAACCTTCAGAACTTCGTCGCGTAACTCCCCCATGCCGAGCATGATCCCCGATTTAATTCGGATATGCGGGGCAGATTCGGCACAGAATCTGAGCAGTTCAAGTGAGCGGAGATAGTCGGCTCCGCTCCTGATATGGTAAAGCCTCGGAACAGTTTCAAGATTGTGGGCGAGAATGTCTGGGGCAGCTGCAAGCACTTTTTCCAGGCTGGCGACGCTTCCACGGAAATCAGGAATAAGTACTTCAATCCCTATTTTCGGCGAGGCATGACGTATTGCCATAATTGTTTTGTGGTAGCACTCCGCTCCGCCGTCTTCCAGGTCGTCACGGGTCGGGCTGGTTATAACCAGATGTGAGAGCCGCAGACGTGTTGCTGCATCTGCCACACGCTCCGGTTCATCAGGATCCGGCGGCAGTGGAACCCCCTTATCCACGTTGCAGAAACTGCATAGGCGGGTACACTCTTTACCCATAATCAGAAAGGTAGCCTGACCGCAGGAAAAACATTCAGAGATATTCGGGCAGTTAGCCTGCTGACATACGGTATTTAGTTTCAGCTCTGTCAGGAGACGACGCATCTCACCCTGTTCACCCGGATTTGCCTTCTTTCGCAGCCACTCCGGTTTTCTCTCAATTTTCACAGTTCTCCACCATTCATGTTCCAAACCTCCTGCCGGTACTTTTCCGTCAATAACTGTTTCATCTCTACGCTCTCTATTTCAGTCAGCTCTGAAGTCTGCAGAGTTACTCCAAAGTGATCTCTGAATGAATGCTGCAGCAGCTGCGCCAGCTCATCTACGGAGGTTCGCACTCCGCAATCGGAGAGACTGGTAACGGCATCAATCTGTGCGGTTCTCCGATCACGCATATACATCAACCCTGTTTCAGAGCGATTATTCAGGGGAATCGAGCCGTGCTGAAAAATCATCCCCTTTGTTCTTCGCTGTGCATTTCCGCCGATCTTGCACCCATTGATAAGAATATCAAAGCTCTCTCTTCCGGCAAAACAGAATGGGGTTCTCCCACCGAGCCGCTCTGTCGGGAGGGGAGAGTCTGCTGCATAACCGGGAGGAAGCCCGAGGCGACGATAAAATTCCATAAGGAATCCTGTCAGCACACGAAATGAATCTTTGACTGAATTGGCGGGGGGGATCTGTTCAGGAGCGCATACCAACGAGTATGTCAACTCTTCGGTGTGATAAATCACACCGCCACCCGTTATCCTGCGTACAATCGGGACATCTGACGCTGCAGTGCGTTCGAGATCAAGTACATCTGCTGCATTCTGAAAGCGTCCAAGCGACAGGGTCGGAGGATTCCAGCTGTAAAGGCGGAGCAGCGGTTGAGATTTTACAGGATCGAATGAACGCAAGAGCGCCTCATCAATCGCCATGTTTTCCGCTCCGGGGAGCGGTCTGGAGAGTATGAGGCGCCATAGTGGTGCAGGTTTATTCATATTGCTGACAGTCTGGTAAAGTAATCAGCTGTTGCAGCAGACGTTCTGTTCCCGGGCTGCCCTGGTTTCGTCCAGCCTCGATATCGGCATGGTCAATGGTGCATCGAGCAGTGCCTGCGGGTCTGTTTCGGCTGTTTTTGCAGCTTCAATCATTACCTCTATGAATGCGTCCATTGTTGCCTTGCTTTCAGTTTCAGTCGGTTCGATCATTATCGCTTCTTTTACGATCATCGGGAAGTAAACGGTCGGAGGGTGATACCCTCTGTCGATAAGAAACTTCGCAATATCTATGGCATGAACACCATGTTCCAGCTGTCTGGATGCCGAGAATACACATTCATGCATACAGGTCATGTCGTAAGGTAGATCGTAATACCCCTTCAGCTTTTCCTTTATGTAGTTTGCGTTAAGAACCGCCTGTTCGGAAACAGTGATCAGCCCTTCCCGCCCCAGCATGATGATGTATGCGTATGCTTTCGCCATAACACCGAAATTGCCGAAAAAGTTTGCCGTACGCCCTATGGAGACGCCGTTGGCTGTCTCCAGCTGAAGTACGCCGTTATCGTTCATAACAATGCGCGGTTGCGGAAGAAACGGGATCAAAGATTTTTTCACTCCGACCGGGCCGGAGCCTGGACCGCCGCCGCCGTGCGGAGTGCCGAAAGTCTTATGCAGGTTGACGTGAACTACGTCGAAACCTACATCGCCCGGCTTTACCTTGCCCATTATGGCGTTAAGGTTCGCTCCGTCGTAGTACATAAGGGCATCGTGACTGTGGGCTATATCGCTTATCTCCTTGATATGGGGGTTGAAAAGACCCAGTGTATTGGGACAGGTCATCATGACTGCGGCTACTTCATCAGACATGGCTGCCTTGAACAGTTCGAGATTCATGTCGCCGTATGGCGCGGTCGGTACGGTTATAATCTCATACCCTGCGATTGCTGCCGAGGCAGGATTTGTACCGTGAGACGAGTCCGGCACTACCACATATTTCTTTTTTGCCTTATTCCCTTTTGCGGCATGGTAGGCTGATATCAGCATGATACCGGTCATTTCACCGTGAGCGCCGGCAAGCGGCTGTGTGGTTACTTCGTCCATTCCGGTAATATCTGCCAGCATCTCTCCCAGGTCGTGGAGCATCCCCAGAGTCCCCTGACAGAAATCCGCACCGCCGGGCAGCAGAGCTGTCATTGGGTGACACCCTGCAAAAAGTGCCGATGCATTTTCAAGAACCTTTGCGTTGTACTTCATGGTACACGAACCGAGCGGATAGAAGTTTGTGTCCACCGAAAAGTTCCGACGCGAAAGGTTGGTGAAGTGCCTTACCAGATCGAGCTCTGAGACTTCTGGGAGGTCTGCACTCCCGGCGCGCAGCAGCGAGGCGGGGAGAGCGACTGCGGAAGGAACATCGGATGCCGGGAGTTTGATTCCGCGACGCCCTGCTACAGACTGTTCATAGATCAATTGCATAGCGCGACCCCCAGTTCCTTGACAAGCTGATCGATCTCTTTTTTGGTACGTTTTTCGGTAACAGTAATAACCAGGCAGTTTTCTGAGCCTTCGTAATACTCCCCGAGAGGGACACCGGCGGCAATGCCGTGCTGAAGAAGTGCGGCAACAACAAAACCGGCAGGTTTAGGGAGCCTCACTGTGAATTCGTTAAAAGTTGAAGCTGACTGCAGCACCGTGACACCGGGGAGGGTCGCGATCTGGTTTTTGGCGTATTCAGCTTTGTCACGGTTCAGCAGTGCCAGATCAACCAGCCCCTGTTTCCCTGTTGCGGAGAGGAAAATCAAGCCGCGCAGGGCGCAGAGCCCCTGGTTGCTACAGATGTTGGAGGTAGCTTTGTGACGCTTTATATGCTGTTCACGAGCCTGCAGAGTCAGTACATAACCCCGTTTTCCGTTCCTGTCTGCTGTCTCGCCGATGATGCGTCCAGGCATATTCCTTATAAAACTCTTTTTTGCCGCAATGAATCCGAATGAGGGACCACCGAAAGAGAGCGGATTGCCGAGGCTCTGTCCGTCACCAACAGCAATATCAACACCCATTTCAGCCGGTGATTTTAGAATACCGAGCGCGATCGGGTATACGGAGCCTATAAGCAGTGCTCCGGCAGCATGAACCTGATCTGCGATGATGGTGAAATCTTCTATAGATCCGAAAAAGTTGGGGTTCTGCACCAGTACCGCAGCTACGCTGCTATCCAGCACTTCCGCTAACTCCTTTCGACCAAGCATACCATCCACCGGTGCAAGTTCAATGATCTCTACATCCAGATTAAAGAGATAGGTTTTAAGTATCTGTCGCGAGAACGGACTGACACAGCCGTCAACAACAATCTTATTACGACCGGTTACGCGTAGCGCCATCATCGCGGCTTCGGCACAGGCTGTTCCACCGTCGTACAGAGAGGCGTTCGACACATCGAGTCCGGTAAGTCTGCAGATTGCGGTCTGGTACTCGAACAGCGCCTGCAGAGTACCCTGTGAGCACTCCGGCTGATACGGTGTATAGGCAGTATAGAACTCGGAGCGCCCTGACAGATGGTCTACCACAGCTGGAATTATATGGTCGTAAAAGCCGCCGCCGATAAAGTTGACAATCCCCTGACCATTTTCATCAGCCAGAGCCTTCATCGAGTCAAAAGTCTCAAATTCGGACATTCCGGCAGGAATATTGAAATTTTTGGCTCGGAGTTCGGAGGGAATCGGGGCAAAAAGTTCCTCTACGGAAGAAACGCCTATAACGGAGAGCATTTCTGCAATCTCCTCCGGCGTGTGCGGACAGTAGTGGCTGTCGTTCATTGGTATATGCTCCTACAATGTTTTGAGGTAATCGTTATACTGATCCTGATTCATCAGGTTGCTCAGTTCAGCGGCATCGGATATTTCAAGTTCCGCCATCCACCCTTCCGCTTCGGCACTTTCGTTGACCGCTTCCGGCTTAGTATCCAGAGAGTCGTTTACCTTGACTATATTGCCTGAAACAGGTGCAAATATATCACTGGCAGCCTTTACTGACTCGATAGCCCCAAGTATTCCGAACTGCTTGACTGTTTTGCCGACCTGAGGCAGCTCTACAAAGGTTATGTCCCCCAGTTCATGTGCAGCATGATCGCTGATGCCGACGATGCCTCTGTTTCCGTTTACCTTTACCCATTCATGTTCTTTGGTGAAATAGATACTCATGCTTCTTCCTCCTGATAGTTTGTATGTTGAAAAAAACGTAAATATGTTATTGCGCGCGTACAGATCCACCCTTAAAAAACGGCAGTTCGCAGATTGTCGCCTCCATGGAGACCCTTTCGTGATTAATCGTAATCTGTCTCCCTGCTGCTGCCAGCTCCGGCTTGATGAATCCGATCCCCACCCCTTTGCCGAGCATGGGGGAGAAAACGCCGCTGGTTACGTTGCCAACGATTTCACCGTCAACAGAGATATCATAGTGGTGGCGGGGGGAACGTCTACCGGAAACTTCAAAAGCGATCTTGGTGCGGGCTACACCCTTCTCCTTCAGTTTCAGCAGAGCTTCCTTGCCGACGAAACTTTTATCAAAGTTGACAAACGCTTCCAAACCGGCTTCCAGTGGTGTTGTCTCTTCATCAATATCACTGCCGTACAGCGAATAACCGACTTCAAGCCGGAGTACGTCTCTTGCGCCAAGCCCCGCCGGTTTTACCCGTTCATCAGTCAGAAAGAGATCCCATAATTCACAAACCTTTTCCGACGGTATAAAAATCTCATACCCCAGTTCACCTGTATAGCCGGTTCGACTGACAACAGCCTCAACTCCAAGGATTTTCATGGTGATGAATTTGAAATAGGGGAGTGTGGCTACCTCTTCTCCGAAAAGTTCTACCATAACATATCTGGAAAGCGGGCCCTGAAGATCAAGTTTGCCTGTTGCCGCTGTTATGTCGGTAAATTCACCACCAGTCAGACGCCCCTTGATTGCTGCAAAATCCTTAGGAGCTGTAGCGGCATTTACCACGATCATTACTCTGTCTTCAGCCATTCGGAACACTATCAGGTCGTCTATTATCCCACCCTGCTCGTTCAGCAGAAAACCATAGCGTGAGCGACCGATCGGAATTGATTTGACGGAAAAGGTAAATACATTTTCAAGACCGCTTGAGTCGAAATCTCCACGGAACATAAATTCGCCCATGTGGCAGATATCAAATAGCGCCGCCTGGCTGCGACACCAGTTATGCTCCGCAATAATTCCCTCATACTGAATAGGCATATCCCATCCGCCGAATGGTGCCATAAGGGCATTCAAAGCACGATGCCGACTGCAGATAGGGGTTGCCTGAAGTTGCTCTTCCATTTAATAGCTCCTTACCTTTATGTGTGTGGTTGGATATCTGACAGGTAGTGCTGCGCAATTCAGTAGTGGTGTCTGCATAGAGCTATACAGGTTTATCTCTGGCCGCTGAAATGAACGGGCATGGTAGAGCAAAAATTTGCGCCATGCAACTTTAAAAAACGATCTGTTTTTGAGAGCAGGCTGTGTCTGAATTTAGAGGTTGCAGCGAATTTTGCCGGAGGGATAAACGGAGTAAATGAAAGTCGGTTCTGTAAGAAGAAGGGCGCCTGCCGGAATCTCCGGTGAGCGCCCTCCGCTGTCTGTCAGTTGTTACTGAATGCTTACGAGCTCAATCTCAAAAGTAACATCTTCGCCTGCTAAAGGGTGGTTTGCGTCAAATGTAACCTGATTCTCGTCAGCTGCAAGAACGACAACGTCAAGTTCTTCATCGTCTTCGTTGGAAAGGCTGAGTTCGTCACCGACTTCAGGTATCAGATCTTCAGGAAGTTCGCTGCGCGGCACTGAAAAAACCCTCTCCTTGTCGTACTCACCAAAGGCATCTGCTGCGGCAATTTTAACAATCTTCTTCTCACCGGGGGTCATCCCTACAATTGCCGCATCGATTTGCGGAAAGAGAATCTCTTCTCCAAGCTTAAATGTCATAGGACCGCTTTCGTGACCGCCACATCCGCATTCATCATCTTCACATTCGTCATCACAGCATCCGTCTTCACAACACGCATCTTCAGAGCACTCGAGATCTTCAAGAGTTGAATCAAATACCGTCCCATCTTCAAGTGTGCCGGTAAAATTAATCGTTACGATATTTCCTGTTTCTGCCTGAGCCATTTGGTGTACCTTCCGTTTCTATGTAAGTTATTTGTCGCGGCTGAACAAAATACGGGAGAGTTTGCCATTCGTCCAGAAAAATATTGAACGACAGGGCGTTTTGTATATGCGGTGACCTTACAGATTTTACGACAGCTTAAGGGGTCAGAAAGCTGTTCATGCAGTCCATTTCTGCAGTACTTTGCCCGACCCTGCCGATCAATCTTGAAAAAAGTAAAAAAATGCGTGGTAATACCGATTTCACACCTTTAAATGATGGTTTTTATTGTTGCTCTGCGTTATTCTTCGACAGTTGTATTGAAGCTTGAAATAATATATATGCCGATTGTGAAATATATAAAGAAGCAGTTCGGATTTAGAGGCATTATGAACAATCGAGACGAAATAGAGACTCATCTCTCCAGAATAAAACTCCTGATGTCTGCTGAAAAGACTGAGGAGAATCAGGACACCCCGGAGGAGAATGAGGAGTTAAGGACTTTGGTCGGGAGCCTATCCCCCGTATTTATAGCCAGAATTCTTGAGGAGCTCTCTACCCAAGAGCAGCAGATTCTTTGGCATTTTGTCTCAGACCTCAAAAAAGATGAAATTCTGCTTGAGGTGGAGGATTCCGTCCGCGTTGATCTGCTGTTTGAGGTGACACCTCAGATCCAGAGTACGAAGGTTCGTGTCTTTGACCTGTTTGAAGGGCGTTTACGACAGATTCCTATTGAAAACAGAGAGGTGCTGGCTAAAACAACACCAATATGGATTGATCTGGTAATGCCTGAAGATGAAGAGCTTGCGTGGGCGGGTGAACTGTTTGGCGTAAAACTCCCGGATCCCCGTAATTTGACTGATCTGGAGAGTAGCGCCCGTTTCTATGTTGAAGATAATGGTGAGGTGCATCTCCACTCTGATTTTCTTCTCGACAGGGAGGATGAATCCCGCAACGTGATGGTTGCATTTATTCTGAAGGGGGGGATTCTCTTTTCGATTAGAAATGAGGAGCTCCCTGTATTCAGGCTTCAGCGACTTCGAGCAAGAGCAAAAGCGGGATACGTTTCAGAGGCAAAAGATGTGCTTCTGGATCTTTATGCTGCCGATGTAGAATACTCTGCAAATGCGCTTGAAGATGTCTATTCGGAGCTTGAGGCTGTCGGCAGACAGGTCTACGGAACCAATATGACCGATGAAGAGTCGGCAAATATACTATCTGCAATTGCAGAGGAGGAAGATCTTAACGGACGTATTCGCCGCAACGTCAGGGATACGCGCCGCGCTCTATCTTTCCTTATGCGCGGCAAATTCCTGTCTGAAATGCAGTACGAGGATGTCAGGGAAATACTCCGAGATATTGAATCGCTGGATGGGCATACGGCTTTTCTGTTTAATAAAATAAACTTTCTGATGGATGCAATAGTCGGTTTTATCAACATAAACCAGAATAAAGTTATCAAACAGCTAACCATTATCAGTATTATTTTCATGCCGCTCAATTTTCTGGCAGGGGTCGGGGGGATGTCGGAATACTCGATGATGACCCACGGAATTCCATGGCCGGTTTCATACCTTATATTCACAATTGCGATGATTTTGCTAGGGTGGATCACATACATCATCCTACGCTATTTTGGAAATCGCAAATTGACAAGCAGCCCTCTGTCGGTCAGAAAATCGTAGTGCTGAATAAATACCGCCGGCAATCTGTTTTCAGTTTCTCCCCTAAAATTTCATTTGCCAACTACTGGTGTCCGCTGACTAATGACCTATAATAATCCGCTCAACCGGAAGCGCTGGACAATTTTCGCCACATTGGCGCTCATGTACATTCTGGTTTATTTCTACCGGGTTTCGCTTGCTGTAGTGGCACGCGACATCTCCCTCGAACTCCATTTGACACCGGAGCAGCTTGGAACTCTCTCAGGAATACTCTTTTTCGTCTACGCAGTAGCTCAACTCCCATTGGGACCTATGATAGATCGTTTGGGGAGCCGCTTGGTAATAAGTGCTTTCGGAATGCTGACGACTCTTGGCGGACTCCTCTTCTCGGCAGCAGATACATTTGCAGTTGCGATTGTTGCAAGGATGCTTATCGGTCTTGGTACAGCATCGGTTTTGATGGCGACCTTTACCCTTTTCAGCCACTGGTTCAGCAAACAGGAATTCGGACGTGTCTCCGGCTTGATGGTCGCAATTGGAAATGTCGGCAATCTTGTCGCCACCGCGCCGCTGGCTCTTGCCGTAGGGGTATTTGGCTGGAGGAATTCATTTCTCTTTGCCGGAATACTGCAGGCAGCGGTTACCATTCTGGTTTTTATCAAAGTTGAGGATAGACCTGAAGGTTATACAACTCATGAAGAGCCCACTCAACAGACGAAGAGGGGGATGATGGATGCGTGGGGAGAAATTTTCGGAAAGCTTGATTTCTGGCTTCTGGGTGTAATCTCGTTTTTCTGGTACGGCAACTATCTGGCTCTTCAGGCTCTATGGGGCGGCCCCTATCTAATGGAGGTTATGCACCTTTCACGCAAAGCAACCGGAAGTATGCTGATGTTCACTTCATTTGGTTTTATTTTCGGGAGTCTGATCGCAGACTCACTGGCAAGACGGTTTTTTAAATCATACAGAAAAACGCTGCTGACCGGACAGATACTCCTCCTCGCTCTTATGACGGCTTTTCTTGGGTGGGCAGAATTTATTCCGACAGCACTTCTTGCCGTAATGTTTTTTGTTATCGGCATTGCCGTATCCAGCGGAGTGATGATCTACCCGATAATAAGATCTATGTTTTCGGTCTCAATAGTTGGAACCGCCCTGACTTCACTTAATTTCTATGTTTTGATGGGGGCGGCGGTTACACAGCAGGTTATGGGAATTATTGTCGGGACTTACGGAGACATGGCGGGGGGGATGTCGGCAGAGGCTTTTCATGCGGCTTTCATATTTCCTGTGACCGGCCTGGCATTATCGGTAGTTCTCTACTCCCGCTCAAAGGAGTACTGCTGACCTCTTCTCTAATCCAGTTCTTCTCCTACTATTTCCATCTCATCGGTAATCTGCTTCAACGCAGGATCTTTTTTCCGTAACGCCACTACCAGCCAGTAACAGAGAGCATATCCGGCAAGAGCGGCAAAAAAACCTATCACAGAACTTCCGAGAATAATTGCAGTTGCGTACTGCTTGATAGCCCCCCATTCAAGGGTTGTGATATGAATTGGGGCAGGAGTGTTGCCAAGCATGGTTTCGCCAAGTTTGTAACTCGCGACGAGAACAGGGACGATTGTAAGCGGAGTGTTAACCCATACACCGGTTATACAGGTCAATTTGTTAAGACGGAAGATGAAAGCGAGCGCGATTGCAAGCGGAGTATGGCAGCCAAAAAAGGGGGTAAATCCGATGAATACCCCTACGGCAAAACCGGTAGCGATATGCCCCGGGTGAGCGTCCAGAGAAAGTATCTTTTTAAATCGCTGCTTGATGTTATCAGTAGAGATCACATGGCACTCCCTTGAGAGCAACTTTACGTCCTGCTTGCCCCGTTGTCAATTTATTAGAACTTTAGAGGGTTTTCCGTAGCATTTTATTAGCGCCCGATTTTTTTCTGCAATTAATACAAATCAGGAATAATCTGCAGACAGTTTTCTTCTTGCCCAACTCCCCTCCTTATGTTAAACAGAACGTCCGATCTTTACACCGTTTTACGAACTTAATCCGTGAGACTCAGGTTCAGACCACTAGAAAGGCTCTGCTCTGTTTACGGAAAAGTTGAATAATTTCAAGACAATGTTGAAGTAAGTATGTGAGTGTATTTTGGGTTTTACTCATTTTGCAGATGGAGATGATAGCCGGGCCTCGCGCAACGGCACGCCGTGAACTCCGCCAGGTCCGGAAGGAAGCAACGGCAGCGGCTTCTGTTGTGTGCCGCGGGTAAACCCGGCTATCATCTGCGTCTGCAAATTTTTTTCTTCAATATTCCCCATTAGCCTTATTAACACTCCCCGTCTTATCGCACGGAGAGTTTAAGTTAAACTACCTGCGAGGTGTACCTCTTGTCCAACGGCACGCATTATGAAGTCCTGGCGAGGAAATACCGTCCCCAAAAATTTTCCGAACTAGCCGGTCAGGAGCACGTCAGTCGCACCCTGCAGAACGCCATTGACTCAGGTCGTGTTGCTCATGCGTTTCTTTTTACAGGTGCGAGAGGAGTTGGCAAAACAAGTACTGCTCGCATCATGGCGAAAACTCTTAACTGTGAAAAAGGAGTTACTCACGAGCCGTGCAATATCTGCCCTCAATGTATTGAAATAACAAAAGGCTCTTCAACCGATGTTTTTGAAATTGACGGTGCCTCAAATAACGGCGTAGACGATGTCCGCGACCTTCGCGAAAACATCAAGTATCTCCCCTCTCACAGTCGTTACCGCATAATCATCATCGATGAAGTCCATATGCTCTCCACCAACGCCTTTAATGCACTCCTCAAAACACTTGAAGAGCCACCGGAGCATGTAAAATTCATATTCGCAACAACCGAACCCCATAAACTTCCGGTAACAATCCTATCACGCTGCCAGCGCTTTGACTTCAAGCGTGTAACCCTGCCGAAGATAATTTCAAGATTAAGAGAGATTGCCGGCACGGAATCAGTTGAAATTTCCGATGTATCGCTTGCTCTGATTGCCCGAAAGGGTGACGGAAGTATGCGTGATTCGCTTACCGCATTTGATCAGGTGCTTGCCTTTTGCGGCAACACTGTAAAGGACGAGGACGTTGCCACGCTGCTTGGCGCCATCGACAGAAGGCTGCTTGGTGAAATTTCTGCTGCGGTTTTTGCGGGCGACACTCAGGGGGTTCTTGAAGGTGTAAAAAAGGTTGACCTTGTAGGGTACAATATGCGGCAATTCTGTCAGGAGCTGATTGAGCACTTCCGCAATCTTCTTGTAATACGCTCTGTAAAAAAACCGGAGGATATTCTTGAACTGACCGGAGCAGAGCTGGAGGAGTTAAACAGGCAGACGATTAATATCTCCCCTCTGGACATTCAGCGCCGTTTAACTCTCTTCATAAAAGCCGAATCCGAAATGGGATATGCCAGCTTTCCGCGCCTTATTGTCGAAATGGCTCTTCTTAAGGCTTCTCTTCTTGAGCCTGTTGTACCTATTCAGGAGCTGATTGAAAAAATAAAATTACTGGAGACCTCAGCGGTTCATACCCCTTCTCTTCCGTGGGAAACAGATAAAATTTCACCTCACGCTTCTCCGGCTCACAGCAGACCTTTTACAGACTCTACGCCGGTCAAAAACCAGCAGTTTGCCGATGATGCTCCGTTATCCCCGGCGTGTTTGGGTGGCAATACCGACTGGGGACGTCTTGTAACATTTGTAAACGAAAAAGATCGTCAGCTTGGATCTGTACTTGAACATGGGAGCCCTCTTAAACAGGAGACCGGAGTTATTGAGATCGGATTCCCGGCAGGCAGTTATTTTTTAACGGCAGCGCAGGATGCTGATTTTGTTTCGGACGTTCAAAAACTGGCTTGCTCGTTTACTGGAGGAAATACCGTTATAAGGGTAAAATCGATTGAGTCCGGACTATCCGACACCCCGTTATCTCTGGCAGAAAAAAAAAAAATTGAGTCAGAGCAGCACATTGAAGAGTTGAGGCGGGAAGTTGACAGCACTCCCCTCATACTTGAAGCGAAACGTGTTTTCGGATCTGAAATTGTAGAAATACTGGAACTTAAAAATTAGTAAAAACTCTGCATAATAATAAATATTTAGGAGGCATGATGTCAAAGGGATTAGCAAATATAATGAAACAGGCACAGATGATTCAGCAGAAAATGGCAAAACTGCAGGAGGAGGCAACTTTAAAAACTGCAACGGCTACATCCGGTGGTGGAGCTGTTACTGTAAAAGTGAATGGCAAAAACGAAATTATTTCACTGGAAATAAAAAAAGAGGCTGTCGATCCAAATGACGTTGAAATGCTACAGGATCTTGTAATTACAGCTACTAACGAAGCTTTGAAAAAAGTTCACGCTGAAATGGGTGACGAAATGTCTAAAATAACAGGCGGGATGAACATACCG
Source organism: Desulfuromonadaceae bacterium (assembly GCA_028683855.1). Taxonomy (GTDB): domain Bacteria; phylum Desulfobacterota; class Desulfuromonadia; order Geobacterales; family Pseudopelobacteraceae; genus JACRCG01. The sequence continues at coordinate 52,384 of JAQUHA010000012.1, forward strand.
GGACTTTTTTAGTTATATCGGCAACTTAACAGCACATACAACATTGGTAATGCCAATTATATTTTTAGTTTGACTAATTTTTTTAGTTCGGCTAATAGTACAGCCGTTTAAAGCGCCTATACCCGCAGTATTGTCTAACTCAAAGAATCCTTATTTACAGAGCTCCTCCATGGTTTTTGGTCGTAAACTGACCCCTCCAGAGCGGGGGAGCTTCTTTTTTAACCACGCTATAATACTAAAAAAATGTTTTATTTGTTGCGGGATTTATGTTAACAAAATCATCCTCATTGATGCGTTTGGTAGGAGAGTTAAAGAAGCTGCCTGGGGTGGGAGAACGGACAGCCCTTCGTCTGGCTTTTCATCTTCTGAAGTCTCCGCGTAACATGACAGCATTATCGGATGTGCTGTGTGAGGTGAGAGATCGCGTTCACCCATGCTCCAAATGTTTCGCCATCACGGAGAGCGACCCCTGTTCGATCTGTTCCGGCAGCAGGGAGAGCGGAATTCTTTGTGTTGTCGAAAACTCACAGGATCTGATGGCGTTGGAGCGGAGCAACGCATACAGAGGGCTGTATCATGTGCTGGAAGGGGTTATATCTCCACTCTCCGGAATCGGGCCGGCTGACCTGAGGGTAACCGAGCTTGTTGAGCGTGTTGCCGAAGGCTCCGTACAGGAGATCGTCATCGCGACAAATTTCACGGTTGAGGGTGAAGCAACGGCTCTTTATCTGACAAAAGTATTGAAACCGACAGGGGTTAAGATCAGTAGACTGGCACACGGGATCCCGCTCGGAAGTGACATCGAATTTGTAGATGCGGCTACAGTACAATGGGCATTGCAGGGCCGTAACGAATTATAAACGCAGCTAAACACATCCCAAAGAGGAGGAAGTTCATGAGCAAAAAGATGGTAACCATTGACGGCAACACCGCCGCCGCCCATGTGGCTCACGCCACAAACGAAGTTATCGCCATTTATCCGATCACCCCGTCATCGGTAATGGGAGAGATTTCTGACGTCAAGAGCTCTCTTGGCGAAAGAAATATCTGGGGGAACATACCTACTGTTGCAGAGATGCAGTCAGAGGGTGGAGCTGCCGGTGCTGTTCACGGTGCTCTGCAGGCAGGAGCTTTGACGACTACCTTTACCGCCAGCCAGGGTCTTCTGCTGATGATTCCGAATATGTTCAAAATAGCGGGCGAACTTACTTCTACCGTGTTTCACGTCTCAGCCCGTGCGATTGCAGCTCAGGCACTCTCCATCTTTGGCGATCACTCGGACGTTATGTCCTGCCGCTCCACCGGATGGGCTTTTCTCTGCTCAAACAACGTTCAGGAGGTAATGGACTTCGCACTTATCTCCCAGTCATCAACTCTCCGCAGCCGCATACCATTCCTTCATTATTTCGATGGTTTCCGCACTTCACACGAAGTCCAGAAGGTGACGGAACTCTCTTTTGATGAAATGCGAACCATGATTGACGATAAACTGGTTGCTGAACACAAAGGGCGCGGACTTACTCCTGACCGGCCGGTAATGCGCGGAACTGCACAAAATCCTGATGTATATTTCCAGGGGCGCGAAACAGTAAACCCTTACTATCCTGCCTGCGAGAAAATCGTTCAGGAGGAGATGGACAAATTCGGCAAGATGACCGGTCGTAAATATAAGCTGGTCGATTATGTCGGAGCTAAAGATGCTGAGCGGGTTGTTGTAGTTATGGGATCAGGCGCAGATGTTGTTCAGGATACTGTAGAAAACCTGGTTAAAAAAGGGGAGAAGGTAGGTGTTGTCAAAATCCGCCTTTATCGTCCGTTCCCGCTTGACGCTTTCCTCAAAGCCCTTCCTAAAACTGTCAAGAAAATTGCAGTACTTGATCGTACGAAAGAGCCGGGTGCTCTTGGCGAGCCTATCTACCTCGACGTTCGCACAGCGATTGGCGAAGGGATGGCAAGCGGCAAATTCAAATTTAACGGATACCCGGTTATCGTCGGCGGCCGTTACGGTCTTGGTTCAAAAGAGTTTAATCCCGCAATGGCTAAAGCCGTTCTGGACAACCTCAAAGCAGCCAAGCCTAAAAACAAGTTCGTAGTCGGCATTGAAGAAGATGTTACCGGATGCAGCCTGCCGGTAGACTACTCCTACAAAAATCCGATGGACGGCGTATATGAAGCAATGTTCTTTGGACTTGGTTCCGATGGAACAGTAGGCGCAAACAAAAACTCCATAAAGATCATTGGTGAAGAGACCAGCAACAACGCTCAGGCTTACTTTGTTTATGATTCAAAGAAAGCCGGATCAATGACTACATCACATCTCCGTTTCGGTAAAAAGTACATAAGAGCACCTTATCTGGTTCAGGAAGCTGACTTTGTTGCCTGCCACAATTTCTCCTTCCTTGAGAAATATGACATGCTTGCCCGTGCTAAAGATGGCGCTACATTTCTGCTGAATGCACCATTCGGTGCCGAAGAAGTATGGGATACAATGCCGAAGGAAGTACAGCAGCAGATAATTTCCAAAAAGCTTAAATTCTACGTTATTGACGGTGTAAAACTGGGCAATGAAATCGGTCTTGGACCCCGTATTAACGTCATTATGCAGACGGCGTTCTTCAAAATCTCCAACATCATTCCTCTTAAGGATGCGGTTGCTTCCATCAAGAATGCCATCAAAAAGTCATACGGAAAAGCCGGTGAAGCTGTTCTTGAGATGAACTACAAGGCAGTGGATGCCGGTCTCAACAACTTCTATGAAGTTAAGGTTCCGGCAAAGGCAACAAGCAAGCTGAAAATGGCAGCCGCTGTTTCCAGCAAAGCCCCCAAATTTGTTAAAGATGTTACAGGGGTTATCGTTGCCGGTCTCGGTGACAATCTGCCTGTTTCCAAAATGCCGGCTGACGGTACTTTCCCGACAGCTACTTCACAGTACGAAAAACGTAATATCGCTATCGATATCCCAGTATGGGATGAAAAAATATGCATTCAGTGTGGTATCTGCTCATTCGTCTGTCCGCACGCTGCAGTACGAACCAAAGCTTATGATGGCAAACTGCTGAAGGGCGCACCTGCAACATTCAAATCCACAGATTGCAAAATTGCCGAGATGGCTGGCAAAAAATATACAGTACAGGTCGCACCGGAAGATTGCACCGGTTGTGGCGCCTGCGCCCACAACTGCCCTGGAAAAGACAAGCAGAACGCTGGTCACAAGGCTCTTGATATGCATTTCCAGCCACCTTTAAGGGCTTCAGAGGCTGAGAATTTCTACTTCTTCCTTGCATTACCTGACGTAGACCCGTCAGAGGTTAAACTTGAGACTCTACGCAGCAACCAGTTGATCCGTCCGCTGTTCGAGTTCTCAGGCGCCTGTGCAGGTTGTGGTGAGACACCGTATCTCAAATTGTTGACTCAATTATTCGGTGACAGAATGGTTATTGCCAATGCAACCGGATGTTCATCAATCTACGGCGGAAACCTCCCTACGACTCCATACGCACAGCGTGCAGATGGTCGCGGTCCAGCCTGGTCTAACTCGCTGTTCGAGGATAATGCCGAATTTGGATTTGGTATGCGTTTGACCGTTGACCAGTTCACAAAATCAGCTCTTGAATACGTTGCCACACTATCCGGTGAAAAAACATTTGCCGCGAGCGCCAAACTCTTCAAAGAGATCGTGAACGCAGATCAGTCAACTCAGGCTGGAATTGAAGCACAGCGTGCTCGTATTGATAAGTTGAAGGCTGCACTCAAAGGGAGCAAAAATGCCACAGCCAAACTTTTAATCCCTATTGCCGATTATCTGGTTAAAAAATCTGTATGGTGTATCGGTGGTGACGGATGGGCTTATGACATAGGCTTTGGCGGTCTCGATCATGTAATAGCATCAGGCAAGAATATAAACCTCTTTGTTCTTGATACTGAGGTATATTCAAACACAGGTGGTCAGGCTTCAAAATCCACACCTATGGGTGCAGTAGCTCAATTTGCTGCCGGTGGAAAGCCTGTTTCCAAAAAAGACCTTGGTATGATTGCGATGTCTTACGGCTCTGTCTATGTAGCAACGGTTGCTCTTTCTAATCCAGCTCAGTGTGTAAAGGCAATGCTTGAGGCGGAGGCTTTTGATGGTCCGTCACTTATTATTGCTTACTCTCACTGCATAGCACACGGTATTAATATGACAGAGGGCGTTGATGCACAAAAACGTGCGGTACAGTCCGGCTACTGGCCACTCTACCGTTACAACCCCGCTCTCTCTCTGGAGTGCAAAAACCCGCTGCAGCTTGACAGCAAAGCTGCAACAATAAGTTTTGAGGAGTACACAAATTCTGAAAACCGATACCGTATGCTTAAAAAAGCTAATCCGGAACAGGCTGCAACACTTATGAAAAAAGCGGGAGAGTGGACAAAAGCTCACTTCGCCTATTATCAGAAACTTGCAGAGTTAAGCTACGACGATACCTGCGAGAAAAAGTAGTCAGTTTAATGCATAACTGTTAGAGTCTGACCCCGCAGAGCAATATCTGCGGGGTTTTACATTTCAAAATATGGAGCTGATATGCTAGGAAATACAAACGATCTGGGTGCCTCAGTATTTAAAACCTGGACTGAAAAACAGCGTAGTGACGAGATTGAAAAACTCGTGCAGGGCTTCCGGAATGGTGTTCCTGTTGGAATACTCTGTAAAATGGCAGAGACAGTTGCAGGCAGCAAAAAGAATGCAAAAAAATATCTCAAGCAGTTTATGACAGCTGACGAACGAAAACGAGCCATAGCCGCTGCAACCGATTCGCTTCTGCCTGTAGTAAAATCTTTTCTCGCTTAAGATTACAGAGGATCACACAGTATGCAGAATATTTTTATTGCCGGATGCGGCTACATAGGAGAACGAATAGCCTATCTGTACAAGGATAGGGGTGATGATGTCATCTGTATGGTGAGATCTACTGAACACGCATTAAAACTCAGGTTATCAGGTTTTGTCACCACTGCCTCTTCTCTTGACAACTCCTCAGACCCCTTGGAGTTTACTGTTGCGAATCGGGTTCTTTTCTACCTCATACCTCCACCAGGAGGAGGTATCTCGGATACACGCGCCAGAAGTTTTCTGTCTAATATTTCTGAAGCTGGAAAACCGTCAAAAATTGTTTACATGAGCACAACGTCCGTGTATGGAGGAAATAACGGCGAAACCATTACTGAGGAATCCACGGCAAATCCTGATACTGCAATGGGAAAGCGTCGCCTTGACGCTGAAACGGCTTTTAGAGATTATGCTGCTCTAAACGGTGTACCGCTTATTCTGCTTCGCGTAAGTGGCATTTATGGCCCCGGAAGATTGCCTCTTATGCAGATAAGTCAGGGTCAACCTCTTTTAAATGAAAATGAATCAGGACCCAGCAATCGTATTCATGCTGACGACCTTTCAAAAATCTGTATAGCAGCAGCTGAACTTGCTGGAGATGGCGATATATTTAATATAAGCGATGGGCATCCTACGAGCATGACAACCTATTTTAACGCCTGCGCCGATGCTCTTGGCTACCCTCGTCAACCGCAGATCCCCCTTGACGAAGCCCGTGAGGTCATGTCCCCGCTTATGTTTTCATACATCAGCAGCACCCGTATAGTTGATAACAGTCGAATGCTTAAATCTCTTGGAGTGAAGCTCCTATACAAGGACTTAAATGAAGGTATAGCAGCCTCCCTACCCCCGGGAATCCCCTAGTAAAAAAGTAAAGTTAAATAATTTTATATGTAATAATAGTTACTTATCCAATTATTTATCTTGCAAGCTTATTCAGTTTCTGATATATATGAATCATAAAAGTTTGCGAGGGTTCTTACGGATCCTCATTAGCCCTGGTAACTTCCCCTCCTAGTTACCGGGGTGTTTTTTTGTAAACCGGAGAGTCTTACAGTTGACGCATAAGACTCGTTATGCTTTAATCACCCGATGGAAATTGATGCGTACATATCACTTGGCTCCAACATTGGAGATCGTGAGCTTAACCTGCTGCGGGCAGTCGCAGAAATCGGCAAACTGCCTGAGAGTCGGGTAACCGCTCTCTCATCATTCTATGAAACATCTCCGGTAGGCAATGTAGAACAGGATTCTTTCTACAACGCGGTGATCAGGCTTACGACTCGTCTTGAGCCTCGTAAACTCCTTATGAGTTTACTGACTATAGAGTCAGATACATTTAAACGGACAAGAACTATCCATCAGGGTCCGAGAAGAATGGATCTTGATATTCTGATCTACGGTAATTTCAAAATTAACGAAGATGATCTTATTGTCCCGCACCCAAGACTTTCAGAACGACGCTTTGCCCTTCAACCGTTATGTGAAATTGCAGGAGACGTCGTACACCCCCTTATTGGAAAAAGTATGAGCGAACTCCTTGCCAACCTTAAGTCAGACGAAACAGTTGTCAAATTGTAGGTAGGAAGAGGGGTTAGTGTGATCAGATTTATTATGGTCGGCCTGCTGTTTTATATAGGCTACCGCATTATCGTATCTATAACTTCATCAAAAATATCCGCTAAAGCATCAGACAAGAGAGACAATAACACGACAGAAACCTATATTGACCCTATATGCGGTCTGTATGTCTCAGCAGAAGATGCTGTTGTAGGTAAATTAGACGGTGAGCGCCACTATTTTTGTTCAATGAATTGCCTTGAAAAATTTCGTGATAAACTTGACCAAACATCAAAACAGTAACAGGAGAAACGGATGAAATTTTTTATCGACACCGCTGATGTAGCTGAAATTCGTGAAGCCCACTCACTTGGACTGGTAGACGGCGTAACGACCAACCCATCCTTGATCGCAAAATCGGGGCGTAAATTCAAAGACGTAATTAAAGAGATAACCTCTATTGTCGATGGCCCTATTTCAGCAGAGGTTATTTCGCTTGACGCTCCGGGAATGGTTAAGGAAGCGAAGGAACTGGTGAAGATTCACAAAAACATAGTAATAAAACTCCCGATGACACCGGAAGGGCTTAAAGCGTGTAAAACCCTTACGGACAAAGGGGTAAAAACGAACGTAACACTCATTTTTACAGCCATGCAGGCGCTCCTTGCCGCAAAAGCCGGAGCGACATATGTATCACCTTTTGTAGGGAGACTGGATGATATTTCTCAGAACGGCATGGGTATTATTGAAGAAATACGGACCATATTTGATAACTACGGCTATATGGCAGAGATAATAGTGGCAAGCGTCCGCAACCCTATTCATGTTCTTGACTCAGCACTCGTCGGCGCTGATATTGCGACTATTCCATACTCTGTAATGATACAGCTGGCTAAACACCCGTTAACCGACTCCGGCATAGCCAGATTCCTGAAGGATTGGGAAAGCGTTCCTAAATAAGCGGAATGGTGTCACGACCTACTTTGTAATCTCCGTCCCGATTCCGACATCGGTAAATATCTCAAGCAGTACGGCATGTTCCATTCGCCCGTCTATGATGTGAGCCTTCTTGACGCCATCTTTAAGGGCGTCGGCACAACAGACAACCTTTGGGATCATCCCGCCGGTGATTGCCTCCTCCTCAATAAGGCGGTGCAGATCGGCGACGGAGATGCTCTCAAGGAGCGTGCCGCTGCTGTCTTTAACCCCGTTAATATCGGTGAGAAGAATCAGTTTTTCGGCGTTAAGCGCAGCGGCGACCCTTCCAGCCACAAGGTCTGCGTTTATATTATAGCTCTCACCTTCCAACCCGACCCCTATCGGTGCGATAACCGGTATATATTTCCCCTGTTCCAGAGTATTGATCAGATCAGTATTGACCTTGACCACATCACCGACAAAGCCTATATCGAGCAACTCGGCAGTTCCATCATCCCCCTTTATCTCCTGCAGCAGTTTCTTCGCAAGGAGAAGAGTCCCATCCCTGCCGGAGAGTCCGACTGCACGCCCTCCATGCTGATTCAGATAACCAACCACCTCTTTATTCACCTGACCGGCCAGCACCATCTCAACCACCTGCATGGTTTCGGTATCGGTTACACGCATACCACGCACAAATTCTGAGACTATACCGTAACGCTTCAAAGTGTCATTAATCTGGGGGCCACCACCATGAACTATTACGGTATTAATGCCGAGGGATTTGAGCAGAACCACATCAAGCGCAAACGACTCCTTGAGCTTATCGTCCGCCATAGCGTGACCACCATATTTAATAACAAAGGTTTTGCCGGAAAAACGCCTGATGTACGGGAGAGCCTCCATCAGAGTATTTGCTTTATCAATTAGATGTTTCATAGATCCATCCTTGAAAAACAGGCTGCCCACAAAAAAACATAACCTGCTGTTTAATAAGAGGTTTTTAAATTATCTTTATTAAATACGATGTTTACTCTTTGACATTTATCGGCAGTCGTATTGTCACCGTTGTCCCAAGGCCGGGCTCGCTGTCGAGAGTAATTGTTCCACCATGCAGTCTGACGAAATTTCTCGCATAGAACAGTCCGAGTCCGAATCCACGTACCTGCCCGGTTCCATCCGGGTCTATCTGGTAAAATTTCTCAAAAACCTTCGGAAGTTCAGACTCCGGAATGCCTATTCCGCTATCCGAAATGACAATAAAAGCGTAATTTTCATGACTTCCCATCTTTAAAGTAACGTGTCCATGCTCCCCGGCGAACTTGAAGGCATTATCAATTATCTGATAAAGCGCAAAGCGGATTCTAACAGCATCAAGTTCAAGTTCCGGCAGTTTGGAGGGAGCCGTCTCTATGTCAATGTTAAACTTACAATGCTCATTTCGACACTTTATAAGAGTTTGGGCTATTATTTCGTTCAGGTCACATCGGCTTTTGTTAAGCCTCTTCCCACCCTCAATAATTATCTGGCTGAATGCAAGCAGGTCAGTAACCAACTGCCCGAGATATTCCGCCTCTTCAGTTGCCATATCAAGACTTTCGGCAAAATAAGTATCCTCCGGATTGAATATGCCGAGCGCAAGATTCTGCAGAAAGAGTGAAATACCAGTAATCGGGGTTCGCAGTTTGTGTGAAACCAGTGAAAGGAACTCATTTTTAATCTGATCAGAGCGTTTTAAGTGCGCCAGCTCCTCCTTAAGCGCTTTCTTTTCCAAAGATTTCTCTATGGATGCCCTCAGCTGCAGAATATTAAGAGGTTTATTTATGAAGTCATCGGCATCTTCTTTAAGCGCAGTCAGAATTACGTCTCTGTCTGAGAAACCGGTCATCATAATTACTATTGCATTTGGATCCAGAATTTTGATCTGCTTCAAAAGTTCTATACCGGAGTCTCCGGGCATCATTATATCCGACAGAATCAGATCGATGTTCTCAAGCTCATACATCCTGAGAGCCGCTTCGCAGTCAGTCGCCTCCAGCACCCTGTAATTACCAAGGGCGCGCTGACAGAGCTCACGAATCACTCTGTCGTCATCAACGACAAGAATTGTGGTCTCTGGTTCCTGTAAGCTATGCCCGTTATTATAGTGAGCTGCTGCCATGCCGAACTCCATGGTTTTTTAGGACTGCAATTAACTCTTTTAATTATATCCCGGAAATAATTGCAGCAACCGCCGCTAAAGCCTCATCCAGCTTGTCTGGCTGGCTGCCGCCGGCCTGTGCAAGCTCCGGTTTTCCTCCACCGCTACCACCGACAATCGGTGCAATCTGCTTTATTATATCGCCGGCTTTTATTGTGGAGCTATGCCCTTTTGTAACGGCTACAAGAAGACTCGCTTTACCCCCTATCTCCGCTCCGAGGGCGACAACCCCCTCTCCTATTCGATCTTTCAGGGTATCAGAAAGTTCACGAAGTGCTTTTACATCTTCAACTTCCACCTTTACAGACAATAACCTGACTTTTCCCACCTCGATCAAATTTGACAGCAGATCCCCTGATGCAGCTACATTCAGCCTGGCTTGAAGAGATTCAATTTCACGCTGATACTCTCTCTGACGGGCTAACAGCTTTTCAAGCCGATCCACTGCAGAGCCGGAGTCAGCCTTTAGGAGTGCAGATAGTGATCTCTGCTCGTCCTCCATCTGCCGGACAAATTCCAGCGCTCCGCGACCTGTCAAAGCCTCTATACGACGGACACCTGCAGCAATCCCGGCTTCCGAGACAATCTTGAAAAACCCGATATCCCCGGCAGACTTAACATGGGTGCCGCCACAAAGCTCCATACTGACTTCCCCGACCTTAACCACCCGAACGGTGTCGCCATATTTTTCATCAAAAAGAGCCGTCGCGCCCGATTCAACCGCTTCGGCAATATTCATCTCACGGGTCACAACCTGATCGTTTGCCATGATAAAGTCGTTTACTATAGCTTCAACCCTACGGAGTTCCTCATTCGTAGGTGCTGAAAAATGAGTAAAGTCAAAACGGAGTCTTCCGTTTGAAACAAGAGAACCCGCCTGCTTCACATGATTGCCCAAAACCTGGCGAAGCGCACTCTGCAGGAGATGTGTTGCAGTATGATTCCGGCAGGTGGCACTCCGTTCCACCCTCGAAACCTTTAAGTCTGCCGCATCACCAACCCTGATTACACCTTCGGTGACAACCGCATTATGAACCACCATATCTGTAAAAGGGCGGCTAGCTGTTGTTACAGTAAGATGCGCCGAACCGGTTGAAATCGTGCCGCTGTCACCCTTCTGACCACCGGAATCGCCATAGAATGTGGTTCGTTCCGTAACAACCTCAACCAGATCTCCTGCGACCGCCATATCAACTTCAACCCCATCACGGATAATTGCAAGGAGAGGCGCATAAACCGACATTTCGTCATAACCGACAAAGTTCCCGCGTACGCCTCTGTTATGAAGCTCTTTATAAATTCTGGAGATACCCTCTTCGCCCGACCCCTTCCAATGTTCACGAGCCTGTACACGCTGTCGCTCCATGCATACTTCAAAACCCGCCTCATCAATTGTGAAACCTTCACTCTCAACTATATCACCCGTCAGATCTGCAGGAAAACCGTAGGTGTCGTATAGCTTAAACAGAACTTCGCCCGGAATAATATTTTTGCCATCTTCACGAAGAGCTGCTACAGCTTCGTTCAGAATTGCAAGTCCGCGATCCAGGGTTTCAGCGAAACGCTGCTCCTCGGCAAGAACAACTTTCTTTATATACTCCTCTCGCTCCGCCAGCTCGGAATAGGCGTCACCCATAACCTCCCGAACCGCGTCAACCATATTGTAAAGCATTGGTTCTGCACAGCCGAGCATTTTGGCGTGACGCGCCGCACGACGCATTATACGCCTGAGTACATACCCCCTCCCTTCATTTGAGGGGAGAGCACCGTCGCATATAAGGAAAGTAACCGCTCTGGCATGATCAGCAATCACCCTCATCGAAATATTGTCCTTCTCATCGTTGCCGTAGAGCTTGCCTGTAAGCCGCTCTATGTGGCGGACAATCCCCTGCAGAATGTCGATATCATAATTTGAGCTGACACCCTGCATAACAGCCGAAATACGCTCAAGCCCCATACCGGTATCAACAGAAGGTTTAGGGAGCGGAGTCATACTGCCGTCTGCTGAACGGTTGAACTGCATAAAAACATTATTCCATATCTCCATATAGCGATCACAATCGCAGCCGACTGCACACTCCGGCTTACCGCAACCTACCGCAGCACCCTGATCGTAGAAAATCTCACTGCATGGACCGCAGGGGCCTGTATCACCCATAGACCAGAAGTTATCTTTCTCGCCAAAGCGGAAGATGCGGTCGCGCGGCACCCCTTCTTGAAGATGCCAGATATCAGCCGCCTCATCATCATCACTGTAAACAGTTACATAAAGGCGACTCTTGTCCAACTGAAGCTCTTTTGTCAAAAACTCCCAGGCAAATGCAATCGCCTCTTTTTTGAAATAATCTCCGAAAGAAAAGTTTCCCAGCATCTCAAAAAAAGTATGGTGGCGGGCTGTTCGACCAACATTTTCAAGATCGTTATGCTTCCCGCCGGCACGAACACATTTCTGCGAACTGCAGGCACGATAATAACCACGATCCTCTAACCCCAGAAAACAATCCTTAAACTGGTTCATACCTGCATTTGCAAACATAAGGGTCGGATCATTCTTCGGAAGAATCCCTGAACTTGAAACAACCGTATGTCCACGATCGGCAAAATATTGAAGAAAACGATTACGAATCTCAGTACCTCTCATACATACCCTCGTTAGGTTATTTTACTCTTCAAACTTCAAAACCTGCATTATTGCCGAAAAATGAAAGCCGCGTCGCTGCAGAAATCCAATAACTCTTCTTCTGTCGCGGTCAGAGGCTTCAGAATAGGAAAATCCGGGATAGCGTCGCTCAATAGCCGACCTCACCTCGGAAGTTTCGTCGCTCTCTGCCATAAGAGGGGCAAGAGTCTCATTAACCAGATCTGCCGCAAACCCTTTCCTACGCATCTCCAAGCGTAGACGAACGCCATAATACCTACCTGAGGAGATGGCAGCCTCAGCAAAACTGGCGGCAAAACGGCTATCATTCAGCCACCCTTCATGCTGCAACCTGGAAACAACATCATCAACAGTATCTCTGTCAGGATTTCTCGTTATCAGCTTCTGACGTATTTTAAGAGAAGTATAATCACGCCCTGTCATCAGCCAGAGAGCATACTGATAGAGTTTCTCCGGTGATAACGGCTCAGTATTTTTCAATATCAAGCTTTTCCGGCTCTGACGCAGGATCTTCGGATTTGTTGTCAAACCCCTCCCATGATGCGTCGGAAGTGTTAGAAATACCGGAAACTTTAAGCGCAAAATCGTCAGGGTTGGAGCTCTGACGGAGAGCCTCTTCGTAGGTAATCAGCTTACTGGAGTAGAGTTTCATAAGTGACTGATCAAAACTCTGCATACCGTAGGTGACGTACCCCTGAGAAATTGCATCGTTCAACTGTTTCGTCTTGTCTTTGTCGTCTATACACTCCCTGACTCTTGCTGAAGCCAGCATGACTTCCACCGCAGGGACACGCCCCTTACCATCGGATTTGGGTACAAGCCTCTGCGAAATTACCGCTTTTATAATACTTGCCAGCTGAATCCTGACCTGTCTCTGATGATAGGGGGGGAATACACCGATAATACGGTTAATTGTTTCCGCTGCGTCCATCGTATGAAGCGTGGACATAACAAGATGGCCAGTTTCAGCGGCAGTCATTGCTGTCTCGATAGTCTCGTAATCACGCATCTCGCCAACCAGAATTACGTCAGGGTCCTGGCGAAGCGCACCTTTGAGAGCTGCTGTAAAGTTGGGGGTATCTGTCCCTACCTCCCGCTGACTGATAATACTCTTGTTGTCGCGATGCAGGAACTCAACGGGGTCTTCGATTGTGATAATATTGCAGGTACGCGCCTGATTGATAGCATCGATCATGGCAGCCAGAGTACTTGATTTGCCCGAACCCGTTGTCCCAGTCACCAGTATCAACCCGCGCTCTTCTCTGCATATCTTCTGTATAACCGGAGGCAGATTAAGCCCCTCAAGCGATGGAATAACAAATGCTATTGAGCGAAATACCATAGCCACGGTACCGCGCTGTCTATAAACACTTACTCTGAAGCGCCCCAACCCCGGAACGGCATAAGCCAGATCAACCTCAAAATTCTCCTCGAACATCCGCCGCTGACGATCGTTCATCATAGAGTTGGCGGTATCTGAAACAAAATCCGGCGACAAACGCTGAGAGTTAGGGATTGGGTGCAACCTTCCGTCAATGCGGACAATAGGTGGCAACCCGGTCTTTATATGAATATCAGAACCCTTAGCCTTAAACGCAATGGCAAGTATCTCATTAAGTTCCATCGCCAACCTCCAACGCTACTTATTAAGCTTTTTCACCCTTTTCAGGAGCCGGAACCGGTTTAAGCAGATCCATCAGTTTCCCTTCAACCTCAGCCAGCACTTCAGAATGCTCCAGCAGCCATGCACGTGAATTTTCACGCCCCTGACCGATCCGCTCCTTGCCGTAGGAGTACCATGCACCGCTCTTCTCGATGATATTTTTCTCAACCGCAAGATCAAGAACGTCGCCGGTACGCGAAATGCCCTCCCCGTACAGTATATCGAACTCAACCTCTTTAAAAGGAGGAGCCACCTTGTTTTTTACGACCTTGACCCTTGTGCGGGAGCCGATAATCTGGTCACCCTGTTTGAGTGTTGCAATTTTACGGATATCCATACGCACGGAGGCGTAGAACTTGAGGGCGTTGCCGCCGGTCGTTGTTTCGGGATTTCCGAACATTACCCCTATTTTCATACGGATCTGGTTAATGAATATAACGCAGCAGTTGGATTTGCTTATAATACCGGTCAGCTTGCGTAGAGCCTGAGACATGAGGCGAGCCTGAAGTCCCATATGTGAATCGCCCATGTCACCCTCTATTTCAGCCTTTGGAACAAGAGCGGCAACGGAATCCACAATAAGAATATCTATCGCTCCACTTCTGACAAGAGTTTCAGCAATCTCCAGCGCCTGTTCACCGGTATCAGGCTGCGACACCAGCAGGTCATCCGTTTTAACACCAAGCTTCCGTGCATAACCAATATCAAGCGCATGCTCAGCATCTACGAAAGCTGCAATACCACCGCTTTTCTGAGCTTCAGCAATTATATGCAGAGCAAGAGTGGTCTTTCCAGATGATTCAGGTCCGTAAATTTCAATAACCCTCCCTCTGGGAACACCGCCAACCCCGAGAGCCATATCAAGAGATATCGAACCGGTTGAAATCGACTCAACCCCGGGAAGAGCCTCATCATTGCCAAGCCGCATGATAGCGCCCTTACCGAACTGTTTCTCGATCTGACTGAGCGCCAGTTCGATTGCCTTGTTTTTTTCTAAAGAGTTGTTTTTTTCAGCCATCGGGGATATCTCCTGATTTGAAAGGGTCATGTTGATTAAAGGGATGGAAAAATAGCATATTCCAGAGGTTTATCGCAAGGTATTATCTGGCTCTCCTCCAAAGAGACAGAAGTTAAACAGAGGTCAGCTTTTGAGACCGAATTTTTTCCTTATCTCACGGGCACAGCCGTAATTTCTTACAAGGTAATCAGCGGTTTCACAGATCACTGCACACTCTTCCGCTGTGGCAAGCCTTATCGCCTCACCCTTCTCTCTGCTCAGCGTCTGCATATCCTCTCTGTTTTTAAGATTAATCTCTTCAATACGCTTAATCTCTTTAAGGAGGCTCTCAATAATATGCTCATGGATCTCTGTCGACTCCTTTGAGGTTTTCCTGTTACCCTCAAGCCAGTTCACAGCCATCGTAATTATTCCATCCATAGACACCTCTCAAAAACAGATTTAATCCTGCTCAGCCTGCTAGAACAGCTCAAGGGGTGGTTCATCAAGAGCAGCCAACTGTTCTCTAAGCTGCAGAATATGTTCACCCCAATAGCGAGTTGTATTGAACCAGAAAAACGTGTGAGGAAAGAGCGGATCCTCCCAACGGCGAGCCAGCCAGGCGGTGTAATGCAGTATACGAAGTGTACGAAGCGGCTCGATAAGTCGCAATTCACGTGGATCAAAGTAATTAAACTCCCGATACCCCTCCAGCAGTGAATCCAGCTGCGCCAACTGACGGGGACGTTCACCGGAAAACATCATCCAGAAATCCTGCACAGCCGGAGCCATACGGGCATCATCAAAATCTACAAAACTAGGGGCGTTGTCACGCCAGAGGATATTTCCGGCATGGCAATCCCCATGCGTTCTTATGTTGCGGAGCTGACCGGCTTCGGCAGTTATGGTGTCGATCCGTTCAAGCAGCTGTGCCGTAAGAGCCGTATAACTGGCACGATACTCCTGCGGTATAAACCCCTCTTCTATAAGCCTGACGCTACTCGTACCGAAACTCTGACGATCCAGTGCAGGACGATGAGTAAAAGGGGTGACAGCACCTACGGCATGAATTCTGCCCAGCAAACGACCGAGAATTTTGAGATTATCCAGATTGTCAAATTCAGGGGCATGACCACCATGACGCGGATAAAGTGCAAAGTAAAAACCGTCATGCTCCAGAAGAGTTCTCCCCTCCAAAGTTTTAAGAGGAGCAACAACAGGAAGCTCATGCCCGGATAGTTCGTGGCAGAAATAATGCTCCTCCTGAATCTGCTCTCCGCTCCAGCGGTCAGGACGGTAGAATTTGGCAACAAGAGGAAGTCCATCCTCGATACCCACCTGATAAACCCGGTTTTCATAGCTGTTAAGCGCAAACAGCCGTCGGTCACAGCAGACCCCCTGGCTCTCCACGGCATCCATAACAAATTCTGGAGTGAGACGGTAAAATGGATGCTTATTTTCCGGCACTAACGCCCCCTTTTTTCCAACGCCCTGACACTACAACATTATAGCCTGATTTTCTCAGCTTTTTCTTTAATCTGAAATAATATTACGACAACTGATTACACCATAAACAAAAAAGCACCTACAGAATTAACTATAAGTGCTTTGAACTCACTGGTCGGGATGACAAGAATTGAACTTGCGACCCCCTGCTCCCGAAGCAGGTGCGCTACCAGGCTGCGCTACATCCCGAAGAGATTTTTTTCTAGCACCGGCAATGAGTTTTTGTCAAGAGGAAAGACAGGGGGGGGAAGTCAGGAAAGCGAAAGCTCTGTCACAGGATACACTCTCCGAAACAGCCAGAATCGAGAGCAAATATCTGAGCCGCATTGAGATGGGTGGTTGCTACCCATCAATAGCTGTACTTGTAACGTAACACACAGTAATTGAATGCTTATGCTGGTAAGTATGGTGTTGAGAATGCGACAAATTACCATGAGAAGGCCTGAACGTGTAGTATTGTGAGATTGCCACTGCATCAATACCCCCAATCCCCATAGCAATTTAGATATTTTTTTGATATAAACCAGGCTTAAAGGAACAGTGAATCATTTAATAAGGGAATTTGGTGTTTTGTAGATATGAGAGAAATTAAAGTTGGCAGTATCTGCTCAGGAATCGAGGCAGCATCCGTTGCATGGAAAGATATAGGTTACACCTTCAACTGGTTCTCAGAAATCAATGAATTTCCATCCAAGCTACTCAAATTCAAGTATCCAAATATTCCTAACCTTGGCGATATGTGCGAGATATCAAGCAAGATACGCCTTGGTCTTGTTGACGTTCCAGACTTGATCTGTGGTGGTACTCCCTGTCAGGCTTTTTCACTTGCAGGTTGGAAAAAAGGGCTGGACGATGACCGTGGAAACCTTACGCTTAAGTTTGTTGACATCATTGAGGAAAATGATGCTGTTAGAGAGCGAAACGGTTGCTCTGCTACAAAAGTGTTTTGGGAAAATGTTGAAGGAGTACTAAATGACAAGACAAACGCTTTTGGGTGCTTTGTTTCCTCCTTAGCCGGCCTAAAAGATGAATTGTCTCCTTCAAAATGGCCTACAGCCGGTATAATTCACGGCTCCAAGAGAAACATAGCTTGGCGTGTTCTTGATGCAAAGTATTTTGGTCTCCCGCATCAAAGACGGAGATTATATGTATTAGCTGGAGGTAAAGACTTCTTCCCTGAACAGGCATTGTTTGAGTCTAGTAGCAAAAATGATTTTACTTCTTATCCAAACTCATCCTTGGTCTTCAACAAGGATGGTCATTCAATTGAAGTGTTCCGAAATTATACAGATTGCCTATATTCAGCCTATGGCACAAAGTGGAATGGAAACGCAGCTGCTTACAACGGATCACTTTTTGTTGTTCAGAATGGTCGTTTAAGAAGACTCACCCCTTTGGAGTGTGAGAGGCTCATGGGATTCCCTGATAATTATACTAATCTTGCGGGTGCAAAGCCAACTAACAGGTATCAGGCTGTAGGGAACTCCTGGGCAGTTCCAGTTGTGCGATGGATAGGGGAAAGGATTATAAATAAATCGGACGATTCTATTAGATTCGATGAATCACAGTTCGGCTTGCTTGGGCGACAGATAGTAACAAAAGAAGGTTGCTTTGCACTTGATCTTTCAAACGGGCCTGTCCATCTTGGTGATGGTGTCATAATCAACTGTTCCGAGCAACCAGAGCTAGTACAATGCGGAAATATTTTCGATGTCATTGATGTCAATGCCGAGGAAAACTTTTACATCACTCCCACAGGCTGTAAGGGAATCTTAAGGAGGAGGGACGAACGCCAATTAACAATCAACAGTCGATTGGAATCTGTTCTGCAAAGCATTTCCTCGATGTGGTCTGACGAGAAGATTGAGTCACTTTCTCGAAAACAGACACGAGGACGTTTTAGCCAAAATATTGAGCGTGAAAGAGCCGAAAAAGAGTCTTCCTACTCACTCTTCGATATGGTTAGCATTTAGCCCAATATTTTGTTTAACGCATGACGCCATGCTTCAAGGTCATACCAACCACATCCATAGCAACCCTTTTCGGCTGTTTTGCCTCTACTAGGTATGTCTTGGGACCAGCTTGAGTCACCCGTATAATAGAACTTGACTCCGAATGGATAGCCTCGCTCACCTGATTGAAAGCATCTTCTACAGACTTCCCTTTTTTGTTGATTACGCTGATTTGTCAACAACTGAAATTCCTTAGTGATGTCGGCATCAGTAAGAAGTTCCAAAGATTCACGTCTGGTATTTTCATCCCATCTTATTTCAGGAAACTTATGATCTGGCAGTAAGCTATGTGGAGGAGTTGTTTTGCCTTCGTAGGCATCATAGCTTCTTAACGTACTAATCATTCTAGCTCTTAACTGAGGAGACCATGTTTCATACCCAGAAACGCCACCCCGTGCTAGTGGTAGCAGTAACAAGTGGGTTTTATTAGTATTGCAATTTGAACAATATTTAGCTGGATACGTTGCAACAGTGTAACCACACTCTTTAAGGTCTTGCACCCTTCTCGCAAAATTTGGATTTTGTGGAAGTTTACAACCTTGACAAGTCCATTCAAAGGTAAGTAATGGCATGAATATACTGGCAGTTGTTTCAGCGTTTCTACTTTCCCAGTACTCTTTTTGTTCTAATCGCCATTTTTCCCAGTTGTCTGGATGACACTGTTCATATACTTTTTCAATGTATTCTGTAACTTCCTGATCATCACTAAGATCAATGCCTGTTCTTCTGTACTCAATAGGTACAGAGGTTTCCCACCTAAGACTGGCATAATTGAAAGTTACATCCACATACCTTTCAGAAGCTTTCGAATGATTTCTGCGTGAAATTATAGTGAATTTAGACATTTGAAATACTAATCTCATACTCAATTGAATCAAGTAGTGAGCTAATAGTGGTGTCTAATGCGGCCGAAACCGACATCAACGATGTTATGGTGGGATTCCTAACGCCTCTCTCAACACCAGAAATATACGTTCGATCAAGTCCAGCCCTGAAGGCTAATTCTTCTTGGGAAAGACCTAAAATATTTCTGCGATTTTTTATTAGTTGGCCTAGAATTTTCTTTGTAACAAGTTTTTTTGTTTGCATCTGTATCAACTATCAAAATGAAACCAATGAGTCTACGGACTATGAGTCTCATATGGCTTTTAAATTGGCAGTTATATCCACGAAAAACAATTCTGATACCGCATATTTGCCACATATTCATATAAATACAATTAAAGGGGTAGGACCCTAACCCCCTATATTTATTGGTGGAGATGAAGGGATTCGGACCCTCGACCCCTGCCTTGCGAAGGCAGTGCTCTCCCAACTGAGCTACATCCCCGTTATATAATCATTTGCCGTCAATAACCTCGCGGACTTTAGTGGCTAGTTCTGGTATCGAGAAAGGCTTCTGGATAAAATTTACACCATCTTCAAGCACACCGTGCTGAGAAATTGCATCAGCTGTGTATCCCGACATAAAGAGACATTTGAGCTGAGGGGAGAGAGACTGAAGGTTACGAGCCAGCTCTTTACCATTAATTTCAGGCATGATCACGTCTGTAATGAGCAGATTGATCTCCCCCGCGTTTTCTTTCGCCAGGCGAATGGCTTCTCTTGGATTGTTGGCAGACAGGACAGAATACCCCTGTTTGCTGAGAAGCAACGTAGCCATATTCAGAATTGCCAATTCATCCTCCACCAACAGGATGGTTTCCGTACCGACCGGAACCGGCACCGGAATGCTGTCTGTCTTTTTGTGTACGGAATTACCCGTATACCGTGGGATGTAGATGGTGAATGTCGTACCTATCCCAGGCTCACTGTAGACGTTGATAAAGCCATTATTCTGTTTAACAATGCCAAATACAGTCGCAAGTCCCAGTCCGGTGCCTTTACCCGTCTCCTTGGTCGTGAAGAATGGCTCGAATATGCAGGCAAGAGTCTCTTTTTGCATACCGCATCCATTGTCGCTGACAACAAGGCGTACATAGTCACCAGGCAAAGCATCTGCGTGAAGGAGGCAGTATTCGTTGTCAATTACGCTGTTTCCAGTCTCGATGGTTATCTGACCATCACCGGCAATTGAGTCACGGGCGTTTACGCACAAATTAGCGAGTATCTGGTCAACCTGGGATGGATCAAACTTTAGCAGCCAGAGGTCAGCTGCAGGTTGCCATTTGAGATTGATATCCTCACCGATAAGGCGGTTAAGCATCTTAAGCATACCGGTTACGATCTCATTCAGGTCGAGAACCTTTGGTGAGATAGTCTGCTTACGGGCAAAAGCGAGCAGTTGCCTCGTCAGATCAGCCGATTGTTCCGCCGCCTTACGAATTTCCTCCAGAAAGTTCTTTAACTCTGACGGATTATCCTCAATAGAAGCCATGTATGTGCAACCGAGAATGACACTCAGTTTATTGTTAAAGTCGTGAGCCACACCACCGGCAAGATTCCCTACTGATTCCATCTTCTGAGCCTGATACAGCTGCGACTGTAGATTGATTTTGTCAATCTCGGCATTTTTCAGCTCTGTCACATCAACAGCAACACCTGTTGTGCCGATAATATTGTCTTCATGGTCTGTCAGTGGCGATTTGAAAGTCAGATAACTGAGAGATTCATCTTTGCCAGGCTCCTCAATTCGTTTCTTTAAGCGCGTCTGCATAACCTCTTGATCATCTTTTATATAACGCACGGCCAGCTCATTCGGCCAGAGATCGAGATCAGTCTTTCCTATAACGTCATTCAGCTCCATCCCGCAACTTCTTATGAACTGCTCGTTTACCATTTCATATCGACCGGCGCAGTCCTTCAGCCATGCCATCATCGGCAGATTATCAAGGATGCTGCGTTGCTGTAATGACATTTTTATACTTGCAGCTTCTGACTGTCGCCTCTCAGTGATATTGCGGGCTATAGCACAGAGGTATTCCAAGTCATTGAATTGAAAATAAGTAACTGTAATCTCGACAGGGATCTCCTTCCCGTCTTTGGTTCTGTGTATCGTTTCAACACGGTATTCACCTTCGGTTTTTACTTTTGCCCACTGCTGAAACCAACTCTCGAAAGGGGGAGTGGAATGAATATCTGCGACTGACATCGTCAGCAGTTCGTCCTTCGTATAACCGAGCATTGTTGAGGCTGTGCTGTTAACTTCCCAGAATTTTCCTTCTGATGTAATCCAGTAAACAGCATCTTTTATATTTTCAATGGTGAAATCTTTAAGTTCCAGTTCTTTGAGGTGGTTCATCGCCTCAAGTTCCTGTGCAGACCTGGTTGCAACGATGTTAAGAATCGCCTCGACAAGGTGTTCGTTACATAGAGGTTTCCTTGTGATAATGCCTATTAAACCCATAGAATTGCCGCTGGAATCCCAAAGAGGTGTTGCGGCATAACCTTCGGCTTCGACATCAGCCAGAAACGTGTCGTTCGGAAACAGTCCTACAATGTTGCTTGGGTATATGCAGAGTTTCCCGTCAATGATATTTTCGCAGGGTGTCCCCCGCAGGTCATACTCAATGTCCGGCACCTCACTCCCCAGGGAATACAACCCAATAGTCCTGACTCTCTTTCTCCCCGGGAGCAACCGGCTTATAAAAGCGTAATCAGCCTCTATTGTTTTTGCGAGGTGGCACGTGATGTTTGAAAGCAGTTTTAAACCACGCTCAGACGCACCGCTTTCATTGACCATGAGCAAGGTATCTTCAATGATTTTACGCTCATTCAATTGAGCCTTGAGTTCGGAAGTTTTACGCCGTACCTGAAGCCTCAGAATGGCAATGAAGGCAACTGCCACAGATAAGAACAGAACAAAAGCAATAGCTGCACTGCGAACCCAGGACGGTATTATACGGATAGTAGAGGCTGTACCGTGTGACCAGCGTTGGCGGGCTTTATGGTACGGCGAATCTTCCCTTTTACGCCATTCATTCAGGTATCTGTCAAGCGTACCCAGGATATCCCGGTTTTTACCCTCTGCAACTGTGAAAAAAATATCAAAAGGGTTAAAAATGACGCTAGAAGACTTCACGTTGTACTCATGCTGTTTTGAAGCACCAACAGTGTTATTAACTACTCCTCCGTCCACCTGTTTTGAGGAAACAGCTTTTAGCACATCATCAAAATTATCGTATTCCACTACCTGACAGGGGATTTCAAATTTATCAACGAGGTTTCGGAAGTTGGCAGCATTAAAGTCTTTCTTCATTACTGCGATTTTCTTCCCTTTTACCGCTTGAATGCTCTCTATTGTCGAATCACGCGGGACATACAACTCCGCCCAGACTGTTAGAAGAGGTGTTACTCCGTAATCCATGAATTTGTCGCGCTCAGGGTTGTAGGCAACATTAGTTAGAACATCAACTTCATTAGCTTTTATTCTGGCAAGGCCGTCTGACCAACTCCCATATACATATTCGACGTCCCAACCTTCCCTTTTGGCGATCTCGTTAAGAAAATCAACGTAAAAACCCTGAATCGTCCCATCTTTTGCCTGGAAAACAGTCGGATAAAAGTTGAAGGCGGCAATACGAACCTTCCTTAACTTGTCGGGGGAGGCGAATGCCTCTAAAGCAGTCGTTAGAAACGCGAGTGACACTATGATTAATACGAAAAAGCGTTTCATAGAGAGGAGTGCCTCAGGAAGTTTAGTCTTTACATCGTAGAATATTGTTCTACAGAATTCAATACCACAAAACAATCGGTAAATTAATTATTAAAGTAATGCTCTGTCCATCATGCAGACCACCTCCGGTCACATTCATTACGTTTTTTTCTACCGTTAATCAATCTGATTATCACCATAGCATCTGGATGAATGAAACAGTTGGCGGAGCTCCGGTATTTCTTGCACGGAAACAGCTTCTAATGTAGACTTTTTCAAGCTTCTCTCTTGCCGGATCTGAATTTATCGTTACAATGCACCTGCCGACAAACAAAAAACAGTCAGCAGCTGCCAGGGAGCATTGTACAGACTTGAATCATTACGACAATCAACTTCTGACATACGCTCTTCTGCTTCATGACTGGCTTAATCAACCCGGCTATGTTTCGCTGTTTTTTATGAGCCTTATAGCCTCAACTCTATTGCCTCTTGGATCGGAATGGCTTTTAATAACCATGCTATTAGCCGGTTATGATCCGATATCAACCGTAGCCATCGCTACGACGGGGAATTACCTTGGAGCCGTTATTACATATCTTATCGGGGTATGGGGGGGGAGCTGGTTAATAGAGACCGTTCTGCGCGTCTCTCCAGAACAGCAGGAGCGTGCGAAAAGTTATTACAGACGCTTTGGAGTCTACTCTCTGCTGTTTTCGTGGCTCCCTGTAGTTGGTGATCCACTCTGTCTTGCCGGTGGACTGCTAAGGGTAAATTTTGGACTGTTTTCACTGCTGGTCGGATTTGGAAAGTTTGCCCGTTATGCCGCTACGGCAATAATTACCTTATCAGCCGTGTAACAGATGGAGGTGAAATATATGGAAGAAGTTGAAGTAGAAATAAATCAGAGTTTTCAGCAGCGTTATAAGGGGTATGACAGAATAATGGGGAACATCTCATGGCTTCTGATTGCTCTTGTAACTCTTGACATGAAGCTTTCGCCGACTGACGGCTCAAGCATGGCTTTTATCGCCGTGTTCTGTATCATTCTTTTCATATACAATCTGAATGCCCGTTACGGAATACTCTCTGCCAGATACGGCGCTCTGAAGATTTTTGTCGACCTGATGGTATTTCTGGCATTTATAGTTGCTGTATGCTGGTATACCGGCAAGATTACAAGCCCTTTCATGTCCCTTATTTATCTGGTTCTTATGTCTGCTGCTCTCACACAGGGGAGGCGCGTTACCTATTTTATGGCAGCCCTTGCCATCTCTTCATACATCCTGCTCGCATCTGCGGACTTTCGGGGAATCAACTACTACCTGACTCACATTATTGAAATTTTCCCGTTTATGCTTATTGCACACCTGGGGGCGATGCTGGCGGGAGAGAGCGAGACAGCGCGTTGTGAAGTGGAGCGGCTTTCCCAGACAGACGATGTTACCGGCATAAATAATATGCGTAACTTCTTCTTGCTTGCTGATATTCAGGAAAAACTCTCCAAACGGTATGACCGCCCGTTTACACTCTGTATGATTGATGCTGACAATCTTAAAAAAATTAATGACAAGCATGGGCATTTTGCCGGCACCAAGCTGATCCAGGAAGTCGCCGCAATGATTACATCCAATGTGCGTAGCACAGATATCTGCGCCCGCTACGGCGGAGACGAGTTTGTAATTATGTTTAGCGAGGCTGATAAACAGGATATTACAACAGCTGTTGAGAGGATTGTAGCCGGGATGGCTGCGACCCCTTTTGATTTTGACGGCACAAGCATTACGACAACCCTTTCTGCCGGAATCGCAAGCTATCCGGCGGATGGAGGCGATCTGCGGACAGTAATGGCACAGGCGGATGAGGCTATGTATGTCAGCAAACGCAGCGGAAAGAACCGTCTGACTGTTTTCAGTGAGAATATGTACGGAGAATCATTCGGCAAACATGAAGAGCCGCAGCGCTGATTAAGGGTTTAAGTTAGGCGGACTCATTTAAGCTTCGCCGGGAGGGTCTGTAGTGAATATATTTGTTGCAGGTGGAACCGGTTTTGTTGGAGAGCACCTCATAAGACAGCTGAAGTTTGATGGTCATAAACCGAAGCTGCTTGTCCATCACCGAAGCACGACTTTTAAGGATGTTGACCAGATGTCATGCGACATCTCGGACATCGAGAGGCTCTCTCAGGGGATGGCAGAGTGTGATGCGGTCATAAATCTGATCGGAATTATAAGAGAGTTCCCGTCAAGAGGAGTCACCTTCGAGAAGCTTCATACAGCTGCCACGGCGGCTCTGTTAGAGGCAGCCGCAAAAAGCGGTGTACGCCGTTATCTTCAGATGTCAGCCCTTGGAAGCAGAGCAGATGCGGTGTCAGGTTATCACAAGAGCAAATGGCAGGCGGAGGAACTGGTACGCTCCAGCGCCCTCTACTGGACTGTTTTCCGCCCCTCCCTTATTTTCGGGCCTCGTGATGCTTTCATAAATATGCTGGCGGATCAGTTGAGGCTTGCCCCTGTAATGCCCGTTATCGGGAGCGGCAGTTACCGTCTGCAGCCTGTTCATGCCGATGATGTCGCGCGCTGTTTTTCACTTGCGCTTGATATGCCGGAAACATTCGGGAAGAGTTATGAGATCTGCGGCAGAGACCGTATCAGTTATGAAGCGCTGATCGACATGATTTCAGAATCAATGGGGCGTAGCGTGCCGTTTAAACCGCACCTTCCGCTTGGTTTAATGAAACTTATAATACCTGTTATGCAGAAGTTCTCCCAGTTTCCGATAACTATGGATCAGCTGCAGATGCTGTTGGAGGAAAATATCGGAGGCACTGAATGGCAGGAGGTATTCGGCTTTCAGGCGCGGGCGTTGAGAGAAGGAATAAGAGAGTACCTGTCAGTATAGATGAAAAAGTATTTTTTCAAGCAGGGGGTGTAGTTGTGAACAGCAAATTATTGAGAATCAAGGCGGCAGCATTATCACTCGCCCTCTCCGTATCAATAGCACAAGCTGACAACAGACAGCCTGACGACATATTAAACGCCTCTACCACTCAACTGGAAGAGCTGGTTTCAAAGAGTGCGCCTTACGAACCGGTTAAGGGTTATGCATCCTATTACGCAAGACGTTTTGAGGGGCGACGCACGACATCCGGTCAGCGTTACAATCCAGACAAGATGACCGCAGCCCATGAGAGCCTTCCGATAGGGACGATTGTAAGGGTGGTCAACCTGGGGAGCAGGCAGGAGGTTTGTGTCACCGTTAACGACCGTTGCGCCTCCAAAGGGTTTCATTTCATAGATCTATCCCGCGCGGCAGCAAAAAAGATAGGGCTGTGGGGGAAAGGGAAAATAAAAGTAGAAATAATCCCGCTCCTTGAAGATAAATCCTAAAAACCTTCCAGCAGTTAACTCTTCTGGCTGTACAGAGACTGAACCCGCTCTACCACAGGCGGGTGTGAATAGTAGAAGTCCGCATAAAATGGGTGCGGAAAGAGATTTGAGAGATTCTCGGCAGACATTTTTATAAGAGCTGATGCGAGATCTTCCGGTTTTCCCGTCAGTTCAGAGGCAAAACTGTCAGCTTCGCGTTCATGGCAGCGAGAGCGCCAGGCAGAAAAAGGACTCAGTGGAAACATCACAAGCGAAGCCACAAAACCAAGCAGAACCATCTTTGCCGGGAGAGATATCTCTGCAGGCAGATTGAGCAACCCCGGAAGCCCCTGCCACTCCAGCATTTTGAAACTCAGCCACGAGCCAGCCAGAGCCATCACCTCTGCCCAGACCAGACGCTTCCAGATATGCCCTTTTTTCCAATGCCCTATTTCGTGAGCAAGTACAGCGACAATTTCAGCATTGCTCATCTGTTTTATAAGGGTGTCATACAGTACGATCCGCTTTACCCTGCCGATTCCGGTGAAGTAGGCATTTGAGTGATTACTCCGTTTGGACGCATCCATCTGAAGGACTTTACCAACTTTTAAGCCGGCTTTCTCCATCATTGTTTGAATATCACCCTGCAGCTCCGAATCAGCTACCGGCTCATAGCTGTTAAAGAGCGGTTCAATAATATACGGTGAGATAAACATCATAAACAGGCTGAAAATCCCCATAAAACCCCACACCCATATCCACCAATGTTCAGGACTCCACCCTATAAGCGAGAATATTACTCCAACAAGAAGAGTCAGCAGAACAGCAGTTATTGCCTGTGATTTCAGAAAGTCTATCGACCATATTCGCGCGGTCGTAGTATTGAAACCATAACGCGCCTCGATCTTGAAAGTACCATAAAGATCGAACGGAATTCCGAGCAGCGTCGAACCCCAGGTCATAACGAGGAAAAAGAGTATGGCTGAAATTACAGATGACGAGCTGAAAGAGCCGATCCAGCTGTCGTATACGCCTATCACTCCGCAAAAGAGGAAAAGCACCAGTATCACGTTGTCAAACAGTGAGCTCCACAATCCAAGACGGCTTGAATCGAATGTATAGGCAGAACTCCGCTTCAGTTTCTCTTCGTCAACAACCTGTTCAAAGCCTTCAGGCACAACATTGCCGTATTTTTTGAGATGTTGCAGATTAATGTGACGCAGCCAGTAGGTAAATCCCGTGATAGCGGCAAAGAGGCAGAACAGAAGAATTTTCATTGATGGAGTCCTTACAATAAACAAAGGGCGAAGCAACTCTTCGCCCTTCTTAAAAATCCGGAGATGGTATCTTTCTATATCAGCTTTATCAGCTCTTTAACACAATTATCAACTCCGTCGCAGACCTCGGAGATTCTATTTGCCAGCATATATGCGGGTGAAGTCACAATCCTGTTTTCTCTATCAACTACAAAACCTGTAACTGGGCACTCCTGATGTTTTGCACCTGTTTTGTCTATTTCCGCAGCAGTCCCTGCATCGTTGCCGATTGTAACCGTTGGAGAAAGTTCCTTACCGAACAACGCAGCGAGCAGCGCAGGTGCGATACAAACAGCACCAATCGGCTTCTTTGCTTCATACATATCTCTCAGCAGGCGCGCAACTTCGCCATTAACAGTCGCCGCAGACCCTTTTACTGCAAAGTCGGAAAGATTTTTTGCCGCTCCAAAACCACCCGGTAAAATTACCGCATCCAGTTCAGTCGCTTTAACTGTTTTTATGTCGGCAATATTGCCACGCGCAATACGGGCGGATTCATGAAGGACGTTGCGTTTCTCCCCTGATGCCTCTGTGGTAAGGTGATTTACCACATTAAGTTCAATATCCGGCGCCATACATACAGCCTCACACCCTGCACGGTCGATGGCAAGAAGCGTGAAAACAGCCTCGTGAATTTCACTTCCGTCGTAAACACCACAACCGGATAAAACAACACCTATTTTTTTCATATCAGCTCCCCTCTCTGTATTCGAAAGTGTCACTCCAAGGATCAATATTGCCACAACCATATTAGAAAACAAGCAGGAATTTGGTCAAAATCTGTGTATAATTCACTTTCTGAACACAACCCTCAGAACTCGGGAATAAAAATGAACCTATCGCCATTAATTACTAAAGTCCACTTTCCACCAATATCCGAAGTGAAGAGATGGGTGGCAGAACATCCTGATGACGGCAAAAAGCTGATAGATCTCTGCCAGGCTATTCCGGATTATCCACCTGCCCCGGAGATGACAAGGTATCTGGAGACCCTGTTGGGCGATCCCCTGATATCGAAATATTCGCCGGATGAAGGGCTACCGGAGGTGCGTGGAGCGCTTTGCGAATATTACGGCAAAAAATACGACGCGCAGCTCTCTCCCGCAAATTTCTGCCTAACAATCGGCGCCAGTCAGGCTTTCTGGCTGGCCATGGTGACCCTCTGTCAGACGGGTGATGAAGTAATCGTGCAGACGCCATATTACTTTGATCACCCGATGGCGCTGGATATTCTTGGAATTCGCGGAATTTACACCCCTTTTCTCGAATCCGAAAGAGGTGTACCAAACCCAAAGGTGATTGAAAGCCTGATTACGGATAGGACAAAAGCGATTCTGATTGTAACACCAAGCAATCCGACCGGTGCAGTAACCCCACCTTATACGATCCGTGAGCTTTTCAATATCGCCAGAAGGCACAATATCGCACTGGTACTTGATGAAACTTACGGTGAATTTATTACCGGAGGGGGTAGACCACATGAACTTTTCAATGAACCTGACTGGGGAGCACACTTCGTCCATATCAATTCGTTCGGCAAGACATTCTCCCTTACAGGTTATCGCGCCGGAACTCTTGTCGCCTCCTCTGAATTCATTCACAACGCCCTGAAAGCGCAAGACAGTATGGCGGTGTGTCAACCACGTCTGACCCAGCACGCAATCAAATATGGCGTAGAAAATCTGGATGAATGGGTGGCAGAAAACCGTGAGATGATGAACCGGAGACATGACCTTTTCCGCGCCGAATTTGTGAAGAGCGGCAACCCTTTCACGCTGACAGCCAGTGGTGGCTTCTTTGCCTGGGTGCGGCATCCGTTCAAAGGTTGCAGCGGCCGTCAGGTTGTTAAAAAGCTGGTAAATGAAGCGGCTGTTCTCTGTCTGCCGGGTGAGGTTTTCGGTCCGGGTCTGGAACAGTATTTAAGGCTGGCTTTCGGCAATATCAGAGAGGAGATGATACCTGAGGCGATTGAAAGGTTCAGAAGCGTAGTTATTACTTAAAGCATATCCTTCAAATCCCCATCTCTATATCAATTCATAAAACAATTCATGCCAATTTGCAATATAGACAATAATCAATTGAAATTACTGTTTTTTTAATATACTTTATCTATTCAGTATCTATTCTAAAAGGATCTCCGTCATGCGGATCAGCAACCTGGATAATCCGGATCGGTTACTATCATACCTGAGCACAGGCGTATACTCCTCGCCTGAAATTCAGCAGCGTTTTAGTCTCAGTCAACCGACGGTTTCCCGTCTGCTTGCTCAACTGGGCAACAGGATAATCGCAATCGGGAGCGCACGGGCGCGTCGTTACACGAGAATACGTGACGTGCGGGGGCTTGGCGGAGAGTTCCCCATTTTCAAGATTGATACCGAAGGCAATGCCAACCAGACCGGAACATTATACGCTGTTGCGCAGGATCATTTTCTCTGGTCTCCCCTAAATGCTCGTGAGCAGCTGTTCCGAAGCCTGCCATGGTTCATTGCCGACCTCCGCCCGGAAGGCTTTGTCAGCCGTGCTTTCGTTCGTCAATTAAACGCAGAATTAGGCCTTCCACCTCGCAGCCTTGACTGGACTGAAGATCACGTATTGTCAGCATTGGCACATAGAGGTGAGGATACGATGGGGAATCTGATTGTTGGCAGGGAATCCCTTGAGAGATACTTTCGCATGGTTCGTGAATTGCCTGCGCCGATTCGGGAAAAAGCTATTCCCGACACCTATTCGAGGCTTGCCCAGGATGCCATAAACGGGCAACCGGCTGGATCATCCGCGGGTGGAGAACAGCCAAAATTTACAGCAATTATCGAGCGTTCAGGAGAGGTTCGGAATGTACTGGTTAAATTTTCTCCGCCTCTCAACACAATTGAGGGGAGGCGATGGGCTGATCTCCTGATCTGCGAGCATCATGCTCTGGAAGTTGTGAACAGCTCCGGGATAAGCGCGGCTCGAAGCAGCACAATCGAAGCAGGAGGTCGGCTGTTCCTGGAGGTTGTTCGTTTCGATAGAACCGGATTAATGGGGCGCCTGCCCATTATTTCATTGCGAGCAATTGATAATGAATTTTACGGTTTTCAGGACAACTGGGTTAATGCCGCAAATAGAATGGCAAACGACGGGAGACTCTCAGCTCAGGATGCCGGTTCTCTCAGATGGCTCTCGGTTTTTGGCAGCCTGATCGGCAACAATGATCAGCACTTTGGTAATGTCTCTTTGGTTATGCTCGATGGCATCAGGCGTTACACGCTCGCTCCCGCCTATGATGTTCTTCCAATGGCATACAGACCGGCAGATGGCGCAGCCCCATCCCCCCCTCTCACACTTCCTGCAGTTGTTGCCAGTGCGCCAAACGAATGGCTCTCTGCGCTCGAAAGTGCGTGGCAATTCTGGAAACGAACGACATCTGACAGCCGTATTTCCGAAGAATTCCGGGCGACTTGTTCTGAAAACCATTCAATAGTGAATGGATTACAAGCTGGACCTCGTTTAGTCGCGTAAGGCAGAATAAAAGTTGAGGTAATTGAGTGCTGAAAACCTGGAGCCTGGCCTGGTTTGCTTCTGACTGCCGAAAGTTTGTTTACGGATTCTCTTTGTGTTTAGATCCCTGAAAAAGGAAAAAGCAACTTCAGCCGAATATTAATTCGGTTAACTACACTCAAGCAGATGGAGGATTAATTATGGAGATGAAAATCACTTTTCCCGGTGGAAAGAGGGTAAACGCAGAATTTAACAATCAGATTGTTCCCACGGATCAACCAGTAGTAGCTGGCGGCGAGGGGGCGGCGCCCACTCCATTCGAGTATTTTCTGGCATCACTCGGTACATGTGCCGGTATATACGTGCTCAGTTTCTGTCAGCAGCGTCAGATTGACACCGAAGGTCTGCTGCTTACCCAGCAGATGGAATTTGCCGATGATGCTGACGGGAAAAGACGGCTTGCCAAGGTTTCAATGAAAATTGATCTCCCTGTCGGTTTTCCGGAAAAATACCAAAATGCCATTATCAAGGCTGCTGAACTCTGCACGGTAAAAAAGGTGCTTATGGCTCCGCCGGATTTTGAGATTACCGCCCGCTTGTCAAGTTGTTAAAAAGATTGGTGAATGAGGCAACTCTTCTATGTCTTCCTCCAATCTATAGATCAAAAAAGAGCCTTGATTGTAACTTCAACCAAGGCTCTTTTCTCATACGGCTGTTTTTATTTCTCTACAAACCGAGGAAGCTGTTAATCGTCTTCTGCACCTCAGCGATTGAGACATGATTATCTCCGCCAGTATCCACGCACGCCTCTACCGTTTTCAGTCCAAGGAACATATTAATAGCACTCTGAACCTCGGCGATGGTGACAGTTCCGCTGTTGTCGCAGTCGCCGGGTATAAGATAGACAATTTCACTTGTAGAGCAGATCGCTGTTGTTCCACCGTTTGCACCTTCACAGCTCCAGCTCCATGGATAGTTGCCGGACACGGCACTGGCAGTCCCGGTTTCACATAGGTTTACTGTTGGTGCGGAACCCATCTCCAAGCCGTTGCTGCTGCCACAGACACCATTAACCGGTATGGAATAGATGATATTTCTGCTTGTTGTTGATGAGTTGCCAACTTGATCGGTTGCGGTTGCAGTAACCACCCAGGTGCCCTCACCAGGGAACACAAGTAGTTGTGAAAATGCGCCATTGGTAACAGTTTGGGGAAATGATTGGTTGTTAAAGCTTATCGATACTGTTGCGTCAGATAGAGCGTCACTGACGGTGCCGCTGATGGTGAGACGATCTACTGCGGTCGTAACATCCTGATCAGGGGCAGTAATTGCCAGTGCCGGTTTAGTGTTGTCATAGATTACGGTACGAACGGCACTTGATGTATTGAGAGCCAGGTCGGTTGCAGTAATGGTGATGGTGTTAAGGCCACTGACGAGATTCACTGCCGCTTCGAAACTGGTGCCGGTTATGGAGGCGCTTTGTGGCGAACCATTGTTGACCTTCACCGTCACCGTAGATGATTCATTGATTGTCCCGGTGATGGTTGCAGTAGGCAGTGCTGTTTTGCTGTTGTCAGCCGGAGCGGATATGGTCAAAATAGGCGCAGTAATATCCAAAGTGATGGTGCGTATGTCGGTGGTACTGTTACCCAATGTATCTGTAACAATGGTTGTTATGATGTTGCCCCCTGTTTGCAGAGTTACGGGATAGCTGAAATTATCGTTGGTGATTGTTACGGTTGCATTGTTGATGGTCAGGCTGGCAATGCCATTGATGTCTGAAGCTGTCCCAGAAATATTCAGCGTGGCATCTTTGGTTACTGCGCCGCTGGATAGCGTAGAAAGAGTTAGCGTTGGGCTGGTTGTGTCAACGGTTACAGTGGCGCTCATGCTTGTGGATATGATGCCGACGGCATCCTTGGCCCACGCGTAGAGGGTTTTTGAACCATCAGTTGTGAAGGTGTAGTTGGCTGGTTTATTGGCACTCCAGCCGGGTGCAGTTGTGGTCGGGGTGGATGATGTTTCAGTCAGCAGGTATTCGGTGACCGCAATATTGTCAGTGGCGGTTAGTGTTGAAATTGGCACTATCAGGCTGGTGGATGTTGCCGGAATTGTTAATGCTGTTACTACGGGGACGGTTGTATCGGGAAGCGTAACAATGACACTGGCCGACTTGGAGAGCGATACATTACCCACCGCATCCTTGGCCCAGGCATAGAGGGTTTTGTTTGTTGCTATTCCGTCCGAAATTCCAGTGAAAGTGTATGTGGCTGGTTGCGTGGCGCTCCAGCCAGATGCAGTGGCCAAAGGTGCTATCGCACTCTCAGTGATGAAATAGCCGGTGACGGCGACGTTGTCGGTTGCAGAAAGGGTAGATACCGGAACGGAAAGAGTTGTACCGGAAGTGGAAACGGTAAAAGCAGTGATAACCGGCTTGGTGACGTCAGGTAATGTAATTGCTGTAGTCGCTGTTGCGCTATTGGAAATATTCCCTGCGGCATCTTTTGCCCATGCATAAAGTGTCTTGTTTGTTGCTATTCCGTCTGAAATACCAGTGAAAGTGAAACTGGTTGGTTTGGTGGCGCTCCACCCGGTGGCCGTGACCAAAGGTGTTGTTGCACTTTCAGTGATTAGATAGCCAGTTAGTGCAACGTTGTCTGTAGCAGTAATGGTTGTTACAGCAATAGTTAAAGATGTTCCGGAAGAGGGAACGGAAAAAGAAGTTATAACCGGCTTGGTTACATCAGGTAATGTAATTGTTACGCTAACTGCTGAACTATCGGAAATATTTCCTACGGCATCCTTTGCAAATGCATAAAGAATTCTTGATGTTGCTATTCCGTCTGAAATCCCAGTGAAAGTATAACTGGTAGGTGCTGTGGTGCTCCAATTAGGAGATGTCACCGAAGGTGATGCACTTTGAGTTATTAGATAGCCAGTGACGGCAACGTTGTCGGTTGCTGTAAGGGTCGATACACCGACGGAAAGAGTTGTTGATGTGGTCGGAATTGTGAAAGCAGTAACAACAGGTTTGGTAGTGTCCGGCAAAGTAATTGTCACGGCGGCGGAAGCAACAGCGGACACATTGAGCGCTGCATCTATAGCAAAGGCGTAGAGGTTTTTTATTCCTTCTGAGGGAAAAGTATAGCTTGTTTGTGGTGTGGCGCTCCAGATGCAGTCTGCGACGATGTTTGTTTTAGAGAGACAGTAGCCGGTTAAATCGGTATTGTCGCTAGCGGTAAAGGCAGTGACGGGAACCGTCAAGCTTGTGGATGTGGCAGGAACGACAAACGAATTGATTGCTGGAACCACAATATCGCCCGGAGGGCCAGTCTGACCACCACGCACTGGCCAAACAAAATTATTTGGGTCTGTTTTAATGTCGGTCCGCAAATATCCATAGTCCATAACTGCAATCCAGGCTTTGGTTGGGCTTGCGGCGTAGGTGCTGGACGACCAGAATGACTGCAACGTGTAATAGCCGACATCAGTAAACCCATTAGACGTTAGCCACGTTACGGAGTTGATTTCTCCCTGGTGAATTAGGCTTGCCAGTTCATTGCGATTAGGTAGTCGCCAGTCGTTATAACCCAGAAAATTGTTAGTGTTCAGGCACATTACGTAATTCAATGCGTTCTGCCAACTCATGGATTCATTCGGTTTGCAGGCGGATGGGCCGGGAGAACTGGCCTCTCTGCTCCATGCCAACCCGCTAATGGTGTCGGTCACCGTTTGGTCACTGTTGACTATGAAGCGGGGTGTCGGCCAGGCTGCGCCAATTTGTAATTCACCATCCTGTCCGGTGCCAGCGCAGCTAACACTCCCTGAAGGACCAAGGCATGCTTTAATGCCGGTCTTAGGCAAAGTCAAAGTGCCGACTTGTCCGCTTCGTACAGGCCAAACGCTGTATGTGAATGAATTATGTGAGGCATCCACGGTTCCGTCACCCATATTGACGAACCATTGGTAGTATGAGTAGTACGAATTTGGAATGTAAAATGCGCCGGATGACCAGTAACCATCCGCCCAGATGTTGTTAAATCCTTGAGAGTTTAGCCATGTGGACTGGTCAGGTTTTTGTTTGTTGATCATGGATTCCAACTCGTTGCGGTTGGGTAGGCGCCAATCGTTATAGCCTAGATAATTATCCGTATTCAGTTTCTTCACGTAACTTATTGCACTCAACCAAGTTACTTTCCCGTCAGCTGGTCCATTTATGTCATAGGCTGGATCTCGGGTCATCATCAGGTTGGCGTCCTTAGTCCAGATTAACCCGGTCAAGCTGTCGGTCATTGTCAGGTCTCCGTTGTCAGTGAAGCGCGGACTAGGCCAAGCTACACCACCTCGCAGCTCTCCATCCTGGCCGGTGCCGATGCAGGCGGTCAATGCACCGCTTGTATCCCAACACTCTGTCTGCCCGGTATGCGGAAGCGGGGCAGGTGGCGAGGTTGCCCAAGCCCCTACAGGTAGAAGTATAATTGCTGCCAGGTTTAATCCCTTAGTGATTCGTATCATCACTCTTCTCATGACAAATCCTCCAAATGCATATTTAATCCGGGATTACCAATAGTAATGCCATCTACAACTCAATCCATTTATCTATATCAAGTGCCCATGCATGCACCTCAAGTGGCTTTTTTGACCAGTCTTTTGGATGGGTGACAAAAGCGATGTGAACATTAGCACCATTCCTTTGCGCAGCCAGTGCCGCAGGCAATAGTGTTTGCAGAACTTTTTCCTTGTAAGTGAATAGAGGGCCGATAAAAAGCTTGTTGGTCGCTGAGCCGAGCACAAGCTTATTGAAATCTATTAATGCCGCGTGAGTGTCGTTCTTTAGTTCCGATTCGACTTGCCAAATTGCAGAGGTGATATAACGCAGTTTTTTCTTGTGACGTGCCGCAGAGCTGAGCCCAGTAGTGCAAACGAGTATGTCGTGAAGCAACTCATTCATCCCAAATTCAGCTCTGTTATCGTAGTGGTCTTTGGAAAAAACTCGAACCGAGTCATTCGAAGTGTAAATTTTGCGAAAGTCTTCAGACAACTGTTCTATCAAGTTTTTCGAACGTTTCGCATTTATTGCACCTGTAGTGATTTCATCGACTGGTTTTTCAGATACATCATTCAGCACAGAAAGGAGAAAAGGCTTCAAGTTAATCAAATTGCACCTCCATAAATTTTTCCTTCTCGTTTACCAAGTTCCAGTTTGGTAACGTACAGACGACAAGGCTGCCTCCAAGTTCCGCTAACAGACGTCAATACATATAACAAGAAATACTAACCATGAGTTTGATTACACTATCTTAAAATTAGTATTTGTAAAGCAAATAATTTGTTTAGGTTAGTTACGAATTGACTGCCATCTCCATGATTATCTGTGAGGCCAAAGGGGACGCTGTTATCTATTTATCTATTGTCATTTTTTCTGTTTATGGTACTTTTCGTCCATGCCACGATTAGCAAGACTTGACATATCCGGACTTCTTCAACACGTGGTCGTGCGGGGAATTGATCGATGCGACATTTTCAATGACGATTATGATCGGCAACTTTTTGTTGACCGTTTCTTTTTGCTACTATCCGAGACCGACGTTCGCTGTTATGCATGGGCGCTTTTATCAAATCATGCACACTTTCTCCTGATGCCGACTACTACTCCCCTATCGTATTTCATGCGCAGACTTCTGACCGGATACGCAGTTTCATTCAACCGTCGTAACAAGCGATCAGGACATCTTTTCCAGAATCGTTACAAGTCGATTGTCTGCGAGGAGGAGACTTATCTGCTGGAATTGGTCAGATATATTCATCTGAATCCGCTACGGGCCGGAATGGTTGCAAGCCTTGAGGAACTGGATCAATTCCCATGGAGTGGTCACTCGGTTTTGCTGGGTAACCGGAAGAGTGACGTGCAGGACAGCGGTGCTATACTTGAACGCTTTGGTAAAGATGCGACTACCGCGCAACTGAATTATCGTCACTTTGTCTCGGAAGGAATAAAGACCGGTCGTCGCGATGATCTTGTCGGCGGCGGACTTAAGCGCAGCCAGGGAGAACGCCGGCATGAAGAATACGAGAGTTTTGACGAGAGGGTATTGGGAGGCGGTAATTTCGTTGATGGTCTCAAACGGGAATGCGCGTTGCGGGATAAGATGAATGCTGTTATCTCTCTGACCCGGTTGTTGGAAATTGTCTCAGGGACTTTGAAAGTTGATCCCGATTTGATTCGAAGACCAAGTAAAAGCCGGGCACCGGCGGCTGCGCGGGCGATAATCTGTCAGTTGGCGATATTTGAACTTGGTTACAGAGGAAAAGAGGTTGGCAAGTTTCTGCACCTCGGGCCAACTGGTGTCAGCCTGGCTTCAAGGCGTGGGAAAAAGATATTGAAGTCTGATGCGGTGCTGCTGAAGGAAATAATGAGTTCAATAGATAAATAGATAACAGCGTCCCTCTGTATCCCTCTCTGTATCCCTTCGTCTTTTTGTTAAAAAGCTGGGGAGTGAAGAGTCGCCTCCCCATTCCCCAGTTATAGCGTAAGCAGTCTCTGAGATCATGATATAGCTTCTAATCCTTTTCTACGAATAATATCGAGCAATTTCAGAGCTGTTCCGCTGGGATGTTTCTCTCCACGCTCCCATTTACTGATGGTGCTGACACCAACATTCAGGTAATGCGCGAAAACAGATTGACTTACACCGATACTGGTGCGAGTGGCTACAATCTCATCCGGTGCCAGACTCTTAACAGGAGTGAGGCATGACGTGTCAAACTCCCGCATTGTTTTAGCGTCGATAGTACCGGCAACATATAAATCCTCGGCTGTCTCGTGGATAGCAGCAAAGATTTTACTTTTATATTGTTTTGTCATGGTATGGAATCTCCTCAATTCTATCAATTTCCAAGGCAGAAGTAATTTCCTCGTCTTTAAGTGCCAAAAAGAGTTGTGAGAGTTTCCGTAGTTCACGCAGTTCATCATTTCCGATATTGTCCCGGTCACTTTTCGCAAATCCATACAAAAAAAGGCTTCTATGACCAGAAGAAAATGCGATAATAGTTCTGTAGCCGCTACTTTTACCGCTACCTTCACGGGCAACCCGCTTCTTTACCAGACCGCCACCAAGAACCGCATCAACAAGGCCACTCTCAATCTCGCGAATAGCATTTGCTAACGTTTCATCATCAATTTCTTCTTTCCTCGCATATCGTGAAAAATGTTTCGACTTGAATACTCGCACACTAACTCCTTCATACAACAACAATATAGCACTCCGTGCCATATTTCAAGCAAACAATAACAGCAGGGTATAAGGGGACGCTGTTATCTATTTATCTATTGTCATTTTTTCTGTTTATGCTACTTTTCGTCCATGCCAGGATTAGCAAGACTTGACATATCCGGACTTCTTCAACACGTGGTCGTGCGGGGAATTTATCGATGCGACATTTTCAATGACGATTATGATCGGCAACTTTTTGTTGACCGTTTCTTTTTGCTACTATCCGAGACCGACGTTCGCTGTTAGCTCTACTCGATCTAACAGCGGGAGATGCAATGGTAGCAGTTTTAGCCGATCCGGCATTCTGGAGTATTCGAACTTGCTTACACAGGAAAAGAGGTCGGCAAGTTTCTGCACCTCGGGCCAACGGGTGTCAGCCTGGCTTCAAGGCGTGGGGAAAAGATATTGAAGTCTGATACGGTGCTGCTGAAGGAAATTATGAGTTCAATAGATAAATAGATAACAGCGTCCCTCTGTATTCCCCCGGTCTTTTTGGGCGGTCAGGTCGTGCGTACTGGTTATACGTTTCATTTGCTCTTTGACAACTTTTTTTGTTGAGAACCAGAATTATTTATGGTAACCATTGCCTATGCGGAGGTTACTATAATGTATATTTCACCATTGTTTCCAGAAATGCCTCTTACCGTGGGTGATGTTGCTGCTGAATTGCTTTTATCAATTGATACAGTCCGGCGATGGGAAAAAAAAGGACTTATCCGTGCTAGCAGAGATGTTCGTGGTCAACGACTTTTTGACCTCGAAGAAGTAAGACTCCTTAAACAAAAGTTGAATGAAAAGCCTACAGGCTGTTTTAGTGTATTAAAATCAGAAATTGAAACTCCTTATACCGTTATTGAACTTTTTGCGGGTGCTGGAGGTTTAGCACTGGGATTAGAAAATGCTGGTTTGAAAGCAACAGCCCTTGTTGAAATTGACAAACAGGCCGCTGCTACTTTGCAAAAAAACAGACCTGTTTGGAATGTATACCAACAAGACGTCAGATCAATAAACTTTTCTGGTCATAATGCTGATGTAGTTACAGGCGGTTTTCCATGTCAGGCATTTAGTTATGCAGGGAAAAAACTGGGTTTTGAAGATACCAGAGGTACATTGTTTTTTGAATATGCACGAATTGTCAAAGAAGTTAATCCTAAAATCATTGTTGCAGAAAATGTACGTGGATTGTTAAATCATGATAACGGCAGAACATTCCAAACTATGTTGTCGGTTTTAGATGAATTAGGATACCGTCTTGAACATCGTATTTTAAGAGCACAATATCTGGATGTTGCACAAAAACGAGAGCGGCTAGTTGTTTTCGGAATTCGTAAAGATTTTAACATCCCAACCGTTTTTCCCAAGGAATGCCAATATACTGTAAGCCTTAGAGAGGCGCTTGAAGGAGTTCCGGTTTCTGTTGGTCAGCAGTACACAGTAAAGAAAAAAACGTTAATGAGTCTGATCCCTGAAGGTGGATACTGGCGTAACCTTCCCGACAACCTACAACGTGAATATATGGGGGCAAGCTATTTCATGGGAGGTGGTAAAACAGGGATGGCTCGCAGGTTAAGCTGGGATGAACCATCACTTACGTTGACCTGCAACCCTGCTCAGAAACAGACTGAGCGATGCCACCCGGAAGAAACACGTCCGCTTACGATACGGGAATATGCGAGAGTTCAATCTTTCCCCGACAACTGGGAATTTACAGGCTCTACAGCTTCGCAGTACAGACAAATCGGAAATGCTGTACCAGTCAACTTAGGATATCATATTGGTGTTTGTCTAAAACAGATGCTGGATCAGTTAGAGCCAAATGCATCCTCGAAATAACTTGCCAGCATTGCTTTGTCTTGTGTGCTTGCTGATTTTAGCCCCATGGAGCTTAATGCCTCTGGTATTGCCAGATATACCTGTTTAAGTGCATCTTCGTAACCTGTGGCAAGCGCATAAAAACTTGCCCCGTCAATTTTACGAATAAGAGTATCCTCCGCCTTACGAAAACCAGTTGTATTGTCTGAAGGGGTAAACGCTACATTGTATCTTTCTGGACGTTTGGGAATGATTTCAATATAGTACGCACTATAACCATAATATTTTTGTCCTTTTTTGCGAACCAGGCTTGAAAGTTTTTCATACAAACCAGATTGATCTGATGCTTTTAGCGTGTTGTGTTTGTTTTTTACCTCTGCAATAATCCGTTTTTCTTCTTAAACAAGGTCAACAACCGAACCAACCCCCATGTCGTTCCATCCAGTTAATGCACCTAATAATTTTTGGTGAAAATTCCCGATATGGTTCTGGAGCGATTTCTCTATCTGCCTGCGTTTTTCTACCATCGGCCAATCTTTGGCCGTAATCGAAAGGAATTGCATTTGGAAAAGTGCAGTAAAAGGGTCGATTACATTTCTCGAAAGGCTTAAGTCAGCTTTTTCTTTTGCCTCGTCTGCGGCAATTTTCAATTCGCCCAATATTTTGCATAGTTCATCGTTTTTCATAAACGGCAGCCAGTTGGCTTTATTTTTCATAAAGATGTCCTTTTTCAGAATGCTATTTAATGCGGCAATATACACTAATTCGCAAACGGTTCAATACAACTAAAGGAGTCAGTTTGTTTCCAGTATTTTTTATTCTGGTATAACCAAATAAAGTTTATGCAGTGCGTAGCGCAGCGGAGCCACCGCATAAACTGTAGTTGAACTAAGCCGCGTCGACACATTCATTAACTCTGTTTTTTGTATACACTGCTTTGATAAGGATGCAATATTTTTAATAATTATTCATCTAAGCGCATTGGGATAAATCCTTTGGGGTATTAATCCCCCTTGAAAATTGCCTTCCATAGAAACTCCATGTATAATCCCCCGACACGATTCATAAACCAACCTGACAGTCTCTGCCAATAACGCATGAATTTGCGAAGGCAGAAAGGAAATAATAATGTTTCAGAAGAAGAAACGTATCACAATCAGCTCACCAGGTTTGACCGAACTTCCGCAGCTCCCCCTTGATGCCTCCGGCATTATCCATGATTACCGCCGCTATTTTACCTACAGCCTTGGCCAGAACAAATACAGCCACTCGGTAAAATATTATTATAAGGCTCTTGCGTTGACGGTGCGGGATCGTCTGATGGATCGCTGGAAAAAGACCCGCTATACCTACGTTGAATCCAACTGCAGGTGCGGTTATTACCTGTCGCTTGAGTTTCTGATGGGACGGACTCTCGGCAATGCCATGCTGAATCTTGGCATCACCGATGCGGCATCGCAGGCGATGCATGAGCTGGGTATCAATCTGGAGGATCTCTCTGAGGCTGAAAAAGATGCCGGACTCGGCAATGGCGGCCTTGGGCGTCTGGCGGCCTGTTTTCTGGACAGCTGTGCGACGCTGCAGCTTCCGGTTATGGGGTACGGTATCCGTTATGAATACGGGATGTTCCGCCAGCGGATCGTTGACGGGCGTCAGGTGGAGGAGCCGGATCACTGGCTGCGGGACGGTAACCCATGGGAGCAGGAGAGGCCGGAGTTTACCCAGACGGTTCGCTTTGGCGGCCGATGTGAACGGTATCAGTCCGAGTCCGAAGAGCCACGGGTCCGCTGGGTCGAGACAAGAAATGTGCTCGCTGTGCCTTACGATATTCCGATCCCCGGCTACAGAAATGACACCGTGAATACCCTCCGTCTCTGGAAGGCTGCGGCTACCGATGCTTTTGATCTAGGTGAATTCAACGCCGGTGATTATGCCGAGTCGGTGGCGACCAAGAATGAGGCGGAAAATATCTCGATGGTGCTCTACCCTAACGATGCCAGCGAAAACGGTAAGGTACTCCGGCTCCGTCAGCAGTATTTCCTCGCCTCAGCCAGCCTGCAGGATGTGGTCGAGAGATGGGATATTGTGCATAAGGGGGATTTCAGCAACTTTGCAGAGAAGAACTGCTTTCAGTTGAATGATACTCACCCCAGCTGTGCTGTGCCTGAGCTGATGAGGATTCTGCTCGATGAACGTGGAATGGATTGGGATCATGCGTGGGCAATAACCTCGCAGAGTATGGCATACACCAACCATACCCTGCTCCCTGAGGCCCTCGAAAAGTGGCCGCTGCCGCTCTTTCAGCAGCTGCTGCCAAGGATTCTGGAGATCATCTTTGAAATTAATGCCAGATTCATCTCGGAGATTTCAAGTCACTGGCCGGGTGATAACGAGCGGATGCGCCGTATGTCGATTATTGAAGAGGGAAATGTTCCTCAGGTGCGGATGGCCTACCTGGCAATCGTCGGGAGTTATTCGGTCAACGGTGTTGCTGCGCTTCACTCCCAACTGCTGGTTCAGGGGCTGTTCCGCGATTTTTACGAACTCTGGCCGGGCAAATTTAACAACAAGACCAACGGAGTGACACCAAGACGCTGGATTGCAAGCTGTAATTCCGGCTTGAGCCAGCTGATAAGCGAGAAAACAGGTGACAGCTGGGTGGCAGATCTCCAGCAGCTGAGCGGCATAACCAGGTATGCGGACGATGAGGATTTCAGACGCCGCTGGCACGAAGTCAAGCAGGCGAACAAGGTTCGTCTCTCGGCTCTTGTTGAGAGCAATTGCGGTGTAACTTTCAATCCGGAGTCAATGTTCGATGTTCAGGTAAAACGTATTCATGAGTACAAACGCCAGCTTTTGAACGTGCTGCACGTAATCCACCTCTACGACCGGATCAAGCGCGGCGACACCGAAGGGTGGACCAACCGCTGCGTCCTGATCGGCGGCAAGGCGGCGCCAGGCTATGCCATGGCAAAGCTGATCATCAAGCTGGTCAACAACGTTGCGCAGGTTGTCAATGCCGATGCCACAATCGGCGACAAGCTGAAGGTTGCCTTCCTCCCCAACTACAATGTTTCAGGGATGGAGATCATCTGCCCCGGCACCGATCTCTCCGAGCAGCTTTCAACGGCGGGCAAGGAGGCATCCGGAACCGGCAATATGAAGTTCATGATGAATGGTGCGATCACTATCGGCACGCTTGACGGTGCCAATATC
This sequence comes from Desulfuromonadaceae bacterium, assembly GCA_028683855.1. GTDB lineage: Bacteria > Desulfobacterota > Desulfuromonadia > Geobacterales > Pseudopelobacteraceae > JACRCG01. The sequence goes on from JAQUHA010000012.1 coordinate 95,823, forward strand.
GAAATTCTTGAGGAGGTCGGGGCAGACAACTTTTTCATGTTCGGCCTGACGAGCGAAGAGGTAGAACGACTGCGTGGCGAGTACGATCCGCAAGGGTTCATCGACCGGGACAGCGATCTGCAGAGGGTTATGAATCTGCTCCGCTCCGGTCACTTCAATCTCTTTGACGCAGGGATGTTCGACCCGATTATCAACGCGATCTGCTCTCCGCAGGACCCGTGGATGGTAGCCGCCGATTTCCGCAGCTTTATTGATGCACAGCAGCGTGCTGCCGCCGCATATCAGGATCGTGAACGGTGGATTCGTATGAGCATCATGAATACCGCCTGCAGCGGCAAGTTCTCAACCGACAGAACGATCAACGATTACAACGATGAAATCTGGCATCTGAAATCCATGCCCGCCTGCAACAAGGCGGGGTAGCCGTCACCCCAACCGGCAGCAATCAGAGGAATCGCAATGGAGTCCGCACTTCGTGAAGAGATCAGCAGGTTTGTTGCATCGGACATCGGCAATCGATTTCCAGGGCGCAATGAACCGTATTTTGATGAGCCTCTGGTTGCTTTTGCTGCCGCCGCAGATCCGCTCTTTCAGGAGTACAAATCGATAATCGGCACTTTTCATCTGACACCGGCAGAGCTGGTTGCTGCATCGCAACCGGATGATTCATGGCTCCCGGCTACTGTCATCTGCTGGACGCTTCCGATAACTGAAAATACGCGAATCTCAAACCGGCGGGAGGAGACATTCCCGTCGCGCTACTGGGCTGAGACACGTAATTTTGGCGAACAGTTCAACTCTTCCCTCCGCAGACATATTGTTGCCTGGCTGCTTGAGCGCGGCTACCGAGCTGCCGCGCCTCAGCTGATGCCGGCATGGAGCGAGGTGCGCGAATCGCCGGTCGGCCCGGCATCTTCCTGGTCGGAAAGACATGCCGCTTTCGTAGCCGGGCTTGGCACTTTCAGCCTTAACGATGCCCTGATTACGCCAAAGGGGATGGCCCACAGATTGGGCAGTGTCATCACCGACCTTCAACTCCCGCCTTCACCGCGTCAATACCCCGAACGCCGCCATAACTGTCTGTACTACCGCGAAGGGACCTGCGGAGCCTGCATCACCCGCTGTCCGGTCGGCGCTCTCTCCAAGGAGGGGCACGACAAATACCGCTGCCGGGAATATGTGTACGGCACGGTGGTGAAGAGTGTCGCTGCCGGGTTTGGGGTGAGCACAACAGGGTGCGGTCTATGCCAGGCCGGTGTGCCGTGCGAAGCCCGGATACCTGCCGGACGCCACTAATCTGTCAAACCTGGAATGAGACGAAAGGGACTTTATGAACAGACCAGAAGCTGCTAAAACTCCGCAAGCAGAAAATTCCTTCGGCAGCGCCGGGAATATCGATCTCTCCGGAAAATCATACAGGATTCACAGAGTTGCCGCTCTGGAACAGCACGGATTTGCCGGAATCAACCGCCTTCCGCGAACGCTGAAGATCCTGCTGGAGAACCTGCTCCGGAATGAAGATGGTGTTACCGTTACGCGTGACGATATTCTCGCTTTTGCTGACTGGCTGAAGGAGCGTACCTCGAGCCGCGAGATTTCCTTTCGGCCGGGGCGGGTGCTGATGCAGGATTTCACCGGTGTTCCGGCAGTCGTCGATCTAGCCGCGATGAGAGATGCCGTTGCCTCTGCCGGAGGCGACCCGCAGAGGATAAATCCGTTGATTCCGGTGGATCTGGTCATCGATCATTCGGTACAGGTTGACAGCTATGCCGGTGCAGATTCGTTCGACATCAATGTCGAGATGGAGATGGAGCGCAACCGCGAGCGCTACTCTTTTCTCAAGTGGGGTCAGAGTTCGTTCCGCAATCTGCGCGTTGTCCCGCCCGGCACCGGTATCTGCCATCAGGTCAATCTGGAGTATCTGGCAAAGGTCGTATGGCAGATCGAGGGGCCAGATGAAGTTGTCGCTTTTCCGGATACGCTGCTCGGAACCGACAGCCACACTACCATGATCAACGGCCTGGGGGTTCTCGGCTGGGGGGTTGGCGGCATTGAGGCTGAAGCGGCAATGCTCGGTCAGCCTGTTTCGATGACCATACCTGATGTAATCGGCGTCCGCCTGGATGGTGAACTGCAGCCCGGTGTGACCGCAACCGATCTTGTGCTGACCGTTACCCAGATACTCCGCAAATTCGGAGTCGTCGGGAAATTTGTCGAATTTTACGGCGCCGGTCTCGACCGGCTGACGATTGCTGATCGCGCGACAATTGCCAATATGTCGCCGGAATACGGCGCCACCTGTGGCTATTTTCCGATCGATGCCGAGACAATCCGCTATCTCCGCTTCACCGGCAGGGAGGAGGTCAGCGGGCTGGTGGAAAAGTATGCCAGAGAGCAGGGGCTGTGGCGTGATGCCGATTCGCCAGACCCAGTGTTTACCGCGACCGTCGATCTTGACCTGTCAACAGTTGTGCCATGTATTGCCGGACCAAAGCGCCCGCAGGACAGGGTTCCCCTTGCTGAGCTTCGCGCTGCTGTGTCAAAGGCGATGCCCGATCCGGAGATCAGCAAAAGAGGGGCTATTGCCGGGATGGATGCGGAGCTGTCCGATGGCGACGTCGTCATTGCCGCGATTACCTCCTGCACCAACACCTCTAATCCGGAAGTCATGGTTGCTGCTGCTCTGCTGGCAAAAAAAGCGGTGGAGCTTGGCCTCGTCGTCAAGCCGTGGGTGAAGACCTCCCTTGCCCCCGGCTCCAAAGTGGTTATGCAGTACCTCCGGCATTTCGGTCTGGAAAATTATCTGGAGAAGCTCGGTTTCAATCTGGTCGGATTCGGCTGCACAACCTGTATCGGCAATTCGGGGCCGCTCAAATCGGAAATTGAGGCGGCCATTACAGCTAACAATCTGTCGGTTTCTGCCGTTCTCTCCGGCAACCGGAACTTCGAAGGACGCATTCACCCGCTGGCTCAGCTGAGCTGGCTCGCTTCACCGCCGCTGGTTGTCGCCTTTTCCCTTGCCGGCACGACCAGAATCGATCTGACCAAAGAGCCGATTGGCAGCGGAGCGGACGGAAAACCGGTTTTTCTCCGCGATATCTGGCCATCACTGGAAGAGATAAAAACCATAACGGACCGCATTACGCCGGAGATGTTCCGCGCAGGGTACGGTGATCTCTTCGATGGCACCACCCAGTGGCAGGAGCTGGATGCCAGCAGCTCACCGACCTATCATTGGGATCTTCAGTCAAGCTACGTCAGGCAGCCCCCTTTCCTGCAGAATCTTCAGGATAAAGCTGCCGGAAAACTCTCCGGAGAAATGAGAATTCTGGCACTGTTTGGCGACTCGATCACCACCGATCACATCTCCCCCGCAGGCAATATCGCATCGTCGTCACCTGCTGGAACTTATCTGCAGAAGATCGGGGTTGCCCCGGCTGATTTCAACTCGTACGGTTCGCGGCGCGGCAACCATGAAGTCATGATGCGCGGCACGTTTGCCAACATTAGAATCAAAAACGAAATGACCCCGGAGCGCCAGGGTGGTGTTACCGTGCATTATCCCGATGGCGGCTTGATGTCTATTTTCGACGCTGCCGAACAGTACCGCTCTGCAGGGGTGCCGCTGGTAATCGTAGCCGGGAAGGAGTACGGTTCCGGCTCAAGCCGTGACTGGGCCGGTAAAGGGCCGATGCTGCTCGGTGTCAGGGCGGTGCTCGGCGAGAGTTTTGAGCGGATTCACCGCTCTAACCTGATCGGCATGGGGATTTTGCCGCTTCAGTTCAAACCGGGTGAGGACAGAAAAACCCTCCGCCTGGATGGCAGTGAAGTTGTTCAATTAGCTGTAGCAAAAGACGAGCTCATACCGGGGATGCCGATAACCGTTCAAATCAGCCGTCAGGATGGTTCGAGCACAACAATAACCGTGGCTTGCCGTCTGGATACGGCCACTGAGCTCGAATATTTCAGGGCGGGGGGAATCCTGCCGTACGTTTTGCAAGGTCTTCTCGAATAGTGTAGGACTGCGTAGTTTCGGCAGCGTACTTTTCAACGAATATTTTACCGGGAACAGATGGAGGGGAGATGACTGCTGTCGGGGCTGTAATCGGCATTGATATAGGTGGCACAACCACATCATTCGGCTTTGTTGATGCGGAGCGGGGAGAACTGCTCGCTGATGCAGTAATACCGACTGATCCGGACCAACCTGCGCAAACTCTGGTGGCCCGGCTGCATGAAAACATTGAAAGTCTTCTCAGTTCGACAGGTTCGGAAATTCAGTTGAGAGGGATCGGTATCGGCGCCCCCAATGCGAACTATCTCCGGGGAACGGTCGAGAATCCGCCAAATCTGAGCTGGGGTGGTTCGGTTAATCTGGTCAAGCTGTTTCAGAAGTATTACGACCTCCGGGTAGTGATTACCAACGATGCGAACGCAGCAGCTCTTGGTGAGATGTATTTCGGCGCGGCAAAAGAGATGAAAGATTTTATTGTCGTGACGCTGGGCACCGGCCTTGGCAGCGGTATTGTGGCAAATGGCGAGTTGGTCTACGGGGCGGGCGGTTTTGCCGGAGAGCTGGGGCACACCGTTGTCGATCCGGACGGGAGGGCTTGCGCCTGCGGCAAACAGGGGTGTCTTGAGACGTACGTCTCCGCAACCGGACTCTGCCGGACAGCTTTTCAGCTGATGGCGGATCGTCAGGAGCCGAGTCTGCTCCGCTCTTTCAGTTTTAATCAGCTGAACTCCAAGATGGTCTGTGATGCGGCGCTTGAAGGAGATTCAATCGCGCTTGCCGCGTTTGATGCCACAGCGAAAATCCTTGGGATCAAGCTCGCCGATGCCGTTGCCCACACCGCGCCGGAAGCAATCTTTCTTTCCGGCGGGCTGGCCGCCGCCGGTGATCTGCTGTTGATTCCCGCGAAGAGGTATATGGAAGAGTATCTGTTCACACCGTACAAAGGGGGGGTAAAAGTGCTGCTGTCAGGAATTGATGGCGGCAAGAGCGCCGTTATGGGTGCCGCTTCGCTGATTCTGCATGAAATGCGCTCGTAGTATTTTCATCTTATGAGTTTCCGGCTTCAAATCGCTGTAAAACTTTCCGGCACAACAGGTTAAAAACATGAAAAACAACATTACTCTCCTCTCAATAGATACCGACCCCTGCTCTCAGGAGCTGACCAGATTTGCCCTGAAGAAAACTCTGGAGTGCATCGACGCCCGGCAGATTATCTGCTTTGGCCATTCGCCATTCGGTCTCGGTGAAACTTTCATCAAGATAAACCGCTTCAAATCGATCATGGAGTACAGCGAATTTCTGCTCAAATGTATGTGGCCATACCTTCCTGACGATGGTCATTCCATGATTATTCACTGGGACGGCTTTGCCGCCAACAAAGCTCTCTGGAGTGATGAGTTTCTGCAGGTTGATTACATCGGTGCGCCGTGGGCGTGGGCCAATGATGCCAACTGTGTCGGAAATGGCGGCTTCTGCCTGAGGAGCAACGCCCTGATAAAGGCGTGCAGCGATGTCATGGTGCGGAGACACCCGGAAGTGCTGTTCGGCCACGCGGAAGATATTGTGATCTGCAGGCTATATCGTGAATATTTCGAGAAGAAGGGGTTCAGATTTGCCGACAAGGAGCTGGCTGGCAGGTTTTCGTTCGAAACAGGAGAGCGGACGGGCGATACCTTCGGTTTTCACGCCCCGGAAAATATCCCCTATTACCTTGCCGAAGCGGAACTGCTCGGAATAAGCGATCATCTGTTCAATAAAGTAAAGGACGATTCCATTCTTGGCCGGATGCTCACGGCATCAACGCAGCGGGGTTTTGCGGATTTTTCATCCATGATCGCTGAGAACATAGTCAGAATCAGGGAAGCTGCCCCGCTACAAACCGGGGCAGCGTAACACTTAATTCCGATTTATCTGAAAACTCGAATGCCCCTCACCCCTTTGTGTTCTCCCCCACATCGTACTGTAGGCAAACTCCAGATTCTCGCAGAACTGGGCAGTATTAAAGAGCTGTGAAGTCTGGCGGTTTACTGCGAGCCGGTCCCTTAACCCCTTCAGAAGCGGCGCATCATTAGCGAGTGTCACCGCCAGATTTTCGTAATCTGTAAGGGTGGGCGCTATCAGCTCCGGAAGCCCGATTGTGTTCAACAGGCTTGCCGCAACCCGGCCGGGGAAGGCATGACCAAGGTATGTCAGCACCGGCAGACCGACAAAAAGGGCATCGCAGGCGGTGGTGTGAGCGTTGTACGGAGTCGTGTCGAGAAAGAGATCTGCAATCCGGTACCGGGCAAGATGATCCTCGACTTTCGGCACCCGGGTGGCAAAGACCAGCCGGTCAGGATCAACACCGGCCCGTTCCGCCTCTTTTCTCAGATTGATTTCGGCAGCGCTGTTCAACTTCATCAGCCAGAGTACGCTGCCCGGAGTACGCTTCAGAATCTTCATCCAGACATCGAAAATAACCGGTCCGATCTTGTAGGCATGATTAAAAGAGCAGTAGATAAACCCTGTGGCGGGGAGACCGAACTCCTCCCGTTCGGGAGTACGCTCCGCCACCATGAGCTTTGAATCTGTCGGCAGGTAGGAACCGGGGAGATAAACGATGTTTTCGGTGTAGCAGTCTTGATCTGTCGCTGGAATAACGGTTTTGTCGGCAAGGATGTAGTCGATATACTCCGCGCCGAACGAACCGGGGTAGCCGAGGTAGTTGACCTGTACCGGCGCAGGGCGGTAGGCGAGGATATCGGGGCGGGCATCCTGGGTATAGCCGCCCAGATCAATCGCAATATCGATCTCCATGGCGCGCATCGCCTCGGCAATTTCGCGGGAACCCTTCTGGCGCACATCGAAGAAACTGTCGAAAGAGAGCGCAATGCGTTTGAACATGGGACTGCTGTCAGCCATGCCGAGGGAGAAGCCAAAAACTTCAAAACGGGATTTGTCGTGATGCTCCAGAATTCCGGCCATCAGGTGTGAGACCGGATGTTCCCTGAAATCGGGAGATATATAGGCGATGCGGATTTTCGAATGATTGTATCTCTCGCCATTCCAGAACTTTACCGGTGACGGAGGGCAGCGCATAGCGACAAACGCCTGCGCACATTTCAGTTGATCGGCGGCTGAATCTGAAATCGCCATCAATACCAGCGAGTTTGTTACAGGCTTGCCGGCCCGCACCCCTTCATTGATCAGATTTGTGATCCGGTCGAAATCCTCCCAGCGGCACGCATACTGCTGAGCCGATGACATCATGCCAAGTCCAAAACTGTATTCGGGATTTATCTCCAGAAGCTTGGTAAAGCAGTCAATTGCTTCGTCATAACGAAGGGTAAGGATCAGAATGAAACCTTTGTTGGCAAGTGCCTTGTCGTAGGTGGGATGAATCTGGAGCAGCTCATCGTAGTTTTTGATCGCCTCGATATACTTGCCGATCTCCTGCAACACAACGCCACGGTTGTTATAAGCGTCAACGTATGACGGATTTATCCTGATTGCCCGCTCGTAGCTCTCGATAGCCAGTTCATGGCGTTTCAGGGCGTAGAGCACCACTCCGCGGTTGAACCACGCCTTGTCAAAAGTCGGGTTTACCTTGAGTACCCGGTCGAAGTTTTTCAGGGCAAGGTTCGGATCGTCCTCTTTCATGGCGATCAGGCCAAGCGAGAAGAGAGAGAATACATCTTTTGGTTTGGTCTTGAGGATCTTAATGAATGCAGCTTTCGCCCCTTCAATATCTCCACTTTTAAGTAGCTCGTTTGCCTGTGTAACTTTTTTATCAACTTTCATTTAAATTTATCCCTATTTAAAATAAATAAATATCTCAGCCTCAAAAGTGAAGATAAAATATCACGGTCAATCAGGTTAGTACAGAGGAGTATTTGAGATGGGTGTTCTACAAGGCGATAACAGTTCAATTTACTTTCATAAGCCCCCGAGCGGCACTCCCTATTTATTCTATTTATTCACTCCCCCCAGATATTCCCCCGTTAATCAGAATAATATGTGGTAAAATCTGACTGTGGTAATGTATATATATCCGCATGCTATAGTGACAATATATATTAGAAAATTATTTCAAAACTCACTTCATCTAAAACGGGGTGGGATCTTGAAAGAACTCACCGTATTCACCGTTTGCTCGCCTTAGCTAAGGCAAGTGTCTCAGCTTTAATCCTCAAGAAACTGTTATTGTTTTTATTGACAGGGTTTATCGCGGCAGATATCCAGGAGAAGCAGGACTGTTGCAGCATGGTGAGCCAGTCTATAAAGATGCTGAAAGATCAGTGATGATAGCCAGCGGGTTACTTCAAAAAGAGGCCAGCAAAGACTGACCCGACGCTGTGCAACTTTGGTGGTGACATAATGGATTTTGAACAATTTAAAATGGAGCTCTTCACAGTTTTTTCCAAATATCAGCCAGCCATCATTACGGCATACCTTTTCGGTTCAACTGCTAAGGGGATGACCACTCCAAACAGTGATATAGATATTGCACTTTTGTTAGATAGTAATGATAAAACAAGTGGGGCTACTTTAAAATTCAGTATATATGCCGACCTCTGTCGCACTTTAAAGAGAAACGATATTGATCTGTTGTTGTTGAATACATCTGATAACTTGATATTGAATGATGAAATCATCAGACACGGTAAGGTTCTTTATTCGACTGATAATGAAGCAAGAGAAAAGTTTGAGTTAAATGTGCTGCACAGATCTATAGATTTCAAATACCAACGGCATTACGCCATGGGGGTATAGTGGAGCGAATACGACAAAAAATTGGGCGAATCAAAGAGCATCTCGCATTAATTCGTACAATAAAGGATGACTGCAGGATTAGATTTACCGCTGATCCAGTATATCGAGGTGCACTGCTTCATTACCTCTACCTATTGTCAGATAGTTGCATTGTGTTGGCTGAGTTGGTAATAAAACATAAGGGATTGAGAATACCTCAGTCATATGCAGAGTCATTCGATATTTTGGGAGACAGTCAAATACTTGATGCAGCGTTTGCGTATAATTTTGCAAGGATAGCCAGCTTTAGAAACTTTCTGGCACATGATTACGAAAAAATTGATCAGGAAGTAATATGTGGTCAGATCATGAACAGTTTAGAGGATGTGGATCTGTATTTGCGTCAGGTCTCTGCTGCATTGGTACCAGAGGGTTTGGGTAAAAGCTAAGGTGATTATTTAAATAAAATGCGGAATTGTTTGCTGAACACATTAATTCACAAATACAAAACTAAGACCCTTCGGTTCTCGCAGGCCATACAATAGAGGGAGACTGACTTACCGTAATAACACAAAGCCGGCGGCATCTCTCATTTTTCTTAGGAGAGGCAGGTCTCCCACATGGATAGCCAGATAAAGCTGACGCTGAACGATAACAGGCGTGCTGCAAAAGCAAAATAGTCTCCATAGATAAAGATTGACTTGAGAATTGGTATTGTGTCCCCAGAATATTCCATTTACAGCTCACATCACTTTTTTGTGATGGTGACAATCGTGAGCTATCGACCTCTAACGATATACTGAAAGACCGAGGCGTCAGCACGGGCAACTTTTGGGTCACCGCCTGCCGCAGTCGCCATGCTTTCAATAATATCTAGAAACCTATCTTCTGCTGGATGGTGAATATATCGAGGAACTATCTCAGTAATCTCGAAGCCTGCTCCTTGAAACATCTCTACAATAGTTTGCCTAGTAAAAAAGCGAATATGTGTCCTGTCTAGTAGCCCCTTATCTTCATAACGCCAATTGCCGGTGGACATTCGAGTCTGGAGCCACCAATTTTGTGCGTTTGGTATACAGGAAAGTATTTGCCCACCTGCAGCTATTGAGCTGCGGACTTTCTTAAGAACTTTCCAAGGGTCATAGAGGTGCTCCAAAACGTCACCAAAAACCCACAGGTCAAAATCGGCTAGTACTTCCCACTCTTGAGTATTGAACTCCTCAATATTGCCAAGTATGCACTCTGAGCAAAACTGTCGAGCAATTTCTGCATCCTCTGGAACTATCTCAACACCAAGATAATATTCAGGAGAGGCCCTATGATGATACTCTTTCGCAATTACACCGGTACCACAACCAATTATAATGCTTACGGTTTTTCGGACAGGTAGTTAAGTTTGGTTTGCCCCTGATTACGGAGGTAATCTATGATGGCAAGCATGAGAACGAAACGCACATCCGAATTCAAGGCAAAGGTTGCTTTGGC
>JAQUHA010000051.1 GCA_028683855.1 Desulfuromonadaceae bacterium
CCGGCAGAGGTATACTTCAACGGACTACTTGAACAAGCTGATCTTTCAAAGAACAAGGGGCATTCAACTGGGCTGAACCAAACTTAATTTCATCATTTTTCTGTCTTGACAACCGTCAGTACCTTATGGATTTAATCTTGGTCATAATGCTGTCAAATATCGGATTGTATTGCATTGTAGTGGTCTCCTATTGTTCCGATCATGTCAGGAATTGGTCTTTAACTGGTACTTGGCAAAGTGGACTTGAGCACGATAGAAAGCCGTTTATACCTTCACGCAGAGGCGCACCACAAATACGGTCTGGTTTAACCTTTCGCGCTTGGCAAAATTCGAGTGACTGAATGTATCCCGTCATATTGATAATCATATCTTCCGGCACTTCAATAATGCGTCTGATTTTCTGAATTTCTCCCTTGTTTTTGAATGATTTTAGGACTCGACATTTCATGTTTTAGCTCCTAAAAATCAAAATCAGGCATGGTGTCAATTTCTGTTTCACTCTTACGAATTAACGAATTTACGAATTTAGTCTTGTCGCAAGGTGTACTTAATTCGTTTAATTCGTAAATTCGTTCACTGTTTTTTATTTTTACAATCGTTTTTGGCTTGTTCCCTTCCGCTGGTAACTTTTCCATAACGATCAATTTTGATGCTTCCATTTCAGAAAGAAGTTTGCGCAAGTCCTCCGCTTTCATATTTCTATTAAAAACCTTAGAGCTAATTTCAGTCACACTCATTTCATTATTAACGGCGTTCTTTAGTGCCTCAAGAATTTTCACTTTTCGCTTATCAGCAGATACGCTGCCGAATATCTTAAAAGCTGATTTTCTGGAATATTCCACAATCGCAACTGCTGCTTTCAGGTCTTCAACTTCAATCTGGGAGTGTCCAGCGCATAATGCGTAGATAAGTGACAATCTGACTGCATGCGCCTCGGTACGATTAACCACACTGCCAGCTATGCCGCTGTAGTCCATTGTTAAGCCGGGGTATAGTTCAGTCCAAAGTTTCTTAGCGTCGTTACTCATACTAACGGTCTGTAGATTACGTGCATCATCCAGTCGTGCAACGACTATCTGGCGGATACGGTCAACAACAGGTTCAGGCATTGGAGAGGGTAGTGCCATCAACTTTTGACGGCGTGAAAGAATCCATAAGAAGCGATTGCCAAAACCGTTTGACATCTGTACTTGGTTTAGGAGGGTAGTTAGTTCCAGCTCGGTAATATGGGTTACTATGACAACATGCGCGCCGGTTGCCTTGATACGGACTGACTTTGTCAATGGCTCTGCATTACCATCATCATAAAAGCCCCGGATGATACTGGAGAGGGTGTTACCTTCGCGCTTGGTACAATTCAGAGCTGCAGCAAATTCTTCATCAAGAACAAATAGCCGTTTATCTGTTATGCCGGGGTCTGTGACAACTTGCTCCTGAGACCTCTTATCAAATTCCCGTACCTCATCACGGACGGCATAAATAAGACCTTCGCCAGATGAGAGAGGTCCGGGAGTACATCTTGCGCCGGTCGGTATAGTCGAGAAAAGACGTTCAACAGGCTTTGCACTTGTGCCTTTACGCGCTTTTGACGATGCACCTACTACCACAGCATTAGTTCGCGCTCTGTGCCGTGCATCACCAACATTTACAAAACAATCCGCTCCTACTTCTGCAGCAAACCGGCATAAGGTGGTCACAAGTACCGCAGCTGGGTCAGCTTCGGAATGTTCACAGGCAAGTGCGACAAATTCACCTATCCAGCCCGGCGTTGCATCTTCTGATAATACTGGCCATAAGTCCGGTTCTGTGATTTCTGACTGTTCAGCCTCTTCTATGACTTCAACCACTACAGCCGCTTCAAGGCAAGATAAGACGGCCTGATTTCCTGATATTCTGGAAAGGTCGCAAACATCTGTGCCATCATCACCAGGGAAGGTAGGGATTGCCAGCCGTGCGCCTGTTGCCAGTGCCGCCGCTGTTGCTTTGGTCACTCCCGGATTATTTGCGGCCAGTCGATCATTATCAGCAACATAAACCATGTCATAATCATTACCGCCCACCGCTCGAATAGTGTTGCCAACTTCAAGCAGATTGCCACAATCAAAACAGACAATGACGTGCGAGCCGGTCAGTTCATGGATTTTACAAGCATCAGCCCAACCCTCGACAAGATAAACGGTTTTGCCCTTGCCCTTGATGGCCAAATACGCTCCGGCTTTTTCAGTGCCGGTCAGGAACTTCTTTGAATCCGGTGTAATGATTTGTAACCCGGTCAAAGTTTTTGCCTTGTACAAAGGAACTAACAGCATATCCTTCAACTGCTTTGCTCCATAAGGAACGATCTTGTGACAGGCGACATAAGAATGATCTGCATTAACATCTCGCGCCTTTGCCAGCATCTTTTCTGCTTTGACACGGCAAGCCGCCCTGACTTCCAGCAAGGCCGCCTCACGGGCCGCTCGCGCCTGCTCCATACGCGCCTTGATCTGGTGGCGCTCCTCCGTAGTCAGGGTGCTATCTGCCTTGGCTTGCCAGTTCATACCATCTGGTAGCCGTGAATAATGGCAAAACCACCCAGCCGGTACACCATCGCCATGAAGGATGTAAGAAAGGTCTTTTTTACCGGGTCGGTCTTGTGTGTCGCGTACATGAGCATGAAAAATGCCATCATCAATAATCGGCTCTTTCGGGTCACAACCGTTATTTCTAATATACTCTGTGAATTGTTCAATGTGATTAGCCATGGGTCACGCACCCCGCAGTCTTGCAACTACAGACAGGACAAGGCTTTACACAATGGCATTCCAGAGAACAGGCTTGACGGGGTTCTGGTGGCGTGATAGTTTCAGCACATAGATTAACTGATTCAGTCGCGCCACTCTCCCCCAGATTGTGGCGTTTTGTTGTTTTTGACATGGTTTAGTCCCTTCGTGCTGTAGATTCAGAGGTCGATCCCACCAAACGAGAATCGAAAAAAGCGTCCAGTTCTGCGCGTGGGTACAAAACGCCGCCACCACGAATCTTGATGTAACGGGGACCATTACCCGCCCAGCGAGCGCGGCGGTACCAGTGTACGCTGTAACCATACTCTGCTGAGGCTTCTGTTTCTGTGAGGTTTTTCTTGACGGTGGGGTTTGCTTCCGATGCGGACTTCTTGATTGGGTGCTTGAGTTGAGACATTGCTAGACTCCTTGTCTAGCGAGCCTGTAGGTCATAAAAAAACCCACGACTACGCTTGTTAGCATAAATCATGGGTCTTGTTGGAGTTAGCTCTCCTTCTTGACTCTCCACATTCGCAAAACTGCCGTACTAGCCTCTAATATTTTGAGGGGTTATGGCCGACTTGCTAGCACAGTAAAAAACTACTGCACACTTTCACCGCCACGCTCTAAACGTTACGGCTCCGGTCATACGGTACCGGTATGATTCACTCGGATTAACTACGGGTCGGATAATTTCATAAAAGATAAGAGTGTGTCAACCGAAATATTTATGGTTCCTGTCTTATGCTCTTATTCATGCAGTCTGACGGTTGAACGGTATCGCCTTTGCGCCGGTGCCGACGGTCATTAGTCTTTCAATCTCATTACAAATAGCCTGTACCGGTTGGCGGATGTCATCAATATCGGTGCAAGCGTAATGTTCGCCTGTGATAGATTTATCGTGGTGATTGATGAGCATGTCTATATCCTGCCGCCTGATTTTCAGCTTTTCACCAACAGTAGCAAAAGACCTTCTCAGTCCGTGGACTGAAATATCTAGCTTAGTGTTTGTCCGTAACACTGCTGGAATCAAAATGACATGCGGCTGTTTGTTGTATTTCCATTGTGCAGGGAAAACATAGTCGCTGCCGTCAGCTGCTGCCTGCCGCCGCTTCAGTATTTCCATTACTTGACGTGACAGCGGAATGTGTAAAGGCCTGCCGTTCTTGGTAGTGGGTATCAATAGACACTCTTTCCCCATTTCCACGTTGCGCCATTGGAGCGAAGCTGTTTCTACGTTCCTCATACCAGTATATAAGCACGTAAGGATGGCGTCGCGGGTGACTTCATTGAATTTCACCAGTCCTTCATAAAACTGTTTATAGTCATCACCCTTGAGGCAGTCAGTCCGTACATTGGTTTTCGGCCATAATTTAGCGTCTCCGATAACCTGAACCGGGTTCCTGATAACGCTCTTCGGGTAAACTATCCGAGCATAGTTCAGAACAGCTTGTAGTCGCTGAAACGATAGCTTTGCCGCAAATAGTCCGTTGCTTTTACTTGTACGGGTGAACAGCTCCAATATAATGTTAGGCTCAATCTCTGACGCGACATCAACGGGAAGTTTCCCCCAATCCTGAAAAATGCCGGTTTTGAATAATTCAGAGTACCGCTTCTGTGTCTCTGCTGTTCGGGAGTTATCGCTCAAATACCGATCCGCCATCTTGGACAGGGTTGGGATATCAACATCAGATGTTGATATCCCGGCCTTGATTTTCTTAATGCGTTCAGCCGCTTCGACTCTTGCCGCCTCAGGTGACCATACGCCATACCGCCCTATCATTTCCTTGACGGTCTTGTATGGCTTCTGAGTCTTATCAGTAACTGGGACTTTGGCATCAGCCTTGACTAAAAAGGTCTTGCTCTCTTTGCCGACGCGGAGACCGAAACCAGAAAGCTCAGTATCCCAATAGTCAATTTGTCCACTTGCTGTAAAAGTCAGCTTGTCTATATTGCTCTTGGTCAGTTTCAGCTTCGGCATGGTGGCATCTCCTTTGATGGTTTTCGTACCTAATAGCATTCAGACAGCAAAAAGGTACGACATAGGTACGACAAGAATTAAAAAAGCCGCTAATCCTTTCTTAAAGATTAGCGGCTAATAGGTACGAAGTCAAGCTGTAAATATCTGTTTTATATGGCTGCTTCCTGTTGCTTCAAAACCATTCAAAAAGTCTATTAAATGAGTTTTTGTTACATATTGTAACCGCTCTCCGAGTGCTGAGTCTGATCAAGCCCCATTATTTCATCCTCTTTGTCAACTCTCAGCCCGATAGTTTTATCGAGTATAAAGGCAATTATGAGGGTGACGATGAAAGCGTATGCACCGGCAGCTACTACAGCAATAAGCTGAGTCATCAACTGTTTGAAATTTCCAGACAGCAGCCCTGTCGCACCAACTGTGGCAAATACACCGGTCATGATTGCACCGAATGTCCCGCCAAGGCCGTGTACACCAAAGGCATCAAGTGAATCATCATACTTAAACCTGGCTTTAAGCAGAATTCCGCCATAGCATACAAGACCTGCCATCAGCCCCATGAGAAGGGCTGCTCCCGGCTGCACAAAACCAGCTGCCGGAGTTATCACTACCAGACCGGCAACTACACCTGAACCGAAGCCTAGAGCACTCGGTTTGCCTGAATGAATCCACTCAGCGACCATCCATGAGATTCCGGCGGCAGCAGGGGCAATCGTAGTAGTAGCAAATGCAAGTCCGGCAAGACCCCCGGCAGCATCAGAATTGTTAACTCCGACTATTGCAGAGCCGGCATTAAAGCCAAACCAGCCGAACCATAACAGACCAACTCCCAGCATAGTAAGAGGCAGATTGTGAGGTGCCATACGCTCATTTGGAAAACCATGCCTTTTACCAAGAAAAATAAGGAATGCTAGAGCCGAGATCCCGGATGAGAGGTGAACTACAGTACCACCGGCAAAATCGAGAGCTCCCATTTTAAAAAGCCAACCCTCCCCCATCCAGACCCAGTGTGCCAACGGATCATATACAAGGGTTGTCCAGAGAAGTACAAATATGCAGTAAGCTGAGAATTTAACTCTTTCAGCCATTGCTCCGGAAATCAGCGCTACTGTGATTATAGCGAACATACACTGGTACATGGCGAAAACTAACTCCGGAATTGCACCAGGTTCTTTTGTATAGTTCTGAAAGAGTGCCCACTCTACAGTTCCGCTGGCAGCATCTTTCATAATTACAAGACCATTTAGCATAACCTTACTGAAATCTCCGACTAATCCTAAACCGCCCAGGTCAGAACCAAATGACAGTGAATAACCGACAACTGCCCACTGAACGCCAACAATACCCATTGCAACAAATGAATGCATAAATGTTGACAAAACATTCTTCTGTCGAACCATGCCTCCGTAGAATAGTGCCAGCCCGGGTATCATAAGTAGCACAAGAGCGGCTGACACCAACATCCATGCTGTATCGCCAGTATTCATGACTGGTTTTACATCAGGCGGAGTTGCCGGTTCTGCAGCAGCTGCGCTGGTTGTAGAGGCTGATTCGGTTGGAAGTGAGGTAGAAACGGTAGTGGCAGAAACTGTAGCTTCTTCTTTCTTCTCCTCAGCCATTACTGTAAACGGAAGCAGTCCGGTAATAATTATCAACAACAATGATGTAATATATAGTTTAGATTTCATGTTATTCTCCCCTGTTGATCTTTTTCGGGCAATTATCAGATTGCCTCGTCTCCGTTTTCGCCTGTTCTGATCCTTACCGCTTCCTCAAGTGATATTATAAAAATCTTACCATCTCCAATTCTTCCGGTCTTTGCGCTGTTTTGAATTGTTTCTACAACCTTGGAGACAAGTTCATCACTGACCGCCACTTCCATTTTAATCTTGGGAATGAAATCAACTACATATTCAGCTCCACGATAAAGTTCAGTATGACCCTTCTGGCGACCAAATCCCTTTACTTCGCTTACTGTTATTCCTTCTATTCCAATTGAATTCAGGGCATCTTTAACTTCATCAAGCTTAAACGGTTTTATAATAGCCTCTATCAGTTTCATTGCCATACCTCCTTGTCTAATATGTTATTAACTCCTAAAAAGCCGGGAGCGGGAGGCACCCCACACCACCCCCGCATTGCAGGAGGAACAGCTACGGAAGATTAATAATAACCTGTGTGGTGAAAGTTGGTTTTCCACCGGTATCCATTTCGTTATATACGGTTGCGCCTAAAAGAACGGCTATCTGACTTGTAAAAGCCCATGCGCCCCCCATACCAAGACCACCAAATCCATTTCTACCGCTCATGTAGTCAACAGAAAGCCAGAGTTTATCCGAGACTTCTGATATGGTACGATCCCAGGAAGCAATTACGCCTGAATTATCTTTTTTCCCGTTGGCGTTAAGCAGAACATCTTTATCACCAGTATAGCCACCAATACTTAAGCGACCGACAGTAGGAAGAGTCTTTGCAGCCAGTGCATACATTATATTGGGAGCTCCATCGGTTGAGTCGAGAGCAAAACCACCAATAGCTAAAGCCGGCATTCCGTTGATAAAAGCGCCTTCTGGAACTGCAAGCTTAGCATTGAAGTTTAAGGGATTCTGAGAGTGTGGAGTATAGTCCGTACCGACCTCAAGCTTAACTTTTTCAAACGGGAGTACACCAGTTGTAACACCAATACCGTATGCATTTACCCCTGCATTAGGATCGGAAGAAAAAGTGGCGTAGTTATTTATTCCAAGTGTTACTTCTTTTAGTCCTTTTGCATCAGTAGAAGGTATATTAATCTGGCCTGTTGGAAAAGCCATCGCCGAACTACCTGCCATAATTACAATTGCTCCGGCAATAACCAACTCTCTTAAGTTTCTCATCTTCTTCTCCTTTTCATAATTTGATTTGAACGATTATAAGATGAAAACTTCATTGGTTCCATCATGAGCGTTCTTTTGAAGCTTACTGTTGTCGGCCACAACACACTTGCAAAGCAAACTTAACTTTTAACTACTTACCAATACTTAGCAGAGAACGTGCCAACATTAAACTTGCTGTATTTATAGGTATTTGCATCATTTTTGACAATATTTTATTTCACAGAAGTTATGTACAGACTTTTTTCTGCTTACTATTTAAGCATATACGTTCAGTAAACTGGGCATACAAGAAATAGCTTGGATATACGCTGAACATAATAGATTTCAATGGCACGACTCCTGCTAAATCAGACCCAGGAGGTAACAAAATATGGGGAAATCAATATTAATTTGTGACGATGAGTCGCTTATCAGGATGAATTTAAAGGGTATGCTTGAGGAGCTTGGATTTGATGATATATTTGAGTGTGAAAACGGTCGAAAGGCTGTTGAACTGGCTCTGGGAACTTTCCCTGATATGGCAATACTTGATGTTGCAATGCCGGGCATGGATGGAATAACCGCAGCAATTGAGATAAAGAAAAAACTTAAGATTCCGATTATGCTACTAACAAGTGCTTGTGACAGCGCGACAATAAAGCGAGCATCTTCTGCCGGAATTGCCGCTTTTTTAACCAAACCTCTCAGAAAACAGGATTTATTACCTGCTATTGAAATCGCATTGAAACATGTTGAAGAGATAGAGGAACTCAAAGAGAAAATAGATGATCTACGTGAAGTTATCGAAAACCGTAAAATAATTGAAAAAGCGAAAGGAATGCTTATGGAGAAGAGTTTAATTACTGAGTCAGAAGCGTACAGATCAATGCAGAAGCTGGCAATGGATAAACGTAAATCGCTACTACAGATTGCGAATAGCATACTGAACGTAAAAAGCTAGAT